>NZ_CP064923.1:2242500-2875833 GCF_018336915.1 Acaryochloris marina S15 | reverse complement strand
ACAACCGCTTTCGTTTTCAGCTGACTAGGATTATTCACCAACACAGGAATTTGAATTTCCTCTCCTGGATCCGCATCAAAATGTTCGACGGGCAAGTTAAGTCCCAAGGGAACTGATCCCGTTCCTTGCTCCAGGGTTAACTTGAGAGACTCCCGCTCTTCTTCCTCTAGTTCGATGGAGAACACTCGCACCGCCAAGCTCATTAACCCCACGAACCCCGGTACCGGACTATCCGTAATCGCAATTTGGAATTGGGTCGTATCTCCGGGGGGATTTTTAGTACTAATATCGGGGAAAACTTGGTACCACTTGCGCTCCGAAAGGCTATTCGTGCCAGCTGCAGAGACTTCGAGCTGGAAACTCGCGTAGCGATTACTGTGGTTAACCACCTCTACGGCAAAGGCAGAAGGAGGACCACCAGGTGTAAACGCTAGCTGTTTGGGTAAGACTTGAGTGGCAATCTGCTTTTCCATAGATTAGATAGGGGGTAACTGGGATTGCAGGCGGTCTCGAATCCAACTCAAGCCATTAGCGGGCAGTCGATATCTCTGCTCTTGGGGCTGTCGTTGCCATAAAACATTGGCCATGACGTCGACTAAATGGGGATAGCGTTTGAGTAAGCTAAATAAATCCGACGCTTCTAAAAGGAACAGACTAGTTTGAGCAAGGGTTTGACTGTGAATCGGAGGGAGATCCTCAAACAGTAAACTCAGATCCCCCCAACAGTCTCCGGGGGATAAGGTAATGTCCTGGTCTTGGATGTGAATGCCACCGGAGATAACGACATAGACCTTGGCTAGTTCAGGGGTAAAGGATGCCTCCGCTGCCAGATTTTGGCGATAGCCTCGATCCAAGAGCTGCTGGAATTGGATTTCTGACCAATTCTGAAAATAGTCCACCTGCCTGAGGATTTCAGCTAGCTGCGATTGGCGTTGAACAAGGCGGTTGCCCCATTGAGGATATTGGCGCAGCAATCGTTGAAAAGCCTGGTCCTCAATTAGAAATAGCGTCGTCCGTTCCACAGCTTGGATAGTGCTCTGTCGGGTGACCCCAGACAACAAGGCAGTTTCACCAAAGGCATCCCCCGAGACCAACTTGTTGCCTTGCCGTTCAGGGTGATCAACCTGAGACTGAATCACCCCATTCAGAACGATATAGAATATCTGGCCCCACTCTCCTTCACGGAAGATAATTTCTCCCGGCTCGTACTGGCGTTGATAGCCACAGGCGATTAAATCCTGAAGTTGGGGCTCAGTAAAGTCTTGGAGAAAGTCTACGCTTTGCAGACACCGGAGTAAATCAAAGTCTTGGGTTTGTCCGAGTTGCTGCCGGACTTGACGGGCCTTCTCTAATAGTTCGTGGGTATACGTCATCTGAGTTTGACTCAATAACGCCTGGACCGAATTGGGAACAGTGGCGGGGTTGGCAGCCGGAATGGGTGCAGGGCTAGACGGATGGTGGTGGAAGGTGGTGAAAAGATGGTGTAAAGCGCCAGCCAACTGACCGATTTCATCGCCTTGCTGGGCATGATGGTGCAGATGCTGAATCTCTGAACTGGATTCATCCAGGAGACGAGTTGGATTGTGCCTGAGGCGATGGGCCAATTGGGTCATCGGTTGAAGGGGTTTTAAGACTGTCCGCCGGACTAGGTCATTCACCAACAACAGGGTCAGCCCCAAAAACACCACAAAGGTCCCCATCTCCATCCAAAAGTTGGCTTTAGCTAATTTCTTCGCTGGAGCGGCCGGAATAAAAATAGCCTGAACCTGCAGGGAACCCTCCTGCTCCTGACGTCGGGCTAGATAATAGTTTTCCTGATCGGCATGGGTGATATAGCCCGATAGGGTTTCTTGATCGGGTTGATTCTGAAATTGCGTTTTGAGAGTCTCGGCTAGCTGATCGGTATCCTGGATGGCCGAGCCAGACTCGGGCACCAAGACTTTGGAGCACAAGGAGGGTTGAGTCTCACACAATGAAGAGACCACGGGGTAGGCTTCTGAAGCAGAATCTTCCTGTTCTAGCTGATCCACTAATGCCATTAGCAGTTGGCCCCGTGACTCCAGCTCATGATCTGCCTGTTGATGCACGGATTGATGAATGATTACCCCGGCAATCCCCGTCGTGGCCACAAAGACCGTCGATAGAACAAAGCCAAACTTGGTGGTTAGTTTTAACCGCCGCCACTGATGTTGAAACGCACTGGCAAAATAAGGCATGGCACTAAGGGGTAGACGCTGTAGTGGATGTGGCTAGAAGCTGACGATAATTCTGGTGCTGCCAAACATAGTGAAGGAGATTGATGCCAAACTCCTGAGCGGTGCGAATCTGGTCTCGGGCAAAGCCCTCTTTACTCCCCCCTCCCCAAACCACGGACAAATCACCGACTACCATCAGGAGATGTTCGCTGAGGAACAGTTCAATAGGCCGTTGATTCACAGTCGGTAAGGCCCCAAACTGAAAGGGCTGACAGCCAATGGGATGATCTGCTGGCAGGACTTGCAAGGGCTGGCCCATTTGCTCCGCTAAAGCCCGAAAGGGCCGTCCTGTTTCATCAAGCTTGGTATTGAGGGCCGTTTGCACAGCGGTCAATTCCTGGGTAATTTCTTGACGCAAGGGCTGTACATTTTGAGTCGCTGCAGATGCCCCCACAGTCTGTGAACCCTCCATTTGGGCCAGTGCTGCCTGTAATTGAGCTCTGACCGTCAATAGCTCTGCCAACTGGGTTCCCCGAACTGAAATCTCGACCCATAAATATCCCCCTTGCATGAGGAAAGACTGAAGCGATCGCATCTGCACATCGGACAAAGCTTGGACCGTTTGCGTCTGCAGGTACAGGACATCGTAGTCCCCGAGAACGACGGCTGGGTTTTGATCCACCAGTTCAATTGGATCAGGGGCAGACACTGCTAGTAGGTTGGGATACAGAACCTCAATAGATCTGAGGAAAGCTTGAAAATTGACCGCCGACTGCTGGAGTTGAGGAGATGGGGAGCTAAGGCTTACTTGAGCGACTTGGAGCACAGCTTGAGGGCGAGATTTCGGCTGCAGCCGATACCGCAAATCCACCTGGTTGATTTGGGGGAAGAAGGGATCTGTTGGTAACTGCAGCTGGGCATCAGCATCAAGAATGAGCCGACAAATCTCGACTTCTCCAGGTCCGGGGGGATGGGTCTTTTCATCAATCCGAAATACTTCTGTGAGAACAGGGTTATCCTCAGCCTGCTGGAGCTGTTCTGGATCGACGTATTGGAGCACCAAATAGACAGATGTTGGCTGTTCGACCCGAGAGGCAAGCCTGAAGTCGATGGGCTCAGGAACCACGATGCAATTGCCTTGATCATCGATGGCCATGCCCGGCTGAATCTGCAGCCACCGCTGGTCCTGATAGGCTTGGGCAATTTTCTCCGGTGGGGCAATCGGATGAATGCCTAACCCACAGACAATCCCTGGCTGATGGAGGGATTGGTAATACAGACTCTGGCGTTGACGGTGGTAGTCATAGGCCAGCCGCCAACGCTCAGCATTAATCAACAGCCCATCAGTCACCCGCAGACGTTGCAGGGGCTGAACAGGGGGAGTAGGTGGCGAGTAGGTCATGGAGGATCTAGGGTGCGATGGGAATAAATAGGTGTAGATAGGCAGAAATAAATAGGTGTAATGTCAAGACATAAGAATAAATAGGTGTGCAATAAAATCAGGATGACTCAAGACACAAGTCATAGGTGCAAAAAGCAGGCTTCTCCTGCTGGATGATTTTATGGATAAGGGATTCAGAAAGGGGTTGTTGGGAGCGTAAACAAACGGAGAAATGGAAAGGCTTACCTCCCCCGACGGTAGATTCTTGGCCCAGACAGGCTTCTCCTAGGACTAATCCACGATTAAAGGAATCTTGAATCGAGATTTGCTTCTGGTCTTCGGGGACAAACTCTTCCAAGGGCAGCCCGGTATATAAATGCAGATAGAGCCGCAGCCCTTTCCGCGTGCCTCGCCACTGATAGAGCTGAATCGCCTGACGAATAAGGGACCGCTGCCGGGATAATGGCAATTCAGAGGCCAGCTGCCAGCCCACCCAATGGGCTAGAAAAGGAAGCATGGTTTCAGGTGCCGTCAGGGGATCGAGATAGGCCCAAAGGGTATCGAGGGTCTGGACTGCAGGTTCAAAGGCTTGCTCAAAAATATGGAGGAAGCGGCCAATAAAATCCACTTCTTTATAGATGTCGGGCAAAAAAGTGGGATAGAGACTGCGGGGGCGAACAAACAGTAAAAACTCCGCTGTCTCTAAGGTCAAGCCGCCGGTGGCTTCGCTAGTTTCGGTATCGACAGTGCCGAAATATACACAGAGTCGTCCTCGAAAATCTAGTCCCTGAGTTTGAATAAAGGCTGGACTGGATTCGGCTTCAAAAAAATCTTCCGGGAGCTGGAAGTACAAAACCGCTTCCATTTTGCTACCTGGGGGCAACGTTTGCCCTTCTTGACCAATCCGACACCAGTCCAACGGAAAGGTCCCTTCTGTTTCTAAGCGGATACGGAGGGTGCGATCGCACCTATTCTCCAACTGCACAACAATCTCGCTCGGTTCCCCCGGATGCAGCACTTGTTGGCAGAGATGGGTCTGCTGCCAAGCAAAAGGAGCCATCTCTGCCTGTGACGCCTTTCTCACAATGGGTTGGGGCATCGTCGCCGCCACGGACATGGGGGCCAATTGCAGTCTTAAGGGCAGTAGATCAGGGGAGGTCGTCATGGCGGTTACCGAGAAATGGGCAATCTCCTGTTACAGCAAACTGATAGCGTGACTAGAGCGAAGTTGAGCATTCTGCCAGGAACAGAGCACCCCTAAAGGCCCCGGATCGATCACCGGCTCCTTAGGCAAGATCCGCTGCCAACGAGATTCCTGACGACGGAGTTCAAACAATTGAACGGTTCCCAAATGCCGCACCCCCGGCATGGGCTGAAACAGCGTGACAATATCAGAGGGATATACAGGACGGCCAAAGGGCCAACCTCGGCCATCAGGACCGCCAGTAATCGGGTTTAGAAATCGATATAGGGCCACTTGAAGCTGATGCCGCATCTCGGTTTGGGCTTCTGCATTGTTGTAGTCCGGTTCTAGGGCAACCTCTGCTTGAACCGTGACCCCCACATAGTGAGGTTGGTCATAGCGAATCGCCATACCCAAGAGACGACGATCATCCAAGTAGTCGCTGACCTGGGTTTGTAGCTGGGGAGTCAGACTGAGAACATCAGGATGAAGGCCCTCGCCCCGCTCAATCGCATCCGTCCTCACCTGGGGGACCAACAGGAGGCGGACCTGTCCTGGGGTGCCCGTTTGATCCGCAGGCAAGCAGAGGACTCGTGCCACTGCCCCTTGACCTGCCGTTAAGGCTAAGGTCTCAAAATCTTCCTGGGTGACGGCGCGATCTCGGGTTCGCAACATTTGCGGTACGCGAATCACGGCAGCATCTAAGGATTCAGCATCCGTTCCATTCTGGGCAGGCTGATGATTGATCACATTGGCGACATAGGGCACCGCAGTTTTCAGGATCCGAATCATCCCGCTTTGCACATTGCCTTTCAGCCCCCCGCCCGTTCGATAGGTGGCCATCCGCAGTTCAGCTCCCTTAGGAGGCACCTTGCCATATTGACGCTTCAGAGTCTGCTGCTCCGGGGCTAAGGCTACAAGATTGGCATTGGATTGGGCCATCCGCTGTTGCGTTTGTGCCTTAATTTGAGCCGGTTCTCGAATCAAAGGTCCAAACTGTAACGTCCCAGTGAGAGCATCAATGGTGTAATGCAGGTCTTCTGGTCCAGAGTCCGCAAAATCCGTGATCTCCATCCATCGCTGAGGAATACCACCAACGGCGGTCACCAACAGGTATTCAGGATCTCGGCGAGGCAGAATCGGTGCGGACTGAAGTTGAAAGGTTTGGCCGGGAGTGCCGTCACTGGCTCCTAAAATTTCATTGTGGATTTGTAAGGATTGAGTCGTATCAACTGTCGCTCCTATCGCTTGTACCGACACCCCTACAATTTCTGGCGAACAGCGATAGCCCCATTGGGTGGTTTGCTCCGTCTCATAGACACACCGAATCCAGCGACCTTGATAGCTAGCAAAATTGGTAACAGGCCAATGTTGGGGCAAGTGCAAGACTACATCTGCCCCTTGGAGGGGATTACCATTTTGGCGGGTTAATCGGGCAAAGCTAAAGCCATCCGTATGGTCATCGGCTTCGTTTAATAAAATTGGCTGCCAATAGACACCATTCCAAGCTTGCCATTGGCGGGGTGGACATTCAGGATTAATCCCTGTGGGAGTAGCCGCTTCCCCCTTAAAGGTCACGGAGATGACATTCCCGGCTAGCTGCTCTGGCTCAAAAACGAGATAAAAACAATTGCCCGTTTGAGGCTGAGGATTGAAGCAGCTTAAGGCAGACCCTTGCCATTCTCCGTCAGGGTTCAAACTCCAGGATTCGGCAAAGCGATCTCGCACGAACTGCGGTTCCATTTCGGCAATATCAGCCGTGAGTAAATGGCGGAGTCGCGGTTGTCCAATGGTGACAGGGCGATCGGTACTAAAGACAATCGCTTCTTCTGTTTCCGTGCGTAGGGTTGCCACTTCCGTATCCATCGGAATCGTGTAGTTCTCCGATAAACCTGCACTGAGGTAGAAGGTCACCGGAGTCTTTGCTGGGGAGGGGGGCTGCAGCCTTACCCCCATTAACTCTAAAAAGGTGACATAGTTGCGACGGGGCACCTGATTAAATCGCAGCAACATTTGGTCCGTTAGCCAGCTAAATAGCTCGACTAAGGTGATGCCTGGATCGCTGGGGTTATGGTGGGTCCATTCAGGACAATAACGAGGGATGCGGAGTAGGCATTCTTGCACGAGATCATCGAAACTGCGGTCATCGAGATCCGACTTGGGTAGCTTGGGTAAGAAATCAAACTCCATGTCTTGCCTAGGTAATGGGGGTTAGATAAAACGGATAGACTAAACTCCGGTAATCGTGGGTCTGTTTGGGATGGTATTCAAGGGTAATTTCAACCCGCCCTTCAATCGGGTCTGGCTCTGTATAGACGCCATCCAGGACAATGCGGGGTTCCCACCGTTGCAATGCTTCCGTCACATACAATCGAACCAACAACAACGTCTGGGTATTCATAGGGGCAAAGGTCAATTCGGAGAGACGGGAACCAAACTCAGGCCGATAGACCCGCTCCCCCAGTTTGGTCCCTAGAATAATTGCAATAGATTCTTCAATATTGCGAACAGCATGGGCACTAAACCGTAAGTTTCCCTGGGTATTCACCTCAATGGGGAATGCCCAACCCGTACCCAAATGAGCAGTTTGACTGTCCACCATACCCCTAACCCATCTAGTAGAGCTCACTATAAAGGCCAGGAACAAGAGAGACTATTGGCCAAAAGTCGTACCTATCAGGATGAGGGTCCCTAATCCTTTGTCAATAGAACTGCTTTACTACTTTGACTGGGTACAAAATCTTTCCTGGAATATGGACAGGTTAAACACTCTGGCCATCGCTTTGGAGTCTTTCTACCACGAGGATTCTCATTGATATTCAGCACCCTGCCTCGATTAAAAATGGCCCTACAATTCTTACGACTGTCGTCAGCACCGTTCAGCCTGGGTCAGATCTATACCCACTACTAGGGCTGTTTGTGAAAGTGCTCAACCGTTGCCGGAGAGGCAAAGTAGTGGTGCAAACGCCAGATTGCTAATAACTCCAGAAATTCTAGCGAAATTTTCAGTAGATTTTAATGTTACCGATTTAACTTGAACCCAGTGTTATTCCCTTCCACGTCGTTCTTAAGGTCAGCAGAGGATCTTTGATGCCTGTTCCTTGATGTGAAGGAAGTCTTTGATTTATGCAGAGGGCTTTGATGTGAAACGTTTACTAGATCAAGTGGCCTTGGTAACAGGGGCCAGTTCTGGCATAGGGTCAGGGGTTGCACTCTGCCTAGCTCAAGCAGGGGCAAAAGTTATTGTCAACTATGCAAGTAGCCCGAAAGGGGCTGATGCAGTCGTTGCTGAGATTAAAGCGCAAGGCGGAGATGCGATCGCAATCCAAGCCGATGTTAGCCAAGAAGACCAAGTCTTCAATCTCTTTGCTAAAACCTACGAAGCCTTTGGGACAGTCGATATCCTCGTTAACAACGCCGGACTACAAAAAGATCAGCCCTTTACCGAGATGACACTGGAGGCCTGGAACAAGGTCATTGACGTCAATTTAACGGGACAATTTCTCTGTGCACGGGAAGCGGCCAAAGAATTCAAAAAGCGGGGGGTTGTCCCAGGACGCTCTTGTTCGGCTGGAAAAATCATTTGTATGAGTTCAGTCCATGAGGTGATTCCTTGGGCAGGACACTGTAACTATGCAGCTTCCAAAGGGGGGGTAATGCTGCTGATGAAGAGCATGGCTCAAGAGCTAGCACCCTATAAAATTCGGGTCAATAGTATCGGCCCTGGAGCGATTAAAACGCCTATTAATAAAGACGCCTGGGATACACCAGCAGCAGAAGAAAGTTTGCTCAGTCTGATCCCCTATAACCGGGTGGGTGAATCGAGTGACATTGGTAAAGCTGCGGTATGGCTGGCATCTGATGAGTCAGAGTATGTCCATGGGGTGACGCTATTCGTGGATGGCGGCATGACCCTTTACCCCGGATTTGCAACGGGCGGCTAGACACTCCATTTTAATCAATAGTGGGAATCTATTTATGGTTGTTCTGTTTGACCGAGCAGTTTGTGGAGATCTACCGTCGGCCGAGAAAAAAGAGTGGCTGATTACCAACGGTATCGGTGGCTATGGTGCAGGAACCGTTGCAGGACTCCTCACTCGCCGCTATCACGGTCTTCTAATCGCGGCTCTCAAGCCACCATTGCAGCGTACGCTCCTACTGGCCAAGCTTGACGAAACCGTCCAGTACCAGGGAAAAACCTACGAACTGGCAGTCAACCGTTGGGCAGATGGCACCGTTGCCCCCCAGGGATATCAAAATCTTCAACGGTTTCAGATAGAAGGGAGTATCCCGTTGTGGAACTATACCTGTGGAGAAGCACAAATCGAAAAGCGAGTATGGATGCAGCCAGGGGCCAACACCACCTATGTTAGCTATACCCTCAAACAGGCGAGTTCAGCCTTGACCTTGTCTATTAAAGCGTTGGTCAACTATCGCGACCACCATAGTGAGACGCGAGGGCAAAATTGGCAAATGCAGGTAACCCCTATTCCTCAGGGAGTATGTATCTCTCCCTTCGATGGGGCAACCTCTTTCTCCTTGTTAGCGGATCAAGGAGACATCAATCCTGAACATATTTGGTACAGGAACTTCAATCTAGATATTGAGGGATATCGAGGACTAGGAAATCGTGATGATAACCTTCACGCTGCCACCCTTGAAGTCACCTTGAAGCCTGGAGAGAGTTTGACGGTCGTAGCTAGTACTGAACATCATCCCAATCTGAATGGCAAGACCGCTCTCATAGAACGCCGTGCTCATGAGCAACAGCTTCTAGAAAACTGGCAGTCCGTCTCTCCAACCCAGACCACTCCCCCTTGGATTCAACAGTTGGTGTTGGCTGCCGATCAGTTTGTGGTTGATCGGCCCCTAACCGAAGAGCCAGAAGGAAAAACAATCATCGCTGGCTATCCTTGGTTTGGTGATTGGGGCAGAGACACGATGATTAGTTTGCCTGGAATCACTGTGACCACAGGGCGAACGGAGATTGCCCGCACCATTATCCGTACCTTTGTTCGGTACTTGGATCAGGGCATGTTGCCCAATATTTTCCCTGAAGTGGGGGAGCAGCCTGACTACAACACCGTTGATGCCATTCTTTGGTACTTCGAGTCCATCCGCTGTTACCATGCTGCCACCCAAGATAATGACTTTTTACAAGAAATTTTCCCGAAGCTAAAGGACATCATTGCTTGGCACCAAACAGGAACGCGCTATGGGATTCATCTCGATCAGGATGGCTTAATCTACGCTGGAGAAGCGAGCACACAGCTCACCTGGATGGATGCCAAGGTGGGGGATTGGGTGGTCACCCCACGGGTAGGTAAGCCAATTGAAATTAATGCCCTTTGGTACAGCGCGCTCAGATTGATGACATCTTTTGCCCAGCGATTGGGAGAACCTCATCAAGCTTTTCAGGATATGGCTGACCATGCTAAAGCTGGATTTCAGCGGTTTTGGGCCAAAAATTTAGGGTGCTGCTACGACGTACTGGATGGACCGAATGGGGATGATCCTGCATTACGTCCCAATCAGATTTTCGCCGTCTCTTTACCCATGGCTTCGGGGCAAACTGGCTCTCCAGCCCTACTATCTTTGGCACAACAGCGAGCAATTGTGGAGGTCTGTGGACAATCCCTGGTGACGCCCTATGGATTGCGATCGCTCTCTCCAGAACATCCTAGCTATCAAGGGCATTACGGTGGTAATCCACTGCAACGGGATGGGGTTTACCACCAGGGCACTACCTGGGCTTGGCTACTCGGTCCATATGTGCAAGCTCATCTGCAGGTGTACCGAAATCCAGATCAGGCTCGCTCCCTGCTAGAACCGATGGCGGACCATTTATTGGCTCATGGACTGGGGAATGTTAGCGAAATTTTGGATGGTGATGCGCCGTTTACGCCAAGGGGCTGTTTTGCTCAGGCTTGGTCGGTAGCGGAAATCTTACGGGCCTGGGTGGCAGTCGAACAGTTCAAAAATCCAAATGAGAGATATCCATGAGGGGTGCATCTCTCTGTTCGGCAGGGTCTCGCTCTGAACTTGAGAACATCATCTCAGAAACTTTGCTTTTGAATCTAGGGACGAACAAAAACAACGAAATGCTCTGAATCCCAGATAGATCCCAGATAGATCCCAGATAGATCCCATCGCCGCTATTTTAAACGGAGAAATAACTGTGATTAAAGGTTTTGCTTGCAAAGAGAAAGGTGGACAGCATCAGGCCGCACTTGCCGCCTAGACTCCCCTCCAAGTTCCCTGATTTGACTTTTGAGAGATGCCCTATGACTACTCCCGAAGAACAACGACTACTAGAAAATCACGATGGCCGCAGACCAGGGAAAGACCATCGCCAGTCTCATTGGAAACGTTGGGGACCTTACCTTAGCGAGCGTCAATGGGGCACCGTCCGTGAGGACTATAGTGCCTATGGCGAAGCCTGGGATTATTTCTCTCATGATCAGGCCCGATCAAGGGCCTATCGATGGGGTGAAGATGGCCTGTTAGGCATCTCTGATGACCATCAGCGTTTGTGTTTTGCTCTATCCCTATGGAATGGGGAAGACCCTATTTTGAAGGAGCGTTTGTATGGCTTGACGGGCAGCCAGGGAAATCATGGCGAAGATGTTAAAGAATACTACTTCTACCTAGATAGCACTCCGACTCATTCCTATATGAAAGGGCTATATAAATATCCCCAGGCGGCATTTCCCTACGAATGGTTGGAGTCGGAAAATCGTCGCCGGGGTCGAGGGGATCCAGAATTTGAGCTGCTGGATACAGGAGTATTTGAGGGCGATCGCTACTTTGATGTCGGGGTGGAGTATGCCAAAGCATCGCCCGAGGACATTCTGATTCGGATCAGCGTTACCAATCATGGCCCTGAGACAAAAACGCTGCACCTACTGCCAACTCTCTGGTTTCGTAATACCTGGACCTGGGACAAAGGAACTTCAGCACCTTCCTTAAAGGCGGTTAATCAGTATACAGCTCAGGCATCTCACCCTGAATTAGGGGAACGGTGGTGGACCTGTCCAGGGGCAACTGAACTGCTCTTCACCCAGAACGAAACGAATTTTGAGCGGCTGTTCCAGGTTGATAATTCGCAACCCTATGTCAAAGATGGGATTCATAACTACATTGTCCAGGGTCATAAACAGGCCATCAATCCTGAGCAAGTCGGCACCAAAGCGGCTGCGTATTATCCCTTGACTCTGGAGTCTGGGGAAACTCAGGTGGTTCATCTGCGGCTCAGTGATCGGCCCGAGCATGACGGGTCTGATTTTGAGCAAGTGTTTTGCGATCGCATCTCCGAAGCCGACGAATTCTATGCCACTGTCACCCCGAACTGTCTAACAGCAGATCTGTGTAATATCCAGAGACAGGCCTTTGCAGGCATGTTATGGACCAAGCAGTACTACCACTTTATTGTCGAGGACTGGCTCAAAGGAGATGCCAACAATCCGCCGCCACCTGAGACTCATCAGCAGGGGCGCAATCATCAATGGAAACATCTCCACTCTGACGACATTATCTCCATGCCAGACAAGTGGGAATATCCCTGGTTTGCAGCCTGGGACTTGGCCTTCCATACCATTCCTATCGCATTAGTGGATTCGGAGTTTGCCAAAAACCAGCTCGATATTATGACGCGAGAATGGTACATGCACCCCAATGGTCAGCTCCCGGCCTATGAGTGGGCTTTTGGGGATGTCAATCCCCCGGTCCATGCCTGGGCAACTTGGCGGGTATACAAAATTGAGCAAAAAAGAAAGGGGAAAGGCGATCGCCAGTTTCTGGAGCGAGTTTTTCAGAAACTGATGCTGAACTTCACCTGGTGGGTAAACCGGAAAGATGTCGAAGGCAATAACGTCTTTGAAGGTGGGTTCCTCGGGTTAGATAATATTGGGGTCTTTGACCGCAGTTCCCCCTTACCAACAGGTGGCTTTATTGAGCAAGCAGATGGCACCAGTTGGATGGGCATGTATTGCCTAAATATGCTGGCCATCGCCCTGGAGCTAGCCCAAGAGAACCCAGTGTATGAGGACATGGCAACCAAATTTTTTGAGCATTTTCTCTATATTGCAGAGGCGATGAACCATGTGGGTGGGGATGGCACCCAGCTTTGGGATGAAGAAGATGGCTTTTTCTATGACGTCTTGCACTTACCGAATAACGATCGGCTCCCCCTCAAAGTGAGATCCATGGTGGGCCTGATTCCACTATTTGCGGCGACCGTTCTAGAGCCTGATATGTTGGCCAAAGTACCTGCCTTCAAAGAGCGCTTAGAGTGGTTTATTGAGCATCGCACCGACCTCAAACAGAACGTCGCCTGTATGGAGACCCAAGGCACGGAAGCGCGCCGGTTATTAGCACTGTGTTATTTGACCCCCGGCCGGATGGTGCCATCCGACCGGTTTCGTCGTATTCTCAGTCGTCTGCTGGATGAACAGGAATTTTTCAGTGACTATGGGATTCGAGCCTTGTCTCGTCACCATGTAGATCATCCTTATATTTTTTATGTGGATGGGCAAGAACATCGCGTTGATTATGAACCCGCAGAATCCAGCAGTGGCTTGTTTGGGGGGAATTCAAACTGGCGGGGTCCAGTCTGGTTTCCAGTCAATTATTTGCTGATTGAATCTCTACAAAAATTTCATCACTACGTTGGGGATGATTTCAAAGTGGAATGCCCAACAGGGTCTGGCAACCTGATGACCTTATGGGAGGTAGCCGCTGAAATTTCTCGGCGGTTGATGCGGATTTTCACCCAGGAATCATCTGGACATCGTCCGGTCTATGGTGCAACGGAAACTTTCCAGTCCAATCCCCAATGGAAGAACTACATCCAGTTTTATGAATACTTCCATGGAGATAACGGCGCTGGGATTGGAGCCAGCCACCAAACGGGTTGGACGGGGTTAATTGCCAAGTTAATCCAGCAGACGGGAGAAACAATGGGTGAAGACCTGTAAGATTCTGGCTGAATATGGGGTACTGGCAGAGCGGCCTCAGCAGGCAATGTTTAACTATCGTTTTAAGCATCCTAGCCCCCCGGGTAAACCATCACTTGAGACATTAGACATCCCCCCAATAGAGATGACTATCATCTACAAAAGTTGCGAGACTCTTTCAAATGAAAACGGAGACAGCAATTGATCGCAAAAGCACTACTATGCTCAAAAGCCTTCAAAACCATTGGCCGAACTATTTAATCGAAGCCTGGGGATTAGGGACTTTCATGGTGTCAGCCGGGGTGTTTGCAACACTTCTCTACGCCTCAAATTCACCACTTGCCTTTTCCCATCCCCTATGGCGAGATGTTGTGATGGGTCTTGGCATGGGCGGGACAGCTATGGGCATTATCTACTCGCCCTGGGGCAAGCGATCGGGGGCACATATCAATCCGGCAGTAACCCTGACATTTTTCCGACTTCAAAAAATTACAGCCTGGGATGCATTATTCTATATTCTTGCTCAGTTTGTCGGGGCACTCGTCGGGGTCTTGTTAGTGACCCTTGTCCTAGGAGTTCCGTTTCAACAGCCTCCGGTCAATTATGTGGTAACAGTACCTGGGCAATGGGGATGGCCTGCAGCACTGGTCACGGAGGTTACAATTTCCTTTGTTTTAATGACGATGGTGCTCTGGGTGAGCAACACACCTCGGTTGGCAAAGCTGACAGGATGTTTCTCAGGCATCCTCGTGACCCTCTACGTTATTTTTTCTGCACCCATTTCTGGCTTTGGCATGAATCCAGCTCGTACCTTTGGCTCAGCACTGCCTGCCCAAACCTGGACTGCATTTTGGATCTACTATTTGGCTCCACCTTTAGGGATGCTGCTAGCGGCAGAACTCTATCAGAGAATTTCGAAGGTTCGAGCTCGTTCCATCTGCAGTAAACTATGCCCCAACGGGGATACGTTCTGTATCAGTCCAATCTGTTGTGGTGAATGTGATAAGTTGATTCGGCCCTGGCGACAGAAGGTTGAATCAACCTCCTAACTGCTAGTAGATATGTAACCTGAGTTTGGGACAAGCAATCTCTGAAACTGTTAATTTTACGTCTTCTATGATTTGCCCATTGTTTAAACCTTTGCACAGAGGGTATGACCTCGCCTTTGGTCGTTGGGGCGATGCGCTTTTGTTGGAGGTCTTCGACAAACGGACGACCACAGTCTCTGCATTTGTGGTTTTGCTTACCATTATGGATACGACCGTTTTTAACAATGTTTAGGGAACTACAACTATGGCAAGGTCGCGTTGTCATTATTGATGGTGGAATGCTGAACTATCTCTATCCTTACATCTGGTGGACTACCAGTGGGATATCCTCATTCAGGCAATTTGAAAGAGAATTACTGTTCAGGAAAACACTCAAGAGCGGACGATCAGCGCTTGATGATGTGAAGCAGCCAGAACAATCCGGGAAGCGCTATGTAAGAGATGATTGGCACGATAACCGCTACAGTAATGAAAGTGACGACGAGCCGATTAGAAGATACGTTTTGCGAAATCCATGGTGGCACGTAGTAGACCAAAGGAAGTAGTGAAATAAAGGTGAAGAACGCCACCAAATGCCGGTTCGGCGGCGTCCGTTTTTGGTTGGAATTCATCGTTACTGTTTGGAGAAGTGGCTGTTCATAACATAGCAGCATTTCGCGTATGACCTGCGAGCACCTGACCCAAGACAGCACTCAACTTGACCATCCAAGCAGGAACTGCCTTTTTGATGAATTCTTGTACAACACATTTATCGTCATTTCTTAGAGAACTCAACTATTTAACCCATTCTTCTTGAGTTTTAAGGTTTTCTCTTGTCCAGTCTGTTGTGTATCTCGTAACTAACCTCATTATCAGTATCGATTGCGTTGCGATCTCCACGCAATATCGCCATCCCTCACACCTACACCACCCGAATAACCATAGGGGAACTGCGGGCCTAGTGAAGTGCCAAAGGCAAACTCCAAAAACTCCTAAGAAATACGCCGAGGGGTCAGCCGAGGATAGTTTCGGCTTCGCGGAGTGTGGCTGATATTGGTTGCGATCGCAATATTATCCTCATCCCTTAGCCACAATCTTAGCTTTAAGGAATTTTCGTAGTACGGGTCTTTTGCAATGCCCCTCGCAGATCCAACCCAAGAGTAAATCACGCTCATATCTGGGATGATGTTTTCCTGGGTCAACCATCATGGGTATCGGTTTGATGTGGTAGCGAATGATCATTATTCAGAGTCCATCAGCACTCTATTTATAGACATCTCCTCTCGGGCCAATTTTATTAATTCGCCATCCAGTCTCTATTTTTGCGATAGAGCCGAAAGCTCTATGAGAATTTTTTTCAGCATTCATAATATTTAAAATTTCTTTCGGGAATAATTACTATAGCTAAACAAAATCAAATAATCAGAGCATGTCCCAAATACAGTTTTTGACGCTTGAACAAGAATTTTTGATTGACACATACAAAAAAAAATGGAAAAAAATTTGCTTGTCGACACAACCCATTGAGAAAATTCGAGCAAAAGCTGCAGTCAAAGGTGCTTACGCTGTCATGGGTCAGCAAGAACCTGAGGTCATCTTCTGTACTAGCCCTAAATCAGCACTAGAGAAAATTCAAGCATTTACATCCAATGAAGAAACCTCTCAAAAGAATGTTGGATTCTCACAAGAAGATATCAGAAAAAACTTCTTATGGTTTTTCCTCAAGACAGCATGTCACATTATTCAACTCAACCGAAAACAGAAACAGTCAGGCACTGGGCCAATTCTAGAGTTACTAACTGAAGTTTCTAAGAAACCAACAAATCAACTCAAAAATCATATTAAAAATAAACTGCCTAAAGACTTAACTACACAAGATATTGTGGAACAGGCATTTCTAGGTTCTTCGCCACTGTTTGATGCCTTAGGTAAGCAAATGGCTCTTGGAGGAGACCCCAGCCTCTCAAAAAATCTTCAAGGACTGCAGCCGGAAAATTGGCAGCAGTCATTCAGTGTGACAGCTGCCGCTGTCGAGACCCAGCTAGCCTGGTTACCAGGGAAAAAATTCCTCTTTCGATCTTGGCTTGTAAAGATGCTGCAGGGGACCCTGATAGCAAAAATCTCTGGAATAGAACATCCGCAATTACAAGAGGCTTTTCTTTGTTCTTTATCGTCCGAAGAGCAAAAAATTGTTTTAGAGAACCCTCTTACCATTACCTCAGACCTAGGATTTAATTGTTCTTGGCTCGATTTTGCTATTTCGGTTCTAAATTATCCACATTTATCCAAAAAATGGGCTGCTTTACAAGTTCTTGCAAATCACTGCGGATGGATTTTTGCGATGGATAATGTCTGTATCGTTTGCGATCGCCCGACAAAGATCCTTCTGGATGAAGCTAATCAGCTTCATGGTGAGGGTGAACCTGCACTTCAATTTGCAGATGGATTTACAATATATGCCCATCATGGGACACCTCTACCAAAACATTACGGAAATATCCATCCTAATCAATGGCAAGCTCAATGGATTTTAGATGAAAAAAACACAAACTTAAAAAAAGTTCTAATGCAGACAATTGGAGCGGTACGTTTATGCCAAGAACTCTCTCTCTTCGAGGTAGATACTCAAAATAATTACACTCTTTTTAAGATCGAAAACTCAGGCCCTAAAGAGACCTATATTTTGAGAAAAACTAGGTTAGGTTCTGACAAGATTCATGCTGTATTTATACCTTGGCATATAAAATCATTACAATCAGCCATGCAATATGTTAGCAACCACTATTCTCAGGAAGATTTTCCAATTACAAATAATTAAGTAGTAGCTTCGAGCAAGCTGAAGTTCAGTATGTAATTTGATAGATTCAATACTCTATAGAACCTCAGAATAATATTCACTCTGGCTATTCATCTTCCTGATTTTTTTAGATTTGAGTGATAGGTTTGTGATGGAGTTATTGGGTTAACTTCATCTACCTATTAGCTAAGATAAACAGCTCACACCCCTGAATCTACTGCGGTACTTCAGGGGTTCCTTGTGGTCCTGTACAAAGCCTTGGACGACCTTGTCACCCGTTAAGCAACTATTCATATTAGATTTAATGGCCAATATTTCAGGTTAACTGGATAAAAACCCGAAATCAGTTTCCAGGCAACATCTAGCTACACATGAGCCAACTTTTGGCAAAATGATGACTCAATTTGCGATTTACGAACACCGAAAGGTACTAAAGTGATTCGAGATGGCGCTTTAAATCCGAGATAGATGTAATATTCAGTTTCTTAGTATCTTCAGTACGCATCATTAAAGCATAACTATTATTAAATCCGAAAGACGCCAGCCACTCTACATCATGGCGTTCTTTTGATACCTTCTGAACATACTTGAATACTTCTTCTCGATCTTGCCCCATGTTTTTGAGGGTTGTTTCGTCTGCTTGTAAAATGACCAACAAACCAGTTCCAGTATACTCAGGATAAAGATCAATCGCGCCCTTCTTGAGAGCATCAAAACAGATTTTTGTACCTGCTAACCCAGTTTTTAATTCCACATCAAGGTCAGTTGAATTTTCAATTACAATACCCATCATTTCTGCTAGAAGATATTGTTCAGTAAAATTCTTAGACCCAATGACAATATCTGGTTTTCCCTGGCGATCTATCGTTGTTTTGAAACCTGACTGTTTGAGAAAATCCTGTACCACTTTTTGAGAGGGTTCCTTGAGCCGATCAACCCGATCATTTAATTTGATCATCGTTTCATCCGACAAGGCTTCGGCTAATTTTGCTAACGCAGGCTGCAATTGGGGATACTTCCGTAAGGTTGCCCCCCGCACTAGGGGCGCAGCATAGTAGGGCGGAAAATACTGTTGGTCATCTTCCAAGACAGTGAGATTATACGCATCAATTCTGCCATCCGTCGTAAAGCCACTGACGACATCTACCTTTTTCTCCCGAATGGCTTCATACATGAGACCCGGATCAAGTTCGACCGAGTCTAAGCTCAGATCATAGTGCTGTTGCAAACCTGGATAACCATCTGCACGTTCTACAAATTCAGAGGTAAACCCTGCCTTGAGAGGTTGAGGACGCAGGCTTGAAAAAACGATTTGGGACAGCAACAACAGGAAAACAATGGTGACACTCACCAAGATAGGTTTGAGTAATCGTAAAACCCTGGGCTGTAGAAGACCCAAACCGAAATCCAACAGTATGGCCAAGGCCGCAGCAGGAATAGCCCCTGCCAAAATCATGTCTACGTTGTTGAGGGCAATTCCCCGAAAGATAAAGGTTCCTAATCCCCCAGAACCAATCAGAGCAGAGAGCGTGGCAATGCCTACTGTTGCCACTGTTGCCGTTCGAATCCCAGCAAAAATGACGGGCATAGCGAGGGGCAATTCTACCTTCAACAAAATTTGTCGGTTCGGCATACCCATACCTTTAGCTGCCTCTGTCACCGAACTATCCACCTCCTCAATCCCCGTATAGGTATTGCGAAGAATCGGAAGCAGAGCATATAAGAATAGAGCGACAATGGCAGGCGTAGAGCCAATCCCTAATAGGGGCAAAAGAAAACCCAACAAGGCCACACTGGGAATAGTTTGGATAACGCTGACAACACCAATCACTTGATTCGCTGCTTTTGGATAGCGAGTCAAGATTAAACCTGTACTCACCCCAATCAGAATAGCTATAGTGGTCGAAATGGCCGCCAACACTAAATGAGTGAGAGTTTGTTGGAGAATCTCCTGTTGGTGACTGATGAAAAATTGCCAAAGCTGCATATCAATTCGGAAAAAAGCAGGGTTTATCTAGGAAACTTGCTGACCAGTTTACGGGACTGAGTAGCAATCGATACCATTTCAAGCCTGAGATCGACTCAGACTACTTGAAATGTTTTTTTGTACTGATAGAACGCTAGTAAGAGATCCTCACAACTTGTTATTTGCCGAGACTGGTTGTCAGGATCAATCATCACAATTCGAGAAGCCTTTGCTGCAGAGGCTCCTGCAATTTCTAGTACCTCTAGTAAACTTTGACTCGTTTGATAAACTTCCACTTGGCTTTCTCTATCTTCGCTATGGGGTAGCCAAGGGAGTAGGTCCTGTAACCGTGTCACTTGCAATTCCAACTGAAAGCGATTGGTTTGAAAGAAATCACGTACAAAATCATTGAGTCCGGCAAAGATTAGATCCTTTGGGGTGCCAATCTGTTGAATTTCACCCTGGTCCATCAGGCAAATGCGATCGCATAGGGTGATGGCTTCAAAAACATCATGGGTGACAAGAACCATCGTTTTCTGCAACAAGCTCCCCAGACTCTTGAACTCCTGCTGGATCTGGCGGCGAGTGATTTGATCTAGGGCCCCAAAAGGTTCGTCCAGGAGAACGACTGGAGGATTGGCAGCTAAGGCTCGGGCCAGACCCACCCGCTGTTGCTGGCCTCCACTAAGTTCATGGGGATAGCGCTGAGCAAACTGATCGGGAGGCAGTCCGACCATTTCCAGTAATTCTGCGGCCCGTTGACCAATCCGTTTTTCCTTCCATCGCAACAAGCGAGGTACCACGGCAATATTGTCAGCAACGGTGTAGTGGGGGAAGAGGCCGATGTTCTGAATTACATAGCCAATATGTTGACGCAACTGTTCTGGCGGCGACTGGCGGATGTCCTTACCACCAATCGCAATACGCCCAGAGGTTGGTTTAACTAGGCGGTTGAGCATCTTTAATGTCGTTGTCTTGCCACAACCACTCGTGCCAATCAAGCCCAACGTTTCCCCTTCGGCAACCCGGAACGAGATCGCATTCACGGCCGAAACGTTGTTGTAGTACTTGGTTAGTTCGAGGACTTCAATCATTGTGTATTCTCAGCATTATTACTTGGCTTCGATGCTCTCCGACCCTTACCCACCCCTTTATTGTTTGATATATTCTAGGGTCAATAAAGGGTAGACCAATTGTAGTTCGATAATATCGGTCCGAGGGCAAAATACTACATTCAACGGGAACTATTACCCAATTTGCCAGCAACGGCAGCGGTCACTTCTATTTACCGAGAATATGCAACTGAAAACGGCGCGCCAGTTCTTCGCAAACTTTAATACCTCGAATACTATTTCCTCGCTCATCCAGAGGAGGTGAGAAAACAGCAATACCCAATTTCCCAGGAACCACCCCAATAATGCCACCGCCCACACCGCTCTTGGCAGGGAATCCGACTTGATAGACCCACTCACCAGCAAAATCATACATGCCACAGCTATACATAACACTGAGAAGATCACGTACATAGTCAGGCTGAATCGCTTTTTCCCCAGTGATGGGATGAGTGCCATTATTCGCCAGCGTAGCCCCCATTACAGCCAAATCGCGACAGTTGAGTAGCACCGAACATTGTTGAAGATAGAGGTCAAGAATTTGGCTGATATCTCCATCAATCATGCCAAAATTACGTAATAGATAGGAAATAGCCCAGTTGCGATCTCCGTTCATCCGTTCGGAGATGAAGGTTGGCGTATCGACAAACACCTGGTGGCCAACGTAACGACGATACATCTCCAACAGGCGATTCAGGCGAGTCGCAGGTCCCTTGCCTTTAATTAAACTAGTCGTGGCAATGGCCCCGGCATTGATCATCGGATTGTAGGGTCGCTTAGTTTTGCTTTTTAGTTTAATAATCGAATCATAGGCATCTCCGGTCGGCTCCACATCTACTTTCTCAAGAACAGCATCCCGTCCCCAGTCTTCCAAAGCCAAGCCATAGGCAAAGATTTTGGAAATCGATTGAATTAAAAAAGGAACCTGCCAATCTCCAACGGAATAAACCTGGCCTGACACCGTTGCTACACTAATGGCAAAGGAATCGTGATGGTGTTGCATCAAGTCCGGTTCGCTAGTGTAAATCGTTCCCTCCCGATCAGGCAGAAACTGTTCGTATAGCTCTTGTAAACACTCTTTCCATGCTTCTTCTCCAATAATGTCTATCTCTGAAGCAGAGCCGACTAGGAAAGACGAAGAAGAACTCTCGGGTTTTACCCGTGCATCTGGTGTTTTTCGAACACCTGTTTCGAACATATGGAGTTGAAATTTTTGGGAAATCTCCTCAAAGACCTTAACACCCCGCCAGCTTTTCCTATGGCTTCCTAAAGGTGGAGAGAAAATAGCAATCCCCATTTTCTGAGGGATTACACCGATAATTGCCCCAGACAAGCTACTCTTAGCTGGAATTCCTACTTTATAAGCCCACTGTCCAGAAAATTCATATAGCCCACAGGTATACATAATACTCAGGACATGCTGGACATAGCGGGGGTCAAGAGCTTGCTCTCCCGTCAAAGGGTTGATACCACCGTTTGCTAGCGTCGCTGCCATCACGGCTAAATCCTGGCAAGTCACCAAAAGCGAACACTGCTGGAAATAGAGATGGAGGATTTCAGCCATATCCCCCTCAATCAAGCCAAAATTAAACATCATATGAGCCAGGGCTTGATTCAGATGATCTTGGCTGCTCTTGGAATGGAAGGCCGCGGTATCAATATTGATCTCTCGCCCGATAAAGGTATGAAACAACTCAAACAAGCGTCTAGATCGTTCATCCAAACTGTCCCCATCAATCATGCTCGTGGTAACGATTGCCCCAGCATTCACGAGCGGATTATACTGACGCCGAGAAATTTCTTCGGCTTCAATCAGAGAATTGAACGGATCTCCCGTTGGCTCTACGCCAATACGGCTGAGAACATATTCTTCCCCCCAGTCTTCTAAGGCCAAACCATATACAAAGGGTTTGGAAATGGACTGAATTGTAAATGGCTGTAGGCTGTCGCCTAGGTGACACTGCTGCCCATCTACACCGACAGCAACAATCCCAAACCAATCAGGATTTGCCTGTGCCAGCTCTGGAATGTAAGAAGCAACAACCCCCTGTTTACAGGGTTGATAGTGGTGGTGTAAGTGTTCAAGAAAAGTAGAGAAGGATTCAAAGTCCATCAATTGAGTTCCAATCGCCAATTTTAGCTTTTGAACAGTGCATCAGAAGGGAGTTCTGACTCAAAAAATTCTTCCTCAACCCTTACCCCTACTAGACTTGTCTTCTATCTCACCTCTAAGTACTTTTGCTCCAGATATATCAATGGTTTTGACTACAGATACAACACTCCCGAATAGAAAGTGTTGTATCCCTATGATTCTCCTTGCAGATTACGTTGATCTCATCGCAGAAATCATTTTTTAAGCTGCAAAATTGCAACTAAACCGTGGCCACAACCACTCCCTCGTTGCATATCATATTCTAGGGTCCGCAAAGCATAACCCAATTGCGGTTCGATGATATTAGCACGGGGATCTCCATACCACATCCAACCCACATCAGCTATCACGCGATCCATCGTCATCAATGAAAACTGTAGTGGTTTTGGAAAGTCATTCCATCCTTTCAATTCTGGCAAACAAAAGTTATGGCAAAGCCGATGTTGGCAATACTCTACTAAAGTATTCCAAGATTTCATTAACTGTTGCAACCGAGGTGTAATTTGAGGGTGGTCAGGAACATCGAGATCTAAGATTAAATCTCCCAGGTCGGTACGCAAGTAGTCTTCATGGAGGGAATTAATCAGGCGGCGAATAGGCTTGAGAGCGGGGTTGTACTCGTGTGTATCGGTGTGGCGGCCAACGAGGATTGAGCGATCCATCATATTGACAACTTCCAAGCCTGTTCCAGTTGCAGCAGCCAATTCGTCAGCTAATTGTTTAACTTCCGAGCCTGCCCAAAATCGGAGTGGAAAACTTTCAATATCAATTTCCTGTCGGGCTGTTTCCGAGTAGAGATAACTCATCGTGTACTGACGTACTTTTTCTGACTCTGATTCTGCTGACCAAAAATCCGGCCATTCAATCGAATAACGCCCAATCAAATCAAGAACGATGAGGCTACCGTCATGGCCATGTTCACAGACATCGGTTAGCAGCTTCACTAAATCCTGTCGCCCCAAGTGAGAAAGAGACCCGTAGGATGAGAAATAAATATCAAAGGGCTGTTCTTGCTTGATCTTGCCCAATCCCTCTCGTAAGTCTGCTTGGGCAAATTGCAACTGGGGCTTGTCGGCAAACAGAACTGAGCCTTTCTCCACCATTGCCTGACTGATATCCAGTCCTAAATAGGTGGAAATTTCATCTTCATTCAGTACTCGCTGATGCTGAAGGCCCAAATCTAGATCACGGCGATCTATTTTGGTCAAGATTTGGTAACCTTGCCCAGCACCACAACCCAGATCGCAAATGCGAACCTTTTGCCCAGCTTCGCGTTTGCGATCGACTAGGTGGGTGAGACATGGGCGAAGAGCTATACGGGTCAGCTGATCTTCCCAGTAGGTGCGGACATTATCGTATTTGCCAAATAAGTTACCGACGTAAAGGTCGTACTTACCTTCTCTAACTGCTTGGGTATAGGTTTGTTCTCCGACCGATTGCATCTAGTATTCTCTTGTAGTGGATAACAGCTGACTTTATGTCTTCTTTTGACCTCGCAACTTTTTTTGATATCTTCTGCTGAGGTCAATGCAAAGTTCCTTCCCATCGTCCCATAACTTTAGCAGCGTCTGGATGAGGGAAATGCTGGTGGAAGATACCGTAATAGAATAGCTCTTCTTGGGTATTGACCGGAAATCCTTGTATCTTTGCCTCTGCGAGTGCTTGCTCGGTGATCACTGCTTTAGCGTGTTTTTCCAAGACCTCAGAAGAAGCACAGCCTTGAGCAAATTCCATTTTTTCTCGCCAGACAATTTCATGGGGTAGCAAATCTTCAAAAGTCTTACGTAGCAACCATTTTTCAATCCCAAAGGTCGAGAAAAGTTTAAGATGAGGATCAATTTGTAGACATAGCTCAATAAAATCGATATCCAGAAAAGGAACTCGACCTTCTAAACTATGGGCCATCGTCATGCGGTCCACTCGTTGCAAATTCAGGTTATGTAATCCTTCTAGAATAGAGATCGATTCTTGATGCAGTGCCCTAGGGTCATCGTAGTCGGCAAGATAGCTATAGCCAGCAAAGAGTTCGTCAGCCCCCTCTCCAGAAAGGACAACTTTGACATATTGGCTAGCCAATTTAGAAACGATGTAGCAGGGGATGGCACTCCGAACTAAGGCTGGATCATAAGATTCTAGATAGTAGATAACATCGGCAAGCACTGCCTGCATTTCTGCTTCGGAATACACATATTCATGGTGAATGGTTCCCACATGATCAGCGACTAAACGAGCAGCCTTCAAATCAGGCGAATTAGGCAAGCCAACTGAAAATGAGTGTAATTCAGACACATGCTGCTTCATTAACGCTGCAATAATGCTGGAATCCAGTCCCCCACTCAAGAAAACACCAACAGGAACATCAGACATGAGTCGCTTCTGGACGCTTCTAGACAGGGTTTGACGAAGGGCGATCTGGATAGCCTCTTGATCTTTCTGAAACACCGTCACATTTGGAAGGTTGTAGTAAGGAACCAGGCCTGCTTGGGAATGGTAGAAGTGGCTACTGGGAACCTCCTGAATGTGTTCGGCGCAATGAACTAATGCTTTTACTTCCGAGGCAAAGAATTTATGTTCACCCGCTGTAGCGTAATAAAGGGGTTTAATACCCATACGATCCCGGCCTGCTAACCATTGCTGACCATCGCTGACCACGAAACTAAACATCCCATCTAATTGTTGGATGAGATCATTGCCAAAGGTCTGAAATAAGGGGAGAAGAACTTCGCTGTCCGCCTGAGTCTGAAAAGGGTAGGAAGGACAATGGCTATCTTGAAGATCTCGGAAATTGTAAATCTCGCCGTTACAAATGCTGTAGAGTTTTTCCTCTGCCGTTTGCATGGGTTGGTGCCCGCCATCCACATCCATGATGGCAAGACGCTGGTGTCCCAACATCCAGTTGTCGCCTTGGAGGATTCCTTTATCGTCTGGCCCTCGATGCACAATGGTCGATAGCATAGATGAAAGATCGAATTGGGCCGATGAATCAGGGCCAAAAACGCTTAAGATGCCGCACATAGAAATCCTAGTGATTACAGAACAATGTAAGTTGTTGGTTCAATTTCTCTATCAAAGCTTATCGGAGGATGATTTACCTAAATCTGAGGGGTGACTCTTAGACTTGGCTTCAAACCGACTTGTAATCAAATTTATGCTTTTTCCCATGCTGACATAATCGCTACATGTTTAATTCTACCGGTAAGTTCCTTGCAGAGAGCTTTTCTAGCGATTATGTCTCTTGGCTTCTCGGTGAACCTATTCCTCTGGCTGAACTCATCAGTCCCTCAGAACTTTTACTTGAACCGATCCGAGCTGATGCACTGATTCTATTAACTTCTGAGGAGTAAGTATCAACACTGAGTATCCAAGGTTTCTATTGAGAATTTCAGAAAAACTCAGTTCTTGAAATAGTTGATTTTTCATTGAAAGGTCAAGAAAACCTCATTTAATAGTCAATGATACTGAGAATAACGATCTTAGATACTCAGTACTGACACTGTCCAATCATCAACAAATTTCTATAACCTTTGGCTTTTGATATAATCGGCAACCCTGAGGGTCTGGGCAATGATAGTCAGAGTGGGGTTAACCGCTCCTGCTGAGACAAAGAAACTGCCATCAGTCACAAATACATTGTCCAATTCATGGGGCTGGCAATAGGGATCGAGGACGGACTGACTGGCATCTGTCCCCATCTTCATCGTGCCCATGGTGTGTCCAAGGGGGATGCCCACCATGCTGCCTAGATACAAGTCAACAGCGTGAGTACCGGGATGACAACCCGCACAGTCGAGGAAATCAGTGAGCCGTTTCTTGAGCTGATTCGCAGGCTCGACATTATTGGCCTGGTAGTCAAAGACAACTTGGCCTGAACTGTTGTAAGAAATGCCGTTTTCGACTCTGGGTAAGTCTTCACTTTGCAGCCAGAAGTCTAAGGAATGTGAAGCCATTTCCGCATGGGTCATGCCTAGTAGCGGTTCTGGGGACTCTAATTTCATCAGGGCTTCATTAAAGTTACCCAGCATTTGAATCAAACCCATCGGATATTTAAAGTCCTGATCTCCCCAATAGTAATCAGCCAGGGCTAGGGTCTTTTCAAAGGTGGCATCGTTCGGCGTTTTGCTGATGGCAATTAAGGTGGCGTTGTTATGCCCCATAAAGTTGCGACCGACTAGACTTGTCGAGTTGGCAAGGCCGTTGGGGTGATGGGTCTGTTGCGATCGCAAAAACAGCAACGCTGATCCCAAAGCCCCCGCTGCCACAATCACCAGGTCAGCAGCATACTCGATGGCTTCTCCAGCGTCCGTCTTCACAACGACTGTTTCTATTTTGCGGCCAGAAGCATCGGCGACGAGTTGGTCTACAGGGCTATTGGTTTTGAGGGTCACATTGTCATAGGTCAGAGCTGGACGAATGCCCACAATATGGGAATCTGCCTTAATTTCATAGGGATCGGGATAGCCATCGAATTGCGGCCATAAATCCAAGCTACTGGTAGCTCCATCTTCTCCATCATGACCCATACGCATGCCCATGGGAATGGGGAACGGATGCAGTCCCTGATTGGCTAGATCGTCGTTGAGTCGTTGGATTCGTGGTTCATGTTGGAGGGGTTCATAGGGATAGGGGGAACTACGCCGAGGTTCTGTCGGGTCTGCGCCGTCTGCACCGTGAACGTAATACCATTTTTCACCGATGGCATAGTAAGGCTCTAGATCGGCGTAGGAAATAGGCCAAGCTGGGGAAAGGCCATCATAATGTTCAACTTCTTCAAAATCTTTTTCTCGCAGACGAAAGAGGGCAGATCCATAGAACTTGGTATTACCGCCCACATAGTAGTGGGGATGACTGGGTCTAAAAGGCTGGTCCTGGTGATACCAGGTATCATTGGGAGTGTATCGTTTCTCCACCCAGTTCACATGGGGGTCAAAATTGTCCATCTCTCGGGGAACAAATCCCCCTTTCTCTAAAATCAAAATACGTTTCCCTGTGGGAGCTAATGCTCTAGCCATGGTGCCGCCCCCCGCACCCGTACCAATGATGATGATGTCGTAGGTGTTATCCATAGTGCGTCTCCAAAGGATTAGGTATTAGATGTTTGCGGGGCATAAAGGGACTAGAACTGGACAATACGAAGGACATGTCCATCGGGATCTTTGACTAGAAATCCTTTACGGAAGCCCAGTTTGTTTGGGGGCAGGGTGATCACTCCAGGGGAGATGAAGGTTGCTCCTCCCTGACGAAGTTGGTCTGCAGCCTGCTCGATATTTTTAACCTGAATAATGGTGGTCCAATGCCAGAGGTCATCTGCTTTGCTATCGATGGGAATGGGTCGACCATTGGCGGGGGCTAAATAATCTAAAAATTCGACGCCAGGGCCTGTGGGGGCTTTGAGGCCACTAATCAGGAGTCTGGCCCCAAAAACATTGTTGAGGTGTTCCTGTTCTGTCCCGAAGTTTTCGCTTTGGCCTGCGAGTTTGAGACCCAGAAGATTTTCATAAAAATTACGACTGGCTTGGGTATCGGAGGTTGCGATCGCAGTATGATCAATCCCCAAAAACAATTCCTCCGTCGGCTCTTGCCAGCGTGGATCCCCTTTGTCGGGTGGGAAGAAGATAATTTCTAAGTTGTGGCCATCGGGGTCCCGAAAATAAAATGCTTCAATCCCTGCCGCTGCTGGAATAGAGTCTGGGAGTTTTTGGGGACCTGTGGAAGCGTGCTGAACCTTATGTTGCCGCAGGAGCTGATAGGCCGCATCCATGTCCCGCACCACAATCGCCATGTGTTGAAACCAGAGATCGTTACTGCGAGAATCAACAGGAATGGGGCGCCCCCCAGGCGTTAGGTAGTCAATTAGCTCAATGCTTTCCCGCCCCAACTGCAATTGCACAACCCGCATTCGCAAACCAAAGACGCCTTGCAACCGTTCATATTCCGTCCCCGTCACCTCGGTATCTGAGACTTTTTTGAAGGGCAATATTTTTGTATAGAATGCCAAAGCTTGGTCCATATCCGAGACCGTGAGACTAACCCCTTTCACGGCCACTAGATTTTTCTGAGCCGCAGACTGAAGCAATTGAGGGTCTGCTGCAGTCCTTTCTAGAACGGCTTGACCGAGTACTGGAGGGTGGAATCTGGCAGCCTGACTGACCAGCACACCACTTAATAATAAGGATGTATAAAAAACTGATTTTTTAAAAAGCATAGTAGCTGGATCGAGAGCAATAAAGGTTACTCGTTCCAAGAAATTCTAGGATTTATCAGAAATCGGGCCGACTAATAGACCCCAAAATCCGTTGGAACAAGCTGCAAGTAAGGCAATACTGTCTCGTTAGAATTTTGCTTCTGCCAAAGGCACGCCAAACTTTTCGCACCAAATGGTTACTTCATCAAAGTTACTGATATCAAGGGTGGCAGGTAGCCGATAGATTTGCTTGCCATTATCAAGGTTGAGACCTGAAAACGTACTGGTTTCAACAAAAGAATCCTGACTCGAAAAGCCCAAACGGGGATCAGGAGCACCATCAAAGGAGAAGTCTTCACCCAGAACGAGGTAATAGACTTTGCCCTTTTTAACAATCTCAACTTTGCCACTGACGGCATGATCGCTTTCCCCTGTAAAGGTGGCAGATTCAACCACCGTTGCCCCCTCTAAGACATCAGCGGCCCACACTAATGTGGGTGTGAACGTAAGAATGGCAGCGACTGTAATTAAAGATTTCGTAATCATGGTTCAAGTCTCTTTCTTGTGTATCGTGACTGTGAGCTTATGGCTAGGGGCTTAAGTTTTACTGATGGCATTCTGAATGCTAGTTAAGCAATCACCTCATTACCTCTGAGAAACCCAATTCATTAGAGGTGTCTAGGGTGCTTTCCCTTGCTCCAGAAAGGTTTGGTATAGATCAACAGCAGATTGGCTGCCAATCACCAGGGGCGACCGCTGGTGAATAGAGGTCACTTCTAGCTCCATAATTCGAGCTTGGCCGGAGGTCGCCCTCCCCCCTGCTTGTTCCACCAAAAAGGCCAATGGCGCACATTCATACAGCAACCGCAGCTTGCCGTCAGGCTGATCCTCTGTGGGGGGATAAAAATAGAGTCCTCCCTCTAGTAGACAGCGATGGACATCAGCAACGAGGGCACCGCTATAGCGGAGGGTATGGGCTGTATGAGACTTGCGATCGCCCAAGTAATCCGCAAAGTTTTGGATATGGGGATGCCATTCCTGGTAATAGCTCAAGTTGGCACTATAGGTCTTGCCTGTTTCAGGACAGCGAATATTCTCATGGGAGAGGAGGAATTCCCCCAAACTCGGATCAAGGGTAAACCCATCAACCCGGCTGCCAGTGGAATAGACCAACATCGTACTGGTGTCATAGAGGACATAGCCCGCAGCCACCAGTTCTGTACCGGGCTGCAGGGCATCCGCTTCGGTACTGCAATATCCAGTCGTTTGACGGCGATAGATACCAAAGATTGTGCCGACAGCACTGCCTGTATCGGTGTTAGAGGAACCATCTAGAGGATCGGTGCAGAGAATATATTGGGCCTGCTGGCCGCATTCAATCAACTTCACCTGGTCGAGTTCTTCGGATGCGATCGCAGCCACCAAACCGATGTTTGAAAAAGCATCAATCATGATCTGATTGCTAAACACATCGAGCTTTTTTTGAGCATCTCCTGTGGCATTTTTCTCACCGACGAGACCTAAATTGCCCACTAGGGCGGCTCGACTGATTTCCTGGGCCAGCACCTTGGCCGCAAAGCCCATCTGAGTCAACAAGATGGAGATTTCAATCGGCTGCTCAGAGCGTCGATGCTGTTGCCAGAGATGCCCGTTGAAGGTAGTAGGAAGACTCATTTCTTTTTCCAATTAACTGCAAAACTGAGGACTGGTGCTGCGCCATTGACGTCCATCTCGTGCCATCAATTCTGTGGCTGCTTGAGGTCCCCAACTCCCAGCCCCATAGTTCGGAAAATCTCTGCTGGGGAGGGCATTCCACACATCTAAAATCGGCGTAACGACCTGCCAGCCCAACTCCACATTGTCGGATCGTTGGAATAGAGTGGCATCGCCAATCATGCAGTCATACAACAAGGTTTCATACCCAGTGGTTGGGGTGGAATCAAAGTAGTTGGCATAGCAAAAGTCCATATTGACACTGCCCATGCGGACCTTAGGGCCAGGCACTTTGGCCCCAAATTGAAGACTGATGCCTTCATTGGGCTGCAATCGGAGGACTAAAAAGTTATCGGTCAGCTGATCAATGGAAGTCTCCCGAAATAGCAGGGAAGGGACTCGCTTGAACTGAATCGCAATTTCACTGACTCGCTCAGGCAGCCGTTTGCCCGTGCGCAGGTAAAAGGGCACTCCCGCCCATCGCCAGTTATCAATAGTGAGCTTAAGAGCCGCAAAGGTTTCCGTATTCGAGTCTGGAGATACCCGAGATTCTAGTCGATAGGCAGAAACCGGCTGTTCCTTCATCAGACCCTCGCCATATTGTCCGCGGACCGCACAGGTGAGAACCTCTTCTGCCGTGAGGGGCTCGATGGCCTTGAGAACTTTAGATTTCTCATCCCGAACCGCATCTGCCTCAAAAGAGACCGGTGGCTCCATGGCCGTGAGCGCTAAGAGCTGAAACAGATGATTTTGCATCATATCTCGCAGGGCACCTGAACCTTCGTAGTAGCCCCCGCGACTCTCAACCCCCACCTGTTCAGCAACGGTAATCTGTACATGATCAATGTAGCGGTGGTTCCAAACAGGCTCAAATAGGCCGTTACCAAACCGAAACACCAAAATATTCTGAACCGTTTCCTTACCTAAATAATGATCAATCCGGTAGATCTGCGGTTCGGTGAGGACCTGACCAATGACTTGATTTAATGTCTGGGCAGAGGCTAGATCCTGGCCAAAGGGCTTTTCAAAAATAATCCGTCGCCACTGATCAGGGGTTTCCTGAACAAGTCCAGCTGCACCGAGCTGCTGGGTAATCTCCGTAAAAAAGGTCGGGGCCGTGGCGAAATAAAAAAGATAGTTGCCCTGGGTGCCAAAGTCTTGATCGAGCTGCTGTAGTTGTTGAACTAGATGACCATAGGTCTCTGGGGCCTGAAAGTTACCCGCTAGGTAATGAAGCCGGGGCTCCAGCCACTGCCATAAATCTGCTTCCAGTAAATCTGAAGCAAATTTCTGTAAATTCTGGTGAATTTGGGTGCGAAATGCTTCGGTTTGAATTGGGGTGCGGCCAATCCCTAGGATGGCGAAGGAATCCGGTAGGAGTTTGTTCTGGGCTAGGTTATGGAGGGCCGGAATTAACTTCCGTTTGGTTAAGTCTCCAGCCGCTCCAAAAATAACAATGATGCAAGGACCGACTGCTTGAATGGGATCAGTCGCGTTTAAGCTGGGTGCTGTGGCAGTGATCATTAGGGCTTCCTTACTTTTCTACATGACCGCCAAACTTGTAGCGCATGGCCGACAATACTTTTTCGGCGAAGGTATGCTCTTGGCGAGAGCGAAACCGCGTATATAGAGCAGCGGATAGGACATCCGCCGGAACGGCAGATTCGATGGCAGCCATTAAGGTCCACCGTCCTTCACCGGAGTCTTGGACATGGCCAGAATAGCCAGACAAAGCTGGATCCTCAGCTAAAGCCATGGCGGTTAGATCGAGCAACCATGAACCCACCACACTCCCCCGTCGCCAGACCTCGGCAATGTCAGCCGTGTTCAAGTTGTATCGATGGGCAGCAGGCAGTTCATCGGAGTTCGCACTGCGAAAAATATCAAAGCCCTCGGCATAGGCCTGCATCAGCGCATATTCAACGCCGTTATGTACCATCTTGACGAAATGTCCAGCCCCCACGGGACCACAATGCAGATAACCTTCTTCGGCGGTAGCATTGAGCGAGTCTCGGCCGGGGGTAGTTTCGATATCTCCTTTGCCTGGCGCAATGGTTTTCAAAATAGGGTCCAGATGGTCGACGGCCTCCTGGGGTCCCCCAATCATCAAGCAGTAGCCTCTGTCTAATCCCCAAACCCCTCCACTAGTCCCAACATCGACATAGTGAATACCTTGGTTTTGAAGGGTTTGGGCTCGTCTCACATCGTCTTTGTAGTAAGAGTTGCCGCCATCAATAATAATGTCGTCGCGGTCCAGTTTGTCTGCCAGCATCATGATCATCTGCTCAGTCACTTCTCCCGCAGGCACCATCACCCAGATGGTGCGGGGAGGGGTGAGCTTTTGGACTAAATCCTCTAACGAGACAGCTCCGATAGCCCCTTCAGCTTCGAGTTGGGTGACTTTATCTGGCGTACGGTTATAGACCACACAACTATGTCCATAACGCATCAGACGCCGAACAATATTGGCCCCCATTCGACCGAGACCGATCATTCCGATTTCCATCGTTTTCCCCTTAGCTGCGGATTAGAATTAAGCATTAAATGAGCTGTGGAAGCACAGTCTTGAGAAGCTCCTGAATCCCTCTTAGGACATTCGTAGGTACTGGTATTGAGCCCAGCAGGAAGCAACTCCCATCAGGGGAATGGTGAGCAAACTAAGGCAAGGCTCCTTGAAGGGCAATGATCAGGATGTTCAGCCTTAACTCAATGTCGCTGTCAAAAAGAACTTAAAGGAGGTGACATTGGCGCTCTGCTCAGACTTGAAAGTTCCCTCGGACGTGAGCGATTCAGTGAGCACATCCCCATTACCTGGATCATTGAACAGCTGCAGTATGGCCTCCTGAAAAATCGCTGAATTAGAGATATCCTCCTGCATTTCTTCATCACCTGCTAGCCCGTTCAGGTCTTCGCTTTCCTAAGAACAGCGACGAATATAGTCAAACCCCATGGACTGACGACAGCACTTTAGGGATTGCAGGACATTGAGTTATTTAAGAGCTGAAACAGCACTCATGATTGTCTCCTAACGGATGAATAAAAGAAGGCCGCCCTGTCATCTGAGAGATGAATGGATTGCTGCAGTTAATCAGCAAAGGGGGAATAATTCTGTTCTGAGACTAGTTCAAACTGTTGATGCACAAAGTCAATGGCAAGCCTGAAAACCTCTAACCTCTACATCAGACATAAGTAAATTAAATATCAAGAAATAAATAAACGTCACCCTATAATTTCTAACACTAGCGAAAACGTCACTCTATACTTAGCCATAAACAATAAATAAAGTGCTGTTTTTTTACTAATTGTATTGCTGTTGATCACCTCCATAAAATTCTCGATAGCTTTTATGTTTTAGAAATTAACAGAAACATTAGGGGCAAGTATCCGGAGCTATCACCCATTGATGAGATGACACCCGAAGCACTTTGTATATTGGGCTTCACTAGCCAATGAATCGTCGTTCATCAGCTAGTGAAGTTGACCTCTGGGTGTGATGCCAATGACTTTAGAATACAAAGTTAACCGGATAAAGATCTTTTATATTCCTGCAGGTACTATTACGATCTTGCACTCATTCTCAACTCAACGATATTGGTCTCGAAAGGCTTTTGGGGTAACTCCGGTGAGTTGACGAAAATATTTGCTCAAGTGGCTCGGATTGGTAAAACCACACTGTTGAGCAATCATGGCGATGGGGATATTCGATTGCTTCAGCAACCGCTTAGCTTTTTCGATGCGCTGCTTAATGGCGTACTGGTGAGGGGCAATCCCCATAGATTTCTTAAACAGTCGTGAAAAGTAATAACGACTCATGCCTACTTCTTTGGCAAGATCCACTAATTTCAGATTTTGATCCAATTGATCGTTGATATATGCCAATGCCCGACTCAACAGCACTGGGGACAAGCCTTTGTCAGAGGGATCACTGATGCGGGGAACTTGAGCACAATACCGTTTCATCAAATGGATGGATAAGGCGGTGACTAGGGAGTCAACATACAGGTGATCCGCGAGGTCGAGAGTATTGAGTTCTTGCCGTAAGGCCGTGCCAATGTCATAGATCAAACGATCTTGAACAGCAATATTCGGCAGTAATTCAAAGCGATTTACAGTTGTTAAATCATAAGCAGCCGTCTCGAAAAATTGAGGTTCGAGGCTAAGGCTGAGAAACTTTACCCCCTGATGCCACTGACACTGCTGGCGGGTATGGGCTGGAATAATCATAATCTCCCCATTGCCATAGGGTCCCTGAAAGGATAGCTCTCCTAACTGATACTCCACCTCAAATTCTTCATCCAAGGGCGAAAGGATTAATACATGCTGAGTGAACTCATGGGCTGGTGTGGTATGAGCCGGTTGATGGTGTTCTTTAAGAATGAGTCCATCCCACCCAGCTGCCTGACTAGAGAGTTGAGGGCGTTCAGGACAAATTTGGAGAATAGAGTCTGGATCGCCGCAGTTGACGGAGCAGATCGGTGAATCTTCATCAGGAGAGCAAAAATCCTCATTGGGGTTCATGGGAGATTGTTTCTACAAACAATCTTCCTATTGAGCAATAGTCCTTACAGTTTGTGCGTCAAGATAATGAGGTTAAGGGAGAACTTAAGGAATGACCTTAACCTCTTTCCAATTTCCCAGAAAAAAGGTCGGAAAATTTCACCTGATTTCCTGCCCTAGTCTGGCATTAATGAGCATCTTGATAAGCCTTGGGGGTTATGCCAACATGCTGTCGGAAATAGAGTGTTAAATGACTTTGACTATTGAAGCCACAGTCATAGGCAATCTCTACAATCGGTAACTTCTTATCAATGAGCAGCAATCTGGCCTTCTCAATGCGTTGGCGAATAACATATTGGTGGGGGGAGATACTCATCTGCTCCTTAAAAAGATGACAAAAACTGCTCTCACTCATTTGGGCAATATTTGCCAGGGTTGATAGTCGCAGATCTTGCCCGAGGGAATCATGAATATAGTCAAGGGTCTGTCGCAACCACCTCTGAGGTCGAGGAGAGTTACTGATAACAGACTGACAATCCGAGTGGGCTTTGAGGAGATACATTGCTAATACGTTGACCAAGGAATCAATGTAGAGATGATCAATAAATTCCTGGTTGTCAAAGGCGGAGCGCATGGTTAGGGCGAGGGAATGAATCAGTGAATCGGAAATGGCATATTGGCCTTCAAACTGAACGGAGCGACTCAGGGTCCATTCATAGGTGGTTTGGAGAACAAAGCTCGGATGCAAAAAGATTAAAATGTAGTCTGCAGGCATGTCCCAGGCAAGGGTGTGGGAATGGTGAGATGGAATAATACAGAGCTTATCGGCAGAGATTTGGCGATATTTTGATCCACCATCTGTTGGCAGCCACTCGACCTGTGCGGCTGCGTCATTGAGCATTAAACATATTTCGAGTTCATCGTGACGATGTTCCTCATAACAAGTCGGGGGTTCGTTAGCGGCATAAAAGGAGAAGCCTTCCAGTTTATAAAACGGCTGCTCTAATTGCTCTTGAATGCTCATGTAAAGTCTCTGCTGAGTTTGAACGACTGAGAAGGCAATACTCTTGTACAAACCTGAGGCAGGAAAATGGGGAGTTAGACTTAATATGACTGTTTAAGACGTGTACTGAGTTGGTCTCCCAGGCAAAAGTTTCTAGCATTAGTGAAAGAAGTTATGAAGTCTAATCTTCAAATTAATTGAAAAATTATAGAAATTCATTCTTTAAAATAATTCTGAGTCACCGTTTAAGAACTATCTTTAGATTGAGTCAGTGCAGCAATCTCTTTCACCTTAGAAAGGAGGGGTTCTAAGGATTGACTTTTTTGACAGCGAATACTAATCAAGACAGTAGGCGGGGTTTTGACTGCATTAGCAATCCCACTGTCCACATCAGCCTGTACTTGCGCAGTATGGGTATGGCTAGTGAGACCTTTAAGAAAGTGGGGAATATGAAGGCCAATCTCGACCGCATACTCGACCAGTTTGTCATCTTCTAAGCTTGCTGAATGCTGATATAAGAGGTCATGCATCTCCCAAAACTTCCCCTGAGCTGAGGCGGCCTCGGCCGCCTCGGCAGCCTTCCACGCGGGAGTATGGGGTGGGGTTTGGGGAAAGTGTCGATAGACTAAACAGAAGGGATGGGTGGATGTATTCAAAATATTGTTGACTGTTCTGTAGGCTTGGGATGACTGGGAACATTGATAATCTCCATAGATGATGAGAGTCACAACCTCATCGAGAGAACCTTGATAATGATCGCAAGGGCGTAAGGGCGGCGGCATAGACAGTTATTCCGTCCGTTTACAAGAGTGAATTGCCTTCACGAAATAGATTTTACGAAGAGGCAAGGTCATTCGTCGCTTGTCGTCAGACCTGACTTTTTATACCAAATCAGACCAGTAAAAGCGCTAGCCCAGTGTTCAGGAATAGAGCTATAGGGGAGTCATGAGAAATTCCCAACCTTCAGAGGGGGAGCATCCATAACTTTTGGCTAGGTTTACAGAAGGACAACCCTAGTCGAGTCGGGCTAATCCTTTTTTTAAGGCTACAATCACCGCTTGAGTGCGATCTTTGACCCCCAATTTGGAAAGAATGTTGTTGATATGAAACTTGACGGTCCCTTCGGAAATCGTTAGGGCAGCGGCAATTTCTTGGTTGCTGTTCCCCTTGCTCAGGAGTTGCAAAACTTCGAGTTCCCGATCCGTGAGATCGCTATCGTCAATCCGGTCAGCTAGTTTGAGTGCGACTTCTGAAGGAATGTAGCGTTTGCCACCATGAACAGTGCGGATAGCATGGATCAGTTCTGTGGCTGTGGTGTCTTTGAGAATATAACCCCGTGCTCCGGCCTGAAGTCCCCGATAGATGTCTTCGTCCGTATCGTAGGTTGTGAGAATGATGATCTGGGCTTTGGAGGTTTTGGCTCGAATGCGGGCAATCGCTTCGACCCCTTCGAGATGGGGCATCCGCAGATCCATAAGGGTGATATCAGGCTGATGCTTCTGGTATTGGTCAATGGCTTCTAAACCGTTTTCGGCTTCGGCAATCACATCCATATCCTCGGCCTGACTGAGGATAGCAATAATGCCATGGCGGACAACAGGGTGATCTTCAACGACAAGGAGACGGATGAGTGGAGACATATTTGCTTATTTGGGGTTGGCTCAGGCTATTTTCAGGTTGCTGCTCCATGATTAACCATACAACTCCGCTACAATGCCGAGTTGATTTTGAGAGATATTGGCGAATCGGAAAATGTTGAAATCAAACAAACTATTCGGTTTAGGGATGGTGCTGCTGCTGACTTTAGGCCCCAAGACGGCTATCGCATTGGAGGACAATCTTGCCGGTTTAATTCGTCAAGGGCAGGCTCATCTACAACAGCGAAATTATCAAGCTGCGATCGCAACCTTCACCCAAGCAATTCTTCTCGATCCAGATAGTGCCGCTCCCTACTTCCATCGGGGAAAAGTGCGGTTTGAGCTGGAGGATGACTTCGGGGCGCTAGAAGATTTTGATGATGCGGTGCAGCGAGACTCCCGATTCGCAGAAGCCTATCTGTATCGGGGAAGTGTCAGGCTCTCTTTGGGAGATCAAACGAATGGGTTGGTCGATCTGAGACGGGCCGCAGGGCTGTTTGCCAAACAGGGCAATCAGCAAGAATATCAACGAACTGTGCGGTTAATTCGACATTTCAATCCAAACTTTACCCCTTAAGCTGGGTGGGCAGAGTCACTTCAATAGAGGTTCCTTTACCCGGCTGGCTCATAATCTGGACTTGGCCTTTGTAACGGGCCGTTCGTTCATGAATGCCCACTAGTCCAAATCCCGTTATATCAGCCGCATCTTGGGGTTCAAAGCCCACACCATCATCCACGATACCAAGACTAACCTGTTGGTCTGTAAAGGTCAGAGTAACAGTGAGGGTTTGGGCCTGGGCATGGCGGAGGGCGTTGGTAATGGCCTCTTGCCCAATACGAAGGAGATTGAGCTGTAGCCCCTCCTCAAGAAGAGTAGGAGTCCCTTGAAGTTGGAATTCAGTCTGTAGGGATGTATTGAGGGTCATCTGGGTGAGACTTTTCTGGAGAGCCCTGACTAGGGATTCGGTCTCCAAGGCTTGGGAGCGCAGGGCATGAACGGAACGACGAGCTTCAGATAGGCCCTGACGGGTTAAGTCACGGGCCTGGTCTAGGTAGCTCTTTGCGGTTTCGGGCTGTTGGACCAAGATATTTTTGGCAGCTTCGAGCTGGAGAGAGATGCCCGTGAAGGCCTGGGCTAGGGTATCGTGAATTTCGCGGGCGAGGCGATTACGCTCATCGGTGAGGGCATTGGTCCGAGCCTGTTCAGCAAGGCGGGTGAGGTGAATGGCGAGGGTGGCTTGGTTGGTGAGGGCTTGGACAAATTCAAGCTGTTCAGTGCTGAGGATGGTGCGATCGCAAAAGGCAAATCCAATAAATCCTATGGGTTGGTTGCCAATTTTCATGCAGGCACAGGTGGCGGATTGATGCCCTCGGGCATCGTGCCACTTTTGGGTTGTCGGCCAGAGAAATTCTGCTGCTTCAGGATTTTGATCGTCTAAAGTAAAGGGCTTGCCGGATTTGATAAGAATTTGCCAAGCCGCTGTGATATCAGCAGGAATATCTGTGTAGAAGAGTTCAGGGTCACCAGGGGCATTTCCTAAGTAAACGGTATCGCTTTGGACTGCAAGTTGCGATCGCAACGTATGAGTCTCGGCATCATACAAAAATAGGTGGGTATCATCTGCCCCAATTTGCTCAATAATTTGGGTCAAAATTTGACCTAGAAATTCGTTGAGTTCTGGAGTTGTTGTCAGTACATCTAGCGTTTTTGAAATAGCCTCATTGGTCTTAGCTAACTCAACCGCTCGTTCTCGAGCAGCATGTTCTTGTTCCTGTGCAATAGCAGCTTGTTTGGCTTTTTCCGCCAGACGAGTCAGGTGAATGGAGAGGGTCGCTTGGTTGGTCAGGGATTGAATAAACTCTAGTTGTTCGTTGCTGAGGACGGCAACGTGGCGGAAGGCAAAACCGATAAAACCAATGGGTTTTCCTCCCACCTTCATGCAGGCGCAGGTAGAGGAAATATGTCCTTCCGCCTGATGCCAGGGAATAGATTCCGGCCAATAGGCTTCTGCAGCTTCAGGGTGGCGCTCATCTAGCGTAAAGGGTTTAGGAGAGTTGACTATCATCTCCCAAGCGTTGGAAATCTTGGACGGAACAGGACGGCGAAACATGTCTGGATCGGTTGGAGCCGCGCCTTGATAAACCTGCCCATCCTGAACAGCCATATATTGATTCAATGTATCTGACTCTTCGTCATACAAAAATAGATGAGCTTTGCAGGCCTCAACTTGATTGATCATTTGAGTTAAGATTTGCCCTAAAAATTCACCTAGCTCAGGTGTTTCGGTGAGAGCGACAAGGGCTCGACCAATCGCCTCATTTGTCTTTGCCAGCTCTGCTGCCCGCTCTCTTGCTGCTTTTTCTTTTTCCGCAAGAATAGCTTGTTCTGATCTGCGCAATGCTTCATCTTGAGACTGCCGTGCAATTGCCGCTGCAATACTTTCTGCCGCCACCCGCAAAATCGCAATATCTGCCTCATCATAAAGCCGAGATTCACCATAGTTATCAAAGTTAAAAAAGCCCCAAAGTTTTTGTTCTACAGCAATGGGGACAAAGCACTGTGCTAAAAGGCCAAGGGTTGATAAGGAACTTCGATCAGGTTCAGGTAAATCAGCGATGCAGGTATTAACAACTTGCCCCATTCTTAAAGCTTCGTAAATAAAAGGGGTATGTTCCCAGTAAAAAATTTTGTCTGTGTAAGTGCAATGGTGGTCCCAATGGTATGCTCTAGCAGGATGTCTCCATTCCCATGCTAATTTGATGCTGGCAACTGATTGATGAGAGTTTGGGTCCATTACATCCTGGCCGATACCACAGCGATCGCACTCCACCGCCTCACCCAACAGCCGCACCACCTCCGGCAACACTTTTGTATAGTCTGCTGAACGCAGCAATAGATTCGCTGCTTCAGCAACTGCCCCCAATAGCTTTGCCCGTTCCTGAGCTGCCTGATCACGTCGGGCCATCTCTTGATAAATGGCTCTGCCAATACAGTTTGCAGCTGTTTGAAACACTGCAAGTTCTGATTGGCTGATCCGTTTAGCCTCCCGGCAGTGATTTATACCGACCAACCCCCATGCCTTGCCGTTCACAAACACTGGAACAGAGTACATAGATTTAACACCCAGAGACTGTTGGTAACTACGCATCGGCTCTGTTAATTCATCAACGATGCCACCAATCCATTGCCTATCGCCTATCTGCTCCAGGGTCTCCTTAAATCTCTCAACCGGAACTTTTGCAATTTGAGGGATATTAATGTGGTGTTCCAGCCCCTCTGAGCACCACTCATGGGTTAAGCAAGCAAAGCCAAGTTCGTCAGCAGAGCCGTTTGGTTTTGCCATCCCCTGCATAACAAAAACGCGATCGCATTCCAGATTCTCACCGATGGTCTGTAAAGCTGCGTTGACACTCACAGATACATCAGTACCAGACAGAAGCACATTGGCAGCAGTAGTTGTCGTTTCTAACCAGCGTTCACGGGTCTGGAGAACTTGGTTCGTAGCTTCCAATTCATCTGCACGGGCCGCCCGTTCTCGCTCAATCAACGCAGTCCGCTCTGCGGCTTCACGATCTTGACGGCTGCGATCACGCTCCAAAGCACCCCCCACTGCAGTTGCTGCGGTTTCTAAGACTGCAATTTCTGCATCGCTCCAGATCCGCTCTTCAACACAATCATCGAGTCCTAATAATCCCCACCATTCACCATCAACCCAAATGGGAACCCCTACAAGGGAAAGGGCCTGTCCGGGCTGTCGTTCTGCTGGGCTGATACTGTCCAACTCACTAGCGAGGAATTGAGTTGCCCGTCCTGCTTTGAGGGGAGCGGTTAGATGCTCAGGGAAGTGATGAATGGGAACCGGGAATCGAGCCCCAACCTCCATTTTGGTAGGGATATGGGGTGCATCCCACTCCAGCATCAGGTTGAATAGCAATTTGCCAGTTTGCTCGTCCTGGGAATTCCGCAGAATATAGGCCCGACACTGGCCGGTCCCCTCGCCCAAGATTTGCAGCATCGTGGGCAGCGCTGTATCCAGGTCTTCATTAGCAACCAAGGACTGGGCAGCAGCATTGACACTATTGAGAAGCCGATCTCGCTGTTGAAGCTGTTGGTTATGGGTTTCTAGGGTTGTGGCCCTTCTCTGAGCTGCCTGTTGCCGTTCTTGCTGTAAGAGAGCATCGCGTTCGGCCTGTTCGCGATCACATCTCATCTGTTCTCGATGAATGGCACCACCAATACAGGTAGCGGCAGTATTAAATACAGCTAACTCAGCAGGAGCAAGCTGCCGTGAACTACGACAATAGTCCATAAACATCACGCCCCAGAACTCCGTCTCAATAAAAATAGGGACAGCATAGGCGGATAGAGTGCCTAGGCTCCGCATTTTGGTGCGAAAAGGGTCGGATTGCTCTTCAATAGGACCACCGACGGGTTGACCCATCATCAAATGGCGCGTCCAGTCGGCAAAGTCACTGGCAGGCATTTGATAAAGTTCGAGATGATCGATTTGGGCAGTAGTTCCCGCTGCATCCCATTCATAAAGGATTTGGAAAGAACCAAGTTCGGTGGCATCAGGAACATGGCGCATAACGCCTAAGCGATCGCTCTCTAAATTAGTACCCAGGGTTTGGAGGGCCGTGTTGACCCCCCTCGAAATATCGGCAGTAGACAAAAGCTGATTGGTGGCGGCGGCTGTGGTCTGTAACCAGCGATCGCGAGTTGTTAGCACTTGGTTTGCAGCTTCTAGCTCAGCCGCACGGGCTGCACGTTCACCCTCAATCAAGGCAGTGCGTTCGGCAGCTTCACGAGCTTTGCGAATCTGGTCCCGTTGAATAGCACTGGCAAAACAACTTGCAATAGTTTGAAAAACAGCAATCTCTGTTTTAGTTAACAGCTTCTTCTTTCGGCAGTGGTCAATACCAACTAGTCCCCAAAACTGACTATCAATAAAGATGGGGACTGAATAGGTAGACTGGACACCAATCTCCTTTTGACTGCTGCGGAAAGGCTCAGGAAAATCTTCAATATCGCCACCGTACCATTGTCCATCCAGTAGAGTTTTAAAGTGCTGGTCACCAATTAGATGGCAAGGAATGGCTGACAGTTCTGCATTCTCACTTTGAACGGGCTGACTAGGATGAATCCACTCTTCAAAAAACCCTAAAACTTTCTGACTGTCCTGCTCACAAACATACATAATGCCAATACGGTCAACACCTATACTTTCACCAATTTCTTGTAAAGCTGGTTTGACCGCACTTTTTAGATCATTCTCTGAGAGTAGTTTTTCTGTCGCTGCAGCCGTTGTACTGAGCCAGCGATCTCGCAGGGAAAGAATTTCGTTATTCTTTTTCAACTCTGCTGCACGGGCTTGGGTTGCCGCTTCTCTTTCTTTGCGGTTGCGATCGCGATCAATGGCATTGCCAATGCAGTCTGCAACCGTTTGCAAAGCTGCTAACTCTGCTAAGCTTCTCTGCCGTTGCTGGCGACAGTCGCCAAATACCACTGTGCCCCAATACTGATCATGCAAGAGGATGGGAACTGCATGCAAAGTTTGGACACCTACCGTTGCCATATTGCTGCGAAAGGGTTCAAGCATCTGAGCTGTGGTTAAGCTAAAGCCTTCGCCCCGCTGATGCATTTCATAAAGCAGCTCAGCCCCGGCATAGCTTCCCTGCATGGGCTCTGGATAAAAGATTTGGGCGACAGGGGTAATCCCAGGGGCATGCCATTCATGAATTAGTCGCCAATGTCCTGGTTCAGCCTCGGTGATATACGCAAGATGTTGAGCAAGTCCCACCCGATCGGTGCCCACTGCTTCCCCAATAATTTGCAAGGCTCGATTAAAAGCCCCTTCAAAGTCGTCATCGGTTAGTAAAACATTCGCGGCTGCTGCTGTTGCTTCCAATATGCGATCGCGGCTTGCCAGTTCCAGATTATGCGTCTCCAACTCAGCCCCACGAGCCTGAGAAGCAGCCTCTCTTTCCTTGCGAGTATGATCACGCTCAATCGCATTGCCAATACAATTCGCTAATGTTTTCAATGCTTCAAGTTCAGCTTCGCTGCGTCGTGTCAGATGACGGCAATCGTCTAACGCAATAATGCCCCAATAATCACCCTCCACCATAATCGGTATAGAGTAAGTCGATTGGACTCCTAACTCTTTCTGACCCGTGCGAAACGGATCTGGCAGCTCATCAACAATTCCTCCAAAAATTTTGCCTCGGCTTAATGCTTCATAGATCAACTCCAGTCCTTCATTGCTAATTTTTACCAATTCAGGATGTTCTGTCTGCAGGTTTGTTCCTTCAGCCACCCATTCATATAAGAACTGGATGTAGTTTGGTTCTTGAGCCAATACGGTATCCACATGCTTTCCGAGCAAAACTCGATCCAGTTCTAAACCGTTGCCTACGATTGCCAAAGCAGTATGGACAGCAGTATTAAAATCTTCGTCCGTCAGCATGACATTGGCGGCAGTAGCCGTGGTTTCCAAGATGCGATCACGTTCAGCTAACTCCGTCAGTCGGGCTGCAGCAGTCGCTTCTTTTTCCTGGCGTTCTCGCTCACGCTCAATGGCATTACCAATACAATTCGCCAGCGTTATTAGAGCCTCAAGTTCTGCCTCACTCCGCCGTGTTAGATGATGGCAATCGTCAAAACCAATCAGGCCCCAATACCTACCATCAACTCGAATGGGGACTGCGTAGGTAGACTGTACGCCTAGAGCAAGTTGACTGCTACGAAAGGGCTCAGGGAGTTCTTCTACAATGCCACCAAAGACTTCACCCCTATGCAACGTCTCCAGCATAAACTCTATGCCTGCATCGCTAATTCTAGAGAACTCAGGATGCTCCGATTGGAGTATAGTTTGGGCCGAGGTCCATTCATAGTCGCTCATGTCGTGGTAGCTAACATCTTGTGGTGAAGTTGCTTCGAAATATTGTCCTAAGTTAATGCGATCGACCTCTAAACCTTCCCCTACGATTTGAAGCGCGGCTTTAACGGCTTGGTCGAAATCGTCCTCGGTAAGCATGACATTGGCAGCGGCAGCCGTTGCTTCCAAGATGCGATCTCGTTCTGCCAACTCAGCAACACGAGCTTGGGCAGCAGTCTCTTTCTCCTTGCGGGCGTTGTCACGCTCAATGGCACTGCCTATACAAGCAGCTGCAGTTTCTAAAACGGCTATTTCTGCATCACTCCACTCACGCTCTGTTGTGCAGTCGTCAAATCCCAATACCCCCCACCATTGGCTAGCAACTGTGATCGGCACGGCAAGCAAGGACAACGTTTGGCCTTCTTCATTGATGTGCTGAGCTTTACCTTGCAAATCGCTGGTTAAAAGCTGAGTTACTTGTCCAGAGCGTAAAGAATTGTTTATACTTGGCGGGAAAGAAGCCATCGCAATGGGCCATTCAGTGGCCGTTACTGCACAAGTTGGAATTCCTGTATTTACCCATTCGTAGGGAATATCCCAAAACACCTGATCTGGCCCTTGGGGAAATACATTCTCAAATACATATACTCGATCCTGATGCGCCCCCTCACCCAAAATTCGTAACGCCTCTGGAATCGCCTGCTTTAGCTCGCTCGTTGTAACTAAGCGCTGTGTTGCCGCGTTTACGCTTTTGAGCAAAGCATCTTGCCGCTCTAGTTCTGCTAGGTTATTCTGCCGCTCTAGTGCCCCTGCAAAGCTCGCTGCTGCCGTCTCCAGTACTGCAATTTCTACCTTGCTCCACATCCGTTCGGTGGTGCAGTCATCAAAGCCAAAGTTTCCCCAATAGTCACCCTCTACAAAAATTGGAACAGTGAGTACTGACAGTGCTTGTTCCTGTATCTGTTTGTCCTGTCCTACCTCTGACATTTCCCGTGCGAGCTTTTGTACAGGTTGGCCTGCCTTCAATTCAGACAGCCAATCGCTGTACCCATCAATTTCGTCGTAAAACAGCGGAAATTGATTCAGGAGCTCACTCGCTTTAACCACCCCTGTTACTGTCCATTCATAAGGACAAGACGCAAATTCTCTGTGGGTCCCCAGCTCTGAGTGGTTCCGATAGATAAAGATGCGATCTATTTCAGTCGCGATTGCGATCGCTTCCAGGGCTCCATTAACTGCCGTATCAAAATCTGCGATCGCTAATAGTTGCCTTGTGGCCTCAGCGACCCCTGCTAGCAGCCGCTCCTGCTTCGGTAAATCAGATCTGAGCAAACTCTGATGCCCGTCTGAACGAACTTCAGTAGTCATATCAACTGACCTCTTCTGACTGGCATTCTCAAATGCTACTGTAGACTCCCCCAATTGCTCCTAGCCCACAGATAAAGTAAAGAATCTCCAGCCAATGAGTAATCAGTTGTCCCAACGATAATTTTCAGCTTTCTCATCAAAAATCTGGAAAGCGTTCAGAATTATTGCTGAAGACCTCAATCATGCATCAGGGTTGTCTCAGAAAGGAGCCTTATTTTAGAGATGTTGCCTGCTCCAAAGGAACCATGCCAGACATTAAACAGACTCTTATTCCTCTTTCCTGCCTTGCCGCTCTGGGTTTCTCCCTCAGTTCCTTTATTCTTAATGCTGATTTTCTAGAGCCCCCCTCCCAATATCAAGGATCAGTTTCTGTTGCCCATTCTGCGACTAAAACATTTGCAGTTCAGGACAATACCAGCAATGCTCCGATTTCTATTGCACCCTAATCACTGAAGCCTCAAGCCAATCAGCATCACTGACAACAAAGCTGGGGGATGGATCAGAATAGCAATGCTATTGCTGTGATACGTTTTCTGGGTAAATCCTACATCCCTTCTAGAAAAAGCCCCAAGCCCAATACCTCATATCAATAGTAGGCATGGGCTCAGGTTTTCTCAGGAATCTAAGATGGCCAGATAGATACCTTAAGAAATGACAGCAGAGTTACCTCGAACCAGCACATCCAGGTTTAGACCAGCATCCAATGTGGCGACTTCAGTGCCATCCACAGCCACAAAACCGGTTGCGCTATCGTAGCTGGCATCTATACTACCGACAATGACCAGGGCATCGCTACCCGATTCAAAATCAAGCACCACATCGAGATCACCGATGCCAAATTGGTCAGCAAAAAACTCAAAAATATCAGCCCCTGCCCCTCCAATCAACACATCAGACCCTTCGTTACCAACAACCACATCATCACCCTCACCGCCCCGGACAATATCGTCACCGATGCCCCCAAACAAGAAATCAGTTCCTTCAGCTCCCATGATGTTGTCATCGCCACCATTGGCCATAAAGATATCGACTTCATCGCCACCCGCAGCAACATCGTTACTATCTCCAAACACGAAAATATTAGTAGTGTCCTCTTGACCCACCGCAAAAACGCCACCCCCATCTTGAGGGGCATCAAAGAATTGTGCCCCTTCAAAATTACTGATAAATAGGGGAACGGTGCTCCCAGGTGCCAGACTAGGCGATGCATCCACAATGGATAGCACCTCATATTCCCCTTCACTATCCAATGCGTCTGCCCTTAGCTGCTCGTCTGTCTCTTCGGGAACTGTAGCGGCACCAAAGCCAGAAACATCTGCACCCGCATCAAAGACGACGGAAGAATTAGCCCGCGTCAACACCTCTAGTTCTAACCCTGCATCTAGAACAGCTGCTGTCGTTCCATCCACTGTTAGAAAACCAGTCGAGTTATCGTAGTTAATATCTGTACTACCAACAATCACCACAGCGTCTTCGCCCGACTCAAAATCCAAGATGATATCTAGATCACCAGGCAGGATCTGATCTGCAAAATACTCATAGATATCGCTTCCACTGCCGCTGATTAAGATATCTGAGCCTTCATTACCAACAACCACATCATCTCCTTCTCCGCCCCGGACAATATCATCGCCAAATCCTCCAAACAAGAAATCAGTCCCTTCAGCTCCCATGATGTTGTCGTCGCCGCCATTGGCCATAAAAATATCAACTTCATCACCACCTACAGCAACATCATTAGTGTCATCAAACACAAAAAGATTGGTAGTATCTTCCTGCCCAACAGCAAAAGCTCCACCGCCATCTTGTGGACTACCAAAAAACTCAGCCCCTTCAAATTCACTAATAAATAAAGGGTCGGTACTACCAGGTAATAATAAGGACATTTTTAGATCTCCATAGTGACTCAATTGAGTCAGGTTCAAGACCCAGACTATTTTCAAAAGATAAGTAGCAGCTGAGGAATAAATTAGTTAACCATGTTTAAAAATGAGAACTAAAAGCAATGTTCCAGGAAGAACTAAAACACCATAAAACAGCTTTTAATTAGTTAAATATGTTGCAAGAAATTGGCATAAAAATTTTCTCAAAAGTGATGCCAATTCTTTCTGAAATATAATTCATCAAAAAATAATCCTTTTAAGTCTAGTACTTCACCACAGTGATTACGAAGAGTTAACTGACAGAGAAGTACCTAAGGATCAAAGATTTTATCTTCATCAGACGTCTAGGATCATTGGGGTGAAGCACTAGCAACTTATCTTACTAATGTGGAAGTAACCGCTAGTGGCAATTTTGCTATTTGGAGGTGATAGATTGCCAGAGGAGATTGCTTTCCCTACCGGGAAATTGAAGCAAACCCCAGCGCAGGGAATTGGGTGCAATGGCAAATAAGCGCACCATCACTGCTACCAATGCTGGTGTCGATAGCGTATCGGCCAGAAATCCCGACCATTGACCTCGGGGCAGACTAAAGAAAGTATCGAAATGCTGTTTTAACAGCACCTCATCAAACCGCATTAACTTTTCTAAGCCAAACCGATAGAGATAGTACTTGCGCAGGCGATCTCGATTCCATAGCTCCTGCCATGCCGCCTGAGCGATCACGGTTGGTCCAGCTTGAGTATCCTGGAGTTTAGTGGCAATAGCTGCAGCCAAACTAGGCCCACGGCGCAGCAGCGCCCCGACCATATACCCCGAAGCGGGATGTACCATGCTCGCAGCACCACCAAAGGCCACCACGGGTTGATGGAGATCCGGCAGGGGAAGTGTCATCGGAAAGATGCAGCGTTCCACCTCATGGATCGCAGTCACCTGAACTCCGCGGGCGGCTAATCGTTGGTGCAAGCGTCGCTCTAGTAGTTCAAAGCTGACGGCAGGTGCCATCGCCAGGGATGTCTCTTCCACAAAATAGACATCATTACCAAAATCCATCCCATAGAGAAAGGTCGGCGGCTCGGTGGCGCGTTCAGTGGCCGATAAATGCTCGCTGCGAAAATCCTGAAGCACGAATTGTTGTGGATTGACGGGGGGTGCGGAAAAATGACCGACGATACCATAGGCCGTTTGAAATGCTACTGCCTCCTGCTGTTGCCGCTTGATAAACATCGGATTGTGGCCGCTGGCATCAATCACCACCCTGGCATGTATGGTTTCACCTGCCGCAGTCGTGACGATCGAGCGTTTGTGATCGTGCTCGATATTTATGGCCTTACCTTGCTGCCATTCCACGCCCCCGGTTTCGCATTGGGCCAGCAGATGGTTTTGCAGCTTGACTTTATCGAATAAACCGTAGGCGCGACCGTGGTTGACTTCCCCTTTACCAAAATAGGAGACACAGTTTTCCCAACAATGCCCTAATAATTCCGTCAATCCCAGAGCTTCGAGTTCATCGCGCCAGATACCGTAGGTATTCGGCCAGACTTGCCGCAGCGGACTAGCAGTTAGGCCGCCAACCTTGATGCCTTGCTCGGCCAAAGCCGCCGCAATAATCATCCCAGCGGGGCCTGCCCCAATGACCAGCGCATCAAAATCCAACATAGCAGCGTTCTTTTAGATAACACCTAAGGGAGCACCCATCCCCGGTTCGCACTTTAACACGCGATCGAATACGGATAGAATAACCCTCGATTGCTCTATTGCATTGGCGTAGCTTATTTTCAGGGTAGACATGAGTTTATTTCGAGCATCATCCATATTCATTTGCCCATCACTGCCGTGAATTCTAGAAAATCTACAACCTTGTATTGCCTTTTGTGATGAATCAAACAGCCATAAAGCCCTAAAACATTTTTTACAAGGACTTAACTAACTACTCTGTGTCCCCACCCATAGCAATGGATAATCTAGAAACTGTTTTCCACCAGCAGTATCTGTAACGCCCCCAGAGCAGTACCCTAGTCAGTATGGATCATCAATCTTCTGCACCCCAGCGTCAGCGCGGATTCTCGCTGACGCCCCTCGGGATGAAGAAACTACAGCAACGGTTACTCGCTCTAGAAGCCCAAACGGGTGTGAAACATAATGCCGCCCGCATTACCCAGCAGATCCAAATTATTGATCCTAAGGGACTCCACCCCACCACCGTCCGCAAAATTCTGCGCCAGGAAACCGTAGACTTGACAACCCTTCAAGTTCTTTTTCATGCCTTGAACCTAGACCTGGCTCAGGTCGATTGTGAGCAACCCTCGCCCCTACAGGCCGCACCCACACAACAAGATTGGGGTGGGGCACCAGACGCCACCCCATTTTATGGTCGTCATCAGGCGTTAAAGACCGTCAGCCACTGGATAGTTGCAGATCGCTGCCGATTAGTGACCCTGCTGGGAATGGGCGGCATGGGAAAGACGGCCCTCTCCATCAGACTCGCCCAGCAAGTTCAAAATCAATTTACCACCCTGATCTGGCGGTCTCTGCGGAACGCTCCCCCCATTGAGGTGTTGTTACTGGACTACCTGCAAGTCTTTTCAGGACAAAGGGAGGCCGAACTGCCACAGCACCTCAATGGCCAAATTTCTCAACTGACAGACTACCTGCGCCAATCTCGATGTCTTTTAGTTCTCGATAATGTGGAGTCCATCCTAGAGCGAGGTCGTCCTGCTGGACGATATCAATCTAGCCGGAAGGGGTATAGGGAGCTACTACACCAAATTGCTAGCACCGACCATCAGAGCTGCTTGATCCTGACCAGTCGTGAAAAACCCCAAGGAATTGCAGCCTTCGAAGGAGAAGCCTTGCCCGTTCGTTCTTACCATTTACAGGGCTTAGATGCATCATCAGGTCAGGAAATTCTCCAGCAAAAAGGCTTTACCCATCTCACCTCAGCCACTAGTCAGCTGATTGAAACCTATCAGGGTAATCCCCTGGCCTTAAAAATTGTCGCGACTGCCATCCAGGATCTCTTTGCGGGGGATATCCAAGGGTTTCTAGACCAAGAGCGAATTGCTTTTAGTGAAATCCGCTTACTGCTAGATCAACAGTTTGCGCGGCTGTCATCCCTAGAACAGCAGGTGCTGTATTGGCTTGCGATCGCACGCGCCCCCATCTCTCTAAAAACCTTGCAGTCCGACATCCTCACCCCCTCAACCCATCTTCTGGAAGCCATCGAGTCCATTGACAGACGCTCTCTGCTGGAACGGGACAGCACTGTATTTCAGCTGACCCTACAGCCCGTGATTATGGAGTATGTTTGCGATCGCTTTATTGATACCGTCAGTGCAGAGCTTCTCAACCTGCCCCTACCAGAGACTTCTCTATTTTATTCCCATGCCCTGATCAAAGCAGACAGCCCAGACTATCTCCGGGATGGTCAAATTCGCTTAATTCTGGCCCCCATCGCCGACCGATTATTAGCGAGTCTGGGCAGCCCTGGTCGGCTCGAAGTCCATCTCAAACAGATGCTGTCGCACCTCTCGTCCCAGCCTAGTTATGGTGCTGGCAATCTTCTTAATTTGCTGGTGTACTTAAATATCGATGTGACAGGCTATGACTTTTCTGGCTTGACCGTTTGGCAAGCCTATCTTCAGGGCAGCAATCTCCATCAGGTGAACCTTAGGGCAGCAGACGTTACAAAAAGTGTGTTCACCCAGACCTTTGGTGATATCTACGACGCCACCCTTAGCCCCAACGGTCAATGGGTGGCAACAGCCCATGCCGATGGTATTCCCCGAGTCTGGCAAGTCAAGGACGGCAAGCTATTATTTGCCTACCAGGCTCATTCCCAAGCCGTCTGGACCGTTGCCTTTAGCCCCGATGGTCAGACCCTCGCTAGCGGCAGTTTTGATCAGACTATTCTGCTGTGGAATCTAGAACAGGGGGAAGGGCAACATATCCTCTCCGGACATCAGGATCGGATTTGGTCTATCGCCTTTAGCCCCGATGGCCAAATTCTCGCGAGTGGCAGCAACGACTGCACCCTGCGCCTCTGGGATGTAACAACTGGCGACTGTATTCATACTCTTACCGGACATACCGATGGCGTTACCACCCTTGCCTATCATCCTGACGGCAACCTGATTGCCAGTGGCAGTGCCGATCAGACCCTTCGACTCTGGCATCCTTCAATGGGATTACTGACAACCCTGCTGGGACATACCCTTCCGATTACCTGCATTGCCTTTAGTCAGGATGGTCAATTTTTAGCTAGCAGTGATGCCCAAACCATTCGTCTCTGGCAGGTAGATACCCGAGACTGCCTTCACGTCATTGAGAATTTAACGTCGATTTGGTCGGTAGCCTTTAGTATCGATGGGCAAATTTTGGGGGCAGGCGATCGCCAACATCTCAAGTTTTGGCAGGTCTCTACCGGAGCACTGATTCAGTCTCAGACCGGATACGACAGTCAAATCTGGTCTGTAGCCTTTAGCTCCAATGGTCAGCAGTTTTTAGCCTGTGATAAGCAAAAGTTGGGGGTCTGGGAGTTTGCAGCTCAACCCAACGACAAGAGCCTTGTACATCGCATTTGCACTCTGGAGGGGTATACGAATGCGGTCTGGTCTGTAGCCTTTAGTCCTGATGGTCAAACCCTTGCCAGCGGCAGCACCGATCACGTGATCAGGCTGTGGGATGTGGACCACCAGCACTGTAGGCAGCGCCATCTGCAACCCTCTGCCCGCCGCATCACCTTTAGCCCCGATGGCCAAATTCTCGCTAGCGGCAGTGAAGATGGCTCAGTCCAGCTGTGGGAACCTACAACCGGGCGGCAGTTTACGATGACCACTCGTCACGAGGGCAAAGTATGGACAGTTGCCTTTAGCCCCGATGGCCAAATTCTCGCTAGCGGTGGTGCCGACCACCAAATTCGCTTCTGGGATGGAGTCAATCACCATAGCCTCAGAACCTTCACCGGTCACGACAGTTGGGTGTTATCTGTGGCCTTCTCTGGCCATACCTTAATCAGCGGCAGTGCCGATCAAACCATCAAACTATGGGACGTTCGCACAGGCGACTGTCACCACACTTTGACTGGACATATGGGCGCAGTGTGGTCCGTCAGCGCCCATGCAGATACTCTCGCCTCTGCCAGTGAAGATCAAACCATTCGACTCTGGGATCTCTCTACGGGAGAAGAGTGCCAAACTCTCAAAGGCCATGACAGCCTCGTATTAACCGTGCAGATCAGTCCAGATGGACAATATATCGCCAGTGGTAGTGCTGATAACACCGTTCGATTATGGGATATCCAGACTGGGAAATGTCTTAAGGTTCTAACGGGGCATACTCACTCTGTCTGGTCCGTGGCCTTCAGCCCTAATGGTCAGCGCTTAATCAGCGGAGGACAGGATGGTGCCTTGTGCCTGTGGGCTGTGGAATCCGGTCAGCAGCTCGGCCAAATGCCGTTAGAGCGTCCCTACGAAGGTATGGATATTACAGGGGCTTGCGGACTCACACCATCGCGCCGCCAGATGCTGCAAACCTTGGGAGCTATTGAGTCATGACGCAAGAATCCAGCCGCATGCTCCATCTTCTGGAAGTTCTCACTTCTCTGAGTTATCGCCAGAGCGATCTAAATGACTATCTCACCACCGTTGTCTCGGGCATCAGCCAACTCATTGACACGGACTGGTCCATCGTCACCCTCTGCCAAGACAAACAGTATCGCATCCTCGCCAGTAGCGTAGAGATGGATGACGCTGAAACCGTTTGGAACTTACATGGATCCATCACCAATTGCATCTTGGAACGGGGAACCACGCTGATGGTAGAAGACGTAGCCCTAGAGCCGATGGGTCACATGCCTGAGGGATATGCAGCCTATTTAGGTATTCCCCTCAAAACCCCAATGGGCACAGTCTTAGGCACAGTCTGTTCTTTTTATCGACAGCCCCATCGCTGTACAGATGAAGATGTGCAGCTCGCTGAAGTATTAGCAGAACGAGCTGCGATCGCAATCGACAATTACCAGCTCTATCAACGCCAGCAGTTAGTCAATGTCCAGTATCAGCAGTTAAGTGAAAAGTTAGGGCTCGCTAACGAAGATCTAGAACGGGCCGCCCAGATGAAGGATGAGTTTCTGGCCACCATGAGCCATGAACTGCGCACCCCATTGACAGCAATTATCGGACTAGCAGAGGTACTGCGGGAGGAGGTCTATGGTGCTCTCAACCCCAAACAGATGAAGTCTGTCCGTACCATTGAAGAGAGTGGTGAAAATCTGTTAGCCCAGCTCAACGACTTAATTGACCTCTCCAAAATTGAATCGGGCAATCTGGAGCTACAGTGCAGTCGGGTTCCCATTGGCGTCCTGATCGAAAGCTGTCTAGCGATGGTCCAACATCAAGCCCAAGATCAACAGATCAATCTGAGCCACTCTATCCCAGCAGATTTAGCGGAAGTGAAAGGAGATGAACTGCGGTTGCAGCAAGTCTTCCTGAACTTGATCCGCAATGCCATTAAATTCACACCCCAGGGGGGGGAAGTATCCGTAAGGGCGCAGATGCAGGATGCGGAAACGATTCAAGTGAGTGTGACAGATACGGGAATTGGTATTGCTACCGCAGAACTCTCTCAAGTATTTGAACCCTTCGTACAGCTCGATAGTTCTAGGACACGACTCTATGGAGGGACAGGTTTAGGCTTAACCCTAGTGCAGAGATTAGTCAAACTCCACGGCGGTATGGTTCAGGTCTATAGCGAAGTTGGTGCAGGCAGTACCTTTACTATCACCTTACCCTTCTCTTGCTCTCCTGTTGATGGAGAAGAACCAACATCTGTTCCCCCTTCTCGCCCCAGGACTATCGCTGCCCCGTTGATTTTGCTAGCGGAAGATCGAGAATCCATTGTCCTACTGCTGACGGATTACCTTGAAGAACAGGGATACCGAGTTGCGATCGCAACCAATGGTCAATCGGCCATCGACCTCGCCACCCGCCAAACCCCAGATCTGATCTTTATGGATATTCGTTTACCCCAAGTCGATGGCTTAGAAGCAACCCGTCAGATTCGCAGTCATCTACCCTACACCCCAATCATTGCCCTGACTTCATTACTCATGCCCGAGGATAAGGAACGGTTCCTCGCCGCCGGTTTTAGTGACTCTCTCTCTAAACCCCTGAAGATGGAACAATTAACCAAAATGATCACCAAACATCTGCAAATCTAGCATCGCTAAACAAATCCCCATGGATAGCAAACAACATTCCATCCTCGTGATTGATGATGAAGAACGGATCTTTGACGTGATCGAGGGGTTACTCATCCGGGAAGGATACCGACTGACCTATGCTCCCAGCGGCCCAGCGGCCATTCAGCAGATTGATTCCCTGCAGCCCGACGTTATTCTACTCGACGTCATGATGCCTCAAATGGATGGCATCGACGCCTGTCGCCAGATCAAAGCCAACCCCAACTGGAAGCATATTCCCATCATCATTGTTACGGCCCTCACCTCCAAGGCAGATTTGGCCCGTTCATTAGAAGCTGGAGCAGACGATTTTATCTCTAAACCCATCAATAGCCTAGAGCTGCGAGCACGGGTTCGTTCCATGCTACGAATCAAAATTCAGTATGATGCCCTAGCCGCTACCCTTCGCCTGCGAACTCTCAACCTTTTTGATGCCTTTCTGAGCTAGTCAAACCGAAAAAATGGCATCAAAACCGTAGCATCAGACACAGTAAATTTTTATATTTCTGTATCAACCAGATAATATTCTGGGAACCGCAAGATTTTGTTATCTCCTGCAAAAAAGTAAAAGACTCTCTAGGAGGGGCAACGGCTAGGGTGATTACGCTACCAATCTACATCCAGGCCTTTTCCTGAACTTGGGGTATATCCCCATTCGATGGAGATACAGATAGAAGATTGGGTGCAGTTAGTCGTATATGAGGTCTCTGAAATGGCTTTCTCCGCTAAAATTAGCTCCATTGCTTCACTTATTGCCTTAAGTATTGCTGCTCCAGTCGGTGCAGTTCCCCTACCAAAAGCTCAGTCCAGCTTACCTACCCACCCAGATTCAAGCTTTCTGATTGCATCCCCTTTCCGTAAAGAAATAAGCCCGGCATACCAAAGACGGAAGAAGTTGATGGAAATGCTCGTCATGCAGATGGAAATATCTGAAATGGCAACAGAATTTCTAAAATCCGACGATCCTGAAGTCAAAGGACTGGCACAGGAAATGATGAAAAGTAGCGATAATCTATCTTCTCGGATTCTGAAAATGCTGTCTCCAGAAAATGCACCCAAGACCGAAGGCTAGATTATTTCAGAGCCTTGCACAGAGCTGTAGTAGCTCCCGACTTAACAGCTCTGTGAAATGTCTCAAAAGTTCATCAGTGGTACAGCGACTCCTTGCCCAAGGGACATCACAGCTTGAATTGACATCACAATTCTCAGGCAGATTAGGTCTCATTTTTCTTGAGGCTGGTCAAACAGATGCTCCTATAGGCGTATCAATCTAGCCATCGGCATTTATTGATCAAGGGACAAACAATCGCGTAGATATTCAATCGTTAGGTCTAATCATTGAGTCATGAGTCTATCGAACTCATTTCACAACAGACTGACACTGCTACGTGATTTGTATTTTTCATATGTCCGATGCATCCATTCTCCAGTGAGTTAATCTTTTCGATGAAAACATACAAGAACTTTGCACCCCGGACCTTGCCCCAGAGCAAACCTTTCACCAGTAGTGATTATCAGTCTCTGATCCAAATACAACAGTCTGAACTTAAGGCATGTACCCACTTAGGCACTCAAATTCCCAAAGGACAACGAGTGGTGACCAATCGTCAAAGTGAGGATGCGCGCTTCGCTGAGCTAGGCAAGTTCTCAACCATGATTGTGCATGAGGTGCGGAACCCTTTAACGACGATATTGATGAGCCTTCAGTCGTTTCAAAATCTCAACTTACCTGAAATATTTCAACTGCGGTTAGATTTTGCCCTAGATGAAGCGGATCGGTTACAGCGTCTCGTGAATGAGATTTTACTCTATACCAAGCCTCAGAAGTTATCCGCTTCCTCCCTAGACATTGATGCCTTGATCATTAACTGTATAGAAGGTTTTCAAGCCATGCCTTCGGCTGTTGACAAAAAACTTACGTTTATACCCACACCTGTTCCGGTTGAAATCCAGGGAAACTCGGACAAACTTAAGCAAGTGTTGATTAATCTGCTGACCAACGCCTGCGAAGCATCAAGGGTTGGGGACGAAATTAATATTCAGCTTCTGCATCAAGAGCAAAGTGTCTGCATTAAAGTCCACAACTGGGGTGAATCTATCCCTACCGATCAATTAGTCACTGTCCTGCAGCCCTTCTATTCCACCAAGTCCACAGGCAATGGGTTAGGGTTACCTATTGTGAAACGCATCGTTGAAGAACATGGTGGACATTTGCGAATTAACTCTGATCCACAATCTGGAACCACAGTTTCAGTTGAGTTGCCCATCGGCCCTAAATAATACCTACAGAACGCCAGAGTTATGAAGGTAAGCTGATAAGTCTAACTTTAGGGTAAATCATCTGAGAATCAAGAAAAATTGTCCGACATAATTAACCAATCTCTCTAAAATTGCAATCACTGCCTTAAACTTGCTTATCTTTGTTGCTAAGCAGCTTGAAATAATTCTTGGAGTTCATGGGGTTTTAGGTTCCAAAATTAGTGCATCTGAAAAGGTGACAGGCTTCTAGTCAAGACGATACCAAATCTAGGCCAAAAGGATTTAATGGTTCGCCAATCAAGGCAGGTGCCTAGACGCAAATACCCCCAACTCGATACAGTAGACAAGCTGAATCAAGTTCTATGGTGTGGGGGTAACCCCTAAAGACCAGTAATGCCTACTCCTTCTCTTCCATCTGCTGAGCCCCTTGCTCAACTGCCTGGCCTGAGTCCTGACAATCTCAGCCAGCTACAGCAATGTGGAATTACAACGATTAAAAAACTCTACACCCATACACAAACGCCTAATCACAGGCAACAGTTAGCAGCCCAAATGAAGCTACATCAACAGTACATCAATAAATGGGCAGCCCTAGCAGACCTCTCCTTAATTCCAGGTGTAGGGACTCAAAACTGCGGTTTACTCCTGCATGCAGGGGTAGGTTCGACAGTACAACTCGCACAAATGCCAGCAGAGTGCCTTCACAGACAACTGCTAAGGTTACACGTAAAGATGTTAGGGCAAAATGCTCTCTGTCCGACGGTGGCTGAGGTAACCCAGTGGATCTTTCAAGCTCGCCGCCTTGCCCGCAGCTAGACCTTGCCAGCTGGAAGCCAACTAAGCCAAATCACGGATATGTTTCAACACTCGATCGATTTCGTCAGGGGTATTGTAGACACCTGGTGTCAAACGAGCGTAGGACACATCATAAGGAGTTGTACTAGCAATAATATTGTGGGTGCGCAACTTCGCAACAACAGCCTTGGGCGTTAATCCTTCGACATCAAAACAGATAATCGCAGCAGATAGGTTTTCATCAATGGGCGTATACAGCTTGACATGTTTCATTCTCGATAACCCTATTTTCAGTTGGCGGCTGAGGGAATGCAGGCGTTGAGTCACCCGTTTTTTACCGATCTGCTGATGAAACCCAAAGGCTTGAGCCATTGCCCACTGGTGTTCAAAGGATTTAAATCCTCCAGGCGTCATCCAACTACCCCAGCCTGCTCCACCGGTGAAAGTCGGAATCGTAGGCGTGACGGCATTCTGGGTTTCAGGCTTGCCCCAAATAAAGCCAGAGCCACGGGGAGCAAACATCCATTTATGGGTGCCCGCAACGAAGAAATCACATCCCAGAGTAGTTAAAGCGTCATCTTCTACCCCTAAGCCATGGACACCATCCACAAAAAACAACACCCGATCCTCCTCTGATCGGTTCTGGTTCAATTGCTGCAGTTGTTCCGAAATTTTGGCAACCGGAACTTTGAGCCCCGTACTGGAGTGGACCCAGGTAGCCGTTACCAGCCGCGTTTTCGGACCAATCCCTTTAATCAAGGTCTCGACCATTTCGTCTTCAGACACGGTGTGGATATCCCGATACAGGGGAATCTCTTTCACAGTTGCCCCAGTTCTAGATGCCTTATATTTCAGGGACGTATGGGTGGAATAGTAGTCATAGGTGGTGGTCAACATCTCCTGATCTGGACGAATGCTGAGGCCATTAATCACCAAAGCTGTACCCATGGTTGTGCTGTCTGTCAGGGCAAGGTCACTAGACTGAACACCTAAATATTCAGCCGCATTGCGTCTTACCTCTGCCACTAAATCCTGGCGATGGTCATAGAGATAATGGGTAGGGTTTTGATCTAAACCATCACGGTGCTGATCAATGGCGGATTGAACAGGAGTTGGATGGGAAGCTAACAATAAACCTGCCATGTGAATATATTTAGGGTCCAAATTGAAGTGGGCGCGAACCTCTCGCCAATTTTTGAGGCTTTGGTATTGAGACGATTTATCAGCGGTTGCTGCATTGGAACTAGCCAGAGTGCCTGCAGCTGTTCCCAGACCTGCGGTCAGTAGGAAGTTTCTTCGAGTCCAAGCCATCACCGTTTTCCCTAGCTGTTTAGGACTTATCCTACAGTCTAGAAATCAGATCATGGATATGGTTTTCTAATTGTTTAAGGGCATTGTCTGGAATGACCTGATCGATATCGTGCACGCACCAATAGTCGATTTTATTTTCCCAGTCTGGGAATCGTGCTTGCATCAGTGGGCGATGTTCTGTTTCATCAACGGCAATCACCTGATGGGCCTTGTTGAGATCCTCCCCTGTCAGGGATAGGGGAAAGCGGAGATTGTCGGGGAGCTGGATGTTGCAGCTAAGTAATCCCTGTCGGGCGTATTTGGAGATGGGGCCAACATTGTTGTGACCTCGTTCCAATGCCAGTCCTCGAGAATCTGCCCGCCAGTTAAAAGCCTTTTGCATGGCCAAATGATTGAAATAGTACTCAGAGAACCGACTTCGATAGTAGTTTCCAGTGCAGAGAAACAGTATAGTTTGCACTTAGTTTGCTCATCTCAATATCTATTTCCATACCTTACTCCCACAAAGATAATTCTGTAGATATAGTGCGTATATTTCCAATATTTTTACAATAACTATCTGCTTTTATCCTTGAATGTAAACCAATATTTCACTTTCTCTAATAAATTATCGACTCTGATATGTATGTAAGCATGATCAAAATCAAAGATTATGTCAACAGATTGCTTGTTAAAAAATTCATTTATTGAGTTATCATTTATCGATATATATTGAGGCTTAAATAGTGATCAAATACGTTGATTATTAGAGTCAACCCATACCTAAATCATTGAACCAAATAAATAATCTGTATTGGAGTCCCTCATGTTCAAGATTATCAGCCAAGTTCAATCTGGAGTTCCTTCTGTTAATAATGTGGACGATAATCTGACTGGAAGAACTGGAAATAGCGGCCTCGTCGGAGGTAAAAGCAATGATATTATTCTTCGAACAGCAAATACTAGTCCCCTCGCCTTAACAGATATTTCTACGGCCAATGGCATCAATGTGGTTGCAGATGTTAGCACCCAAAATAATAGTGCTTTTGAAATTAACTCTATCGTCTTAGGGGCGTCTAATCCCAACAATATTGGGTCCAGCCAGGCAGCGAGTCAAGTGTCTATTCTGACAATGGGACAAGCAGCTGTGCAGGTATCAGGTCAGGCATCTGTGCAATCCAATGGATTGACATCCATCGGTAATGCTTCTGTAGCAATCTCTATCTTTTAGGATGACACCAGCAAAAAGCTATTCAGTCGCCTTTCACTCCGATCCTTTTCCTTGAAATCAACGACTGCCCTCAAGCTTATTAGGTATCCCTTCACATCCGCCAGGCATGGTTGCCCTCGTCTTCTTTCCTCCCCAAGCACAGCAGTAATACCGTTGCTCTTCAGACAATCCTTCCGCTTTAGAAAAATCGGCATTTTCAATCACAGCCCCAGTTTGTGCCCCGGTTTGAAAGTTGGGTGGATTCATGCGATCGCGCGGTGTTACCTGTTCCACTTCCCCATAGAAAAATCGGGCCCGAGTCAAATCCGTCTTCGATAAATTGGCTCCATACAAAATACAGCGAGACAAATTGGCTCGGCCTAAATCACACCCCTGCAAATTACTGTGGACTAGGTTGGCTTCACTCATCTCAGTCCGCCGTAGGTCGGTCCCCGACAAATCGACATTCGCTAACATACCGACTAAATCAATCACTCGCACCCCATATTCCAGGTCTTCTTCATAGCCGCCTAACCCGTCAAAAATAGCGCGACCTAATCTGCGATCGCGTTTCAAAGGCGTCAACAATTTAGAACTGGATAGAAACCGAATCACCTTCGCTTTTCCTTCCCCGCTTAGACCCGTCAGAATCGCAGCGGTGCGGCCTTCAGCAATCGCTCGCTCCGGGGGCCAATCTTCCAACAAACCTTCTTCATTAATCACCAAATCAGAAATTCCTTGGAAATAGGCATCAATGGTTTGTTGTTGAGTAATCCGGTTTTGCTGTTCAGTCAGTTCTTTGGAAATGACATACTGACGCCACGCCACAAAAAGGGCTAAAAAAGCGACTAAAATTTGGCCAATTGCCCCAAAAGAGTCTGCCAGAGCCCCAACTGCTTCCCAGTTAACAGGCCGCCCCCCCAGCAACATTGGCAGTACACCGGTAAACTGGATCACTCCAATCAGGCCAGCAAGGCTCAGCACACCAGCCAGAATGAGTTGCTGATTGCGGACCGACACCCATTCCTGTAGCCCTTTACTCAGGGGAGGCCACAGCACCCTTAACGACAGCCATAAAACCACCACAGCCGCGGGCAAGCCAATCCATGAATTATGAAATAGTAAACCCAGAATCAAGACTACAGTGGCCGCTCCAGTCACCAATTCTAGGGAAGAAGAGGTTGTCGCAGATCGCAAAAACCGGGCGGAAGTTGACTTCAATCCAGCCATTGAAGTCGATAGGCCTTCTTTACCTTTACTCAGAGACGTATCAGCTTCAATAGCTGATCGGGAAGATACTGAATTCTGCTGTTCTTCTGGATTTGGGGTTGGAGTTGAAGGCCGTGTCATGCACTTTTCAATCAAAGACTACATAGGTCGCTTTTATTTAATCGTAGTCTGCCCCAAACTCACAAATTGTTACTGTTCGCCATTGAGCGATGCGTGGACTAAAGGATCTTGATGCATCCCTCCACGGTGCATACAAAGATTCTTTGTGCAGAAGTAGAAATATTTAGGACGTGACCTTGGCCAATATAAGCCCATTTGTTCAGGATTAAAACTAGATCGAGCAAGATTTTTCTATGGGGTGTGTGGGGATTTGTGACGCCACTTATCTCAATAGTGGGTTGTAATGATGATCCACTAGGAGAGAACTTGGGGTAAATTCTTGTGTTGAGTGATGCGATCTCACCACCGTATTCCCTTTACTCCCTCGTCACCATTTGGGCTACAGCCCTTAGCCTCTACTCGCAGGCTAACAGATAGATAACGGCACTAAAGTTCGTATCGTTTCTAGTAGTGATGTAGCTTCGGGACTCAAGGGAAATCGAGGATTCGTCGCAATCACTGCTTTATGGACGAGAGATTGTCCAGGAAATGTTTTAGCCACCAAGACATTGTTTCGAAGATCGGTTTCAACCTGCGATAGCGGTAGAACAGCAACCCCATCACTAGAGGCCAAAATCAAGCGTAAAGATTGGGAACCACTAAACTCGACAACCGTGTTGACTGGACACTGATGGCTACGAAAGAACTCCTCCACAAGGGAGCGAATCCCATATTTTGATACTTGGTGAGGGAGAACGATTGGATATTGGCCAATCTCATTCCAAGTAGGATCTGCTACTCCAGCGAGTGCATGAGTTGCAGCGCAGACCAGACCTAGTGGCTCTTCATACAATACCTCTGTCTGTAGGATCTCCTTGGGTAAAGGTGAAGACATCCAAGCTAAATCAATAGTCTGATTCTGAAGCCCTTGAATGAGATCTTCCAACGGATACTCAAAAATTTGTAAGCACACATTAGGATTACATCGATGAAACCGATTTAACACGGTTGAAAGACACAATTTAGTATTAAAGCTAGTTAATCCTAAGGTCACTTTACTTAAAGAGTTTTGGGCAGCTTTAAGGGCAGTATTTATACCTGTTTCAATATTTTTCAAGCCAGCTTGGCAATGAGTAATAAAAGCTTCACCTGCCTGACTTAAATACACCTTATTAGAGCGACGATGCAGTAATTTTACTCCCACCATCCGTTCTAATCTTTGAACTTGTTGACTGACAGTGGGTTGAGATAAATTCAACGCAATGGCTGCCTCAGTAAAGCTTCCCCGCTCAGCAACTTCCATAAAGGAGATAAGAGCTGATGTCTCTATATTACTAAGACTATATTTATCCATTGAAGAGACATTTTATAACAGGTAGATTGCGTCAAATATGGCTACAAAGACTTATATATTGAGAGTTAATCATCGAATCCAAGCTATTTCATGAAGTCAATGTATATCGCCAATAAATTTCAATAAAAATAAATGAAAAACTGCGAAAAAAGGTAGCTAAATATCAATCATTTCCATCTAGAAAACCATCGACTTATACAGCTAAATAGCGATGCAACAAAGAATCAGTGAGTCTATCTGTCTTACCCTTTTCCACAATAGCTCCCTTTTCCATGATGAAAAACTTCTGAGCTAACTTACGAGCAAACTCTATTTTTTGTTCAACCACTATGATCGTGATTCCTTTCTCTAAATTGATACGTCTCAAGGTATCTTCAATCTCTTGAACAATAGAGGGCTGAATGCCTTCTGTCGGCTCATCCAGTAACATGATTTTAGGGTTACACATTACGCCCCGAGCAATAGCAAGCTGTTGTTGTTGTCCTCCGCTCAACAATCCTCCCTGACGCTGTAAATGATCTTTTAGCATTGGGAAAAAATCAAAAATTTCAGATGGAATTCGCTTAACCTTCTTGCCACTTGCACTGAAACCCATTTTTAGATTATCTAGCACCGTTAAGTAGGGAATAATTTCTCGGCCTTGAGGGATATAGGCAATTCCTTTTCTAGCACGCTTATAGGTAGGAGCCTTTGTAATATCAACATCATTGAAAGAGATACTACCGCTAGTTAAGGGATTCAAACCAATAATGCTGCGTAGCAACGTCGTTTTACCTACACCATTTCGCCCCAACAAACAGGCTATTTCTCCTTCTGCAACAGACAGGTCAACATCAAATAAGACCGGGGTTTGGCCATAGCCAGCCGTGACATTCACCATATCCAGCAATGGCTTAGCAATAGTCAAGTCTTCTTCTTTACGCAGCAGCGTTGATTGTTTCACGACCGAGATAGACCTCAATGACTTTAGGGTTAGCTTGAATATTTTCGATTGAACCTTCTGCTAAGACCATTCCCTGGTGTAGCACTACAATACGTTTCGCTATTTGTTTAACAAATTCCATATCATGCTCAATTACCACAACGGAATGAGATTTCGAAATGCTTTTAATGATTTCACCCGTCATATAGGTTTCGTCTCCAGTCATGCCTGCTGTCGGTTCATCCAACAGAACAATGGACGGGTCTTGAGCCAAAACCATGGCAATTTCAACCCATTGCTTTTGACCATGGGATAGGGAAGAAACCAGTTCAAATGCTTTATCGACTAAACCCGTTCGTTCTAAAGCATCATGAATCTTACCTTTTTTCGTTTGAGTCAATTTGGCTGTGATCGAAGCGAAAATCCCATGAGTTCCCTTGAGGGCTAATAAAATATTCTCAAAAACAGTTAGTTCGTTATAGACATTGGGATTTTGAAACTTCCGGCCAATGCCCATACGTGCAACTTCATGGGGAAGCTTATTGGTAATCTCTTTACCTTGATAGCGGATATGTCCCGAAGAAACGGGAGACTTACTAACAATCGCATCGAGAAGTGTGCTTTTCCCTGCACCATTAGGGCCAATAATCGTAACAATTTCACGATCAAAAACCTTTAAATTCACACCACTCAAGGCTTTAAAGCCTGAAAAAGTTACATTTAAATCTTGAACCGATAACACAGCATCCATATAATCCAACCCTCATTCCAATAAGATCTACTTCTTCGTCAATACAGTTACAGGTAATGGCTTTGGCTTCGATAAGTTTTTCAGTGAAGCTCTTTTGGGTAACAGACTCATCAATCCGTTGGGTAGGAATAGAACAACAACTAATAATAAAATCCCAACAACAAGTTGCCAGTCTTGAGTCACCTTTTCTGCATAGTTTTGCACTTGTCCCAATAGAATCGCAGCAATCAACGGTCCCACCAAGGTTCCTCTCCCACCGATAGCGACCCAAATGACAACTTGAGTTCCAAACGCAACTGCCAGGTATACCGGAGAAATAAATCGATTTAAAGGTACAAATAGACCACCAGCCATACCTGCGATCGCAGCCGAAAGGGTCCAGATAAAAATCTTAAATTGGGCCACATCATATCCCAAGAAAGAAATACGCTGTTCATTCTCATTAATCGAGCGCAAAATGAGGCCAAAATTAGATTGGGTAAGGGACCAGCTTAAAGCGATTACAAAGGCCGCATAGGCCAAAATCAAGAAATAGAGCCCTAATGCTGTCAGTTGCACCCCAAATAATCTCAAGCTGCTAACATCAGTGATCCCATTTGTCCCGCCGGTATAGGCCTGCTGACTCACAAAAAAAGTGGTTAAGGCTGATGAGATAGCGATAGTAATGATGGTGATGTAGACACCACTTACTTTTGAACGAAAAATAAAATACCCAATAATATAGGCAAATAATGCTGGCACAGCAATCGTTGCCACCAAAGCAACCGGAAAATATTTTAACGGGGCGATAAACCAGGGCAATTTTTCTAAGCCATTCCAGACCATAAAGTCCGGCAATTCTCCACCATAGGTATTCGAAGCCGCAGAAAGGTTCAGTTTGAGATAATAGGCGGAAGCATATCCTCCCAAAGTAAAAAATACCCCATGGGCAAAGCTCAAAATACCAGTAAATCCCCAAACTAGATCTAGGGAAACGCCTAAGGTCCCAAATAGCAACAGCTTAGACATCAAGGACAGTTGAAAGCTATTGATAGTAAAAGGCAATATGATAAAAACTAATAATGAGATACCACTAACAATAACTAATTTATGGGGAACAGTTGACTGTTTATACCCCATAACGATATTCGTCATAACCAAACCTCTAAAAGATCAGCTAGTCGTACAGAATTAAACCTGAGAATCACACCCGCTTCTGTACGGTGAATAAACCTTCTGGACGATAACGAATTAGAATAATTACGGCTCCTAAAACGATGACTCTAGCGAGAGGATCATTAAGCATAAAAGCGATGATTGCATTAGCCTCGCCAATCAGTAAAGAGCCAGCCAAAATCCCAATTAGCTTGTCTACACCCCCAGTCACCACCACCATCCAGGCATCCACTAAATAATCTTGGCCCATGGGAGGGGCCACAGATTTTAAGGCTGAAATAACAGAACCAGCCACTCCAGCTAAACCACAGCCATAGGCAAAAGTTCCCATATCCACTAGTTTGGTATTAACTCCCAAACACTTAGCCATATCTCGATTTTGGGTGACAGCTCTAATCTGCCTTCCCCAAGACGTTCCATAAAATAGATATAAGGTAAGCCCTAAGAGTGCAAGGGCGACTCCAACAATAAAAAGACGGTAGTAGGAAATAGCAACTACTGCAGCACCACTGTCATCTGAGACTAGGGGTAAATTTCCAGATAAATAGGCCGGAGCTTTTACATACTTTAGTTGAGCTGTAAAAATAAGCTTTACAACCCCTTGCAACACAATACTCAACCCCCAAGTGGCTAATAAAGTTTCTAATGGGTGACCATACAATCGACGAATAATTGTAATTTCTACAACTGCACCAATGAATGCAGTAATCAGAAAAGCCAAAGGGATAGTCATGAGAAGATCTAAATCAAAGGCATCTTGAAACACAAACGTTACATATGCCCCTAACATAATGAACTCACCATGAGCCAAATTAATGATTCGCATAACCCCAAAGGTGATAGCTAATCCCAACCCCGTTAGCAGCAAAATCCCGACGATTCCAATGCCATTGAGGGCTTGATTCAACAAGGTTAAAATATCAAAACCTTCATTAGAGGCGGCTGCTTCCTGAGCGATTAAAACATGAGGAGTCGAGAATAGAGTGGGAAAAGTATAGTCCAACATAGGCTCAATCCAATAGGCCGAAAAAAGAAAAGGATTTTTGTTGAGTGAATCTAAACAAAAGCCACCGACTAGCAAAACAGAAAAATAGATCCACTGTGTCGTTTCGATCAACTAAAAATCTGCTATTCGATCTTTAAGAGAGATACTTAGGTTCTAAATCTTTTCCAGTCTCAACCGTCGGATCTACCCGAGTATCAGGGGTGGGATGGACACAAGTTCTCCCCTTGTAGAGTGTCTGGCTCCAAGCAATTGGTTTCACTGCCGCATCGGTAGAAAAGACGATTTCAGCTTGGCCATCCTCTTTCCACTTGCCAATTCTGGAATAAAGATAGGTATGGTAATTTTCAGGATCTATTTTGACTCGCCCTTGAGGTGCATTGAATTCCTGTCCTCTAGTAGCCTCCCGGATGGTCCCTGTATTCAGTTCTCCACCCTCATCAAAAACCTTCTTCATCGCCTGAGCCATAAAGAAGGTCTGTAAGTAAGCTGCTTCCATCACACCGTTAGTGACACGGTTACCTCCAAACATCTCTTGAAATTGTTTAACAAAAAGCTTATTTTCTGGCGTATCAACCGTTTGGAAATAGTTGAAACTCGTATAGTGACCCGATGAGTATTCGGGTCCCATGGCCTGGATTTCTTCCTCAGTAGTGGGATAAGCCATAATCGGAATTTTATCTGAAGTAATCCCCGCGTCCTTAAACTGCCGATAGAAAGCTGGAATACTATCTCCAACCAGGTTACTTAAAACAAAATCGGGCTTGGCTGCCTTGATTTTGTTGATAATCGTAATAAATTCTGTCGTACCAAGGGCTGCATATTCATCTCCTACGACCTTCCCACCAATTTTTTCAAGTTCTGCTTTGGCAATACGGTTACTCTCTTTGGGGTAGATATAGTCAGAGCCAATAAAGAATCCTTTTGAACCAAAGTTTTTGTGACAATAGGGAATAGAATCTGTGATTTGCTGGTTTGGAGCTGCGCCCGTATAAAAGACATTTGAACTACATTCATTTCCTTCGTAATAGACCGGGTAGTAAAGAATGGCATCCTTGTCTTCAAAAACAGGCAAGACAGATTTTCGGCTTGCAGATGTATAGCACCCCAGAATGCATACCACCTTATCTTCCTCGATGAGGCGTTTAGACATTTGATTATACAAATCCCAATTCGAGTCTGGATTGACGACAACCTTTTGAATCTTACGACCGCCAATCCCTTCACCATTCCCTTCCCAAGGGCCAGTGCCAGTATTTATTTGTTCAATGGCTAAGAACGTTGCATCTTGTAGAGATTTTTCCACAATAGCAATTGTGCCAGTTGTGGAATACATAACACCAACCTTAATGGGATTCTCACCTAAATCAACAGAACTCTGTGTAGAAGACCCATTTGAGCATGCAGCTACTATTCCTGAGCCAACCGCTAATGAGCTGTATTGAATAAACTTTCGCCGACTGATTCCTGCAGAGGAAGATTGGGGTTTTGTCATAGTTTTAATTAACCAGAACAGGCATAAAATACAAAAATATTCCAGAGAAAATATCTTGTTTGAAATGGACTAGCCAAATATTCCAATTAACGATCGAAATCTAGCTGCCGTTAAAGCTACCTTTCGGTGATATTTCTCTTTGAGCATCAATTCCTTACAGCACATACCTCACCGACTTAAGTTAATAAGAAAGAACTTATGCACTGAACAGATGAAAAGCTGTTAGTAAAAGATTACTGCAGTTTTAAATTGATTTTGTAACCTTGAATACCAAGAAATTATGAATCCCAAAAATCTAGAGTTCTTAATATATGAAAATTATGCATTTGTCATGAATTTATCACTTACTTAAAAGCCTTCTAGCTAGATAGGAGTAGGTATATCACCTGCGAGTAAATAGCATCTAGAGATATAGAGAAGTCCTTATTTTCACGCATTATTGACTTTAGCAATAGTGGCATTGGTCAAAACAATAGGCAGTCTAAAATTTTAGCGTTGTCGATAGATTATTATTGTCAATCAAACAAGTGATTAATTCCAGAAAAGTCATTATGTCGATTTCATTCTAAATGTATAAAATGACACAATTCGCACGTTTACATAAGTTTTTTATCCTGTGAATTTCAATAAATTAGGAGAGTCTGATGGCATTCCATGGTGATATTTCTTCTAGTCATGATTCTGTCGGTGTTGCTGTAGTGAACTACAAAATGCCAAGGTTACATACCCAGAATGAGGTATTAGCTAATTGCAATAACATAGCCGAGGTCATAGATGGGATGAAGTTGGGACTACCGGGTTTGGACCTGGTTATTTTCCCTGAGTATTCTACCCATGGCATTATGTATGATGCTCAAGAAATGATGGATACTGCTTCTCTTATCCCTGGCGTAGAAACAGATATTTTTGCTGCAGCCTGTGTTCGTAATAAGGTGTGGGGAGTGTTTTCCCTCACGGGTGAGCGCCATGAACAACACCCCAATAAAGTTCCTTACAACACCCTCATTCTGATGAATGACCAGGGAGAGATTGTTCAAAAGTATCGCAAAATTATGCCTTGGACACCCATTGAGGGATGGTATCCAGGGAACTGTACCTATGTTTCAGAGGGGCCCAAGGGTTTAAAAATAAGTCTGATTATTTGTGATGATGGCAACTATCCTGAAATTTGGCGAGATTGTGTCATGAAGGGTGCAGAGTTAGTCATTCGTTGTCAAGGCTACATGTATCCGGCGAAAGAGCAGCAAATCATTGTTTCGAAGGCAATGGCCTGGATGAACAATACCTACGTGGCGGTTGCCAATGCGGCTGGTTTTGATGGTGTATACAGCTACTTTGGTCATTCTGCGATCGTTGGCTTTGATGGTCGAACCTTAGGTGAATGTGGAGAAGAAGAAAACGGAATTCAGTACGCGGCGTTATCAAAATTTGCTATTCGAGATTTTCGCGAACATGCCCAATCGCAAAATCACCTCTTCAAGTTGCTGCATCGAGGCTATACCGGCCTGATTAATTCAGGGGATGGAGATGAAGGCCTGATGGAATGTCCCTATGATTTCTATCGAGAATGGGTTCTAGATCCTGAAAAAACGAAAAAGAAAGTAGAAGCGTTGACTCGGCCAACCGTAGGAACCCAAGAATGTCCGATTGAAGGCATCCCAAATCAAACTGCCAAAATGCCCGAAGTCAAAGTGAAAAAATCGGAACCAATTTCAGTTAGACAAACTATTCTCTAAGAATAGGTGATGGCGATATCTCAGAATTAATTCATCACAGATCTATTTTAAGGTAGAGATATTGCTTTAAAATATAACGGACATGCAATATTTTTGTGTTACTTAATTTGGACATAAATTAATTATAGATACAGATTGAATTAGTATACTGGCAAACAATATAAATATTTTCTTACTGTATATTTATAGTAGATTCACTCCAGCCTATGTTCTGCGTAGGCCTTTTCTTTGCCTTTCTAAGAATCATGATTCACCTACTAAGATAATATAAGTACTTGAGTCTATGATCATTACTAAGCAAGCTTATTCTCTAGAAATTAAGCTGATTGACTCAAGATTTAGACAATAAACTGAATCCTAAATATTAGTAATTTCTAAATCAATATAGCCCAGCTACTTCAGTAGCTTTCTGCGCACTAAGCTGCAAGTATACATTTTTTAAATACACATATAAATACTTTTATTAATCTTCAGTAGATTGTATCCAAATTAACTTTTAAGAGATATCCACTGCCTTAGCCTAACAATCATATTCATCCTGAAATCAACATTTGGAGAATAGCTCTGTAGATAAATGAATCCCAACTAAGTTTTCGTTCCTGCTAATAATAGGATTGCATCATTATGCCCGAAACTCTTTTCAAAATAGATCTGACTAAACCGATGCATGAACAAGAGGTGCCAGGCCATAATCGATGGCACCCAGATATTCCAGCTGTTGTCTCCGTTAATACAGGAGATGTCTTCAGAATCGAATGTAAAGACTGGACAGATGGACAAATTGGTAACAATGATGATCCAAGTGATATCCGAGATGTTGAGCTTCAGGTCGTTCATGTTCTCAGTGGCCCTATCCATGTAAATGGGGCTGAGCCAGGCGATATTCTTGTGGTGGATTTGCTTGATATTGGTGCCTTGCCTGGAGATGAATGGGGATTTACCGGCATATTTGATCGCAACAATGGCGGCGGTTTTCTGACGGATCATTTTCCGGCAGCCGCTAAAGCTTGTTGGGACTTGGAAGGGATCTTTACCAAAACTCGCCACATCCCTGGTGTTCGATTTGCAGGCATTACCCATCCTGGCCTCATCGGTTGTGCCCCATCTCAAAATCTGTTAAATACCTGGAATCAACGGGAGCAAACATTAGTCGATCAAGGGGAGAGTGAGGGGGGACCGCCCTGGAAACCTAAAATTCCTCCCTATGCAGCGCTTCCCAATCCAAATTATGCCGTGCTGGGGAAGCTAGGCAGTTATGCAGATAAAGGACCAGAGTTTGATCGGGTTGCGTCCGAAGCTGCCCGTACTGTTCCTCCCCGAGAACATGGCGGTAACTGCGATATTAAAAACTTGTCTAAGGGATCTCGCATCTATTTTCCCGTTTATGTCGAAGGGGCCAAGCTTTCCATGGGGGACATTCATTTCTCCCAAGGAGATGGAGAGATCTCTTTCTGTGGGGCGATAGAAATGTCTGGATATATCGATTTACACGTCGATATTATCAAAGGTGGCATGGAAAAATATTCGATGGTCAACCCCATCTTCAAACCCGGTCCAGTTGAACCTCACTATTCCGAATATCTCATCTTTGAAGGGATTTCTGTGGATGAGTTTACGGGAGAGCAATATTACCTTGACGCCCATGTCGCGTATCGACGAGCCTGTTTGAATGCAATTAATTATTTAAAACACTTTGGCTTTACCGGAGAACAAGCTTACTTATTGCTTAGTTGTGCCCCAGTTGAAGGGCGAATCAGTGGCATTGTAGATGTCCCCAATGCCTGCTGTACCCTTGCTTTGCCGACTGCTATTTTTGACCAAGATATCTTACCGGTATAACGGATATCCGTTTAACATCTCTCTACGACGTGCCTTTCTCCTCAACGGTTGAGTGCTGTTATAGTTTGCAGCACTCAATTCTCTTTCGCATAATCTGCAATTTTTTTAATCATGGAGCTGTATATGCCTTTGTATGATTATCGGTGTAGTGATTGTGGTGATTTTGAGCAGTGGCTCCAGATCAGCGATTTAGATTTACCGATTCATTGTTCAAGTTGTAATCAAGTGGCAATTAGACTTATTTCTGCTCCCAATATTAGTTTAAATATGGGCCGTTTTCCGCAACGAGATCAGACACCTAAAGTGGTAACCCGCAAAGAAATGAGTCCTCCTCCCGCCCGATTTCAGCAGGCCAAGGCTGGACGTCCTTGGATGGTCAGCCATGCCCCCGCCCGGTATTAAGCCCTCTCTTCCTGCATACTATTCGACAGGGATAGATAAGGCTGGGGATGCTAGAAAGTACAATTTGGATTTTGCTAGTTGGGTTTGGGGCTGGACAGTTAGCCAAACGCTTGGGAGCACCTGGCCTGATCGGCATGATTTTGGTCGGGTTTCTCCTGGGCCCAGAAGGGTTCAATCGCATTAGTACTGGCATCCTTGCTAAAGCACCTGAGTTACGCCAGTTCGCCGTTATGGTGATTTTGATGCGGGCAGGTTTGGGATTAGACCGAGATAAGCTGCTGCAGCAAGGCAGTGTCGCCCTGCGGTTGGGTTTTTTGCCAGCGATGTGTGAAGCGATCGCAATCACCGTTACCGCAATGGTGCTATTTCAGTTCAACTGGGCGACAGGATTGCTGCTAGGGTGCATCATCAGTGCCGAATCTCCTGCAGTTATTGTCCCCGGCATGTTGCACCTGAAAAATCTGGGATGGGGAGTGGGCAAAGGAATCGCAGATGCCATCTTGACGGGTAGTGCCTTATCGGATGTCCTTGTCCTACTAGTCTTTAGCTTATTGATTAATTTCCTGACTCAGGGACAAAGCAATGGGCTAGCCTTTCTTCCCTTGCAAGTCGTCTTACAAATTGGCGTCGGGGCATTGTTCGGCTATGGCGTTGCCCGATTATTCACACTCCTCTTGACCCAATCTTCCTGGGTAGACACCCAGGTGCAAGAAGTATTAGTTGCGGCCTGCCTTGCTCTGTTATTAGTCGTTGGCACCCACTTTCTACCGATTTATTCTGGCTACTTGGCAGTGATGGCCTTCGGATTTTTCATCATTGAATTTTCTCCACCCCTAGCTCGACGCCTGCGAATTGGGTTTAACGCACTGTGGATCGGTGCCGAAATCATCTTGTTTGTACTCATGGGGGCCAGCATCCAACTACAGATCCTGGGCAAAGCCTTTTGGCCAGGGCTACTATTACTGACCATTGGCATTGTTTTTGGTCGGATGCTGGGGTGGGCCTTATCCACCTACCGAAGCAACTGGAACTGGAAAGAGCGATTGTTTCTCCTACCTGGTAATTCAGCAAAAGCAACGGTTCAAGCAGCCATCGGAGCCGTACCACTCAGTTTGAACCTAGAAGGCGGCGACATTATTCTTGCCGTAGCCGCGCTGTCTATCTTGATCACAGCTCCTCTTGGCGCTTGGGCTATTCCTACCTTTGCACCTAAATTATTGACTCAAGATCCCATTGATCCCACTAAAGTGATGGTTAATCGTAAGACCATCCTGTTAGCCGCAGTGGATACCTCAGACTTAGCGATTCTAGTTTTAACTAAAACGGCCGAAGTTGCTCGCCGCTGTCAAGCTGACGTAATAGTCGTCCATGCCCTCCAGGGAGAACCATCAGCATCGACTCAGGTTTTACAAGCTCATATCAGTCGATTGTTATTAGATGTGCCCCACCAATTTGTGATGATTGCCGGAACGGTATCAGATGTGCTTCTCAAGTCAGCTCAGCAGTATCATGCGGATGAAATCATTATGGGTAAACGGGGCCATCGCCCTTGGCAACAGGTCTTTGTCGGATCGGCTTCTAGAGCCGTATTGGCAACCAGTACTATTCCAGTCATGCTCGTAGAACCCGACCGTTCTCCCACTCAATCTATCAGCTAGCTAAAAAATTTTAGAGGTCAAGCATTTTCGAATCTGTACAACTCTGAGCAAGATCCTAAATGGGTTCTATACTGCTGAATGACTCAAGAGAAATCTTTGATATTTTTCGGGTTATACACCGTTCCAATGGCATAGCTTATGCAGTCAAAATCCTCTCCAGAACATAGCTTTGAGCAAGATAACCTCGCTGATTCTGCGATTTTGAAACTGCGTCAACTAACTCAGTTGAATGTTCAAGCCAATTGGCAAGTATGCTTGGGGGATCTGCCCATAGAGATAGGTCTAGATCCACAGACTTGGCCAACATGGTCACCAGGACAACTCAATGCCAGGGAGCATATTGACTGGTCCCAAGGGCATTTAGTGCTGTGGTTGGGGCAGGTTATCTCAATCCCAAATGATCAGTTTCGCTACCCTCTCGCAGGCTGTAAGCTCAGATTGGCTCTGACTTGGTGGGCAGAAAAAGCCGAAATCTTTGTCAACGGAGAGTTGGTTCAGGCAGGAGATTTATATGACTGTGTGGCTCGGATTGTTCTGAGTTCTGTGGCTCAACCTGGGGAGGAAATTGCAGTTGCCCTTCGACTGGTCAGTCCGGGGCATGATCCGGGGGCGTTAGTGAGATCGCAACTCCTATACGAACCTCCATCTCCTCTCCTGGATCCAGGTAAAGTCGCCGATGAACTAGCGGTCTTACAAGGCTACCTAGCAAAATTTTCACCAGCAGAAATAGCCCATCTAAGTGAAGCTATCGCCACCCTCGATTGGTCCCAGGTTGTTAACCCAAAAGCATTTAGCCACAGTTTGGAGCAACTTCACCAACATCTTTCTCCATGGAAGGCTTGGTTGCAAAAGCGCCAAATCAACTGGATTGGTCATGCCCATTTGGATTTAGCGTGGTTATGGCCCGTGGCCGAAACCTGGGAAGCTGCAGAACGAACTTTCAAGTCGGTGCTGAATTTACAGGCGGATTTTCCTGAACTCATTTTCTGCCATTCTTCCCCAGCTCTATATGCATGGTTTGAGCAAAATCGTCCAGAGTTGTTTACTCAAATTCAAACACAAGTCGGTAAAGGGACGTGGGAGGTAGCTGCCGGGCTATGGGTAGAACCGGAGCTTAATTTAATCAGTGGGGAATCCTTAGTCCGCCAAGTCCTATATGGGCAAAAGTATACCCAAGAAAAATTTGGCTGCATCAGCAAGACAGCATGGCTACCCGATAGTTTTGGATTCTGCTGGCAGCTCCCCCAAATTTTGAAGCAGGGGGGGATTGACTATTTCTTAACCCAGAAATTGCGCTGGAACGATACCACGGAGTTTCCCTATGAGGTGTTTAAGTGGCGATCACCAGACGGGACTGAGATTTTCAGCATTATGATGCCTCCCATTGGGGAACAAATTTACCCGGTCAAGATGGGAACCTATGCCCAGGAATGGGAAGCTTCAACCGGGGTACAAGAATGCCTATGGCTACCTGGGGTAGGAGATCATGGCGGTGGTCCGACTCGCGACATGTTGGAAGTGGCCCGCCAGTGGCAACAATCTCCTCTATTCCCTAAACTACAGCCATCCACGGCTGAACACTTTTGTCAGCAGGTGGAATCTCAGATTCAACAAGTGCCTGTTTGGGACGATGAACTCTACCTAGAATTGCATCGAGGCTGTTATACCAGCCACGCTGACCAGAAACGTTACAACCGAGAGTGTGAAGGGTTGCTGTATGAAGCGGAATTGTGGAATGCGATCGCAACCCTCACCCTCGACCATACTTACCCAAAAGATGACCTAGAACAGGCCTGGAAGAAGGTTTTGTTTAACCAGTTCCACGACATCTTGCCTGGATCCTCAATTCCCCAAGTGTTTGTGGATGCCAATCGAGACTGGGACTCAGCTCAACAAACCGCCACCGAACATTTGCATATCGCGTTAGATGCGATCGCAGGCGCTATCGATGGTCCAGCACCTTCCCCCGATAGCCGATCGGTTGTAGTATTTAACTCCCTCAACTGGCCGCGTTCTGAATTAGTGTGGGTAGAACTGCCCGCCCCGCAGAAACAATGGCAGATTTCCACAATCGAAGGAGAAATACTGCCTAGTCAGCGCCATCCCGACAAACCGAATTTCCTCTGTTTTAGGGCTAACGCACCTATAATTGGTTACCAGCAGTATTGGTTAACGCCCCTAGAGATTGCCCCAACCGATCAACTCGACATTACACCTAAAAATTGGACCTTAGAAAATAACTATTTACAGGTGCAAGTTGACGAGCACACTGGCGAGCTAACCCAAATCTTTGACAAAGTAGCTCAGCGACAGGTGCTGTCTAGTCCAGGTAATCAACTCCAGTTTTTTACCGACAAGGGCCAATATTGGGATGCTTGGAATATTGATCCTGACTACGAAAACAAAAGGCTTCCTGGAGCAACCCTGCAATCTATTGAATGGGTCAGCCAAGGCCCCCTACAGCAACGAGTACGGGTGAAGCATCAGTTTGGTCAATCTCAGTTTTGCCAGGATTACGTGCTGGAGATAGATTCGCCACTGCTTAAAGTTGAAACAACTGTGGACTGGCAGGAAAGCCAAGTGCTCGTTAAAACGGCCTTTCCCCTGACAATCTCATCCGACTTTGCGGCCTACGAAATCCCCTGTGGTGCGATTCAACGGCCCACCTTACCTAATTCTCAACTGGATGCTAAAGAGCAGGCGAAGTGGGAAGTACCTGCTTTGCAATGGGCTGATTTAACAGATACGAATGAACCTGCTTATGGTATCAGCATCTTGAATGACTGTAAGTATGGTTACGATGCTCAGCCGAGCCAACTCAGGTTGACCCTATTACGCAGTCCAAATTGGCCGGATCCAGGTTGCGATCGCGGCCATCACCAATTCACCTATGCCATCTATCCCCATTCAGGATCCTGGCAGACTGCCCGAACAACCCACAAGGGGTATGAACTCAATCGCCCCCTCCGCGCATTAACATCATCTGAACCCAGAACTCACGGACTCCCCCCCCAGAAGCAGTTCTTCACCCTTGGGCCAGATAATTTAGTGCTGATGGCTTTGAAAATATCAGAGGATGACCCCAATCAATGGATCTTGCGGTGCTACGAATGCCATGGTCAAGACGCCACAACGGCGATCAGTAACAATCTGCAACTCAAATTGAGCCAGCCCGTTGATTTATTAGAAAAAGAAACCAATCAGGAAAGCCCTAGGGAGATTCAACCCTGGAAAATTCAAACATGGATATATGGCAGTTGCCCTAGTGAGTAGGCCGTCACACTAGCAACTGATTTCGGGTTTTTATCCAGTTGACCTGAAATATTGACCATTTTTGTCCTTTTCAATGGGCAGCTCTTTCCACTGACATCCCGTATGTAGAAACTTCAAAATGTAGTTGAAAATGACATCTGCACCTGACTGCCTGACACATCTCTGAAAGCCTTTTCCTCGTATGGGTTTGCACTGTAAGAATAGCAACGTTGCCCCCTAAGGCAAGAGAGTTGGTAGTACGGTTAGGTTGCGTTTGACGTGCGAACAATGCCAAAATTTAGCCTTATACACCCTGCTATTCAGCATCCAAAAGCCACGTATCTAAAGGCTTTGAGGCACTTATGTCAGGCAGTCAGCATCTGCACTCCTAATCGAACGTCAAACTAAAGGCTGGAGCTATTTTAGCCTGTGTCGATGTAAAGCTATATAGAAAAAGGGTTTTAGATAATTCTAGTCATGAAATAAAACCCAAAACGAGTTGTTCGTTTTGAGGTGCATTGAGCACTGCTCCCAGGAGTATTTGAGGGCAAGTTTAACTGCCTTGGGAAAAATTAAAGCCTAGGCGCTTGCCGCCATCGAAAATCTTACTTTTTCTATCCCTTGAATCATCTGTAAGGAAAATTGAGCGGCTGTAAAATCATCGACTGACTGCGCCTGTTCTTCTAATTTAGTTTTCATCCCATTTGCCAAATTCGTAATATTGATAACGCTTTTCTGGTTAATCATCGGGAGTTGCTTATCTTCTGCGGGAATGAGATGAATATTCCAGTCACTTTGTTCTAAGCCCTCTAGTGTTCTTAACTCTCGCCATACGTTTCCGATCTCATCATGATTGACGCCAAAATTCAGTCCTTCTGGTTTTAGGGAAATATCGACAGTACCAATAACGCCATCAAACAAACAGATAAAAACGTCCTCAGAGAGGCGATCTCGCCGTAATATGGTTAATTTCTGAGTCTCATTCATGGGACTATCCCCCACAATGGACGCGGCGGAGCCCTCTATTTGTAAATCAGGCCAACCCGATACGACGTCTGAGCGGATTAAGCAACCACTGATGCGTTTGGGCTCACCCGCTAGCGGATTATGATCGCGATCCTGTTGGACATCAGCATCTTGGACTCGACCAATACTAAAGGCACCATCCAGCAGCGATTCTACCCAAAACCAATCTAAAGAGAAGAACCGGATGGACTCGTTCGGCAGCATCTGTTCATCGGGGACTAAGTAGTTAAAGGGCACACCCTGGAGCAGTCCGAGGCGCTCAAACCAGGGCTTGATATCGCCCGGAAGCTCAAGGTCCACAGATGTATTCTCACGTTCAGAAAAGAGATGAGGGTAGAGTGCCTGTTGATTATCTTTGGCTAGCTTTTGGGCATTGGCTCGTTTCCAGTTAAACAGGCGGGTGGCGAATTGTTTATCTTGGAGGGCTAATAGTTGACCCAGTTGCCAGGCAGCGGCGTAGGAAATATCAAATAACCCCGTGTTCGGATTGTAGGCAATCAATTGATCGGCATTGCGAATAGCCAGTTGCGATAAGTGGAGTGAGGTCGGATTTTCTCCGGGCAGGAGAGGGCTATGATACCAAGAAAAGGTTTTGCCGCCCTGTCGAAGATAATGAGGAAATGCACGATAGCCTTTGGCTAGATAGGGGTCTGCTGCAAGATTATCCTGGGTTGGGAGTCTTAGGGTATCTTTGCTGAGATTTTTGAGCAATCCAGCAAAATTTTGTTCGGGGTTAGTGCAGGCAAAGCTCCAGCTTTTTAGGGTCACGAGACGGATATACTCGTCATCGGTGGCATTTTGATCATCAAATTTGCCGTTGGCATATCGGTTTTCTAAGGAAACTAAATAGGCCGTGCTTATTCCATCTGGTTTAGGAAGCCGATTGCTAATTACCACCGATAGGGGTTCAGTGCTCTCGGCGTCGCCGGTCACTTGACGGACATGGGCTAAGTATTCTAGATCCTCAGCTGTGGGCAATAGCTCTGACAGCAGCTTTTTGGGGACATCAATGACGGCGACGTTGTCGTCGACTTTTTGGCTAATTTCTAGGTCTACGCCAGGCCATTTGATCGGGCCGCTTGAAGATTGCTGTAATTTACCCAGGGGAATCAGTTTCGTCTTTTCGGATTGCGCTAGGATGACCTCAACTTGCGTTTCCAGTCCTGCAAAATCTCCCGTGAGTTGATCGGACTGACGACGGCTCGGCTCCAGGATCATGGCTTCATCATCGATCGCCTGAATCCAGCCAATCCTTTCTGAAAAAAGATGCTGCCATAGTTGGTCTTTTTGATCAGCGGTTAGCTCAATGTTCTGGGAATCGTAAAGTGGCGTTGCTAAAATCGTGTCTTTCTGAATTGTGCTTAGGAGTGGTTCTCCCTCGTGAATCAGAATCAGGGCTAGCCAAGGTGTCTTTGGGTTATCGGGTTGCGCTAACCTTTCCCACGGTAGCGTGCTACTTTTGAGGGCAATATGCGGCAGGGTATGGGAGTAATCGCCAGAGCTTCCGGCAGGCGGAAAAACTGCATGAATATCAGGTTGGGGTAACGCAAAGCGATTGCCTTGCACCACAAAGGTCAGATGCGAACTAAAGGCATCATTGTCCTTCGCAACTTTGACCGTTTGCTTCACTGAAACTTTGTATTGGCCAGGCTCTAACGCAGTCTGATGGCTTTGAATAAACTGGATTTGCCCCTGGGCGGTTGGGTCGGTAACTTTAGTGCTCATTGTTCAAATTCGCGATGAATGGACTAAACGGTTTCAAGCTGTGGCGCGATAATAAAGGCTCGCTCTCTTCCTTGGGCGGTTTCAAAGTCTGCTAAATCCATCTCGTCAATATCGACCTCCGATATTCCCAAGCTTTGTAGCAATTGAGTTCTGGCAGTTTTGACCGCTTCAGAGGTGATGGTTTTACCGATCGCTTGTTCTCTGGTGTCCTCATCCCCCTCTTCACTGCTTGAAAACACTGAACCTGACTGCCATTGATAGGCATTTGCAACAGATTCGGTGTCGTAGGCGATATTCTTGCGATCAATCGATTGCGTGACGCCAGGCTGGGATGGATTTGCGGGTTGAATGGTATACCCAGACAAAACATTGCTGATCAATCCTTCCCGAGTCGGGTCAGTGGTATTGGATTCTCCCCACAAGCCAGCCGGAATGTTTTTTGCGATCGGAACGCATTCTAAGCCGCTTTCCTGGGGAACCTCGCTCCCGTCTGCTGCGATTTTTGCGAGGGATATACGGTATTTCGATTCTGTAAATGCTTGGTTATTGACATCCATTGAGGCAATGCCAAAAGTCCTCGTTTGAGGTGTTGTCCCAGAGGCAGTCTGCGTTTTAATGGCCACTTTGTCAGGCTCAATCTCTTTAATCGGAATCACAGAGCTGGCCGTCAACGCAAAGTCTTTGGGATTAACGATAAAGCGTTCTGCGTCTCCTTCGCCGATCTGGTGGAGTAGGCCACGTTCAACCGTAAGGGTGCATACGTCTTGATCCGACGGTAAGAAAGATTGCTTAAACTCGGTCCAGTTAAGTGCCGGTGGTTTCTGCTGAGAACGATTGCCAAAGCGAACGGTAAAGGAAACGATTCTAAGACGAACTCTGGCTTTGCCGGAGAACTTGGGTCCCCAAATGTGCAAATCGGCACCGACTTGGATTGAAATTTTTCTGGTCCGCCTGAAAATGCGGAAGCTGTAGGAGGCACCGATACTAACGCCCATCCGCGCATCATAAAAATAGGGCTGCCAAGAGACAATAAAATGGGCGTAGGAAACAAACCACGCTTTAATTCTGCCCGATTTCCAATTGGCTTCTAAGCGTCCACCAGCCATAATCGCGGAGGCGGTGAGCGCAAAGTAAAGACTGCCTTTGACACTTAAGTTTTTGCTAATGCGCCAATTGAGTGCCAGGGGATCGACTCTGGGATAGTGTTCTGGGACCTGGAAACGGGGATGATAACCGCCTACGGTGAGAACAAAGTCTCCTGCATAGGGGCCGGAGAACCAAGTGTAGAAAGCGAAGCCACCGCTGAGTCGGCAATCACGGTCAAACAGATAGGAGTCAGGCAGGATTTTGCCTTCAACCTGAAGGATGCCTTCGGCGGGGGCGAATCGAGCCACGATGGCAAATCGAACTTGGGCGAGGGGGGGGATGCTTTTATTAGGGGGGAGTGGGGGTGAAATAAGGGTGGAAATGCCGAATAAGTCAAGGATGAATTGATCGCCGAAACTAACAACGAGCAGGACGAAGGATTCAATAATCTTGAAAGAGGTGAACTTGATGCCCACCGCCAGCAGAATGCGCCCAACTTTAGGCGGGATGGAGGGACGGAGATCTTGCTGGATGGCGATTAATTCAGCAGGATCGGCAGGGGTGCGGTTGATGGCAGCGCGAACTAGGGGGAACTGAGGAATTTCGTCGAGGGTGGGTGGGATCAGCTGGCGATTGTAAGCGAACCCGAGGGCGAGTCCGGTAATGAAAAAGAAAGGAGGACCCCCGAGGGGTTTATTGAGGATGCCATAGATAAAGAGGGAGGGGTGGCCGTTGAACTTAGTGTAAGAACCGAGGGCCGCGATGGACAAGGTTGTGGTTTTGACGAGGATGGCACCAGAGTATTCGTCTCTGCCGTCAATAGTCGTTCTGAGTAAGGCCCCTGCAATGGAAAGGGTGCCTTTGCTTTCGTAGCTAACGCCGAGGCCCTGGAGCTGGAATTTGGGCTGGAATTTTTTGAGAGGGGAGCCAACGGATAAACCGTCTAGGGTTAGGTTGAGTCCGGCCATGGCGATCGCAGCATCTAAGAGAAACCAGAGGACGTCGTCTTGATATTGGACGCCGATCCTAGCAAAGTACAGCGGCCCAACCTTTTTATTGAGGGCATACCATTGAGTGCCGTCGGTAGCGGGCTCGACGGTGGTGGACTCGATGGTGGTGGACTCGATACTGGTGGATTCGACGGCGGTGGGCGTGGCGGGCGTTGCAGACGCGGTGGACTCGATAGTAGACGGCGGTGGACTGTCGGTGGTGATCGGTAGGGTGAGAACTTGACGGATGTCGCCGAGTTGCAGGTTGGCGCTAACCGTCATGCCTTTCTTGATCGCCGGGATGGATGGCTTGGAGGGGGGACTGTAGGGGATGGGCGTTATGTCATCGGGAAGGAGAGTAAGGAGGGTGTTGAAATCGTCAACCGTTTCGGACGTCAGGTTCTGGGAGGCGAGCAGAAATTGTAAATCATCAATGCCGAGGGTTTTATCGGAGGGAAGATCTTTCCCGACTAGGGGCAGCTGTGTGAAATTGATTGTGGAACTGAGGTTGAGACCAAAGAAGACCTGGGATTTACCCTGGGATTTACTGTAGATAAATAGAGCATCTCGGAGAGTGATTTCTAGCGTAGTAGGAACATAGGCGGCAATGTCGTCAGAAATACCTTCGATAAGACGCTTAACTTTCAGGGCCTCTCTATTGGGATTGTTATAGGCCGCGAGGAGGGTTTTGGCCGTTTTGTCTTGAGTGAAGAGCAGGTTGAACTGTAGATCCCCGACGGTGATGTAGCCGCCAAACGTTTTGAGAAAGGAATTGTCATCTTGGCGGGTAATCTCGATGATGATGGTAATATCCACGGCTTGACCGTCAACCAAAAACTGGGATGCAGCCGTAAATGTAAAGTCTTTGGTCTCACTGTTGAAGGAAACCGCTAGATTTTGAATCGTGAGGTCTTCTATGGCTGCGGGTAAGGGAACGTCACCAAAGATATTGCCTAAATCTTCGGCCAAAGTGGGTTGTCCGTCTTCAGTCGGTTGGGCCACTGGGCCAATCGGGATGGCTTGCCCTTGTCCAGTGCTGCCGTTGAATTGCCACGCATCCCCGTCGTAATCAGCTTCCAGGTTGAGGGCTATGCCTGCGATCGCAAATTCGGCAGCGATTTCACAACTGTAGGCCCCTTGTCCATAAACCTTGAAGCGCAGTGCATTCAGCTCCACATTGCTGATAATTTCCCAGGTTCCAGAAACATCAACCCGCGCGGCGAACGCCTCACTATCCAGATTGAATTCAGTACTCAACTCGTTAATGGTCAGGTCGGGGATGCCATCGGACGGCGCGCCTAAATCGGCTACGAAATCAGCAATTTTGACTGGTGTTTGGGTGTCCAGACCTAAATAAAATTGTTTGCTGGGATAATGGCCGCCACCGAGGAGCGTCATTTGACTGTCTTTGCCCAGAGTGGCTTGAGCATCAATAGACGCCGTGACTATCCTGGCATCCAAGGGCTCATCAACAGAAAAGTTAAATAACAGTCCGTTAAGGGTCAATACATTGTCAATCAGGGTCCAATTTTCCAGATCAAGGGTAAAGCTGACCTGTTCAAGGCTTTTTTCACGTTTGGAAAACTGGAGGTCTAATGTGATGCTGCCCTGGGATTGCAAAGACGGTAAATCGGCAAGATCAGATTCGTCAACAAAGGGAAGGGAATTGTGAGTGTAGGTTCCGGTTGCGGTGATTAGATCGTCATCGCGGGGGAAATCAACATTGATGTCGATGCCTTGCTGACCATCATTGAGATCCAGCGTTCCGATTAGACGAATCTGCGAATCATTCGGTGAGAAATAGAGTGGCGAAGATAGCTCAATAACGGCATCTTTCAAGGTGCCAGGCCCAAATTGAAAGCCCTCTGGCCCTATCGTCAGCAGCAGGGTGAGGACAGGGAATTCGTCTGAAAAGGTGACCTGAGATTGAATCAGAAACTCAGATAGATCGATGCCAATGAAATCAATCAGAGACTCTAGTCCGGGAAGATCAGGGAGGAGTCCACCCCATAGATTTAGGCCATTCTCCGTCGGCAATGTTGGATTGTTTCGGCTAGACCATTCCTGCCAAAATTGCAGTTTATTGACTTCAGCTTGCAAGGTCGGCTCATCTAAGGGCGAAGCCGAATAGATATAGAACCAGAGTGGATCTTGGAGGGTGATAAAACGCAGGAAAAAAGTGTCTGCTGAGTCGCCTGTTTCGGATTCTCCCGGCATCAGGGGAAAACAAGTGCCAAAGTTCCAGTCTTCAATCGGCTGAGCGCAGAGGATCAGTAAAGATTGATCGGCCTTGCTGAACACCTCTATCTGACAGGCAACGTTCAGCAGCGTACCTTTGCCTCGATGAATTTGCGGATCGGTTTCATCTTGTTCTGGTTTTTCAAGTTCGATACTTCGCGTCCAGAAATATTGTTGCAGGTCATCCAGGCAAGCCTCGCTGAGATTGGCTTGATTGAAAACGATGGATGTTGCTGTCGTTGCGTCTGTTGTCATGGGAGGTGCCTTCCCTTGCTTACATTGAGAGGTTGCTTAAACTTGCAAATAGATTGAGACTATTCAGGTATCTTGATCTCTAAAGGTGAGATCAGATCTTTGCGCTCAGCGACATCAGGAGATTGTTGATACGCAGCAAGCTCAAGGAAATTTTCAGCCACGCCTTGAAAAGCTCTGGATGCTGCATTTCGCTCTAGAGCAGTTGCTGTAGCTGGAGTCGGAGCCAGTATTTCTCTTAATAGCGACTCTATAGACTGTTGTGAGACATCACCCAAATCATCAATCTCTTTTTCCCGAGCTTTAAGATATCGTCTTGGTTTGTCTGGTAAAGTTACGTTCCCTGTTTTCTCAGTTATGGCAAGCTTGCCAGCAGCTAAGCACATCCAGTGCATAAACCATCCATCGTGTAGGAAAACGTAGAATTGCCTTCTTAGCAGTTGAACTAGCGAAAGAAACTCAACGTGGTTCTCCACTACAAACGCAGTACTTTTTAATATGCCTTCTTCTTTTATTAAACCGTCCTTTATTAATCTTGATTCCTCCTGCTTTAAATCATTCCATAGAGGTTTCGATTTGGGCATGAAGAAAGCGATCGGGTACTCTATCTCATCCACTCCTGGTCGCCCACCTTCATCACTATGAAAAGCCCGATTGGGAAATTGCCCTTTATCTTTCGCATTCTTACCCAGGTACGTCGCCCGGATTAAAGAGTTGAGCGTCTGAGCTGCGAGAGAAACGAGATCATTTATGTTGCCAAGTTCACGATCCTCTTTCCCATCGAGTTCTTTGTAGGTGCCAATAAATTCAATAAATACGTTTCTAGATTTAGTGATCTCTACCGCATTTTCCTTCGCTTCAACTGGTATAAAAAGACGCTGGATTTTATCGGATTCTGATGGTTTAGACGCGCGCTCCGAAATACGAGTGGTCATCTCAAATGAGGCATTGGGCGTAAATGGCCAGACTGCAAACAAGTCATAGTCGCCTGATACGGCGTTTTTATACAGGTTTGCTTCGTCTCTGTATGCCAGGTACGGACTCTGAATGCCATTAATAGGATAAAACTTTTTCAAGGGTTGAGTGCCGCTAGGCGACATTACAATTGTCGATTGAACTAGATTGTCTAATAAGGATTTTAAGCTTTTATTGATTTCGTCGAGATCGCCTAGATCATCTGGATTTTTTATACTGTTTGAATCTATGGATTTTTCAATACTTTGGTTGTATTTAGTGACATTATCTAAGCTGGTATGAACAGGGTTAGGAGGAACAAAGAAACTGTCTGATCTTTCTTTTAGATAATTGAAGTAATATTTGTCTTCAACTTCATGAATGTAAATATTCCTATGATAGACATCCCATAGCTTAGAATTATCGGTTCTTTTCTTGATTAAGTATTCGACTGCAACTGTTTTATTTTTGTCCTGGGCGATACCGACAATTAAACCATTGTCAATCTGATGATAATCTACACCTTCTTTCCCAAGAAAATCTTCACTATTAGTGAGTTCATTTTTTCGTTTGTCCGATATCGAAAGTGGGAGAAAAAGAGAGTCGGCAACTTTATCTTGCTCCCTTTCCCTTTTTCGTATTTCTTCTAGCCATTTCAAAGAATTTAGATGTTCCTTAAGGTTGTAATCCATCTTGCTAGCACCCGACTTATTCAATGCGGGCAGTTGACAGACAAACCCCGCCATTGGTCCCCAGTTACAGGATTTCCCATGAACATAAAAAGGCTTGAGATTATAGCCTTCATCGATTAGCGTCGTGCAGGCTTTACCCGGTACTCGGCTCCAGATCACACAGTTCAGCTCATCTGCAGCCTTTTGAAATGCCTTTGAAACCTTTGTCGGAAAACCTTCCTTAAGTAGTTCACTGTAGCCAGCCTTAACAGCTTTTGTAGTAGGCAGTGGAAACTTTTTTTTGGATGTTAAGAATTGAATCGGTGCTGTTACTATTTTGAATTTATTTTTTGTCAGCATTATCTTGTTCTCTCGAAGTTTAGTAGTAATCTTGGATGAGCAGGTAATGATCAGCATTCGATACTCATTTCAGACAGGCGATCGCATCTTCTATTCATCACCTATCTCTTCTTTAAACAGAAACGGGTAAACCTGCGATCGCATTTCTGTTTCCATCACTTCTTATTCGCTTGCAGTGAAGAGTAAATAAGAGCGGAATAGGGTGCGAGTGCCTTTGTGTTTTCATTACTCATGACTAATAAAAATTGAAACGAATAAAGTGCGATCGCTGTTATTTTTTGTCTCACAAGCTAAGGCTAGATCAAACTGATTACATCAACCCAATTTTTCCGAATAGCCAGGACGTTAATTTGCCAACCTTTTTCTATTGGCCCCATACTATCTGCCCTAATCTTCCACGTCCCATTGCTTACAAAGGTAAAAACACGTTGTCCTCTGGCTGGCTTGTCAGAACTGGGAACATCTGGCCTAAATCCAGCAATAATTACAACCCAGTGTAGAGCTGAATATTTTGTATCTATTTGGGGGAAATCTCCCCCCGTAAATTTCTTGATTTGAAATGGTTTTGACTCAAATTTGATGTCACCCTGTATTTCTAAATCACCTGAAATCTTTGTATTTCCTTCAACCCTCAACCCATCTAGTCCCGACGAGGGTTTCACATGGAGCTTAGCCTGCGGTTCATCTGTGCCAATACCCACGCAGCCCACCTTACCCGCAGAATCTTCCCGATAGACTAGCGGCCCTTTATGAATAGGAACCGTGATATATCCATCCCAATACCCTGGAATATTTTCAAAGTGAACATATAGATTGGCATAGCCCGATTTCAAGATCGTTTTGAGATTCGTGATCTTGAGTCTGAGCAGCTCTTGGCGACCTGAAACTTGCCATCCCTTTTGGCAGATGTAACTCCATTGGGGGCTGATACCTTGGGTCTCCTTGCCGCCAAATCCCCAATTTTCTTGATTAGATTCAACCGAAATCCTGACCTCATCCGCATCATTGGTATTCAGCAAGGCCCAATCTTGGGGCGCATCAGATTCCGTCGCTGCCACATCAAAGGTAATCGTAAACTTAGTCGCCTGATCTAAGGTTCCTTCGTTCGCTCCTCGACACTTTAAGATGCCTTCTGCGCGCTTGCTATTATCTGGTTTAACGATGATGGAATTCGCGATTTGGGCCTCCGTCGGACTAATTTTTCCGAGCTGAATGTCCTGCAGAGAGAGCACGCTGGTGGAATTTGCGGGAGAGCCTACTTTAGTAATACTAGAGTTTTCTAACGTATTTGATACTTCTTGGGGGGATAGATCAATAAAGGGAACACTCATATTGGGAAGACTTTGAATCGTTAGGGTCAATTCATTCTCCTGCCCATCATTGAGAATCGTATTGGACCCTAAAAACCCGACGTATAGCGGAATTTGTTTCTTCCCCCGCTGATTAACAATATTGAGATACTGCAAACGACTGCCGCTGATGGTTTCATTAGACCCTTGATATAACAGTTGGTCGTACTTGATTTCGACCCGCGTTCCTCGCGATCCGCCCTCGGATGCAGCGCTAATACTCTCCAGCGTTAGGGTCATTCTTTCTCCCTGAGGAATGACCGTCTTTTCTGCCATGCCAAAATAGAGCGTATTCCCTTGGCCCTGCATCGTCCAACCTTCGGCAATCTCCCTTAAGGAAATCGATGAAATATCTACCAATGTTCCGGGTCTAAACGAGACGGCAAAATGATAGATTCTGCCACTGAGCGCAGTATGAGCAATGGGCTGTAATTCCAGATCTCTGCCAGAGGTGTTGACGATCTCAATGCGCAGCGACTGCCTTAGCGCGCCATCATCAATGCCAAGGATATTTTGGCCATCCTCATCCTGCAGGAAAATCTGCAAAAGATCGGGACGAGCAGGAGCCTTAATAAGACCGTTGTTCACTACACTAACCATTGAACGTTCTCCAAATTGAATGATTTGCCCGAAAAGAGCGCAATTAGTTCTTTTGCAACTGGTTCTAATAAAACGGGTGCTTATACAAGCACTTCCAAATTGGCCTGTGCGACAGATGGATTCTGTTCCTGCCTGCGTATTTCATTCGCCTGCACCTGAGCCTCAGCCTGCGCTTTGACTTTATGAATAAGTTGAAAAACCTCGGTATAAGGAAGTCGGCCCAAGGATTCTAGGATTGTGTTGACTTCTTCCAGGGTTAAATTAATACTGATTTGTTCCATTGTTGTCTCCTCAAAGAATCGTAAAAAGCAGCGTTATTCGGTTCCTTCGATCTAGACTTGGCCAGAGCTTATTGCCCCGGCACTTAAATAGACAAGCCTAAAGTAGATCCCCTCTTGGGAGGGGTGCCCGTAGGGCGGGGTGGGTTGGCAGTGAGTAGCGCTAGCGACTGTATTCTGTTTGTCTGCCAAAGTAATAGTTAGCGTTGGGATGGGCTCAACACCAGCCATCCTTCTCGGATTTCTTGCTCCCTTAAGAAGGTGGCTTGAGAAGAAACTGGATTGATGCTGATTTCCTGTAGATCAAAGATCTGATCAATCAAATCATCGAGATTTTCCAAGGCTCCCGTCAGGACTTCCCGTTTATCTCGGTCAACAATATGGGCTTTACTCGAAGCAGCGCCATTACCACCCGAAGGCGGAAATGTGAGCCATGCTTGATCTAATAATCCTTGCCACACAGAGTCAGGATCTAGATTGGGATCAGATGTCTTCTCAACGAAAGATTGAACAAAATTTGTTTTCTCAATCACTGGCGTTGTCAAAATCTCTGACCAGGTGTCTCTGCCTTTTTGCTCTAGCCAAACCCAGTCATAGTCCGGCGCTGTTGGCAACGGCAGGTGCAAACGCCCTTGTTGGGTCCGCTCCGTCAAAATAGGTGTCGTTAAGAACGTCACCTTAATATTGGCTAACGCCTCTGCATACTGTTCCGATGGAATCGTAATTACCTTACTGGGCAAAATACCCGCTGTGGCATGAACGCTCCCTCTCGGATCCACCAACATCGTTAATCGTTGGGGAGGACTGCTAATGGACTGGATAATATTAATGGGGACTTCTTCGACGCCTTCAATCTTGTCAGATTCATTCAAATCGCTTTGTTGGGCATAGAAAATGTTGTCTTCATACTCATAGCCTCCCTCTGCTACAGGCTGTTCTTTCCAATAGCCAATGACGCCATCATTAAGTTGTTGGTACGCTCCAATGCGAATGGGAACCTTGACCTCGGTTAAATCATCCGTGTCTCTTTGCTCATGCGATCGCATCTGCTGCATATCTTGACGAAATACAGTCCAATCTTGGTTGATGGCGGGAAGTCCTTGTAGCTCTAAGTTAACGGCTGCTCGCACCACTGCGATCGGACGTCCCATAAGTAAGGCCAAACTTTGATTCTGCGCAAAGTTTTCTGGATCGATATGATTCAGCGCATTGTTGAGACATAGATTAAAGTTTTCAACAAACTCAGGGCCTGACGTAATGATGGTTTTCACCATTTTGTGCAAATGGGGATTCGCAATATTGGGAACTTCTTGTCCCTCAATGATTGTGGTCGCCAGGGTCGTTTCGCCCGGCACATCATCCCATTCCCCATTGACATTAATCGCTCCCAACGCTTGCCCCGCATTATCGTAAAACGTTAAACCCCCATTCAGGTTGTTCGGCAGTATCCAGCCACAAATAGGCGTAGTGCTAGGATCATCATTGGTTTCTCGGTTATCTGCATCATTGGCAGCTAACCAACGGAAATTAATCCGGGTGGGTTGCACAAAGCGAGGCGGCAGCTTAATCCGATTGTTTTCTGCGGCCTTCATATGCTCTGGCTTAATCACATATTCATTTGAGTTAACCTGCCAGTCTAAATTTCTAACTTGTCCAAACGTATCCACTAACTGCAAATCAATAATCCGCAGTTCTCCCGAGCGAATCGGACTAAAATCATCCAACGGTTGGGGAGCACTTTCAGCTTCATCTTCAACCGCTGCCGCCACCTCGGATGTAAAGGCCTGGTAATCCGCAAACCCAATCGGGTCTTCAATCTCTAGCTGCAAGGTTTGCTTGTGCATGAGCAGTACATCATTAAACCCGCCGATAGACTGAGACAAACAATTTAAGCTTTGTAGCTCCTGATACGCCTTAATCGCGGTATAGATAGGGTCCGAAAAAGTCTTATTGACGTACCACAACTCAATATTGTCAATTTGCTCGGCTAGCAACTCAATATTCTGCTGATCCAGCTCAATGTTTTGCTCTTGATAATAGGTTTCCAGCGTTTTGTGTTTTTGCAAATACGCTTCAATTCGCATCTGCAGAAGTGAATTAGCATAGGGCGTTAAAATGCTAGAGCCGCTGTAGATATTAGAATCTTGGTCCGTTTTGATGCGATTCGCCGCCGTATCTGCAGCAACAGCGTAGGTAGATTCGGGTGATAAATCGATATCATTTGCCTGCAGTGTATAATTTCGCGTTAGAAAATTATCACTATATTTACGATTGGCGGACGTTTTATTACCACCTTCAGTCACTGGAAAGACTTCAACCAACCATTCCAGTAGAATGGGATTCCAAGGTTGAGCTGTCCAAATATTAAAGCCGATTCCTTCTTGCTCGCTTTGACGATCGAGTTGGTCAATTGTCTCGAAAACAAGTTTGAAGTCTTCCGCAATTAAATCTTGAATCGTCCGATTAGTAAGCGTTTGGCACTCAAGTAACCCATCCTCACTCAAACGACCATCTTCACCATGCCGTTGACTCGCTGCGACAGCATCCCCTTCCATTAACACAACTGGCTCTTTCGGTTCCCAGTAGCGAGGCCCGCTAACCAATTCCAACTGATAGGTCGGCGGCTGAGACGCTTTTTCTTTTTCTGTCTCGTCTAGAGCATCGTATTCATCTTGAAGGGCTTGATTGTGGGTATCAATCGTCCGCACTACATTGTTGATTAGCCCCGCGAGTTCGGAGGCCAGGGAAATCTCAGAGTCTGATGTCAGAGGCAAGCTGTCTGGATTATCTAAATCTAATTTTCCAGTGGCCTGGGCCTTTTCTAATAGCGGTTCGAGTCCTCGTTGTTGGATATAGTACTTGACTTGATCAATATCAGGATAGTCATCCTGGCTATCTTCTGGGGGATAGGCACAAATCATATACTTGTACCAGTCAGAGAAAAGTTGTCTACGTCTAGCGCCCAATTCTGCCAATGCAGCATCATAGAGCTGCTGTTGCTGGTTGAGAGCATTGAGCCCGGCGGCAATATCGGATGGGATGTCAAATTTTGTCTGAGAAGATGTGCTTTCTGAAGAAGACGGATCTGAAGAGGATGGCTGTGTTTGTGTTTCTATACGAACTTTCCACAGAAAGTGGCCCGTGACCGCATTGAACCCAGCCTCATGACGAATCTCCTGACACTTAGGGCCAATATCTAACTGTTGACTTTCTAAGTCGTCGGTAAACTGTAGCGCTTCCAATTGTTCCTCAATCGCCGCTTTCTGAGATTGATCGATAGTCTCAGCCAGATAAGCTGATAAGGCCTCTGTGCCTGTATTTGCAACAGCCAGACGAATATTAGCGGTCTCTAAGGGAGGTTGCCCTGAGTAGTCTTTAGGCGGTTGGAAAGTTAACCGTGAATAACAGACAACCTGAGGGGCTTCACTTGTTGGATTCAAGCTCTCATCCCCCCACTCAAATTTCCACTTGAATTCCTCTTGGATACTGTTCATCAAGGCTTCGAGCGTCAATTCTGCATCTGGAAAGTCCGTCTTGAAGTTGTTCTTAAAATCTTGGATAAATTCGCTCAGATAGTTCTGCTCAGCGTTGCTGTACCAGCCAATCACATCGTATTGCAGACCCTCGGGCAGCGCTGTAGCATCGGCATATTTAGGATCGTGAAAGCCAAATACACTTCGACAATTAGGATAAAAAGCCGCAAACGTGGGTTCACCATACCCGATAGCCGTCAAGCGCTCTAGGTGCTTGGCATCGGCGCTACTTGCTGGTTGCTGTTGCTTCCATTCCTCTAATGTTAGCGTTCGGCCAAGATACCGAAAGCCTGGAAGATAGGAGTTTTCGGAGTCAGCATAAGGATACATGACACTATCCTCCTGAAAACCTGCATCGGGTGGATAAAGATAATCACTTTCAATCACCCAATGTTCTGTATCTTTATCCAGTCGCCGAGTGACTAACCAACGATTGGGAACTGCTGGAAAGTTGCCATTCTCAATTTCTTGAGTCAGGGCATCAGGCAAAGACCAATGTAGATGAATGCCCGCTTTTAGAAAAAGGTTCTTATTTTGAAAAGGTTGAGAAACAATAGACTCACTGAGATTAGCAATATCAGGATTAACATCTCGTTGTCCACTGAAATAGGGGAGGCGATTAGGCGCTGTCATTGTTTCTGCAACACCGGTTCCAAATTTGAGATGTAAGGCATCTGCATGTATCGGGACCAATAATACGTTGCTCATGCTTAGGAAAAGTCTCCAAACTATAAAATCCTGGTGGTGTAGAGTATTTTTATCGCCTCTGCACCGTTGTGAAAGACGATGGCAGCCAAACATTGAATCTGTCAGTCCTGAATAGCCAAAATTTAGGAGCCTACACCAGTCTGATAGGCTGATTGCGTGCCATAAGCTAAACTCCGTCTACCTTTCATGAATTACCTAGTTGTGTCGAAAAATTGTGTCTGCGCTGAGAACCAGTGGTAATCTGAGAAGCTGTGTTTCTTTTCTCTCCCACCCATGAAAACTGCTAACCTATCTAAATGGCGTCATTATCAAGCTGAGTTCATCCTGCTCAATGTCCGGTGGTATTGCCGCTAAAAGTTCAATCCTGGCTGAAATAAGATGCAAAGCTTGGCTTCTTGGAACACTGTTTTAATCTAGCGATCGGCTACAGTATTTCTCACTCTGTCATCTTTGTCTCTTCTAAGAGAGTAGCTACTGATAGACACTGACAAAAAGGGTGGCACCAGGCTGATCGTATAAGGGCACGACTTTGTCGCGTAGATCTTGGTTATACATTCTGATACAGCCTAGGGTTGCGAACATAGGTTGCTTCGGTTTCCATGCACCTGGCCATCCGCAACCACTGCCGCCGCCATGGATCATAATCCCTGCCCGACCCAGATTAGCTTCTTGGCTTTCTAGTTCAACCAGATCAAAACTAAACCAGCCATAAGACATGCGGTCGCGGGTATAGCCAGCATGGTCACCCGCTTGCTCATAGTCCCGATAGATTTGCCCACATTTGTAGAGACCTGCCGGGGTATCTCCATGTTTGCCAAAGTAATTGTCCTCAAACTGACCACGACAGAGACATGATAATTCCCACATCAAAGTACCGTCATAGTCATAGCACTTGATCTTCCCTACGGCATCATTGGCCACTAGATGATAGTCTCCGGGTTTAAAGCCATGGGCATCTGGATGAGACTTTGGGCCTTTCATCCCTGCTATAACATGGAGCTGCCGAGGACCAGAAGGTTGGATTGGTGTTGAGATGGTCACCATAGATTCAAAACCTACCACCGCCGGTGGGTTGATTTTGAGCCGCTGTTCAATGGGTTCGCAGTCCTGGGCAGTCTGAATTTCCTGGGCAGCGGCGGCACAAGCGGTCGTTGGCACTTCACCACACCAGACTTTAGCTTCGGCATATCGGCGGCGACCTAACCCCACTTCCACATTTTCGCCGGGGTTACGGTACATCATCAGGGTGCCAGGGACCGCCTGCCAATCTTTTTCTTTTAAGTTGCGTGTGATGGTTCTATGGTTGGGGGAACCGTAAAAATCAGCGCCATTGTTATAGGCAAAGCTGGTTAAAGCGGCCCGCTGTTGATGGGTCATGTCGTCCCAGTAAGGGATGGTCGATTGCAACTTGATCCAAAAATCCTTGTGGCAAATGTAATCGTATAATTCATCTGCTTCGGTTTGGGTAATGATGTCCCCCATCTGGATGGCAGAACCATCTTTGTAATAGGTACTGCCCCAGCCAATCGTTACGGGTAGCCCACCACTTCCGGCTCTGGGATCGGGATAAGCTTGAATTCGCCCATCCGCTAATTTCCTTTGACAGCCTTCGTAGAAGTGGTTGAGTTGGGCGACCTCTGGTGGTAGCAAGGGAATCCCTGGAGTCTCTGGTTGGGAGAGGTTAGAAGTGGGGGCGGGCAAGGCAGGGACTTCTGGTTTCTCCCAGGCATCCTCTGGAATATGCCACGATACTGGATTGATATATCGTGTGACACCTGTTTCAATCGTTGGGTAATGGTCATGCCAGGTATAGGGGCCTGCTAAGGTAATCTCCGCCAACTGTGAATTTACGGCAGACACTTTAATGATGCCTAGGATTCCTCCTTCATACACTTTTGCTAATCGATTTAAGGGCTGAAGGTGGGGTTGGTTGGGTAAGGGGGCTAGGAGAGTATTCTTTTTCGCTGTAATAAATGGCATTACCAGCCCTCCTGTAAAACGGCGGTTAATTCTTTTTCAGGGGTTTGAATCTTGATGACTTTAGAGGAAGTTGAAACCACCTCGGTAGATGGCACAGCTACGATTTGAGGGGCTGCTACTTTTGTGGGTGGTGCAGCGGATTGAGGCTGTTTGTCATGCTCTGAAAATTTTTGTAAGCCCTTCATGCCTGCGCCGCCAATCGTCAAGGCCCCAGTTAGGATATATAGGTTTTCTGAAAAAGCTTTTCCTCGCCATTCTCCAGCAGCCAGGGTAATGGCGAGGCCAAGTCCCACCAATACCGATGCGGTGGTCTGCAGCCTTCCTGAGGATTGCTTGCCTTTACTATCTTGGAATATCCCGGACATACCTAATCTCCTTGAAATATTGATCAATTGAGTGCTTTGCTGCCTGTTGAAGCAACCTTCTGATTGGTGCAGATATCCTGGGTAAAACTCAAGACAAGTATCGTTAACTCATTGGGTTAAGTCTGATACTTCTCAGGCTTCTATCTAATGCAATAAATTCTTTTTAGAAGATAAATAGTGAATTATGACTAAAGAGTGGCGTGAACTGATTTCTATCTGAATTAGAACACTCGTTTTAGAGGTATTCAGTGATATATGACTATTTTTAAAGTGATTGTGAACACATTCTGTGTGTGTAGTTGTGTTTAAAGCTGCAACAGTCTTGAGCAGCTCCATTACCTAAAAATGTTGTGATACACGATGGCACTTTTAATAAATCTTGATCAGTCATGTTGAAATTGTCAGGGGTGGTTAGATAAGTAGATCAAGATTGCCATAATGCACCCTAAGTTTTGCTCTTATTATTAATTAGCTTTGGGTATTTCTTCTAGATCACTAATATATTTGATGAATTTTATCTGAATTCTAGAGTTAGAAGTTGAAGGCCGATATAGATTGAGGGAGTTGAATTCAAATCTAGAAGAAATGATTTATCTTTCTGGAGCTATAATCATGATCAATTTTTTTAATAACTACATTAAATCTGTGGCACTATTTTGTTAAGACATGATAGGAATATCAAATCTAAATGCAGAAAAAACTTGAGAAGTTTTCGCTTTAAAAAGCTAGAACACTATGTTGGCAATGCGTCTTACGAATTGATCACTCCTTAAGAGAGTAGTGCCCAACACTTACCTCCAGAAATTGGCAATCTTGCTAATTTGGAATAGCTGGACCTTGAGTTCAATGGACTGTGTAGTGTCTCTTCAGAAATAGGGCAGCTTTCTAATTTGAAATTCCTTTATCTTGACAGTAATCAATTGATTAATTTTTCATCAGAGATCAAAAATCTTCTAAATCTCAATGCACTAGCCTTGCCTAATAGTTTATTGAAATGAAGTTATCGAACGATATAAACGAGAACTTTTATAACTTAAAAGCTATACCTTAACATGAGAAGGAATACTACAACTACTTCGAGCTTCTTGTACAATCGACTCTTCAGAACCTTTCGCTATCAAAGAACAGTAGTAAGGCTAGAATTCATTGCAGGCCTCCATTTGGTATCGATCAATTTCTGATATTTATGTAGTTCTGCCACAGTATCTGCTTGTAATTCCATATAGCCATGTCCAACTCCACCTTTTCTTAATTCTAATGATTGAGTGATAGGCTTAAGTTTACGGATAGACTGATTTTCAATTACCTTACCTAGATCAATGTTGTGTTGGGAAAAACCACAAAAAGACAAGATTTCTTCAAGTACCTGGCTTGGGTATTGAAATAAGTTTTCATATTCAACTAGCAAGATATTTTTGTACTTGCGGGTCTGTTGGATGTGCTTGACCCAGCCTTCTACAGCATTCAAGCAAAACTCATCAATAGATAGATCTAGTATCCAAGGAAATTGATTTAAGAGTTTTGGAGATCCAGAAATAAAATGATACCAAGACACTAAAGTGTCGGCTGGATTGCGCAGTAAATAAATGGTTCGATGTCCTTTGGCATCTCTATGTTCATGACTCTTAATGATACGTTGGCTGATGTCTTGATAGTTATGTAAACAACTTGGTTCCAAGCTTTGGGTATAAATAGACGGAATTACAGTTTCAAAAGGAATATCTGATTGTTTTGAGAGCAGGTTTTTTTGTGACTCTAATATCGAGTTTGCTAAGAGTCTTCTTAACCAAGTATTTCCAGATCTTGGATAAGATAATAAAACAATATCATTCGATTTTATAAGCGATCTATTCTTCCTAAGAAGATCATGATTAGGTTGAAGAGCATAAATATTGGAAGGATGAAGAAATCGATCAATTTTATTCAGTATATGGATGACTTTCATGATTTTATCTACTACTATAAGAAACTACACTTTTATGGTCAAAAAACAGTAATTATGTGGCATTTCAAAGAAATATCACATTAAAAATAATCGGTATCTGTTACTAAATGAAGCAAAGCTTTTCCCTTTAGACTGCATAGAAGCATAAAAACTCTCATGTAAGCGCTATCTAAAAATGCATCTATTTATATCTAAGAAGATGTGTAGCTGACTTCAGAACTGAGAATGACTGACTTTTAACTGAGTTAAGCTTGAAATGAAAAATATAGAATTTTCTTCTGCTTAAGAATTTTATTTGGCCGCAAAAGTAATTTTTTGATAGAATTGTCACTGATTTAGACACTAAAAAGTAGTGATCTAAATCAATTTTTAAATGATTGACCAATCTTCATCATCGAGTTCCAATACAATTGATCTGACAGAACATATCACGGTAGTCAGGTGAGATTATCTCAACCCCTCTAGTTAAAGGAGGTTCGAAAAAGGTTCTACTGAAGGGAGTTATAAGCCAAGATACTCCCATGAACGAGAAAAAAAAGGCCGTTACTTTCAGAGCTAGCTTGCCAACTGATTTCGGGTTTTAATCCATAGGTAAGATTATCTAAAACCCGGAACGAGCTGAAATCAAGGATATTGGTAGCTCGAGAACTACTGCCTTGCAGGTAAAAATGGAGAGATCTCAGAATATAAGAATTACTCTGCAATCGATGAGTAAGTTTAAGAACGAGCCCAATACAACGGAATTGACTTCCCTCTCACGAAATCGAATTCAATCGTCGCCTGAAATAATTTCTAAATATAGCTTTCAGCCTTATAGACCTCTATTTCAGGAGTCGTTGTCATACCCTAGTTTGCCCCGATTCTCAAAAGAAAATCATCCTTGACAACTTAGTTGGGTTTTGTTAGATGTTTTAATAAAGTATAAAGGTTTTATATTATGAATAAAACAACTAAAAATCCTTGGCCTACTTTACCTTTAATTTGGTCGGGCATAGGGATACTAGCTGCAATTTGGATTACTCTCCAGATTGGATAAGGGTTGCTTGTGATCTGAAATTCGCCGGGGTTAAAGGTTAGAAGGTATCCTGTGCCTTTGTGGCAAACAGGTTCAGCAATCACCTCACCAGTTTTAGTTAGCAATGGAGAGTGGATTATTTCTCTCAATATTGGTAATTCAGACTACCTCCCCCGAGCGATAATCTGTTGGTCAGGAAAGTGAGGCAATTCACACGCTTTTTTGGTCCCCAAATCTCAAAGGGTTTGATTGATTGGAAATTGGAGTGAATCTGGTATCTCTCGATCAATAAAGATAACGACTTTATTGATCGAGAGATGACTAGTATCGATTGTCGCAACCGCTCTTAAAACCCTGACAAGAATATACTTGGCGTTCGTGTAATAACTTCACAATAAAAAAGCACGGACTAAAAAGCTTAAAACTCATAGACTTGGGCAATCATTGTGCTCCGTTGCTTGCCCCAATCTCGCACTACCACTTTACTGTGATCTCCTTCGGAAAAGATATAGGAAAGCTAGATCACAATTACCCAACCCCAATCCAAACCTTCCTGTTTCCAATGCCGGGGAAGATGTTGGTTGAGTACTTTTGGTAAGCCCATTTGCATCGTCATGTGCAGCAATAGCACTACATCATCAACACGCTCAGTCGTAATAGTAAGTTGATCCACCATGACACAGTCCTAGCTTGATGGCTAGACGAGCGCTGAATATCTGCGATTTGATTACGCGAACGTCAAGTTTACAGCGTGATAGGCAATGATTTTCAGTCCAATCCACAAAATCCATAAGAACGAGGTTTGTCTGCAAGACGTTCCTCAATTGGGAGGCTATCATGGCCTTGTAGACTCAGCGAGAAGGGTATGAAGCACTGAGATGCTCCTAGATTGCTGTCGTCATGTAAAGAAGTAGAAACAGGTTTATGAAGCAACATCGAAGGGCAATCTGGGGGGTACTACTATTTAATCTAAACCTACTGGGTCTTCCAGTACTCCTAACGTCAATATCATCCAGTCAAGCCCAAACCGTAACGGGGAACTGCGATGGCCAAAGGCCGGTCGGAGACCATCGCATCCCCGCAGCAGCGCTACCAACAGGCCTATCTAACCCTCCTGAGCCGCAGCCTGCCACAGTCAGAATTGGTCATAATGTCAGCATTGGCTATGGAGTTCGCGTAGAAGGTCAGGTCGTTACCAAAAAACCGGGTCTGCCGCTCCAAGGCCCAGGTAGCCCCATCGTTCCCATCCCTGAAGGTGTATCAAAAAGTTCCATCGCCGCATTTTATCCCGATGCTTGCAAAACGAAAGCCCAGCCCATTGCCCGGCCCCAGATCGACAGACCGACGGGACCCTCTCCAATCGCCCTGGCCACCGGGGATATCGCCCAACGAGCGAAACAGGTCACCGTTAGCTTAGGGAATGGCATCACTGAAGGATCTGGCGTGATTATCGAGCGCCAAGGCAATACCTATACTCTCTTAACCGCAGCTCACGTCGTGGCTGCAACCGATAGCCCCTATCGGATTACAACAGATGATCAGCAGCAGCATATGGCCATGCAGGTGCGCCCCTTACAGGATATTGATCTGGCAGTCGTAACCTTCCAGAGTGATCGCACCTACAGCGTCAGTTCCCTTGCCAGTGGGCAACCTGCTAGCGAGGGTTTGCCCGTTTTCGTATCGGGATTTCCGATGACGACTGCTGCTATCACTCAACCCGTCTATAACTTTACCGATGGCAAAATTACGGCTCGCAGCAGCCGCAGCTTTGCCGATGGTTATGCCATGATCTACACCAACCGAACCCTCCCTGGCATGAGTGGCGGCGGCGTTTTTAATGGTGATGGTGAACTCGTCGGCATTCACGGGCGAGGGGATGTCGATAGTACCCTAGAAGCTTCAACGCTCAATACCGATATTCGAATTAAAACAGGGTTCAATCTCGGTATTCCCATCGAATCGTTTCTGAAGCAAGCCCAGTCGCTGGGGATGACCTTAAAGGCACATCTGCCTGCCAATGCACCACCTCCATCTCCCGTTGACGACTCTCTCATCAATGCCGCTATTAAGGCCCAGTCAGGTGACTATGCTGGCGCTAGGGCAGTTTTGTCTCAGGCCATTGGCAGTTCACCTCGCGAGGCTCGCCTCTATTTAGCTCGGGCTAATTATGCGATCGCAAGTGGTCAATCCCAAGCTGCTCTTCAAGATTTAGACCGAGTGATCGAATTCGATCCCAAGGCAGAACAGGCCTATTGGCTACGGGGAGCCTATCGGAATGCGAGTCGTGATGCAGCGGGTGCGATCGCAGATTTTAGTCGGGTGATTGAACTGAACCCCAACCGTTTGCAGGCTTACCTGTGGCGGGCCACGCTTTATATGGCCCAGACCGATTATCAATCCGCCATCCAAGACTATTCCGCCATGATTCGGATTGATCCGCAAAATATATTGGCCTTCAGTCAGCGGGGCAGTACCCGCTTTATTCAGGGCGATCAGCAGGGCGCTCTCAAAGATTATGACCAGCTGATCAAGCTCAATCCACAGAATGCCGAAGCCTACGATCGTCGTGCCCATGTACGTCGCTATAGTGGTAACCCCCAAGGTGCGCTCCAGGACTATCGCAGGATGACCACAATCAATCCTCGCAATTCCCGCGCCTATGAGCAGATTGCTTCCCTGAGTCAAGATCAGAATGATATAGAGGGGGCGATTGCGGCCTATGGTCAGCTCCAAACCCTTAAACCGAATGATACGTCGGTCTATCTGAGTCGGGGGCAACTGTACGAGAAACAAAAACGCTATGTTGAGGCCATTGCTGACTATACCAAGATGATTAAGTTACAGCCCTTTCAATCGTCTTGGTTCATCATGCGCGGCAGCGCCAGAGAAAAGGCAGGGCAGCGTGCAGGGGCAAAGGCTGATTATCGTCAGGTTGCCAAGCTTTATCAACAGCAGGGAGATGAGTCCAGTGCAAAAGACTGGCTAGAGAGAGCGAATAAATTGTAGTCAGCAATGAAATGACTCATGAAACACTTGAGATACTTTGTGTCATTTGTTGGTCTTGCTGCTGTGTTGCTTCTGGTATTGAGTTGGTTGGATATTCAACGTATCCGTTCTCAGCTTAAACAGGAAAGGATTAGCCTAAGTCAGAAAAAGGCTGATTTACACTGGGCTCAAGTCGACCAAAATAAGAATAGAGTCGAAGTACTATCTGGTTATTTTCAAACGATACAACTTTTTATAGATCAGGGATTGAAGGAACCATCAGCTCCTCCTAGCCTGATAAAGGAAGCTGAAGAAATAACCTTAGAAACACTACCTCAATTGGATGGGAGAGGGAAAGGAGAACTGCTTTTGTTTCTATACAGCGAAAGCCTAATTGGGAAATGTCCATTGCATTCTGCCAAAATGTATTGTCAAATTCCAGGCAGAATTCCAATACTTTCTTTAGTAGGAGCGGATCTGCGCAGGGCAAAACTCAGAGAAATATCACTCAATGGAGCAGACCTTAGAAGAACAGACTTGCGAGGAGTAGATTTTCGGGATAGCGATCTGACCAAAGTTGATTTCAGAAAGGCTAACCTTAGTGGAGCAGATTTAAGCACAGCTGTTCTGTATGGTGCTGATTTGAGTGGGGCTTTCTTAAGAGTGGCGATACTTAAACAAACTCGTTTGGGATGCTATGCCTCATGCAGCGGGACACCAGCTGCATCCTTAAGACAAACTGATCTCCAAGGAGCCGATCTAACAGGTGCGAATCTTGGCTATGTCTCTCTCGAAGGTGGAAACCTTCGAGAGGCATTACTCATTAATGCGAAACTTGCAGGAGCAAAGCTAGAGGAAGCAAGTTTTGTAGACGCCGATCTTGCAGGAGCACATTTGAGCTACTACTGGAAAGGTAGCTGTAGTGCTTCGTCCTGGGAAGCTAGAGTAGCAACTGTGAATAACACAGATTTCACCAATGCAAATTTAAGCCGGGCCAATTTGCAAGGGCTGATGATAGATATTTCTTCAGGTATAGAGGGTGCTGAGTTGTCTAACGCCAATCTGGATGCAGCCCAGATCGGCTCTGGTCCTGAAGGTAACTGCTAATTTATAGCCCACAACTGATTTCGGGTTTTTGTATGGTCAACCTGAAAAGAGTTCTGTATAACTTCTAAGCCCGAGCAAGCAGGGCAGCATGGGTTGCTTGCATCCATATCAACAAGAACAATAAACTTAGCAAGAAGCTCAAGGCTGTTAGCCATATGCCAATTGGCCTGGGTGGAGAATGGAACATGGGATATAGCTTTTGAGTGACCACCCGTCCTCGCCTGAGATGTTGCTCCGCAATCACAGCTACGTCATAGGGGTGAACGCAGCTGTACCATATCTCTTCAGGTAACATGAACACCATTGGCCCACTCCCACATTGCCCCAAACAACCTGAAGACTCCACGATGATTCCAGGGGGAGTGCTAGCCAGAAACTCAGTCAGTACGTTTGCTGAACCTTGCTGGTGACAGGTCTTATTCTGACAAACTAAAATTTTTGTAGGCATCTAGACAGCTCGTAGCAAGCTCTAAACCACAGGAAAAATACAATACAATGGCCCAGCCATAATATTCAAGGCTTGGAATTGAAATCGCTGCCAAATAATATTAGATTGAATTCTAAATCATCGGCTTCGATTCTAAAAACTCTGATATCGGTAAAAATAACTAATTTATTTCTGGAGCTTAAAATCACTGTTCCGTGATTTCTCTGTTCAATTCCTCATCAATTTATCTGATGATGCTAGTGAACTTACCCTGATAGGCACAGATTATGTTGACTGAAATATTAGCTGAAGCTTTGGCAGTGACTTCCGATAACTTGATCTTGTCAAAAATAATGTTTGATTGTGCGGGTGAAGCAACCGATGAACTCAGCTCAGAAGCCAGACAAAGATTGGGCCTTGTCCAAACCGGGCTCGCATTGGCATTTGAGGGTCTGGAATGTGATGAACTGCAGCACCTGATCCAGCAAGCAGCTATCTATAGCGACTTGTAATGTCATTGCTACGCCCGTTCACAAAGACTGGCTGAAACGTAGTTGCGATCTCAACTACCCCATCAGTAGGACTCGGTCTAACACATGGATCACGCCATTCTCAGCCTCAATATCTGCGGCAATCACCGTGGCATTCTTCACTTCAAAATTCTCAGAAGCACGAATGGGAATAGGCGAGCCTTCCACAGATACCACTGACTCCAGCTCTTGTAAATCAGCCTGAGTAAGCTTGCCGGGGACGACATGAAACGTCAAGATTCGGCTCAGTTGGGGGATATTCTGCAACAAGGTATGGATGGTGCCGTCAGGAAGCTGGGCAAATGCATCATTTGTAGGTGCAAAAACAGTAAACGGACCAGGACTTTTCAACGTCTCTACTAGATCTGCTGCCTGGACTGCCGCAACTAGGGTCGAAAAATCATCAGACCCAACTGCAATATCAACAATATCAGCCATTGTAAGAACTCCTTTAACCGCAAATTTCAATGGATTGAGCAGTCAGTGACCGCCGAGGGGGATAAAATTCGTCAGACCTAGCGATAGTCCTGGCGTTGAATATCCATTAACCGAGCTTCAGGACGTTTGAACCGATCGAGCTGGGATTCAAAGAAGTCCCGATTGGCCTGCAAATGTTGAGGGTCTTCATCATCCAGGGGATAGAGCAGCGCTTGGCGAAGGGCCTGAATCACCGCCGAAGTGACGCAATACATGGACCGCTGAAAGGTTACTCCCAGTTGAATCAGGGTGTCATCTTCACCTCGGCAATATTGCTGGTAATAGTCCACTAAATAGGGGGGTAGGAAATGCAGCATATCCTGCATGAGCAGGGTCGGAGGGATACCAGCAGACCCAATGGGAAACACGTCAGCATAGAGAATGCCGTAGTGAAAGTCTTCTTGATTTTCTGGGACTTGCTTGGCCTGGGCATTGTAGGACTTTGTTCCCCGGAAGGGAGAGGTGCGATAGAACACCGCTTCCACATAGGGAAGAGCCGCTTCATAGAGCCACATAAACCCTTTGGACTTAGGAACAATTTCGTAGCATTCTCCCCGAATATAGACATTGTGATAGATGGGACGACCTGCGATCGCAAAGATGCCATTCACCAAAAAGTCCATGGCTTCGGGGACCGTGGTCAGCTTGCCCTCATCGTAGAGATCCGACATTTCAAAAAAGACGGGAGCCATCACTTCCCAGAACAGGCCCAAGTTGGAGTAGTAGGATAACTGCCGAACCTGCTCCACAAACATATCTGGAAAGAGCTTATACAGCCCTAGCATCACCGGGTTGCCTTTGAAGTAAGCTTTGATGGCTCGATCGGCGTTGGCAACGTACTCATCCGTATCCAAGTACGGATCAAACTGACCTCCCATATTGCGATGCCAGAACATGGATCGCATACAGGCTTCCGCGAATTCCATATTGATCCGGTCATGCCACAAGTGATGCAGCAGTTTAGGGAGCTTGCGCTTGATCTCACCCTTCTCCATAAATTCCACTAATTCAGGGTGAGCGGTGGCCTCGCCTCGCCAAATCCGCAAATCTGCATCATCCCCAGCATAGTGATTGTGGAGATCCAGATACTCTTTGGGTAAGAAGTACTTGAACAGGGGCAACGGTTCTAGGAACACCTGTTCGGCGATGTAGAGCAAGTTGCGCCAGTAGAAATCCATGGGGACTGCATAGGCTTTATAAATGCCAATAATCTGCTTCAGATTTTCTGGCGTATCGGGCAACATTGCCCCACCCGCTTCCAGACGATGAATAATATCAGCGAACTGATGTTGAGACGGGGGCAGTTTAGTGGGTGTCGAGGTCGTGGCACTCATAGGAATTGCGGATAGACGTCTAACAATGAATCGAGAAACAAAGAAGGGGGTTTAACTTACAGAGGAAGAGTTCCCAGCGCTTAGCAAAGTTGGCATGGGTTCAGGGTCAATCTTGACTACAAATGTATTAGGGGTGGGAGTAGATAGATGGATTTCTGCAAGCATGGCTGCAGTTGTGGGTTCACTCCACCGCACGAGCCAAGACGGTTGCAGCCCCAGAACAATAATCAGCAACGTTAGAATGAGGGCTGGAATTCGCTCATTCCATTCCACCTTAGGGTAGTAAGCAATGCTGCTATCTAAGCGCCCAAAACAGGTTCGGTTCAGCAAGATGACAAAATACACTGCCGTTAATCCGGTCCCCACGACGCTCAATAGGGTTTGAATGGGGAAGGCCGCATAGCTGCCTTGGAAGACCAAAAACTCAGCGATAAAGCCCACCAATCCGGGAATTCCTGCACTAGCCATGCCCGCGAGAACAAGGAGAGCACTGACTAGAGGTAACCCTCGCACTGGATTCATGAGACCATTGAGGACTTCTAAATCTCGTGTCCCCACCTTGGTCTCAATGATACCGACCAAATGGAAGAGCAGCGCCAAGATCAGTCCATGGGCAAACATTTGAGAAATGGCACCGACAACGCTGAGTTCCGTATGGGCGGCAGCGGCCAGGAGGATATAGCCCATATGTCCCACGGAGCTATAGGCCACCATTCGTTTGATGTCTTTTTGGGCGATGGCAGCTAACGCACCATACAACACACTCACAATCGCCCAAGTCGCCAACACAGGAGACAAGGTTTGCCAAGCATCGGGAAACAGGGGCATACAGAACCGAAAAATCCCGTAGGTCCCCAATTTAGCCAGCACCCCCCCCAGCAAAATAGCAACGGGAGTGGAAGCGGCAACGTAAGTATCGGGAAGCCAGGTATGCAAAGGGACGAGCGGGGTTTTAATACCAAACCCCAGCAGCAACAGAATCAGTACCGCATATTGAATATTGATGGGCAAATCCTGTCCCAACAAAACCTCATAGGAAAAACTGCTGGCCTCACTAAACCAAATCACCCCTAAGAACCCAGCTAAAATCAGGCCCCCAGAGGTGGCGGTGTAGAGCAAAAACTTGGTGGCAGCACTGCCCTGCTGGGAACTGCCCCAAATGGAAATTAGCAGATAAAAAGGAATCAGCTCAATCTCGTAAAAGAGGAAAAACAGCAGCAAATTCTGGGCCACAAAAGCGCCAGCGACGCCGCCGTTGATTAACAAAACCAGGGCATAAAATAGGCGAGGACGCTTGGTTTCGACGCGGCTACTGTAAATAGCAATCCAGCAGAGTAGGCTATTCAGAACGAGGAGGGGCAGAGATAATCCATCTACTCCTAACTGGTAGTCCAATCCTAGATCTGTGAGCCAAGACCGAGTCTCCTGAAATTGAAGAGCATTGTTACTCACATCAAATTGAGCAACTACGGCCAAGGTGAACAGCAAGATTGCCCCTGAGAGGATTAACGCAGCTAGACGAACGTTACGACCTGATATTTGCTGAGGCAGAAGAGCCACAATGATGGCTGCAATACAGGGAAACCAAATAAGTACATTGAGCATGAAATTATTAGGTATGAAAAAGACGGCAGGAGGGCTGGAGCGGAAGAGGATGAGCTATGCGAGAGACCGCAATAGCAGCAAAATAATAATGAAAACCCCTGAAACAATCGTTAGCAAGTAGAGCTGGGTTTGTCCGAAGTTTCCATACTTGAGGACTTCCCCTGTGTTGACGGAGGTACGGGCAATCCAGTTGACCACGCCATCTACAACATGGCGATCTAGCCAGTCAGTAAGGCGAGAAATCCTATCTACCCCCGCAACAATGCTGGATCGATACAGGGTTGGGGTGTACATATCGAAAGCAAAGAAGTCCTGCACTGAGGTCCAGGGCAATCGAATGGGTTTGGAAAACTGGTTACCGATGTAGATATAAGCACCCAGACCACAGCCCACCAGACTAGACGCTGCTAACAAAAAGCCTGCTTCATGATTAAGAACTGACCAGTGGGGGAGGAGTCCCAGCTTTTGCAGAATGATGGGCAAATGTAGGGTTGCTCCAGCCAAGAAAGTGGTCGGTAAGGTGATAGACCATAAATTCTCGGGGGCTCGCACCGTCATGGGCTGGCGCTCTCCCGCAAAGATTAAGCCGAATTCGCGGATAATGCTGAATCCAGTCAAGGCATTGACGAGCAAGATGACTGCCACTAATACCGGATGTTGGACCCACAGACCATCCACTAACTCTAGGAGTGCCCAAAAGGTACCAAAGGGCGGTAGAGCCACTAATCCCACGGTGCCTGCCAGATAACTCAGTCCAGAAATGGGACGACGGCTCCATAAGCCTCCTAGTTGGGTCAGGTCTTGGGTAATGGTATTGAGAATAATCGACCCCGTACTCATAATCAGCAGAGACATGGACAGGGCGTAGGTCAACATCAGCAGCAGCGCAGCATTCAACTGTTGTGTCCCTACGGCGATAAAAATTAGCCCCATGTAGACACTGGCTGAATAGGATAAGGCTCGCTTGATGTCAATTTGTGCGATCGCAATAAACGTACCGCCAATGGCAGTAATGGCTCCGACCACAATCATGGCGGTTAAGGCAATTGGTGCTAAGGCAATCACCGGAGCTAATTTAATCAGCACCCAAGCCCCCGTAGACACCACCACGGAATTTCGCAGAATTGTCCCTGGAACCGGGCCTTCCATCGCCTCATCTAGCCACAGATGCAGGGGGAATTGAGCGCATTTACCCATGGGACCTGCCACTAAACCTAGGCCTAGCCAGGTCATCACCGTGGGGCTAACCTCTGCGGTTTGGGCCCAAATTGCTAACTCTCGGTAATCCCAAGTGCCTGCCAAGGGAAAGATGGCTAGCACGCCCATCAAGAGGAATAAGTCCCCAATTCGCTTGGTGAGAAAGGCATCCCGAGCACCCGTAACCACGAGGGATTGGTTAAACCAAGTTCCCACAATTAAATAGGTGGCTAAGGTCAGAATTTCTAGAATGATGTAGCTAAAAAATAATGAGTTGCAGAGGGCAAGGGAGCACATTCCCGTTTCGAATAGAGCCAGAAGGGCGAAGAAACGAGCCCAACCCCAATCCATCTCTAAATAGCCAATGGCATAAACTTGCGTCAGCAAGTTGAGGCTGGTAATGACAATGCCAGCACCAAGGGTGAGGGAGGAAATTTCTAAGGGGATATTAAGGGTCAGTCCCGATACTTCCAACCAAGAGATATTGATGTATTGAGGGGGTTGGTTCCAAAAACTGGGGAAGGTCACCACGCCATGCAAAAAGGCACAGAAGGTCGTGACAATATTGACGTAGCCAGCCGGGCGAGGCCCCGTCCGACGGATGATCGAGGGGGTCCATAGGAGGGAAATCACCATGCCGATCAGAGGATAGCAAGGGATAAACCAAGCTGTTTGCGTTAAAAACTCAAGCACAACTGATTCCAGAACTAAAAGGAAAACTTATATAGACTTAAATCTAAGGTTATATAGAAATAAGTTTATGAATATCAATATAGTAACTTGTAACATAACTTCAAGTAAAATTAATTTTCTTTTTAAAACAGCTGAATTTCACGGCAAAATACAAGCCGTTGTGCACAGGATGAATTCATCCCGGCCATTAGCCAGGATGGAGCATTCTGTGCTGAGAAATGATTTGAAGTTAGGAGACGGTGCCAAATTGAGTAGAGAGGGGCAGGGTAATCGTAAAGGTAGAGCCCTTGCCCAATTGACTCTCTAAAGCAATTTTGCCTCGGTGGGCTTTGGTAAATGCTTTGACAATGGCGAGTCCTAAACCTGAACCGTCCGATTGGCGTTTGCCTAGCCGGGCAAAGCGATCAAAAATTCGCAGCTGTTCTTCTGGAGACATGCCTGTGCCGGTCGTGCATCAAACAATTGTGGGGTAGGTGAGTATGTCATCCCAATGCCAAGCTCGCGAGGCTAGATCAGCACGTTGTGCCGCCGTTGTTTTAAGCCGACTGTGTGTCCAAATCCAATTGAAATAGCTGACCACTAATCGAGCAGTGACTTTGGTTTGCGCCCACACTTTGCCAAATTTGTTCTGGCGTCGATGCCATCGACCACTGTGCTGTCGAATAATGCCATTGGTGCGTTCGAGTCGTTGAGTTCTGTCCTTGCCAATGTAATGGTCAATCTCCCAAGGCAACACTCTTTCGTACCCCCCCAATCGTCGCTATTCCAGTCCTTGCAATCGGTCTTACCTTCAGTGCTAGTCACCAGTTCATTCAATAATGAATCGGTGTGCTTGCCCACACGACACGAGAGGATCACGCCGCTTGTGTTTGCCAAGGTAATCGCCATCCAACAATCACCCATCTCTAGCTCATAGGGAAGACAGTGTTTTTGCTTTTTTTCACAAAGGACCACATTTCATCTGCACTGACATCCTCCGTTTCAACGGCTTGCACTTGGCCATTATGGAGTTGCTGAGATCGTTGGCTAGCAGCTCTTACTAGAGAGACTACAGTGTTGTAAGCCAGGCCACTGGTCCGAGTGATACCTCGAAGACTACTCCCTTCTGCATGGGCTTGGAGAACTTGTCGGACCTGCTCTGGACTCACCTGACGACGATAGTAAAGGGTATCAAAGCGTTCAGTAAAGGTCTGCTGGCACTCAGGACAACGGTATCGTTGAAGCATGTTGGGCATCTTGCCATGCTTGTGTGCTTTGGAATGACCGCATAGTGGGCATTGCATGGGTAGGTTAGAAGCTGAGCTGAGCCTCTAGTATACTCAACCCACAATTACTTGAGGCACGACCCCTGTGCCATTATCTTTGACCCAAAAAATCACTTGGGTCAGGGTTTGCTTACAGCCCAATTCAATCGTGCCGGTGGGGAGAGTGTGCTGGGTAGCGTTTCTGAGTAAATTCAGTAAGGCCCCCGTCAGTCGTTGACGATCCCCCATCATGGAGCCAGCACAGTCTAGCTTTACTTGCCAGTCACGGTCAGCTAGGGCCTGGGCTTTCGTAAATAGATCATGAGCAAATTGCTTGAGATCAATCATTTCGTATTGCAGAAAGTCTGGGCGCTCTGATTTCGTCAAGGCAATCATGTCATTGACTAAGCGCCCCATCCGATCTAGCTCATCCAGCACGAGTTCGATAGTTTCTTGCTGCTCTTTTGGGTCATCATCCATTAGTTCTAAGTGACCTCGAACAATCGTGATCGGGGTCCGTAGTTCATGGCCTGCATCATTGACGAAGCGGCGCTGGCTGTTAAAGCTGTCCTGCAGTCGGTCCATCATGGCGTTGAAAATTTGAGCCAGATCCGCCAATTCCCCTGAGCCCTGAGCCGATAGGCGTTGGGTTAGGTCTGATTCATTAATTTGACGAGCTGCGATCGCAAGTTCGCGTACCGGTTTGAGTAACCGTCCCGTGACAAACCATGCCAGACATAGGGAGAGCAACACCACCGCTCCCTCAATCATCACAAAGGTATAAACACTGGCTAAAGCTTCATTCTGTTCCCCCGCCGTTGCATGGGCGAGGACCATGATACCCAATTGTTCACCATCCACAATTAACGGTTCAGCTTTGTAGAGAACGGTGCCAATCTCAGGCAGGTCCGCCACCCACTCTCCCCGATTAAATTCAACTACATCTTCCCACTGCTGATACAGTTCAGACCCCGGTCGCATCGGCTTGAGTAATCGAGATGGATTGGAACGGTAAAAGTCTCCACCAATAATAAAAATAAAGAAGTTATCGTCTTCAGGGAGTTGATTGGCTAAAAAGTCATCCGCAAAAGATTCAAGATCTTCCAAGGTTTGATTGGGCTGTCGTTCCCAATTCATATAGGCGTCGTGAAATATTTCTTGAGCTTCACTCAAATCATTCCGTACGCGTAGGGACACCTGGTTCGTGATCAACGTTTGATACAGGGGAATGGCCAGTCCTGTAAACACCCCCAACAGCGAAACATACAGCAGCAAAATACGAGTACGGGTTTGCCGGAAGAATCTTGCTACAACCGAGCGTTTTCGCAGTTTCACGAGTGGTCATTTGGAGTCAATCACAAAAAGTCCTCTTCAAGATCGAGCCATTAGAAACGAAAAAGGGTGCGTAGAGTACCCGCCACAATGGGGGACCAATTCGGTGCTGCTTCTGGATGGGTGATCAAAACGATACCGGGGGTCAGGATAATTTGTTCATTTAACTGAATCTGGTAAAACGCTTCCAGATGCCAGGCGGATTGGGATTCCGTAATAACATGAGGGGGACGCCCCATGATCAGTCCCCACTGTGCGATCTCGGAATAAATTTTGACCACCTGTAAATTTTTCCGGGTTAACTTGCCAAGCCTGAGTTTTGGAGGTTTTACAATGGTTTCACTCCACTCAGATTGGAAGGCATCTCTTTTTGTCAAAGTCAAAATTGTACTCAGTGATGACTACGGCAATGTCTTACCAGCAAGTTTCGCCAGAAGAATAAGGGGATAAGCTAGTCTGGACGAGTAACTCGCGCCTTAACTGTACTGAGAACTGCGGAACTAAATGGCCAATAGCAGCAGCTCTGGCTCCCTCAAACCAATGCAGAGTAAGTGAACCCGGAATAATTTACAGGTGGACCATGACTTACCCGAAGTTCTGGAGACTGATTTGATAATCGCATATATGGATCGACTAAGTTCCGGTAAATCAGTGGGGTTGCCAATTCAACACATGACCTGAAATTTCAAAGACATCGACATCTATGATTTTCAGATGAACTACGCAGATTCCTTAAATCACATAGATATTTAATCTATCCAGGGAAAAGAAAAATAACTCAGTTGAAAGCCACCTAGAAGTCCGTCATTCTCGCATCTGAACTTACTCACTGGTCTTGTTTCATAGTAAGTAGTTCGAGTTGACAATATAACAATGCTTCACCCTATAACAACACTAAATTCTCCAACTATTAAAGACAGTCAACTAATAGGGGCTTCTCCCAGTACCATATCCATCATAGTTGTAGATGCAGAAGTGACTCTATCCCATGATTTACTGGCTAACCCGATTGAAGATGCAGAAGTTCATAATCTCAATGGGCAAGAAGATGGCATTGCACAAATACTATCTCTGCTCAAGCAGTATCAAAATCTTTCAAAGCTCATATTATTTTGCAAGGGAGCGTCCAATCGAATCGATCTGGGTACGACCTTTTTGAATGAGGCAAATCTTTGGATTTATGCTGACACGATTAGAGAATGGCGTAATTTTTTTACGCATGATGCAGAGATTCTAATTCATGGATGTGACCTGGCTACGACTCAAACGGGGCAAGCATTGGTCTCTTGGCTAGCATTTCTGACAAGAGCCTGTGTAAGAGTCGTATGAATCAGGCTAGCTATATTTATAGGAGACTGTCCAGAATTTTGTGTAAGCGGTCTAGAATCCTACAAACAAAGGAGACCGCACCATGCCCCGCAAGGAAAAAGAACCGAACCGCGTCGATGACTTGCTTGACGAACTATTAGAAGATTGCCGTAGCCCAGAAGATATCCTGGGCGAAACAGGCCTGATGAAGTAGCTCAAAAAGCGTTTAATCGAGCGTGCTCTAGCCGGTGAACTCACCCATCATCTCAAACGCGAAGCCTCAGACAAGGACACTTCCCCTAACAGTCATAACGGCAGTTCAAAGAAGACCGTCCAGTCCGATGATGGCGAATTGGAGCTATCCATTCCCAGAGACCGCAACAGTAGCTTCGAGCCTCTCTTGGTGCCGAAGCACCAGCGCCGCATCGCCGGACTCGATGAGAAGATCCTGGCGCTCTATGCCAGAGGCAACAGTACCCGTGACATCAGCACTCAACTCGAAGAACTTTATGGCGGTGCAAAGATTTCAGCAGCCGTCATCAGCGAGGTTATCGAAAGCGTCAGCGAAGACGTTAAAGCATGGCAGTCAAGGCCCCTTGATGAGGTCTACCCGATTGTCTATCTCGATGCTTTGTACGTGAACATCAAGGTCTCAGGCCGGGTGAGTAAGCGCGCCGTTTACGTGGTGCTCGGTATTGACCGCGAAGGCGATAAACAACTACTCGGCCTGTGGGTCGGTGAAGCCGAAAGCGAAGGGGCGAAGTTCTGGTTGAAAGTCCTCACCGATCTTAAAAACAGAGGCTTGAAAGATATGCTGATCGCCTGTTGTGATGGTCTCAAAGGCTTTCCACAAGCGATTGAAGCTGTCTATCCGCTTACGCAGGTGCAGCTATGCATCGTACATCTGATGCATAGCTGCATGAAGTACGTGCCGTGGAAAGACAGAAAAGCCATTGTCGCTGACCTCAAGCCGATCTACCAAGCGGCTACACTAGCCGAGTCAGAAGCGGCGCTTGATGCCTTTGCTCAAAAGTGGGATGAGGTCTATCCAGCCATCAGTCAGGTGTGGATTCGCCACTGGGAAAATGTGATTCCGATTTTTGACTACCCCATGGAGATTCGCCGGGTCATCTACACCACCAACGCTATTGAGTCCCTCAACTGCTCTCTGCGTAAAGTTATCAAGACGAAGGCGGTCTTCCCTAGCGAAGATGCTGTTTTCAGACTGATGTATCTGGCGATGAACAACATCGCTAAGAAGTGGAACAGGCCGATTAAAAATTGGAGAGCTGCTCTGTCACACTTTGCTATCCTGTTCCCAGAACCCTTTGCCCTTTAAGAAAAAAGCGCTTACACAAAATTATGATCACTCTCAATGAATCAGTGCCTCACTATTTCACTGAGCAAGACAGAAAATAAATTGGCCTATCTTTATGACTCAGCTAGATTTCGCTGGATGATCTCTAATAATTCAGAAAATTGAAACGGCTTACTGATAAAGTCATTCGCTCCAGAGGCCAACGCCAACTCATCTTGGTCAACAAAGGCGGTAATCACAATAATCGGCGCAATGAACCCCTGGCGACGTAAAGTTTGGAGCACAGTCCAACCACTAATGATGGGCAGCCCCAAATCCAATAAAACAATATCAAATGTTGCCAGATTGGCTTGTGCTAACGCCTGCTGACCATCAGTGGCAACTATCGATTGATAGCCATGCTTCAGCAGCCCCTTTTCTACAAAACGGGCTATGCGCTCTTCATCTTCAACTAGGAGAACCCGCTTCATACAAATTAGATATTTTGCGTCAGTGACAATACTCCAGTTAGGCCGAAGCATTACAAAGTGTATCTATATGAAGCTAGCTCAAACAGCGAATGAAAAACATGAGAATGTTCTCATTTGATTCGTTGATTCTATGTCTTTAACCGATACCCAACCCCGCGCACGGTCTCAATGAGCGAGTTGCCTAGCTTTTTACGCAAATAGCCAACATAGACATCAACAATATTTGATCCTGGATCGTAGTCGTATCCCCATACCCGATCCAGAAGTTGCTGGCGACTGAGCACCTGACCCGGATGTCGGAAAAACGTTTCTGCAAGAATAAATTCTCTGGCAGGTAGCTCAATCCACTGATCATCTACTTTGGCTTTGCGAGTTCGTAGATCCAGCACCACATTATAAGCCGTCATCACCATAGGCTCTGTAGTGGTTCCACTCGTTACCGTTCTCAACCGGACTCTGACCCTTGCCAATAGTTCTTCAAACCGAAATGGCTTGGTCATGTAATCATCCGCTCCACCTTCAAGACCAGACACTTTATCTTGAATATCATCTCTGGCGGTCAAAATGATGACAGGGAGTACAGACCCCTGGCCGCGTAAATCAGCTAGGATCTCAAGTCCATCTTTACCAGGCAATCCTAAATCTAGTAGCAGTAGATCAAAATCATCACTCAAAGCCAAAGATAAGGCTGCATGGGCATCTCCCACCGTATTGGTGGTGTATCCATGGCTTTTGAGACCTTTTTCAATGAAGGATGCAATTCGAGGTTCATCCTCTGCAATCAGAATGTGGGCCATCGAATAGAAGACCGTTATTTATTAACGACTATGCTGACGATCATAATCATTGATAGAGTTCCTCGACAATGAGGAATATCATTTCTCCTCACAAGTGCCACAGGTCAATGACAATTCTTGGCGTCTACATATCACTCACTGATGAATGGCCAGTTGCTATTCTCACAGGATTTCAAACTCTCCAAATTCGCCTACAGGGAGTTCATCAATTTCAACCCCGTCAACCTCTGCTGCAGGAGGTCCCTGTTTAAACCACTCCATCATAATGTCCACTTGCCTGCGTTCTCCTTCTGTCATGGCTTCAACACGCCCATCAGCCAAGTTTCGTACCCACCCAACAAGTCCAAGGGATCGAGCTTTATCTCTTGTACTGTAACGATAGCCTACCCCTTGGACTTTGCCTGAAATCACTGCTCTAAGAAGCTGTTTGAAAAGTTGTTTTACCCCTTGTATCTCTCATCGAGAGGGGTTTTAAGGTAAAGGGGTCTACCAGGAGACCCCAAAATGACACGACTAGCATACGACACTGACTTAACCGATGCCCAGTGGGAAATATTAAAACCCTATATTCCTGATGCCAAACCGGGTGGACGCCCGCGCAGTATTGATATGCGAGAGGTTTTGAATGGGATTTTTTACTTGGTTGCCAACGGGATTAAGTGGCGTGCAATGCCCCATGATTTCCCGAAATGGCAAAGCACATACACCTATTTTCGGGCTTGGGAGGACGACGGAACCTGGGAGAAGCTCAATACTGCATTGCGCACACAGATTCGCCTTCAATCAGGTCGTAATGCACTCCCCAGTGCAGGGAGTGTCGATAGCCAATCGGTCAAGACTGCCAGTGGCGGACAAGACATCGGGTTTGATGGGGGAAAGAAAGTCAAAGGACGCAAACGCACCATTTTGGTCGATACGATGGGGTTAGTGCTGGGGGTCTGTGTCCATAGTGCGAAACGTTCTGACCATGACGGAATGACCTTACTGGCAACGTTCTACGCCGCTTTTTGGAGTTGTCTCCAAGTGATTTGGGTGGATAGTACCTTTGCAGGTAAAGACTTTATGGCCTGGGTTGGCCAGCAGTTTGGTTGGACACTAGAGCACCTCAAACGCACCAGCGATGAACCAGGTTTTACAGTCATTCCGAAGCGCTGGGTTGTCGAACGCACCTATGCCTGGTTCGGTCATTATCGACGCTTGAGTAAGGATTATGAATTTTTGCCAACCACTAGCGAAATGATGATCTTTGCCGCTATGGTTCATTTGATGGTTCGTCGATTAGAGCCTCAAACTTAAGCTGGGTAGACTGTCTTTTTACTTTTCAAACAGCTTCTAAGGCAAATTACATTTGACATTTTGATTAGTAAATTATGAATTCATCGTCAACACAAATAATAGGAAATAGTAGCACTTCAAAATCCAAGTAAATTTTTCTAGGATTGAATTAAGGAGAATGGCCATTCCTTTCAGAAATATAGAGCTTTTCAGATTTTTTATAAAAATTACACGTGAGCCGTCCTTTTTAGTTCAATCTATCAAAATACCTATAGATCCGATAAAAACTAAATTAGAGCATAAAGCCTCATATTTGATTTTTTTCTCTTAAATTTTTCTTATTTTATTTCACTGTCTATGTATATTTAATTTTTGTTAGAATTTTCGTCTACAGTCTATAAATTGAATAAAAGAGAGTGCATATCATATCAGTAGCTGTTGCTACTGGTTTATCCAGCAATACAGCCGAAATATAAGTCTTTCGCCAGGAGAAATAATTGAGAATATTTTGTATTAAGGAAAGATATTTCCGTAATGCCCAAAAGGCAAAAGTCAATAAATTTGCTCTAACAGCGTAATATCTTTACTAAACACTGATATATATATGGATTTGTATCGATTTTTATAATTTTCTCTAAAAGAAAAAAAGTCGATCCGGTTTGAGTCATTTAAATCTCTGTTGGAATCTACTTTAATGCAATCAAAAACATCAGTTCTAGAACAAAATCCTATTGTGAAAGAACCTCCTCGCTTAGACATCATTGGCTCCAAGGTAACGGCAGCCCCATTTGATGCCCTAACGGATGTGATTTTAGATTGGGCAAGGCAACGGCTGAGTAAATATATTTGTGTGGCAAACACACATATGCTGGTAGAAGCTCACCAAAGGCCCAGTTTCGGAGAAATCGTTCAACAAGCTGATGTTGTTACACCCGATGGCATGCCCTTAGTTTGGATGCTGAGACTGATGGGAGCTAAGAACCAAGATAGAGTGGCTGGACTAGATCTTTTGCAAACCCTTTGCCACAAAGCAGAGAAGGAAAAGGTTAGTGTCTACTTTTTAGGATCGATGGATCTCATTCTCCAAAAAATGAGAAGCCGTTTACAGTCGGAATATCCTGATTTAGTCATCGCCGATATGGAACCTTTACCGTTTAGACCCCTAACCCTAGAAGAGGATAAATCATTAATTCAGCGGGTCAATGGGAGTGGAGCTGGCTTAGTGATGATTGCCCTTGGATGCCCCAAACAGGAATGTTGGATGGCAGCTCATAAAGACCAAATTAACGCAGTCATGATTGGTCTAGGTGGCGCTTTCCCAGTATATGCAGGCATTCAGCACCGAGCAAAAGGCTGGGTAAGACATATGGGGATGGAGTGGTTTTATCGCTTAATCCAAGAACCTAAAAGATTATGGAAACGCTATGCCACATCAATCCCCATGTTCATTTACTTAGCTATCAAACAAATCTGCTATCGCTGTGTCAGTTTCGTATTTGGGTGACCTAATAGGATGGGTTGTATATTTCTAACAAGCTAAAACAAAGGGTAATTACAAGAAAACGGGCGCTTACCCGTTATATTCTGTAGCGATTTGAATGTCTAAGCTTTCTCGGTTTACAGTCACTGACAGTAAGTTGGGACGACAACAGACCTGGCAGTCCTCTACGTAAGACTGTCTAAATCCTGCACTGATATCGATGAACGTGGTGTTAAATTCTCCACAAAAGGCACATTGGTAGTCTGATGTCGTTTCCATGAATCAGATCGGTATCCTCTCAGATGCTTTATTTGTCCTACCTAAGCTTACTGTGGATGGAGAATGAGCAGTGGACCATAAAACGTATAGATTTTCTTGATTGTGTTAGGCAACTTGCACTTCTAAAGGGTTAGATGCTTCTTGTTCCAGCCATTCGAAAGCGGAGTTGAGTTGATTGATGCTGATCAACCCATGTTGCCAAAGCACCATATGAAGTTGTCCTCTTGTGGGATCTTGACGGCGAAGAGCAACATTGAGTTCTGCATTCGAAATTGCTAGATCATTTTGGAGGAAATTAATAAATTTTTGCTGAAGTGAAGATGACATGATCACGCAATCCAAGAAAGAAAAGAGTATTAGTTTGATGGAGTTTGAGGAAGTCTCCCTTACTTGCCTCAATCAGATCGCAACGGTAGCTGGTTAGTAACTATAGTGCCAACCCAGCCAGGATTAGCTAACGGTAGAAATACTGAAGTCTATGGATTTCAAGGTTTTTTCCGTATAACTATGGAGAGAGTTGGGGGCGCAAACTAGTCCATTTCCGTATATCTGAGGAAAGGGGATTTAATCATTTTCAAACGAACACCCACTTTTTAGATCATTGCTTTTTTTATTACATCACCAAAAACAAAATAATTTATATTTTCTAAATGTTTAAGGATTCTCAGCAAGGTTTAAAAAACAGGAGATTTTCGTTTATACATCCACGACAGAATAAGCCATCCAATAATGATGACTGGGCCTTCGATACTCAATAATCCGTTCAGGCTATGCCCTTTGAACAGGAGTTGAAATCATGCTTGAAGATCAATTCTGAGGAGAAATGATGAGACTCCAGATTACCCTGATCATTCATGACACTGTTACCCAGTTTTGAACCTGGCCATGAAAGTGGTTGATATTAAACAAATAAGGACTCCCCATTTGACTCAATCAGTCATCAAGCATCCAATCAGTAGGTTTTGTGGGGCAAGGGTAGATTGTTCGCTGAATTCATGAGTCATAATTCTCAGGAGATTCCTGAATTACTTTAAGATGGCTTAACTTATTTCTCAGGGAACCTTCAGTTCCCAGGCCTACCTTGGCAAATAGGAGGTTTCCTCAACCCTAGTTGACCTAAATGGCAATACAGTTGGGAAAAATCTATTCAATGTAGTCACTCGGTTTGGATGATGTTAGATCAAGTTGAAATACCATCTCTGCGCATGCCTAAAAGCCTGGAGTCTTTGATCCAGCTGATTCGCGAACAATCTCATATAACGCCTCAAATTGCCTGTCAATGTATGCAGGATGCCAATATCCAAGCTGAAGATCTGATGTTATGGGCAGATTTTGACCACCCCTTAGCAGATAGCTATGGTCGGCATTTAGTTTATGACGGGGGGCATTTTGAAATCATGGTGATGTCCTGGGCACCTGGTGACTTCAGTGCCTTCCATGATCACGGTTCAGCACAATGGGGAGCGGTCCAATCTTTTGGTCAAGCCGAACATAGCGTATATCACTTTGAAAATAATCTTCTGACCACTCAAGCCATCATGCCGTTTAACGCTGGAACAGTTATTCCAGTGGATCATGATTTGATTCATCAAATGGGCAACCCTAGCCAGCAGCCTTTGCTTAGTTTGCATGTGTATGGCACTGAGTTTCCCCAAGCAGCTATTACAGGTAGTGCCAGAATTTTTGATTTATTTGCAGGCAATATTCAATTCACCGATGGAGGTGTCTTTTTCTGCCTACCAGAGGAACTTATTACCCGTAAAATTGAGGGTCTGAAAGGCGATCACCAAACGACCTTGCGCCACCACCAACAGATGCTGGCCCGGATACAGCGTATGGAGGAGCCTCTTTCTGCTCAACTTCAGCAAGTGGCCCAAGAACTCCGCACCCAGATTCATGGCTTACTGGGCTAGTTCTAGCTCTGATGTATCCGTTCAACTCAATAAATTGCCAACATCGAACTCTATGTTCAATCCCAAATTCTTGTTGGTGTTGTCTCGGGCGTTGCGATCCCTGGGGACACCCTTGATTGCATTCCTACTCCTTAATGCCCCCGATTTAGCTGGGGATGTTATGCATCCCATTTCCTTCTGTAACGTGCTGTTTTTAGGCAATCTTTGTGCTGCACTGGTGGTGCTCTCTCGATTTGGTTGGAAATCAATTTGGCAAGATTGGCAGCGACTGCACCATCGGGTTCGCCTGGGGCTAGTGATTAATGGCTGTTTGGCAGTGGTCTTGTCTGCGTTGATTTTTCTGGCATTGATGGATACGAGTGTTACCAACACGGTGCTATTGGGCCGACTTGGACCCGTGATTTATGCCTTGGCAGGAGCACTTTTTTTTCGACAAAAGATTACCAAGGCAGAATGGATGGGATTTTCCCTGATTGGGAGTGGTGTTATTGCTCTAGCGCTTCAACAAAACCAGTTTCAGTTCTCCCATGGCGATCTACTGATCATTGCTTCTTCATTTATTTATGCCCTCTCTGCTTTAGTCAGCAAGATATTGTTGTCTAATTCTTCAAGTCTGCGAGTAGTGGTTTTTACCCGGAATGCATTTGCGGCGGTAGTATTCTTTGCGATCGCAATCAAGTTATTTGGCCCCCATCACTTCATCGACATCTTTTCGGGGCAGCTATGGCTGATCATGTTGATTTATTCCCTGTTCGTCATTGTGATTTCTCAATTTGCCTGGTTTGCCGCTCTCAAACAGCTTGATTCTCAAACGGTAGCCCGGTGGACCATTCTCTCCCCCGTTTTTGGCATAGGCTATGCCTTTGTCCTCAATGGAGAACGTCCTTCCCAAGCCCAAGGCATCGCCTTCTTGATCATCATGGCAGGGGTTCTAATTTCTAATGTCAGAAAAAAACAGCCCAAAGGACTCCCCGAAGGTGGAGAAAACAGTTTATCTGCAGCCTAACCCTATAAGAAAAACCCCGACTATGAAACTTCTTTGTATCTGCGATCCATCCCTCTATACATCCCCCTTGCAGGATGTACCGACGACATACCAATATTTTGCCCAGCATGATCAGATTGAACTGTTTCATGCCCCTGCAGAATGGGTGAATGATCCGCATCAAGTTCAGGCAGCGGTGGTGCCTCAGTTCCTCACTTATGATCAGTTTTTACAGTTAGATACATTGCCTCGCGCTCGCTATGCACTATCTGAATTTGATTTAGTATTCTGCCGTCGACTAAAGCCATTCCCTCCTGGTTATCTCGATATTTTGGGTCAGTGGTCCCAGCAAGTGCGGTTTGTGAATGACCCGGTGAGTAAGCAGGAGCAAATGCAGCCTGACTTTCTAGCTAAAATTGCTGGGCCATATATTCCTGATACCTTGATTACAAGCGGGTTCGAGGAGGCTTACCGTTTCCTGGAACAGCATCAAACAATTGTGGCGAAACGGTCCAATAGCTGTGGGGGGAGAGGTGTTTTCAAAATTTGGCGAGAAGCGGGCCAATTTTGGGTGGATAATTCCTTGACAGGAACTCGCGATTTTTCCACCTTTGAACGAGTGATGGGATATTTAATGGGTAACGTCCCTGAGCCTCTACAGCTCGTGCGGTATTTAGAGAATGTCACGGCGGGTGATAAGCGGGTGGTGGTTGTAAATGGTGAAATTTATGGGGCCTATTTACGGCAATCGCGGACGGGCTACTGGGTCAATAACGTCAGCGTGGATGGCGACTGTGCCCTAGCTGAGGTTACGCCCGAAGAACAAGAAGCGATTGCCGGAACCGTGGGAGCATATTGCGATCGCAACCTTCATACCCTGGGATACGACTTTTTGCTAGACAATGACGGCATCTGGAAAATCAGCGAAATCAATGCTGGCAACATTGGTGGCTTTGCTCGCTTGCAAACTTTAACGGGAAAACCCATCTGCGATCGCTTAACGAACTGGATGCTGGACTATGCCCGCAACCTCAAGCCCTCGGAACGAGCTTAAAGTCATGCGTCTTGAAGGAAAGAGGCCTCATCTTTGAGCAGACCTTTCAGTTCTTCATAGGGAATGAGAATCTCAGTTGGACCCATCACATAGGGGCTAATTTCATAAGTGTTAAAAAAGAAGATCAAGCCCTTGCTCCCCAGGGCAAAATTGGTATTCACCTTAAACTGGCCGTTTTCAAACCAAAATCCAACTTGACTCAAACTTGTGTTGGCATCTAGTTCCCTGACTTTTCGAAAATGCTTTTCTGCGATCCTATTCAGCTTTGGAGCATATCCTTCCACCAATAAATCTGACAGCTGAATTTGCTTTCCTGTGCTCGGATCATAGTTCCAATAGGTCCGACTAGAATTGGGATGGGCTCCACCGGTATACCAGTAATGAGAATACTGAAGACTCAATAACTTGGGCCGATTTTGTAGTATTTCTACCGTCTTCTCGTCTGCCCAAACTCCCTGGTGAGGATACTCCCGACTTGCCTTTTCGTAGTCCCGAAGGAACTTAGCCATTGCTACCTCAATGCTTTTTGGGGCATTTTCTGGTGAGGCTGACCGCAGCAAGAACTGTTTAATATTCCTATTAATCGCATCTATGGCAACCGATGAAGATTTAGCTTCAAACCGGGGATAGCTTACCTTGATCTGGGTACAGGGTGTTTTGGGTAATTGGGCACAGCGGCCATCTGTTTCGACCCGTTCATTGACCGTAAAGGGAATTGCATCGCCTTGTTGGGGCAAAACAGGATTGGCAACCCCGTGACTGGCATTGAGAACAGTTACTAGCCCTAAGATCCCACTGACCCAAGCCTTGCTCGGCTTATTCATCGCTCAATTCCCTAAAGTCACCTGTATTGCCACATTAGCCTAGCCGTCTAATGTGCTGCTGTGACTTAGGTCAAGACATTTATAGAATTCGATTATCACTACTCGGATAATATTCGTTTTTGAAAGTCCAAAGATTTTTTGGGATCTGGAATCTGTTGAGCCAAGGCATTCACGAAATCCATCAGCCGCAAATTAGGGTTTTTGGTGAGGGTGCGATCGCAAATCAAGGATGCAATGGGACCAATGATTTCAGCTAACTGCTGTCGACAATAGGCAATTTCAAATTCATCTAAATGAATAGGAAGCGTGGGTGCCGATGAAATAGGTGAAATAAAAGGGTTATTTTGCACCCCATTTGAGGTGGCATAAGGGATGCTGGCAGGGTTGGTTGGGCCGGGAGCAGCTGCCCCATTTTCCATGGGCGGCACGAGAGTGCCAATCGAAGACTGATTAATCAACTCTGTAGGCCGATAGCTCAGTTGTACAACCGTTGCATCGTGGTCAGGTGCTCTTAAGGATGTTCTTAACCGATCCAAATAATGATGAATGTAATGTAGTAAATAGCCAGAAGGAACATCCTGGGATCGAATGAGTAAAAAAATGTCCTGAAGGCACTGGGTAAGGATTAAATAACCTTCGAGAGCTTGAATCGTTACCCAATCGACCGCATTCCAGTGGCATTGCTCACTCACACACCCTGCTAACTGCAACATTGAACCCGCCATAATGCTGGTTGAAGTTTCAGAAAGACCAATGGGCTGGGTCAGGAGCTGTCCTTGCGGAGAAACCATTACCGCGCCTTGAATCTCAGTAGAGGCAGAAACAAAGTCGTCTAGTAATGTCTCAATCGTTACCTTATTCATTCAGTTTTTTAGGTCCATTCAAATCAGAATTTTGGACCTATTTCCCCCTTATAGCTATCTAACTCGTTTTGGAAAAATTTGCAAATGATTAGGTAAAAATTTTCCATTTCATGGCTTCTTTCGTGAACGATCGCAAACCTGCCAGGTATACACCTGAAGGGATATAGAGTATCCGTCACTATCATATAGTTTTATTTTTTTGTTTTCAAAGTATCTTTATTGTCTAAATTTGCCTCTATAGCATGGCCTTAGATGATGCAGGGCTATTTGTTTTTGGTAGATATAGTATTAAGACTAAAATTTGGCATCTAAATAGTATTGATTTGTAGATTTTAATTATTTTTAGAATCTTCACCTAATAGAAATATTTATAGTAATGTACTGGATTACTGTCAGCTCGCTTTTAGCATTTTAATTAGATGCTTTCTAGCCGAATCGAGTAATGGTATGCTGCCTCAATGACGATATAGTAAAACTATGATCTGAGTGCAGTAGTCTAGACCGAAATGATTAAGCATAAAGTCGTAATGTTGGGAATGTGGGGCGTTGGTAAGACTAGCTTGGTCCAACGTTTTGTCAATAGTATTTATGATGATAGATACCACTCAACCCTTGGAGTTAAGGTAGATAAAAAAGTAATCTTACTGGGCGAAGAACAAGTCACACTTTTGCTATGGGATATTGCAGGAGCAGAAGATCAGTTTTCTGTCCCTCTTCATTATTTACATGGAGCATCAGGATATTTAATTGTGATCGATGGGACACGAAAAGCTTCCCTCGAATGTGCTCTGGAACTTGTAAAAATGGTTGAAGAAAATTTAGGCCAGGTTCCCTATGTACCCATCATCAATAAGTCTGACTTAACTTGGGAGGTTAGCCGAGATGAGGTGGTTTATCACTTGGGTCAAGGAAGACGTGTGTTTGAAAGTAGTGCTAAAACTGGAGACCAAGTTGAAGATGCCTTTCTAGAATTGGCGCGAGCATTGTAAAAGATGCCTAGAGATCAATGATGGTTTCTGCCCTAGCCAGCTCAAAATTTAGCCCTGTCTGTTTACTTTTTCGTTGTAATGTTTCATCGAGCCAATTGCGCTCCGACCAGTCACGGTTTGGATCATGATGGCCAATATAGGTCTGTTTGACCCGACATCGTGTGGCCATATCCAATACATCTTCAATGCAGCTATGCCCCCAATCTAATCGTGAAACACCATGGGGAGAGCCAACACCTAGGTCTCCGTCATACTCAACTCTTAAAAATTGACCATCCCGATACAAAATATCAGCATCCATGCTGTGTTGGCATAATCGTTCTTCAGCCTCTAAGCTAGCGATTTGTAATGGATGATCGGACTCTTGACCTCGGCGGAGCTCATGATCAGTACAAAAAATAAAGACTTTGCCGCCCCGTTCAACTCGATAGGCTAAGCAAGGGCTGGGGTGAAACACTTCGAAGGGCTGTAGAATCGTCTCACCCAGATGAATGGGATGACCTAGGTCTTGATATTGGTCGACGAATTTGTCTGGGGTATCCGCAGGTGGATCAACCTGAAAATCTCGAATCTCCCAAGAATGAAACTGCGCAGGCATCAATTCATAACTTAGGGGCGTTTGTACCCCTTTGAGCCGATAATCCACCTGGTGAGAAAAGATGCCTAATATTTGATCGAGCGCTTGGAGATATTGGCGATTGGCATATACATGAATATGGTTACGAGGGTCAAAGCAAACGGCGGCCTGGTCAAATCCTTCAGTATGGTCAAAGTGAGAGTGGCTTCCAAATATATAGAGGTGACGGTTAATTCCTGAGGGATGGTCTGTGGAGAGCAAAGATTGTTCTTTCTCCTCTGTTTCCCACTTCTGCATAATATCCTTGGCACAAATCCGAAATCCAGTGCCGCAGTCCAAAACGATATCGTATTTATCTGCAGTTTCTATCCGGATACAGGTCGTCCAACCTCCATAAATGCGTGCTTGAGAAAATTCCAAACGGTTTCGATAGGCTGCAAGAGTTGCTTTATTGAGGGGGCCACCCAGTAGTTCTTCTACGGTCGTATTTAAACGACCATCTGGCCCAGCCCGTTTTTGTAGATCTTCAAATACCTGCTTGAGTAAATCTTGATCCGTCAGGGCTTGATAAGCCCTTCGTTCTTGAAAAGAAGGGTAGATTGAGCCACTTCCTTGCACACCATAAAAGTGAATTCTCAGATTTTCAATATCGCTCATGGCCGTAGTTTATCCAGATGGCACTGAGGGTTTGGATGAAAGACTGTTCTTAGTCTGGAGGGTATAGGAAAAGAATGCTAGCAATTTATATTCGGCCCTAACTTATCGAGAGATTATTTCAGATCTCAGTCTTTAAGTCAGGACAGGAGTACAAACTTGCATCCTAATCTAAGACCTCTAGGCTTCAAGAGAGCCCATCAGCATCCACAGAATTTACTTTCATTGTATTGAAACTTACTCAATATTTGGAGAGTACTTTACTCATTTAAGTCCTCTAGAATTTCGAAGATGAATGATTCGCTTCCAGCATTTAAGGTGTGCTTTTGGCCAGGATATAAGCCGTATAGGTTCCTCTCAATTCTTCAACGATTGTTTGTCTGGTAGCCATAGGCATGGTTGGGTAAGTCTGGCTATGACTAAAAAATCAGAGAGCAAGAAAAAATCTTGCTCTCTGGTAGTAGATGGTTAGTATCAGCCCGAAATCGAGCTTTTTCTAAGATTTTAAGGTTCTAAGCAGGAACAGCTAACAACTGATCAGCTTGCTTAACCGTTTCAAAGAAAAAGGCAGCATTTTCTTCTGGTGTAGTTGGTAGAATGCCATGACCGAGGTTCATGATGTGGCCTTTTTTGCCAGCTTTGCGAATCGTATCTAAAATGCGATCGCGAATGAAATCCTGAGACCCAAATAGCACGCCCGGATCCATATTCCCCTGCACATGCAGGTTTGGCCCTAAGCGCTTACGGGCATCCGCCATATCTACGGTCCAATCCACACTGATGATATCTGCACCAGCCTGAGCCATCCGCTCTAGCAAGCCAGCACTACCGCTAGCCAAGAGAATTAAGGGGGTATCCGGGTGAGTTTCTTTCACCTGACGAAAAACCCGCTGTTGGTAGGGAAGAGCAAAGGTTTCAAAGTCAATGGGACTCAGCTGACCGGCCCAAGAATCAAACATTTGAACAACCTGTGCACCACAATCAATTTGGTGGCACATATAAGTTGCGATCGCATCCGAGATCTTCTCCAAAAACGCATGAAGAATGGCCGGATCATCAAAAGCCATTCCCTTAATAATGGAGTAATGCTTGGAGCCTTTACCTTCTATCGCATAGGCCGCTAAAGTCCAAGGCGCACCCACAAATCCTAGAACCGTCGATTGATTACCCACTTCTTGCCGCAGGGCAGTTAAAATTTGGCGAATAAACGGTAATGACTCATCCGGTTCCAAAGCATGGAGATGATTCACCTGTTCCATGGTCCGGATCGGATCTTCGATGATCGGTCCCTTACCTTCAGCAACATCCATTTTGATGCCGATTCCAGGCAATGGCGTAACAATATCAGAAAAGAGAATTACCCCATCCGGCTGAAAGGAGCGCCAAGGCTGTAGGGAGATCTCGATCGCCACCTCAGGAATCTCAGAGCGTTCCCGAAAAGAAGGATACTTTTCTCGCAGGTCTCGGTAGGCCTTCATATATCGACCCGCCTGTCGCATCATCCATACGGGGGGACGATCCAATACTTCCCCACGGGCAGCCCGCAAAAGACGTGGGACATCTTGGGTAGATCCAGCCATCTGTACGTTTTACTCCTAACTTAGTCAAAGGCAAGGGAACCCAATTACATCCATCACTTAATCCGAAAGCAATGGGTACCCTACCGCTTCAATCTGCTTGCTGGATCTAGTTTAGGATTAATTGGCTACATTTTTTGGATTTGAGTGGCGGTAAGCAAAGAAGTCTACCCGATAATCTGAAATCGTTACGCCTGCCCGCTCCTCGATTTGAGCAATCAATTCCGGGGGTAATTCAACTTGAATATCAATAATTTGATCGGTATCTAGACAATTAATATGGCTATGAGAATGACTTAAGTTGCCATATAAGCGTCCATCTGATCGCTCCACACATTCAATAATTCCTTGCTGGGACAAAGCCTCTAAATTCTGGTAAACCGATGTATGGCCAATCTCTTTACCCACCTGATTCAGCCGATCATAGATTTGTCGAGCAGAGAGATGTTCTTCTCCTTGCCAAAGCAACTCCAAAATAGACCGCCGTTGCCGACTCAGCCGCATGCCCAAACTTTGGCATTGGTCAATCGCCTCTTCTAGGGAAGTGATTGGTTTGGCGGGGGTTTCAGGCTCAACGTCCAACACTCGGTACATCCCAACACTAAACAACGATTTCGAGCTTTAATGGGTCAAGGTAAACCTAAACAAACAAAATTCAGTCAAGCTAGATATCATCTGTGTTTGACAGCCAGTCATACTCAACTCAAGCCCAATAGCACAGACGGAACTGAGCCGCATTGCCATTCTTCTCTATCATACCTAAACCCGAACCGATTCCGTTTTATCGCCCTTTCACACCCCTTTCAAACTGATCCAGACTATGACCGAAACGATTGCCATCAACGCGACTCATATTGACAGCCTAGACTTATCACCCATCCGTCCTCTTTTGGAAACTTGGCTTACCAAAGACATTTTGGCCCATGAGCAAGAAGTAAAATTTCAAATTGACTATCCCCAACCGGCTGATGCCCCGCAAGAATGGTCCGAGATCCCAGAAGTGCGCTTATGGTTTATTCGCTTAGACAGTCTTTATCCTTGGTTACCGTTACTGCTGGACTGGCGTTCTGGTGAATTAGTCCGCTATGTTGCCATGCTCGTTCCTCACCAGTTCAGCGAAAAAGAAGGCATTCTCTTCAATCCCCAAGCCTTGGATATTTTAATGATGCATAAGGTCTTCGTGATCACCCGCTGGCTCCGATCCTTAGGGCATGATAGTAATACCAAAGTCATACAAATGGCGGAGATGTTTGGCTATGAGCTGGACAACACCATTTTTGATCTGATCCAAGCTCATCCTGACTAAGGACTAGTAACTATCACCATCGCTAGCAGTTTGCAGCCCTAGCTGACGATTGGCTTGGTTGAGACGCTCTGCAATGGCTTCTCGCCATTGCAAACTTACCTCGGGGTCCGCCAAAATATCTTGAGCCATCTGACGATATCGTGCGCTACTCACTTTATCGACTTGCTCAAGCAAATTGAGATTGTCATAAACGGTTTGTGGAGAAGGTTTCATGTCGTACTAACAGTTGAGGACAGTCATTCTCTAAAGCCAACACTATAACTAGGGCAAATCAGTTTGCCCCATCAGGTAGCGATCGCATTCCCGAGCCGCCCCTCGCCCTTCATTAAACGCCCACACTACAAGGCTTTGGCCCCGACGGCAATCTCCTGCTGCAAACACCCCTGGGAGACTAGTCGTATATTGCTCATACTCAGCTTTGACATTACCCCGAGGATCGAGGTCTAAGTCCAAAGAATCTAGCAGTGGCTGTTCTGGCCCTAAAAAGCCCATTGCCAGCAGCACCAGTTGAGCTGGAATTACTTTTTCAGACCCAGGCACGTGAACAGGCGTAAACCGACCTTGCTCATCCTTTTCCCAAGCCACTTGTACGGTGTGGAGGGCTTTTACATGCCCCTGTTCATCCCCTTCAAAGCGGGTCGTCATCGTCAAATAGCCCCTTGGATCATCCCCAAAGATAGCAGCAGCCTCTTCCTGGCCATAATCAAGACGATAAACCTTTGGCCATTCAGGCCAAGGGTTATTAGCAGCCCGCTCCTGAGGTGGTTTGGGCATAATTTCTAGCTGCACTAAACTCTTGCAGTTGTGGCGAATGGAAGTCCCCACACAGTCTGTACCGGTATCTCCACCACCAATGACGACCACATCTTTGCCCTGGGCTGAAATCACCTGGTCATTCAAACTTGAATCCATTACTGCTTTAGTATTGGCTGTCAGAAAATCCATTGCAAAGTGAATGCCCTGCAAATCCCGACCTTCAATAGGCAAATCACGGGGACGAGTAGAACCTGTACATAGAACAACAGCATCAAAATCCTTCAACAAGGAGTCAGCGGTCAGATCTTTGCCAACTTCGGTATTACAAACAAACTTCACCCCTTCTTCTTCTAGTATTTGGATACGGCGCATGACCACCTGCTCTTTCTCCAACTTCATGTTGGGAATGCCATAGGTCAACAAACCGCCAGGTCGATCGGCCCGCTCCAGCACCGTCACCCAATGACCAGCCTTATTGAGCTGGGCGGCAGCACATAATCCTGCAGGCCCTGAACCCACCACAGCAACCTTTTTGCCGGTGCGTTTTTCCGGAGGTTGAGGAGTAATCCACCCCTCTTCCCAGCCTCTATCAACAATGGTCTGCTCAATATTTTTGATGGTTACGGGAGGATTTGTTATCCCCAGTACACAGGAGCCTTCACAAGGTGCTGGGCAGACTCGACCGGTAAATTCTGGAAAATTATTGGTCTTATGGAGTCGATCGAGAGCCTCTCGCCACAGTCCTCGATACACTAAATCATTCCATTCCGGGATCAGATTATTAATAGGGCACCCACTAGCCATATTGCTAATAATCGTCCCGGTATGGCAAAACGGTGTACCACAATCCATACACCTTGCGCCTTGGTCACGGAGACGATCTTCGGGTAAATGCTGATGGAATTCATCCCAATTTTTAATCCGTTCCAGCGGGGGACGATCCGTTGGAATTTCGCGAACGAATTCAATAAAACCAGTAGGTTTACCCATAGTCGTGTCTAAAGTAAATAGTCTTGAGCCAGTAAGCGCCATCGAGATCTTAGCTTTCACCCTTTCACTAACGAATCGGGACGCCAAGATTCTTATTTTTTTCTCCAGACCTCTATAAAGTCAAGGGGATGTGCTGTATTCAATAACTTAATCTCTATTATTTAGATCGAGACATAAGATCACAATTATTCCCTGATCGCCCCTAATAGAAGGAAAATAGGAACGACAAAGCGATCGCATTTCAAGAAGTCCACCCATTCAACCCCCGCACTATCAACCCCAAAAAGTCGATGGTGCATAATTATTGGTAAACCTGTAAGCACTTACGCCACAGACATATGAGCCTTCAGGTAAACACAGTATCATTCACGATATCTTACCGGTTGCCTTGAAAAAAGTTCTAAAATCTCAAAAAGTAGGTCACGCATATCCTTGGCCAGGGTTGTTTTACGTTACTTCGTAGGGAAATTAGAGCTAATCATTCAGATTTCAAAAGCTCTTGAGGCAAAGAGATCAGGAACTTAGTTCCTTTGCCAGCCTGGCTATCCACTTTAATCTTGCCCGAGAAGGACTGAGTAACGAGATTATAGACAATATGTAATCCAAGCCCGGTCCCACCGCGATCACGGGCAGTCGTATAAAAAGGCTCGAAAATCTTGCGTTGTTTCTCTGGCGGAATGCCACAACCATCATCACTATAGATGAGTTGCAGACCCTGAAATTCCTTCTGAATATCCACCTGCATAAGCCCTGGTTCAGAAGGTTGATAGGCATGGGTGAGGGAATTAGTGACCAAGTTGGTAACAATTTGGGCAAGGAGCCCAGGGTAGCTAGTAATTACAAGGGAATCATCTCCGGTTAAAAGTAATTGATGCTTGCTATTTTTGAGTTGAGGTCTCAAGCTATTGACCACCTCTTGCAAATAAGATTTGACATTAAATTCCCGTTGTTCCTGATGAGATTGGTCAACTGCAACAAGCTTAAAACTACGCACTAGATCTCCAGCTCGATGTAAATTGCTGAGGACTAATTTGGAGCTACTTTTTGCTACGTGGATATAACGGCTAAAGACAGACCGTTTAACTTGTCCTTGTTCCACTGCCTTCAGAAAAGTTTGGGTCTCATCGGCTAAGGTTGAGGCAGCCGTGATACTTGTGCCAATAGGCGTGCTGATCTCATGGGCAACGCCAGCTACTAAATTCCCTAAAGCTGCCATTTTCTCGGACTCTATCAGTTGGCTCTGGGTATTTTTCAATTGGTCGATCGTTTCAGTCAGGGTTTTTTCTGTGGTGATTCGCTGTTCAATCTCAGCTTTCAGCTGATTATTTTGAGTTTGCAATGTTTGATTCAATGCATATAACTGGAGGTGAACTTTAACTCTTGCAAGTAGCTCATCTACGTAAATAGGTTTAGTGACATAGTCAACCGCTCCTACTTCTAAGCCTTTAACTTTGTCATTGTTAGACGTCAGGGCCGTCATAAAGATAACGGGAATTGGTTCTGTTTTGGGATTAGCTTTCAAGCGTCGGCAGGTTTCAAAACCATCAATATCTGGCATCAACACATCTAGGAGGATGATGTTGGGCTGAGCATAGGCAGCCCGTTGTAAACCACTCTCCCCCGAACGCGACACTAAAATAGTGGCACCAAAACTTTCGAGGGCCGATACTGCAACCCCCAGATTATTAGGATTGTCATCAATGATTAATAAGGTGTAGTTGCGAAAATCTATATCGCCAGACATCAGAGACACACCAGATAAAACAAATCATTCAAATAAATCTGCACTGTCGGAATGCATTAGTTAGAAAATCTTCAGCATCAACTAGGCTTAAGCACATTAATATTGGGCATTAACCAGGAGAAACCTAGACTAATCCTCTAATATAAACCCAGATAAGACAACATTTGTGGAGCTACTCCTGGGGTAAATATTGTCGGAGAAACGTCATGATTTTTTCATCCTCAAAATCCTGAGCTAGAGAGATTAATTGATTAGCAAAGGGCGCTAACTGTTGTTTTGAGATTACCAGGCTAGAAGCCTCTCGACGCATTTGGGTCATGTTTCCAAGCATGGCTAGTTCATACAGCTGCTGTAAACAGTTTTGATCAGGGACAACAAGCACTGGTAGATCACTATTGTTTGTTGTTGATTGAGCAGTCGCACTCAAAGCAAAATTCCATTCCAACTGTAAATACTCAGCCAGCAGAGTATACAAAGTCATGTCTTCTATAGGTTTAGGGATAAAAGCATCACATCCAGCATCTTGGCTATTTTGTTGATCCACTGCTTGCACACTAGCAGAAATCGCGAAAATAGGAATGTTCTCAAATTCAGGAATTTGCCGTATTTCCTTAATCATTGCCCATCCGTCTTTGTTAGGCATGACTAAATCACTAAGGATAAGCTCTGGTTTACACTCAATCGCTTTTTCTAGGCCTTGTTGCCCATCTTCTGCCAACTCTAGGATAAAGCCAAGGGGTTCTAGCATAGATACCAAAACAGACCGATTGACCGCGCTATCATCAACAATTAGTAGTCGGCGTGGGGGACCAGTATATCCAACAATGGGGCCACCGACTGTCTGCACTGGGACAAGTTGTTCCGAGGATCCAAATGGAACGGAAAACCAAAATATAGAGCCTTTCCCTACGCAACTTTCAGCTTGAAGTGTTCCTCCCATCAGTTCAACCAGTTGGCGAGATATGGATAGTCCCAGCCCTGTCCCCTCAGCTCGGCGATGAAGTTCTCCAACTTGCTCAAAGGGGTGAAAAATCTGCTCAATTTGGTCTGGAGAAATTCCAATTCCTGTATCGGCTATGGCGAATTTAAGTATGACTTGCTGGGACGTTCGTTGCTCAATCTCTACAGATAAAGTGACTTGACCTTGATCTGTAAACTTAATGGCATTACTCAACAGATTAAGTAGGATTTGACGTAGGCACTTCTTATCAGCCTGAATTCCTTGAGGAAGAGCGTCAGCCGGCTGATAGACAAACTTGATATTCTTTGCTTGCACCCGCATTTGAGCGAGGTTCACAATACTCTCTAATAGGGATGGCAAATGAATATCTGAGGTATTTAGCTCTAGTTTCCTGGCCTCGATTTTGGCAATATCGAGGATGTCATCAATGAGAGTCAAGAGATGTTCACCACTTTGGTGAATGATATTTAATGCTCGTTGGTGGTGAGGCAAGATATGGTGGTCGCGCTTGAGAATCTGAGCGTACCCCAAAATGCCATTCAGGGGAGTTCGTAATTCGTGACTCATATTAGCAAGAAAGTCACTTTTAGCTCGATTGGCCGCGTCTGCTGTTTCTTTGGCAGCCTGGAGTTCTTTCGTTCTGCACGCAACCCGATGTTCAAGCTCTTCGTTGACTTGCTTCAATGCCTGTTCAGCTTGTTTGCGATCGCTAATATCTTCGTAAGTCCCTAAAATACCGACCGTGTTATCAAAAGGATCCTTTAAGGGGATTTTGTTGGTGTCAGCCCAAATGGTGTCATTGTGCTCTGGGTTGAAAACCTGCAGTACATGTAGTTCAGGAATACCAGTAGATAATACCAGCTCATCATTTTGTTGGCTGGCAGCAAGATGATGATGGGGATGTGCGAATGCATCATCCGTTTTGCCAATGACCTGCTTGGGAGCCTCCAACCCCATAGCTGCAGCAAAATTTTGGTTACACCCTAAATAAATAGAATCATGGTCTTTCCAGTAGATGATCTGGGGAATGTTGTCAATCACGAGGCGAAGCAGCTGTTGAGATTCCCGCAATTGATTTTCAGTCCGTTTGCGATCACTAATATTAGTAGAAACCCCTCCTATGGCATACACTCGGCCCTGAGGATCTAAGACCGGAAATTTATTAGCGATATAAGTGTGACGGCTACCATCCGCATGGGTCACTACTTCTTCTATCGATTGAGGATGACCTGCGGCTATGATACTACAGTCATTTTCTCGCAATTTTTCTGCAATTTTTTTTGGAAAAAAGTCAAAGTCAGTCTTGCCTAAAGACGTTTGGGGATCAATACCGAATAAATCTCCTATAACCCGGTTAAAGATCAGATATCTTCCCTCTAAATCCTTCAAGTAAATTGCCGCAGAAGAGTTGTCAATCACTGCTTGCAGTTGCTTTTGACTTCGCCGGAGAGCATCTTCTGAGACTTGCCGTTCCATTTCGGCCCCCACCCGAGTTGCAAACAACTGGAGTACAAACTCCAAATTACTGGTATCGATGGGTAAGGGCTTTGTGTCGATAATCCCTAAATTGCCTAAGATTTCTCCCTGGGAGTTTTTAATCAGGCAGCTAATATAACTTTCTCCCTGAGGAGATAAGTTTTTTGAGAGAGTAGGAAATTTAGTCGCAAGAGAATTCGGGACACAAAACCATTCATGTCGATAGGTTTCCAAATAAGGAGTGTCGGCTAAATCTAAATCATAAGGGGTGGCAAAACTATCCCCGGTCCACATGGCCAAGACTTGGGATTGAGTCCAGGCATCATCCTTTATTTTGGCGACAAATGCGTAGTTCACCCGAAAGATATCTGCAAGATACTGGACACAAGATTGATAAAAATCTGCACCCGTTTTATCTGCTGTTCCTTTAACGATCGATTCAATCGCATTTTGCTGCTGCTTTCTACGCGAGATATCACTCAAAGTTGTAATCAAAACTGGATTCCGTTTGAGAGCAACCTTTCTAATTCGGATCTCTACGGGCAGAGGGTCTGTTGGATTCTGGAAATTTTTGGCCATGTCTTCAAACTGGAGGCTAATTCCCTGGCTCGCCTGTTGAAAATGCTGCTGAAATAGCTGAAGAGATCCTTCGGAGACCAAATCAGCCAGATTCATCTGCAAGATCTTTTCTCTCGTTAAGCCATGGATATCTAGGGTGCGCTGGTTGACATCAAGCAGCTCTCCCTGGAGAGTATGAATATAAATACCGTCATAAGCGGTATTGAGAATAGTTCGTAAATCTTGTTGAGACTGTCTCAAAGCTAGGGTGCGGTTGCGAACGTGTGCTTCTAGTTCTGAATTAAGCTGCTCCAGCGCTTTAATTCCTTGCAGTCTTTCTAATTCTGCGCCTGCCCTAGCACCAAAGATTTGCAAAATGGAATAAGCAAAATCTCCGTCTGGAATGGGAGAAGAACTTAAGCAACATAAGACTCCGATGGGCTTCCCCTCAGAGTCTTGCAGAATATAACCAATGTAACTCTCGGCTTTCAGGTGGACCAAGTCTGGATCTTCAGGAAAGGTGGCCTGCACCCCCTGTTCACAGCAATAGGCACCATCCCGCAGGGTAATTTCACAAGGGGTATGTGAAACGGGGTAGATCACATTTGGCTGCATTTTGCCATCGGCAAAGAAGGCCAGGGTGGATAGGGCCTCTCCAACTACCTGAGACAGCATCACTTCGGACATATTGAGAGTGGCAGCAATTTCTTGGACCAAGACTTGGAAGAAATCATCCCCCGTGACCTTGGAGGTCCCTTTAAACAAACCTGATAAAGCCAGCTCTGCTCGTTTGCGATCACTAACATTTCTGATCAAAGCTAAAACTTGCTGCTGTTCAGAGGGGAGTAATCGAGCCTCATAATATTGAGTTACATCATTCCTGGAAAGAGAATACTCAATCTGTTGAATCTGTTGTGACTCTAAGACAGCCGTCAAAGCCGTTAGGAATTGCTTAGAGACCTCTTCAGGCAAAATTGACTGAATTTGCTTCCCCAAAAAGGCTTCAGGCTGATCAAATGGATTGTCTTGATGATGTCCTCCTTTGAAGCCCAATAGTGTTCCATAGCTATTTACACGCAGAAGCAAATCGGGAAACGTATCAAAAATGGCCTGTAACTCAGCATTGGAGCGCAGAATCTCGGATGATATTTCCTGCTGTTGTGACCGACTTTGCTGCTGTTCTAAAGCAAGATCGGCGAGATCAATCGCAATATCAATAAATTTTTGCTCATGTTCTGTAGGGACTCTGGATGTTTTGAAATAAACTGCCATTACCCCGACGACCTGGACTTGACTATCTAAAATAGGAAAGGACCAACAGGACTGAAACCCTTTTTCAATAGCAATTTGTTCTGCTGCTGTTAGGGGTGAATAGGCGGTGAGCTCTGAGATAATAGGTTCCTTCAAAAAGGCAGCTCGGCTAATGGTTCCACCTGTGTCTGAAACTTCAATCCCATCGACTGTATTGATAATCTCTGGTGGTAAATGAGGGGCAACCCCCAGACGGAGATAGTTCCAGGGATCTACTCGAAGAATTGTGCCCTTGCCTCCTAACAAATGGCATTCAAGACTATCTATAATCGTCTCTAGCACTTCTAGGGTAGAGGTGCCAGTGGCGAGTTGTTTGAGAATAGTAGTCTGAGCATCTTGCCAGCTCTCCGCATAGGCCTGATGCGTCACATCTCGACTCACCATCAGAATTTGATCTGGCTGGGCAAAGGAGAAAGATATTTCAGCAATAAACGCTTCACCTCCTTGGCGTTGGGCGTAGGCCTCACCTTGCCAACTCTGTTCCTCAAATAATGTTGAAAAGACATCCGTTTCTATTCGTTGGGCTTCTTCTTGGGAATAGAGCACTTGCCAAGGTTTTCCAAGCAATTGTTCGAGTGCTGAATAGCCAAACAGGTGCAAATGCTGAGGATTAACATAAGTGATACATCCGGATTCGCATAGTGCGATCGCATCCGGTGCAGCATCAAAAATAGAATATTGATAAGGATCTAGGCGGTTGCCGGCAAGGCCTGAATGAGCAGTATCTGAGGGCGCAATTTGTTGTTCTAATTGATGACAATACTCGATTAGATCCTGCTGTAAAGAGCCCGATTCAACCAAAATCTGAGTTAAAGTGCTGAGGAGTTGTTGATGGCCATTTAGATTCATCATCGTTCCCTGGCAGAGCTACTCATCTCAGCATACCCTCCTCTCTTTATCTGCCCTCACTTCCAGAAAATTTGCTTCCCAGATAGAAAAACTGACAAAAAGAGAATAATACGGTTGTATCCATGAAATTCGACCTAATTTAGAGTCATTGTACTGACGATCCAACCAAAGGCTCTATTAACTGAATAATGATATCAAAGCGAAAGTTATCAGATAGGGACAGCAATTGTTTTCGAATCCCCTCATGCCCTGTGGGTAATTCGGCTAACAGGTGGGCCGTGCGATTCGGATCAAGGCTCAAAGCCGCATCATAGAGATGCTGAAGTTGCTCCCTCTCAATAAACTCTAGCTGTTCCGAAGTCAGAGGAGACAACACTTCAGGCTGTAAGGGACCCTCTCCATCATAGAGATATTCAATACCTAAATGAGTGGCCAGTTTCTCAAAAATCTCGGATTCTTGGAACGGCTTGCGCACAAAATCATCAAAGCCTAAGGCCAAAGCTTTTTCTTTATCTTCTTCAAACGCAAAGGCTGTGAGTGCCACAATCACCGGAGTTGGCGCAGAACTATCGGCTTTAATCTGCTCAGTCGTTTCATAACCATCCTGCCCATCCATCCGGATATCCATCCAAATCAGATGAGGATGCCAATCTAGCCACTTCGAAATAGCAGCCTCGCCACTATAGACAGCCTGAGCCTCAAATCCTACTATCCCCAGTAGCTTAGTCAGGAAACTACAATTATCAGGCTGATCATCCACAACTAAAATACGGTAGGTTGGCTGATTAGGAGCCAGACTTGTTACCTTAGCTTTTTCAACTAAGGGTGTCTTCACGCAGGCTTGGGCCTGCTCTACTGGAACAGAAAATTTAAAACAACTTCCTGCACCTAGAGAACTTGTAACCGATAAATCCCCCCCCATCAATGATACAAATTGATGGCTAATCGCTAACCCCAAACCCGTTCCTTCGTCCACGATGCTACGGGCCTGTTCTCCTTGAATAAAGGGGTGAAAAATATGTTCTAACTCTTTCGCCGAAATGCCAGGACCAGAATCTCGGACTTCAAAATTCAGCCAGTAGTGAGGGGTAAGAGGGAGATGAGGTCCTTCATTCAGCCTTGATGGCTCGACTGCAGTTTGATGAATCCGAAAGGTTATATGTCCTTGTTCAGTAAATTTAATCGCATTGCTCAACAAATTCATCAGAACTTGGCGAAGCTTACCTTCATCCGTGCGCACATAATGGGGCAAGTCTGATCCCCATTCCAACTGATAATCCAGACCTTTATGTTGGGCTTTTGTTGTCCAAATATCTTTTAATGTTTTCAATAATTCATGGAAACTAAATGTATCAATATTCAGAACCACCTGTCCCGAGTCAATGCGGGATAAATCCAAGACATCATTAATGAGTACTAATAAGTGCTTGCCGCAGCGATTAATGGTTTCTAACTCTTTGGTAAAAGCCTGGAGTTGAGGCTCTCGTGCTAACAGTTGGGTATAGCCCAAAACGGCATTCAGCGGTGTTCGCAACTCATGACTCATATTTCCCAGGAAAACACTTTTTGCCTGATTTGCCTTGACCGCCTGCTGCTTGGCAGTGGTTAAAGCCTGGTTTTGAGCAATCAATTCTTGTTGTTGTCGTTCAATTTTTTGGTTAGCCACGATTTGTTGACTGTAAAGGGTGTCTAACTCTTTATTCGTTGCATCTAAAGTCACCAAATCTCGATAGGAGCGCAAGGTTGTAATGACCGTTGTCAGTAACCGTTGTCGCGTGAGATCAATTTTTAAGCGATAGTCATTGATATCGTAATCTCGAATGACATCAAGTTCAGGAGCTTCGCCCGGTTGTCCCGTCCTCAAGATAATTCGGATGATCTGATTATTTAAGGTCGTGCGAACATACTTCACCAACTCTAGCCCGGCTTGGCTGGTTTCCATCACTACATCTAGCAGTAGCAAAGCAACATCAGGATGGTCCTGCAAGACCGTTCGTGCCTCAGTCCCAGAATAGGCAGACAGCAAATTTAACGGCCTATGTTCAAATTCAAAGGAACCACAAGCAAGAATGGTTGCTTCATGAACCTCTGGATCATCATCAACAATCAGAACTTTCCAAGCAGGTAAAACAGAAGTATTTGCTTGCTCAACGCACTCACTGGGATCGTCTTCAATGACAAAGATAGGTGCATCAGGCATGAGACTATCATCTAGATTGTACATTTCCCTGAACCAATCACCTGCACGTTAGTTGGACCATACAGCACCAACACTCTCATGGAAATAAATTAAGGTAGTTAGAACTAGCTTTGGTTTAAAAAGAAGTTCTTCAAACTCACTTGGGGCGAATCTATTATTCCCAATATCTATTTGATTCTACCGTAATCACAAACAAGGTTATGTTTAACATCAACTAAGGCGCAAAGCATTAACTTTATCAACAATTCAACGAGCATTCATCAGGGCTATGCATGTAACTTGATTTTTACCTGAGAAACCCAGCGTTAATCGAGAAAATAATGGATCAATCTAGTCTATCTACCCCGCCATAAAAGGTGTGATTTTTTGGTCTTAGTATCCACTTCTATGAGTAATGCAATGAACCCTGTGGTTAGCCCATAATGGCTTGAGTCACAACGGTCTCTCATACGCTGAGTTCCCAGACTCATCTCAAATCGAAACGACTGAAACGCTCACTTTGGACGAATAATGGGCATCCTAAGTATGGAATGATAAGTGACAGGGCAATATTCGGTATGTTGCTAATTGATCAGGTAGACCTGGAAGCAAGAGGAATTTCATGCCAAGGGGTTTCAGAATTTATTTTTTTAGATAAATGTTTTCAGAAGGGGCAAACTTTTGAGAACTCTCAACGGGAAAAAGCAATTGCTTCCTGTCGCCAAATGCTAGATGCTGGCTTGATGAGCTTAATCGTAAATTATCAGAGCCATTTCACAATTTGGGTGGAATCTGAGTTGGATGGAGTCGCTCCGTCTTCATCTACCAGTGGGGATTCTTCGACCGCACCGTCACCTCATCCGACTGAAGCAGAAACCAATCCATCAGATTGGAATTATAAGCAAATGATGACCAAGCTCAATGAGCCGATTAATATGAAAACGGTGATGGCCAAATTGAATGAGCCTATTAGCTTTAAGTCAATTTTTTCCAAAGCTGAAAAATCCCAATCCTCAGAGTAAATCAATCAGTTTCAACCATTCAATGTGGGAGCATGTCACCTTTGCAGATGCACAAAATTTGTAATCAGAAATTTGATGTCTGAAAGCAAGACTAGCAAGGATTTCTGGGATAAGTATAAATACTAGATTGCAAAGGTGACATGCTCCCATTCAATGTTCTGTACCATAGTGACAAAAGACTCGATCGTCTTCTGTCACTATGACTGAAATAAACGGATAGATTTTCAGGAATGATTACTCGGACGGTTGGACCTGGCCGATGACATTGAGCTTGCCATCATCCTTAACGGTCCATACATCATAAACCCCTAAGACATCTCCATTCTCATCAATATCGACGTTACCACTGGCCCCTTGATAGTTGATCTCTTCACCTTTCTCTAGGAGTTTTAAGGCTTCACAAACATCCGTCGTTTCAGTTCCTGGGCCGTTGGCAACATTACGAAGCTTAGCTGCGATCGCATCTCCGGAATTAGACTTGGCGGCCTGGGCTGCCAGTAACACTAGGGCTGTTGCATCCCAACTTTGAGGAACATAGGCGGGTGGGGCTTCGTTCTTCTTTGATTTCCAAAGTTCCGTCAAGGACTCTAGGGCATTCCCATCTGCGCCTGGCACGGTTCCTATCGCTCCAGTGATAATAAACTTGCCATCGCTGGTTTTACCCACTTGAGTCGCAAATTCATCAGACTTGACTCCATCCGTCAGCATCACCTGTACCCCCTCCATCAGGCCCTGTTCGTAAGCCGCTTTCAAGAGTAGGGCTCCAGTTTCTGGATAGAGAATGGCAATCACAGCTTCTGGTTTATTGGCAAAGGCTGCTGCAGCTTCTGTGTCAAAGGTGGTGGCTTTGGGGTCATACCGAGTGGGTTTGGCTTCATTGATCACCGTGCCCCCTAGTTTTTTAAAGGACTTTATAAATTCTTGCTCAAAGCTAACGCCATAGTCGTTATTGATGGAGACAGTAGAAACTTTCTGGAAGCCTTTTTCCTTAGCGAGTTTGGCAAGGGCACGGGCTTGGTAGGTATCGGGAGGTGCAGTTCTCGCCCAATATTGGGTATCACCATTCTTAAAGTCTCCATTTTGAGCACGACCCGTAAATTCGGTACTGGTACTCCCTGGGGAAATGAGGAGGATCTTATTGCGAACCGCAACATCAACAGCCGCTTGAGAAACACTACTCGCAAAAGATCCCACGACAGCAGTCACTTTTTTAACTTCGACTAAATTGGTCATCGCCTGACTGCCCTTCGTAGGATCAGTCTCATCATCCTCAGACGTCAGTTCAACGGGCTTGCCATTCACACCACCACAGGCATTCACCGTATCTACGAGCAAGGGCACTGCATCAATCATCGGCGCCCCTAACGGAGCTAAGTCTCCTGTCGACGGTAAGAGTGAGCCAATTTTTAAGCCCTCGCCATTGGGGGCATTGCCCCCGACTTGGCAGGCACTCAGCAATAAAACAGAAGCTAAAGCGGTAAACCGACGTAGTTGGCGAGGGTTTAAGGCCTGGAACAATGGTTTAGGGTTATTCATGATGTATTCTTTTGATCCTCACCCGGTAGAGTCTTTCCGTTATCAATCGAATGGTATATCGCTGATGACGTTAAGTCTAAATTAAATCAGCAAATTCAATGGGTTTGGGAAAAAGGGATTGATACCTAGGAAGCGGATGAATCCTGAAATCTCTTGAGTTTTTGGGCATCCCCAAGCATCTTCAATAGGTTTGGCCATGGTTTATATTCTCTTCGTGAGTGGGTTGGCATTTTATTTAGCCTGGAATTTAGGGGCCAATGATGTCGCTAACGCCATGGGCACATCGGTGGGATCAAAAGCCATTACCCTCCGGCAGGCTTTGGTGATTGCTGGGATTCTTGAATTTACTGGGGCCATTGTGTTTGGCCGCCAAGTCATCAATACCCTGACCCGTGGGGTCGTGGATGCCCAAGCCTTTGCCAATACACCTCAAACCTTGAGTTTAGGCATGATTTCGGTGCTGATGACCTGTGGGTTATGGCTGCAGATTGCGACTTGGCGAGGCTGGCCCGTGGCCTCTTCCCATGCCACGATTGGGGCGTTAGCAGGATTCAGTATTGTGGCTTTGGGGACATCGGCTGTGCGGTGGTCTATGTTAGGGGTTATTTCCCTTTCCTGGTTGCTGACCCCGGTGGTGAGTGGTGGGATTGCAGCCTTGATTTACCGCCTGATTTCCCAGGGGATTTTGCAATCCTCCGATCCGCTACGTCAGCTGAATGAATGGATTCCCTGGTTGAGTACTGGGTTGGTGAGCATCTTTGGGGTGATTGTCTTACCTCAAGTCATTCATCCCATTCACCGAGTCTTAGAGACTCAAGGGCACTGGAACCTGCCTGAACAAGATCTTGCGATCGCAGTTGGTATTGCTGCAATCCTCACTCTGACCATCTGGAGTTGGCAAAAACTTGCTCAACATCCTCCTTCAGCAGACTCAGCGAGAAACCAGGCAACCGTCGAAAATCAGTTAGCACTCTTTCAAGTCTGTAGTGCTTGCTTTGTCGCCTTTGCCCACGGATCTAACGATGTTGGCAATGCCGTCGCTCCCCTGGTAGTCATCACAGCTATTTTTACAACTCAGGCAATACCCACTGCCGGAGCAGCGGTTCCATTGTGGATCATGGTTCTGGGTGGACTGGGGATTGTGGCTGGATTAGCCATTTCAGGGCAAAAAGTGATGACCACCGTTGGCGAAGACATTATTCCCCTCCAGCCCAGCAGTGGTTTTTGTGCTGAATTGGCAGCAGCCACGACCATTCTTCTCGCTTCTCGCTGGGGACTGCCTGTCTCTACCACCCATGCCTTAGTGGGTGGAGTAATTGGCATTGGCTTATCGCAACGGGGACAGGCGATTCAATGGGCCACCCTGGGGCAAATTGCGGGAGCTTGGGGTCTTACTTTGCCCATTTGTATGGGATTAGGAGCACTTTTGTTCTCTGGATTACAGTTCCTCGCGGGATTGTAGCCTGGATGGCCTCCTCAGAAATGGATGATAAATCTCCGCTATTCTCAGATTCAACGAGAGGCAATATTTCACTTAATCTGTCCCTGAGTGATTGCAGGTCCTTCTGCTAGGAATGCTCTCCAGTGGTACTCAATCTGAGAATTATATGTACTTATGTTAATGCAATAAGAATATTATAAAATTTATTGCAGTTGATTGATTTAGTTGCTAGCTTATGCTTATAAAGAATTTAATTTCTTCTTGAATATGTTGAGCAGAATGAAAGGCTTACAAAATGTAATCTTCAGCACATAATTAATACATTTGCACTGATCTTAAGCTTGAAGCGTTGATTGCAATACTTCAAGTGAGAATGACGATTTTTTTTACAATTGTGTAACTATTTTTCTCAGAAAAGATTTTAATTTTTTACTACTTCGTTTTCACAGATTGATTAACAAGCTATTTTCGCCTCAATCCACTCATTGACCTATCCTGTCGAGCGCTTAAGGATATTGCTTCAGTGAAGGGACAAATCTGCCCATTGTCTGACCATTGTGTCGGGAGGTATCCCATGAAAATACAAGGAAAAACCGCACTCATTACAGGTGCATCCCGAGGGATTGGCCGTGCGATCGCACAAGAGTTAGCCCAGCAAGGAATAGAAAAAGTCATCCTTGTGGCCCGTAATCAAGCCCGCCTACAGCAAGTCGCCATAGAAATAGAAGCACTGGGCACCCAAGCAGTTGTTCTTCCCCTGGATCTGACTCAGACGGTGGAGGTGAATATTGCCATCGCCCAGACCTGGAAGCAGCATGGTCCCATTCACTTACTGGTGAATTGTGCTGGGGTGGCTCATCAGGCCCCTTTCCTGCAAACCAAGCTCCCCAAAGTGCAGGAAGAGCTTTCTCTCAACTTAATGGGAATTTACACTATGACTCAGGTCCTGGCGCGACGCATGGCCAGTAAGAAGGAAGGACGCATCGTCAATGTTTCTAGTCTTATGGGCAAAATAGGTGCCCCAACCATGGCCACTTACTCCGCTACCAAGTTTGCGATTTTGGGTTTTACCCAGGCTCTGCGCACTGAGCTAGCTGCCCATAATATTAAAGTCACGGCCCTGTTGCCTTCTCTCACAGAAACAGATATGACTCGCAATACCCAACGGTTTCGCTGGGTAGCAGCAATGACCCCCGAGAAAGTGGCTAAGGTCTTAGTCAACAGTCTGGCCAAGGAATCCCCAGAAATTCTGGTGGGCTGGCAAAGTCACTTAGCCGTTTTGGGCAATCGCTTTGCTCCCAGGCTCTTAGAGTGGTGGCTCCAACTCACTGCTCCCCGGTCTGAACAACCCAAGAAATCTATCTGGAGTCGCGGTTACTAATTTTGCGGGTCAGTGGGCAATTGTATTATTGCCCACTGACCAATTTCTGGAATCTGTTGGCCCTTTGCAATCAACTATTTTGGATGCAGTCTTTTTGACCAGTTAATCTACAGAAGCTAAAGCCAATAACCGTATTTACTAAACTGACCCTTGCTCATTTGAGAAACCTCGTTCAAAAGGTCCAAATCAGCTTAAAACTCTCAACATTGGCACATACCAAAATCCAAGAGTGAGCATCAATGTAGGTAGTCAATAATCAAATCCTCACAATTCATGATTCGGATTGTAATTTTACGAACATATGTGGAGCATCAACCCTCGGTATTCTGATAGTTGTGGGAAGTTTCGATGGCCCAGATTAGATGGTCTATTGTCTGAATCCAGATTGCCAGAAACCTGTTAATCCCGATCTCGATCAACAGTGCCAATGTTGTGGCAGATCTCTTGATTTACTACGACATCGATACAAGATCCTCAAACCTTTAGGTCAGGGGGGATTTGGCAAAACATATTTAGCCGAAGATATTGATAACTTCAATGAGCTTTGTGTGGTCAAGCAGCTGATTTGTCCGACTCAAGATCAATATATAGAAAAGAAACTACAGCTCTTTTTGCGGGAAGCGCGACAACTTCAGAAACTGAAACAGAACCCACAAGTTCCGAGTCTTCTCGCTTATTTTGAAGATCATCAACATCCCTATTTAGTTCAAGAATTTGTGGATGGTCAAAATTTGCAAGAGGAGCTAGATCAAGACGGTATGTTTAATGAGAATAAAATCCGTCGTCTACTGCTAGATCTACTCCCTATTCTGCAGGATATTCATAAGCAAAATATCATCCATCGGGATCTCAAACCCGTCAACATCATGCGACGGTATGCTGATCAACATTTAGTCCTCATTGACTTTGGCATTGCCAAACAAGATAGTTTTTCAAAACTTATGCAATCAGGAACTATCCTAGGCACCGAAGGGTTTGCCCCGCTGGAGCAATTTATAGATGGCAAAGTTTGCCCCGCTAGTGACCTATTTAGCTTAGGAGTTTGTTGTTTTAATCTACTCACAGGCATTTATCCGAATCATCTCAAACATCTCCAAGGGTATGCCTGGGTGAATGAATGGCAAAGCCATCTACCCCAACCCGTTAGCCAAGATTTAGCAGCCATTATTGGTAAATTACTGCGGATCAAGATATGCGATCGCTTTGTCTCGGCCGATGAGGTTTTGGCCGCCTTAGCCCCAGCCCAGGGCAGCAACGATTCTCTCACCTCTGTCTCAACCAGCTGGCCCACAGCAATTTCCAACACCATCTCCCCTCGCCATGGGCAAAGTCAGCTGTCTCTCCCTTATTCCACCCTAGAACCATTTAGTTTTGAGGGGCTTGAAGTGGATACCCAGGGGCAAATCATCAATCGCTCCCATTACCTAGGACAGCGTTTCTTAGAAGACCTAGGTAATGACACCCTAGAAATGGTCGCCATTCCAGAAGGGCAGTTCTGGATGGGATCGGCAGACCATGATCCCCAGCGATTTGGGGATGAAGGGCCTCAGCATGTCGTCTCTATTGCCCCGTTTTATCTGGGTAGAGTATTGATCACCCAATCCCAATGGCAACAGATTATGGGCAATAATCCATCCTCATTCAAGGGGGCTAAACGTCCAGTTGAACAAGTGTCCTGGATAGACGTGATGGAATTTTGTCAGCGTCTCTCGGATCGAACCCAGCGGCCCTATCGATTACCCAGTGAAGCTGAATGGGAATATGCTTGCCGCGCTGGGACGACCACTCCTTTCCACTTTGGAGCCAGCATTACATCTGATCTCGCCAATTATGATCGCAATCAAGCCCATGACTCTGGTCCCCAGGGACAATATCGAAAACAGACAACGGAAGTGGGCAGTTTCCCCGCCAATGCGTTTGGGCTATATGACATGGCGGGCAACCTGTGGGAATGGTGTCAAGACACCTGGCATAGCAGCTATCACAATGCCCCTAAGAATGGCAGTGCTTGGGAGGAAGAGGATAGCTCCTATCGGATTTTGCGAGGCGGCGCTTGGATTTACTCCCCTCGGTATTGTCGTTCGGCGGCTCGTTACTATGTTTCCCAGGACTGCAGCAACTTCTATATTGGCTTTCGTGTTGCCCTGTCTGCCCTACACCCTGAGAGTATGACCTAGACGCTAAATTCACGGAACATCAGTCGGATCGCTTTCCTTGAATTTGCATTAAAACCTACTGTTAATTTAGTTTCTTCGTAAGAGAATTTAGATTGACTAAAGTTAAAGCTTATAATGCTGGTCTCAGCCGACTTTCCCTTGGCTGAGGATATGCGACATAGTCAAGTAACAGTTCGAACCTTCAGATCACCCAATATGAATAGCAATACCACTCCTGCCCCCCAAGGTCTCTACGATCCACAATTTGAGCATGATGCCTGTGGGTTGGGGTTTGTCGTTCATCAGTTGGGTCAAAAATCCCATGACATTATTGAACAGGCCCTGACGATTCTGGTGAATCTAGATCACCGGGGTGCCTGTGGTTGTGAAACCAATACGGGTGATGGTGCGGGCCTGCTGATGCAGATTCCCCATCGTTTTTTCCAGAAAGAAGCCGCCCGATTAGGATTTGAACTGCCAGAACCAGGGCAGTACGGGGTCGGGATGATTTACGCTTCCCCCGATGCCCAAGAGCGTGCAGCCAGTCGACAAACCTTTGAGCAGGTTGCCTCCCAAGAAGGCCATAAGGTTCTAGGCTGGCGAGATGTGCCCACCGATAATTCCTCCTTGGGTAATACCGCCAAGGCCAGCGAGCCATTTATGGAGCAGGTCTTTATCCAATGTAGCCCGGCGCTGCAGGATGATATGGCCTTTGAACGCAAGCTATACGTGCTTCGCAAGCTGTCCCACATTGCGATTCGCACCACGGGCATTGATGGTTATTGGTATATCTCCAGCCTGTCCTCTCGCACCATTGTCTATAAAGGCATGTTGATGCCGATTCAGGTGGGGCAATATTACCCCGACCTCCATGATCCAGAGATGGAATCTGCTTTGGGATTGGTTCACTCTCGATTTAGCACCAACACCTTCCCCAGTTGGGATCGAGCCCACCCCTATCGCTACATTGCCCATAACGGTGAAATCAATACCATGCGGGGCAATATCAATTGGATGTTGGCTCGCCAGTCCATGTTTGAGTCAGAGCTATTTGGCGAGGATATGGCCAAAGTCCAGCCCGTGATTAACGTGGACGGGAGTGACTCCACCATTTTTGACAACACTTTAGAGATGCTGTTCTTGGCGGGACGATCCCTTCCCCATGCCGCCATGATGATGATTCCCGAGCCCTGGACAGCCCATGAGTCCATGAGTGCTGAGAAAAAAGCGTTTTATAAGTACCATTCCTGTCTGATGGAGCCCTGGGATGGCCCTGCATCGATTTCCTTTACGGACGGCACCATGATTGGGGCAGTTCTAGATCGGAATGGTTTGCGGCCCTCTCGCTATTACGTCACCAAAGATAATCTGGTGATTTTGGCCTCGGAAGCAGGTGTATTACCTATAGAGCCAGAACGTGTGGCCAAGAAAGGCCGACTCACCCCCGGACGAATGTTTGTGGTGGATATGGCGCAAGGGCGAATTATTTCCGACCAAGAACTCAAAGACCAGATTATTTCCGAACATCCCTATCAGGAATGGCTGGATCAACAGATGGTGAGTGTCGAGCAGCTACCCGCTGCAGAAGCCGCTCCCGAGTACGATGCCGAGACGGTGCTGCAGCGGCAGATGGCCTTTGGCTATACCTTTGAAGAACTGCGAATGCTGATGGCCCCGATGGCTAATAACGGGGTTGAGGCGATTGGGGCCATGGGGACCGATACCCCCCTCGCGGTGCTATCCAATAAGCCGAAGTTACTTTACAACTACTTCCAGCAACTGTTTGCCCAAGTCACTAATCCCCCGATTGACTCCATTCGGGAAGCGATAATTACCTCTCCTGAAACCACCATTGGCTCCGAGCGCAACTTGCTCAACCCCGAGCCTGAGAGCTGTCATCTCCTAGAACTGAAGACGCCGCTCCTCACCAATGCTGAGTTAGCCAAAATTAAAGCCCTCAACGGCGATCCCTTTAAGTCGGCCACTCTACCCATTTTGTTTGACCACAATGCTGGGGTTCAGGGCTTAGAAGCGGCCTTGGCTGAAGTGTGTCAGCAGGCAGATAAGGCCATTGCCTCCGGTGCAAGTCTGATCGTATTGAGCGATCGCAACTTGGATCATAATCATGCCCCTATTCCTGCATTGCTTGCCGTCTCCGGTTTACACCACCATTTGATTCGGGAAGGCACCCGGACTCAAGTCGGTCTCGTTCTGGAATCTGGTGAACCTCGTGAAGTCCATCATTATGCGGTTCTGATTGGCTATGGCTGTGGGGCAATTAATCCCTACGTTGCCTTTGAAACTATCCACGACATGATTCACCAGGGACTGATGGTGAATATTGATCCTAAAGCGGCCTGTAAGAACTACATCAAGGCCGCCACCAAAGGCGTGATTAAGGTAGCCTCCAAAATTGGGATTTCTACGATTCAAAGCTATCGCGGTGCCCAGATTTTTGAAGCCATTGGCCTCAACAAATCCGTGGTAGACAAGTACTTTAGCTGGACTGCCTCTCGGATTGAGGGGGCGGACCTCGCCGTCTTAGCAGAAGAAGCAATTCAACGCCATCGTCATGCCTTCCCTGAAAGGGATGTGGAAGTCCATACCCTTGATGTCGGTGGCGAATACCAGTGGCGAAAAGAAGGGGAAGCCCATTTGTTTAGCCCCCAAGTCATCCATACCCTGCAGCAAGCAACCCGTGCAGGTGATTTTGACCTGTTCAAGAAATACTCGGCCCTAGTGAATGAGCAGAATGAACAGCTATTTACCCTGCGAGGTCTGCTGGCATTTAAAGATCGTCAGCCCATTCCCATTGACGAAGTTGAACCTGTTGAAGAAATCACCCGACGGTTTAAGACGGGGGCCATGAGCTATGGCTCAATCTCCAGGGAGGCTCATGAATCCCTAGCCATTGCCATGAACCGCGTTGGTGGCAAGTCCAATACGGGCGAAGGCGGTGAAGACCCTGAACGCTTCACCTGGACCAACGACCAGGGCGATTCCAAAAATAGCGCCATTAAACAAGTGGCTTCTGGTCGCTTCGGCGTCACCAGCCTCTACCTATCCCAGGCCAAAGAAATCCAAATCAAAATGGCTCAGGGTGCCAAGCCGGGAGAAGGAGGGCAACTCCCTGGCCGCAAGGTCTATCCCTGGATTGCCAAGGTGCGCCACTCCACCCCAGGTGTGGGTCTGATTTCACCCCCACCCCACCATGACATCTACTCGATTGAGGACTTGGCAGAACTGATCCACGACCTTAAGAATGCCAACCGTAGTGCCCGCATCAACGTCAAATTAGTCTCTGAAGTGGGTGTTGGTACCATTGCTGCTGGGGTCGCTAAAGCCCATGCGGATGTGGTCCTTGTTTCTGGCTTTGACGGGGGCACAGGAGCCTCACCTCAAACGTCTATTAAGCATGCAGGACTGCCCTGGGAGCTAGGAATTGCCGAGACCCATCAAACCTTAGTTCTCAATAATCTGCGCAGCCGTATTGTTGTGGAAACAGATGGTCAACTGAAGACGGGCCGGGATATCGTGATTGCCGCTCTTTTGGGAGCCGAGGAGTTTGGCTTCTCCACTGCACCTTTGGTTAGCCTGGGCTGCATTATGATGCGCGTCTGCCATTTGAATACCTGCCCTGTGGGCGTCGCTACCCAAGATCCACAACTTCGGGATAAATTCACCGGCGACCCAGCCCACACCGTTAACTTTATGCAGTTCATCGCTCAAGAAGTGCGGGAACTGATGGCACAACTGGGCTTCCGGACCCTGAATGAGATGGTGGGCCGTTCGGATGTCTTGGAACCTCGCCGGGCTATTGATCACTGGAAAGCCAAGGGATTAGACTTCTCTAAGATTCTCTATCAGCCTGACGTTTCCGACGATATCGGTCGCTATTGCCAGATTCCTCAAGATCATGGTCTGGAGAAATCGCTAGATATGACGACCTTATTGGATCTATGTCAGCCAGCCATTGAAAAGGGCGAGAAGGTAAAAGCCACCCTGCCGATTAAAAATGTCAATCGGGCTGTGGGTACGATTCTTGGTAATGAAATCACCAAACATCATTGGGAAGGTCTACCTGAAAACACGGTTCACCTCCATTTTCAAGGCAGTGCGGGGCAAAGCTTTGGTGCCTTTGTACCACCCGGCGTAACCCTAGAGCTAGAGGGTGATGCCAATGACTACTTTGGTAAGGGCCTCAGTGGCGGCAAGATTATTCTCTATCCCTCTAAGGAATCGACGTTTGTAGCGGAAGAGAACATCATTGTCGGTAACGTAGCCTTCTATGGAGCTACTGGCGGTGAAGCCTATATTCGCGGAATTGGTGGAGAGCGATTCTGTGTCAGGAATTCTGGGGTGCGGGCTGTCGTGGAATCAGTGGGTGATCATGCCTGTGAATATATGACGGGCGGCCAAGCTGTCATCCTGGGAACTACAGGCCGTAACTTTGCTGCGGGTATGAGTGGTGGGGTCGCCTATGTCCTTGATGAAGCTGGGGACTTTGCGACGCGCTGCAATACGGAAATGGTCGCTCTAGAGACTTTAGTAGATCCTGAAGATATCAAAGATTTGAAGGAGGCCATTCAGCGCCATGTGGACTATACCCAAAGCGAACAGGGGGCTAGAGTTCTCGCAGATTGGGAAGCCATGTTGCCCAAGTTTGTGAAGGTAATGCCACGGGATTATAAGCGGGTATTGCAGGCAATCCAGAATGCGATCGAGGATGGCTTGAGTGGGGATGATGCTTTGTCTGCTGCCTTTGAGCAAAATGCCAAAGATGTAGCCCGAATCAGCGGTAGTTAATCGTATGTGGTGGCATTAGCAAGCCAATACTATGCCTGAAAATCTAACGGTTGATGTTGTCCTATTCAACCTCTATTCATTGTTCCAATATCATCTCCTCCTAACTGCGAAAAATAAGCGAATAGCAGAAAGATCAGTGAATATTAACCAGCTTTCTATGTAAAAGAATGTACTTTTGTACGGATAGGTTTTAGCTGTTCAGCTTTTCGTGGAAAGACATTGACCTCCACTTTCTCAAGATCTACCTTGACCAGTGTGAAATTATCAGAACGATAAGGTTCACTGGCATTGGCCATGTTATAGGTCGCTAGTGCACTTTTTTCTAGCGTTCCCTCTAACTTGAAGGCACTGCTGGTTGGATGAGGATAAGGCCAGAAAAAGGGTGAGGAAACAACACATATGATCTTGAAGTCAGAGTCATCTGGGCTGACTAGCTCTGTGGATAAGGAGGCATGAATATCTCCCGAAATGCAGACAACTCGCTTGATCTTATGATGAAAAATCCAGTCGAACAGCTCACGTCTTTGCTCCGGGAAACCGGACCATTGATCGTCATTACCTTGTACAGCATCTGGGAACAGCAAAACGGATGTGGCAATGATTTTGACTCGATTGGAACCATCCTTCAACCAGCACTTGAGCGCCTCCATTTGCTCATCACTCATCATTCTTTGAGTGGCGAGATGGCGTTCAGTACGGGTGTCGGTCATAAAGTAATCACAACATCCATCACTGAATGTGTACCAAAGTCTATCTGGAATGCCAGTAATTCGTTTTTCATGGGCTGGAAATAATGGGCTATGACTCGCTTGATAGGTTAGATAAGCATGAATCGCAGCAGGGTACTTCGTGACATAGTCTTTCGGGGTACTTTGAGCGGGCCAGTTATCCTCAATCTCATGATCATCAAGGGTCATATAAGTGGGAATTTGGCTCATGACTTGGCGAATATAGGGTTGGGAAAATGCCTGACGATACCGTTTGTAGTACTCGTCTAAGCGAGTATCTGCACCAATAACATTCAAGTCATCCGCATAGATTTGATCCCCTAGCATCAGAAATTGGTTGATGGCATGATTTTCCCCTAGCAATTTCGAGATGGTCTGAAATGTCTTATCCCCCCGGGTATCAAATAGGGATCCAAGAAACAGGCGCAATAGATACCGACAGGAACCGAAAATAAACTGTCGAGGAGCTTGGAGATCGGCAGAGGCAGTTGTTACTTCTCCTGTACTGGCTTGAGTCCAATTGATGCGAAGATTGTCGGGAATTTCCGAATAACTCTGTTCAGAAAAAAACCATCCTATTTGGAAAAAATATTGGGTTTCAGGATCTAAATGATCGAATATCGTCACTCCGGTCATGTCAAAATTTGGATTCAGTTTGAAAAACTGTCCTGTCCCAAAAGCTGAATCTTCTAATTTTTTTATCCGGGCAATCCCTAAGCAGCGTTTGCACCCCAACTGGGTCTTTTCAAATTCTCCTCTTCCCCAGAGGTGGACTTCAGTTGTTGTTGTTGCTCCAACTATGGGGCCAATGGTCAGGGGGTTGACGCGCATGGAGGGACCTCAAATCACTGATAAGCAGAAAGAATACACCCAGTTCTATCTCATTTGGGTTGTGTACTGATATGTATTATCTGCCTAGAGTGACAATAGTTCCCATTGCAAAGAAATATTGATGAACTTGAGTCGGCTTGGTTGGGGATGCAGGGTGCGATCGCAAAATAGTATCCCCAACTAAGCATTGTTAGCAGCAGTCCAAAACCCTATTTGAAAGCCGCTCCCAGCCTTTCCCCCAAATCTTAGTGAGAAGTTATCAAGTCTTTAAGGTTCCCTTTAGGTGGGTAGGCTATCACTATAGGAGTCTGTCTAAATATCTGATGTTAACTGGGGAATCGGGACTACAAAATATTCTTTTTGAACTAAATATAAATCTTGGTAAACACTCATCTCACCAAGAGTATGGAGTTTCTATTTAGATTGTCCTTTCATCTCCTAAGTCAAAATTTTCTGTATTGCCCCAGACTGAAAATCTTGAAAATTATACGGTGATCGTCGAATTACCAAAACTTACGGTTTTATGCCGAATTGACTTGGATAAAGTGATTGCCATCGCGACTAATCCTAGTGCTTTGGAGACTCGTAATGTATCGGTATTTAAGATGAGTAACTGCCAGATCAATCTGCAACATCGCTGCGGGATTGCTGATGTAGAGCTTGAGTTATTTTGCCGCAATCTTGCTGGCGATTCAAATACATCAATCGATTACTATCCTAATTCTCAAATTAGGCTCTATCAAATCAGAGCGTCTAAAAATTGAGCCTCTAGCCTCTAGCCTCTAGCCTCTAGCCTCTAGCCCACTCTGCTTCTCGCTCAAGGTAGTACAGCGCAATAGGGGTCCAATAGGGAGATGAAGTTGGATGGGCTTGAGGTTGAGAGGCCACTGATGCTAATTGGGCTTGCTGCTCAGAGTTTGAGGAATGCTGAATAACCGGAATCTGAGTATGAATATTGTCTGGCATAATAATCTTCACTATTAACGTCGATATTTCTTGAAATTTTTGCAGCATGAGCAGTATATCTAAACCCAAAGTGCCGATATATCGCTCAAGACCCGCTGCTATCGCAATAGATGATAGTTTCTGCAGCTATTATTAGTGAAATGATCAGGCTTGACTGTGATTGAGGTCAGCCATAATTGTGATTAGCGTTAATGGCTAATCACCTTAATAAATTAATAACTGATTCTCATTCCGAAGTCTGTTAAATGGAATACGGTCAGTTCGTATTGAGTGGGTCGCTCCTGCCCCTTATGAACCACTTTTTGGGGAGTAAGCGATCAATAAGGGGGAAAAGAGCGAATTCAAGGAAGAAGCCCCCCTGTTATTGCTCAGCGTAGTCTGATAGTGGTGCACAGGAGCAGACCAAGTTGCGATCGCCATAGGCATTGTTTATCCGACTGACTGCTGGCCAGAATTTAGATTCCCGAGTCCAGGGAGCAGGATAGGCCGCTTTCTCCCGCGAATAAGGTCGATCCCAGCTATCGGAAATCACCACATCGGCAGGATGGGGGGCATTCTTGAGGACGTTGTTTTGAGTATCTGCTTGCCCTGCTTCAATTTCAGCAATCTCAGCCCGAATGGCAATCATCGCTTCACAGAATCGGTCCAGTTCAGCCTTGGACTCGCTTTCCGTCGGCTCAATCATAATGGTGCCAGGAACCGGCCAAGACACGGTAGGTGCATGATAGCCGTAGTCCATCAGCCGTTTGGCAATATCTTCGACTTCAATCCCGGCTGTCTTCTTTACGCCTCTTAAGTCAAGGATGCATTCATGGGCCACTAACCCCGATTTTCCCTTGTAAAGGACTGGGTAATAGGCTTCTAGACGTTTGGCAATATAGTTCGCATTGAGGATCGCCACCTTGGTTGCCCGAGTTAAACCACTGGCACCCATCAAGGCAATATAAACCCAAGAAATCGGCAGAATGCTGGCACTGCCCCAGGGGGCCGCCGCTACAGCACCAATCCCTGCTTCTCCTCCCATCGACACCACTGGATGTTTAGGAATGAACGGAGCGAGGTGGGCTACCACCCCAATCGGCCCCATGCCTGGACCACCGCCACCGTGGGGGATACAGAACGTCTTATGTAAATTCAAGTGACAGACATCTGCGCCAATATCTCCAGGACGACAGAGCCCCACCTGGGCATTGAGGTTGGCACCATCCATATAGACTTGCCCCCCACACTCATGGATCAGGTCACAAATCTCTTTAATTGTCTCTTCAAAGACGCCGTGGGTAGAGGGGTAAGTCACCATCAGCGCCGATAGATTGTCGCGATGCTGCTCTGCTTTTTGGCGCAGATCGGTCATATCGATATTGCCCAACTCATCGCAGGCTACGACTACCACTTTCATCCCAGCCATCACCGCACTGGCAGGATTGGTGCCGTGGGCAGAGTCTGGAATTAAGCAGATATTGCGATGGGTTTCTCCTCGACTGGCATGGTATTGATGAATCACCAATAAGCCCGTATATTCTCCCTGAGATCCAGCATTGGGTTGGAGAGAGATTCCGGCAAACCCGGTTATCTCTGCCAGCATTGTTTCCAACTGTTGGAAGAGTTCTTTGTAGCCCTGGGCTTGTTCCACTGGAACAAACGGATGGAGCTGACCGAATTCAGGCCAGGTCACGGGCACCATTTCTGAAGTACCGTTGAGCTTCATGGTGCAGGACCCTAGGGGAATCATCGAGGTAGTCAGGGACAAATCCTTAGCCTGCAGTCGATGGGTATAGCGCAGCAGTTCTGACTCTGAATGGTAGATATTGAAAACAGGTTCGGTCAGATATGGACTCGTGCGCTGATGCAGCTCTGGATAGTCGAAGAGGGCTTCAGCCAGTAAATCTTCTAGGGTAAAGCTGAGATCCTCTGAGGTAAATAAGCTGAGGACATCCCATAGATCCTTTGGGGTGGTGGTTTCGTCAAAAGCAATGCTAGCCGTTTCGGCATCTAGATACCGGAGATTGATGGATTGGGATTGCGATCGCACCCGCAATTCCTCCGCCGACAAAGTCCCTAACTTCACCGTCACGGTATCGAAGTATAGCTCTGAAGTCAGCTCATACCCGAGTTTCTTCAACCCAGTCCCTAACAGACTCGTCAATCCATGCACCCGATCCGCGATTTGTTTTAACCCCTGGGGGCCGTGGTAGACCGCATACATCCCAGCCATCACAGCTAATAAAACTTGAGCCGTACAAATATTGCTCGTCGCCTTATCTCTACGGATATGTTGCTCACGAGTTTGCAACGCCAGTCGAAGTGCTGGCTTATCCTGAACATCATGGGAAATCCCCACGATTCGACCGGGAATTTTGCGCTGATAAGCAGCTCGAGTTGCAAAAAACGCAGCATGGGGACCACCATAACCCAGGGGTACGCCAAACCGTTGGCTATTGCCCACGGCAATATCAGCTCCCCATTCTCCGGGTGGAGTCAGCAATAGCAGGCTGAGCAAATCTGTGGCTACGGTGACTAAGGCTCCAGCCTCATGGGCAGCCTCTACAAACTCTCGATAATCATGAATAGTCCCATCTGTCGCAGGATATTGGAGCAGCGTTCCAAAGGTCGAATGCTCAGCAAAATCATATTGCTGGTGATCACCGATAATCACCTCAATTCCTAAGGGCAATGCCCGAGTCTGAATAATGTCAATGGTTTGTGGATGGCATTGCTCTGAAACAAAAAAGGTTTTAGCCGTCTGCTTCTTCTGCAGGTTGTAGCTCATGGCCATTGCTTCGGCTGCAGCGGTTCCTTCATCCAACAGGGAGGCATTCGCAATTTCCAAACCCGTTAAGTCCATCACCATGGTTTGGTAATTGAGCAGAGCCTCTAGCCGACCCTGGGCAATCTCGGCTTGGTAGGGGGTGTATTGGGTATACCAACCGGGATTCTCAAGAATATTCCGCTGAATCACTGGAGGTGTAATACATCCGGCATACCCCATACCAATATAGGACCGAAAAATTTTATTCTTAGCAGCAATCGTGCGTAATTCCTGGATCAGCTCATGTTCTCCCCGCTCTTGCCCTAACTTTAGAGGCTGCTTGAGACGAATTTGAGCAGGCACTGCAGCATCAATCAACGCCTCCAAATCCTCAACATTCATCATGTCTAGCATGTGACCGATTTCAGATTCGCTGGGGCCGATGTGGCGATAAGCGAAGGTATCAGATGGTTTCAAGAGTGCTGGTTGTTGTAAGGCCAGCGAATCAAATTTGCTGATATCTCCTGAAGAGGATGAAAGTCCAGCAGAAACGGAAGTCGATGTTGGGGATTGGGTCATAATCAGCAAATATGCCTCAAACAATGAGTCAGTGTAGGACAGGCGTATAAGGAGACGAGATGTTTTAAACACCCTACTCGTTAAATAGGGGTGAAAATTCTATAAGTTTAGCAAAGAGATATGTAGGAGGATGATCATCCTGCACTTTTAAGGGGGGCTAAGCAATCTATTAGCCCACTGTGAACAGAGCAGTATCTGCAGATGACGGGAAAATAGGAACGGGACTGGGCGGATTCGAACCGCCGACCTAGCGCTTAGGAGGCGCTTGCTCTATCCAACTGAGCCACAGCCCCAACTAGAAAAAGACCGATAACATTCTAAGGTGTTAACGGCGATTGTAGAAAGGCCACATCATAATAACAAGATGATCTGTTCCTCCGAATCACATCACAATAGAGAATAAAGTGTTGCTGAAGTCGGTGATTGTATGATTACTCTCTTAAAAGGAGAGTCCAGAAAGGTTAGGGAACAGGAGGCTTCTATGACGCAAAGGATAACCTAGAAAAAATTTGGGTAACGTAAAGAATAGATATGAGATCAAGGGGCAATCATGAACCATCGCACCGGCAGGTTTAAAGGGGTTGGAGGTCTCAGCCTGTTTTACCAAACCTGGCAGCCTCTAGATCAAATCCGAGCTAACCTTGTCATTGTTCATGGGTTAGGAAGCCATTCGAATACATTTAGTACACTTGTCGCCCATCTGGTTGAGTGTGGATATGCAGTTTATAGCTACGATCTACGAGGACATGGGCAATCGAAAGGGATGCGGGGTTATATTAACCACTGGTCAGAACTCAGAGAAGATTTAAGGGGATTTATCCACTTTGTGACAACAGATTCACCTCACTGTCCGACCTTTATATATGGCCACAGTTTGGGGGCAACGATTGCTCTAGATTATGTTGTTCGCCTGCCCTATGGCATTCAAGGGGTTATTTTAAGTGCGTTGCCTATTGGTAAAGTTGGACTTTCTCCCATTAAATTTTTCATTGGCCGGATTTTGTCTTCTATTTGGCCCAGTTTTGCCCTTAGTACGGGGATTGATGTAGCAGCGGGATCTCGTAACCCTGACATTGTTCAGACCCATGCTCAAGATCCACTCCGCCATACCCGGGGTAGAGCCCGGATGTCGACAGAGTTTTTCTCTACCTTGGATTGGTTAAATGCCCATGTTGAAGAATTAAGAGTTCCAGTGCTGATGCTGCATGGTGCTGCTGATCGGACGATTCCGCCGGATTCTAGCCGTCATTACTTTCAAGGCGTTACCTATCCAGATAAGACCTATATTGAATATCCAAATGCTTACCATGATCTTCATCTAGATCTTGGCTATCAGACAGTTCTAGCGGATGTGGAGCATTGGTTAGAGCAACATGTCGCCCACTCTGCCTTGTCAGAAAAAACCTGAATATCGATCAAGTCTCGACTCTTGCCAAGCCCTGGTATTTTGACGATTTACCTTAATCACGCTGAAGTGGAATGTCTTGTTTTTGAGTTAAACACATGGCAACCCCTTTTTCGTAATAGGCCGCTTCATTGATAAAAATTGGCCATACGGTTGAGCAACCTTTATAGAAAAGGGTTTGGTCATCAAGCGTTAAGAACATCGGATCGCCTGGATTCAGTGGCTGATAGTCCCTACCCTGAAGTTGAGGATGAACCATGGCTGTCAACTCTCCACCAGGTGTTTTCGGGAAATCGACGACTTCAAGATGCTGAAATAGAGTGAGAGTTTTGGGTAAAAGGGGTGAGGAGTCCCGATTTATCTGCTCTAGATAGTCAAGGGTTTGGTGAATCAACGTTTCGGTCTCCTTGAATAAGGAGGCTAACAGGATGCCTTGCGGAATAGGGCCCACTTCTATGGCAAAGCCCAGTTGACAAAGTGAGCTGACAAAAGCATTTTCTTGATCCCCTTGGGTCCACCGGTAGATCCGTACGTGAGGATTGTGATGGGTCAGATATGCCGCTAGATGCAGATTAAAGGGATGGCCATTGACCAGGATAAGGGTCATCCCCATATTGGCTGTGGTGGAATGTAGATCTAATAGAAAATTTTCAGAATTCCCTTTAGGACCCAATTGCTGGTGGAGTACTTTAGCCTGTTTCTCTTCGTGCCTACCCAACAGATTGTTTTCTAAATCTGCTTTGATAAAACACCGATTCAAATCAGTTTCAATGTATCGTCGATTTTCATTACAGGCTTGGGGATTACCAATCAGACAAGTGGTGGAAAGGTTAGGGCGAACGAGTAAAGATGGATCTTGGTTAAATTTCTTGACTAAATACAATCCTATACGCTCATTACCATGGGTTCCCCCGACAATGACAACCTGTCGAATATGCTTGTTACTCAATAGATTGCCTCAAAAGTATTATATTGTTTTGTGGAGGCCATAATTACCAATCTATCCTACAAAAAATAGAGGAAAGGTAGTTAAGAATGACAAATATAAGTATGAGGTTTCTAAAATAATTAAAAACTCTGAAGTCGATTGCCAATATCCGCTTCATAATTTTACCAAGTCCTTATGATTCGGGAATAATAAAATAACCCCTTTTGTATTGTTTGCTCCTTATGCGCATTAGGTCTCCTCGCCAGACCTCCCTCCGCCAGCGTTTAAGCATCGGCTTAGGAACTATGTTAGTCCCCTTTTTATTACTTGCAGGAGGGGCCTTGGTATCTTTCGAGGGGGCAATAGATAGTTTTGAAAAGCAAGAAAATGTTGGGCTAGAAGAATTATTCCCCTTAGCTAGAATAGAGGGATTATTGCTAGACATTTCTGGGGTCATTAATGTAGAAAGTTTTGTCTCTAAAACAGTTTCCGTTACTGAATTCGAAAAGACTGCTGCTGATATTAACTATAATTTCAAAATTATTTTGACCCGGCCTTCACAATTGCCTGAACGAAATGAATCGATATATCGGATTCAGGAAGAGTGGAATCAATTAGAAGAATTAGGCTTAGAAATCGTAGGATCTAGTATTCAGGCCTCTAAAGCTAATAAATCTACAAAAATATCCAAATTTCAGATAAAACTGCAAAAGATACTCCAAAATGTTCAAGAGCTCAATTATCGACTGATCGCGTTTCAAAATACTGAAAATCTTCGACAAGCGCAATTAGTCCGAGAGCGAGTCAGGCTATTAGTCGCAATCATTTTCCTGTTAGCCCTGACCATAGCGGTTATTTGTGCATATGCTTTATCTCGATCGATCTTAGTTCCTCTTTATCAGTTACAAGAGGGCGTTAAGCATTTAGCCGACGGCAACTTTAAATATCGAATTAAACTCAAAACCCAAGATGAGTTTTCTCGCCTTGCCAATACTTTTAATGCAATGGCAGGGAGTTTGGAGCAAAGTCAAACGGATTTGGAGCGGTTAGCAACCTTAGATGGTCTGACAGAAGTGTATAACCGCCGGGAATTCAACCGCTGGTTATCGGTAGAATTTGAACGGTCTAGGCGCGACGAACATCCCGTTTCCTTAATTATGGTGGACCTCGATCATTTCAAACAATTAAATGATACCTATGGTCATCAGGCCGGGGACGCAGCATTGTGTTGTGTTGCTCAACTCCTTAGAAAAGAGGTACGTCCGGGAGATATTGTTAGTCGCTATGGGGGAGAAGAGTTTGCCATCATATTGCCCAAATCGTCTGCAGAAGATAGTGTGGCTGTTGCCCATCGCATTCGTCGAGAAATTGCAATTCAACCCATTCGTATTTCTTCGGAAGATCGAATTCATCTGACTGCAAGTTTGGGGTTAGCGACTTTTCCGAGTGATGTGAAGTCTGAAGAGTCACTGTTACGAAAAGCCGATCAAGCCTTGTTTCAAGCGAAGAAACTGGGACGAAATCGGGTTTGCCTGGCAACAGAAGTTTTTCGCTCCAGTTCAGGTTAATTATCTTTGAGTCGCCCAGTAGCCTCCTAATCAGTCTAGTTAAAACTACGGAGTGAATGAGTATGTAAGAGGGTCCCAGGAAGAATGTAATGGTCTTGGATATCGAATATCAGTATTCCTCCGGTCGAAAAAATAGCTGGTCCAACGAATAATGAGATTGAGGAATAAAGATACACCTCTTTCAAAAGAAAGCGGTGGGTGGGCATATAGGTACCTTAGCCATGGTTATATCTCACTTTCTCAGCCCTTAAGAGGATGCCCATGACAGTGCTAGGAGTGTTGCGTTCAAGTTGCTAGATAACGTGTGATATTGAGCGGATGTTGAGAATCAATCGATTGATGTCACATCGTTTTGTGAGTGCAAGAATGGATCGCTGATGGGGATATGATGATGCGTCAATGTAGGGCAATGAATTTTATGTATCGGTGGTGGGTGCTGCAATGGGGAGTGATGCCAACTCGCTCATCTTGCAAAGCCGTCGATGTTGACCGTCGACATACTGGTTTTACGTTGATAGAAGTATTGGTGGCAATGATTGTTGCTGCTGTTTTTGTCTCTATGACGATGCAAGCCATTGTTACCTCTGCTGCATTTCGCGTTGTGGCTACTCAATATGACGAAGCAGTGAGTTGGATACAAGAAGACCTAGAAATGGTGGTTAATCAAGCGACCCAGTATGAGGTATTAACACAGCCTTATTCTTCTCGATGCTTAGCAACCTTGAGTAGCAATGGTTTAGCTGCAGGGTTTCTAAACGATACTGTAGCGGGCTTAGGGGGGACCTCTGCCACTATTGGCCCGAGAGCTTTAGGTGGAAAATACTATACGCTGACGCGCACGGCCAATTATGCTAGTTCATCGGACCCATTTCGATTGTTGAATGTGACTTACCAGGTAACGGCCCAGGGGGAAAGCAAACCGATTGCGATAGTCAATACTGAAGTGATACCCCATGCTGTGTTCAAGTGTCCCTAAATCGTTCTGATATCCGCTTTCATCCCTGAGGTTCGTAGATGCTCCCCAACAACTTGAGACTGCCCCCCTGGAGGTTATCTCCGGTATCTGGATTTACCTTGATAGAAAAGATGGTGATTGTGGCCATCTTGGGTATCGTTGCTAGCATTTCTGCGCCAGGGGTTTGGGGAATGCTGAATCGAGCCAGACTGAAGCAAACCGTTGCTGAAGTTCGGACTGCTCTTAACGAAACCCAACGGGAAGCGATCCGTGGGAACAAAGTTTGTACAGTGACTCTAAATTTTGTAGATGGGAAGGTCACGGGGTCTTGTTTAAAGACGGGGGATCGCAACTTAGCATCTGAAATTTCCATCGCTACGAATTTAACCAATGATGGTTCGAGTCCCCTGACGAGTCAAAAGGGCAGGGTTATTGCTGATAGCCAGATAGTGCAGGGGGTGAGTAATGGTGTTTCCCCTTCTTTGATTGCTTTGTCAGATTTAGCGGAACAAGCCGAGCGAGCCTCTTCTTTGATTGCTTTGTCAGATTTAGCGGAACAAGCCGAGCGAGCCTCTAATGCGGGCATGGTTGTGCAAGTTATTTCACCTTGTCAGCCCTTAAATTCTGGGAAGTGTATGCAAGTTGCTGGTGATTTTGTCGGTGATGAAGATTCACCAGGGACATCTAAGTCAGGGGTTTCCTATGATATTCCCATTCGGTTTGGTGTTCTAGGTAACCCCGACTTCTCGATTGTTAGCAACGGGAATAGCCCGACTGACCCTAGCGGCAAGATTGTGTTCTTTTTTCCTGATGATGCCCAAGGAACGAAGCGTTGTATCGCCATTTCGAATACCTTGGGACTGACCCGAGTAGGGACCTATACCGGTGAAATGACGCCGTTAGCAATTACGACGACTGGACGTTGCATTGCAGAGAAATGGGACCAGCAATGAAGCATTTCCAACACTGGCGAATAGGGCCGTTGGTGCAGCAGACTCCCCTGCAGGATCATCCTCGATTACATGAACAGGGAGTAACCCTGGTAGAACTTCTTGCTGCCACCATCATTACTGGGTTAGTGACCAGTGTGATTGGGTTTGGGGTCGTCACTGCATCCCAAGCCAACAAAAAAACGGAATCTATTGCGGCTCGACGCCATGACTTAAGTAGAGCCTTTGATTTCATTAGTAATGAGATCAGAATGGCAAATCGCATCAATCACACAAACAATGTAGTGGCCTCAAATTCCTCGACTTTGGCAAATGTGGTCACGGATGCAGGATTAGACCTAGCCGATCTAGGGGCCTATGGCACGTTGGTCCTCTATTTGGAAATCCCGATTAATTCGTCAATCCCTCAAGTTTGCCCAGCAGATGGGCCAAATGCTGGATCTTCGCCTCCCCAGCCCGCAAACTATGATCGGGTGGTTTACGATGTGCGAGCTAGTGGACAAGATTGGCTACCCCCAAACTCAATTTTTCGATATGGTCGGATCCCAGAATTGGACGGCAGCATTAATCCCTGTAGTGACCCTATTTCTAGCGATACTTTGGTAGATGCGATCGCAACTGCGAATGATGAGTCTCCCCCTTGCCTAGCACCGGGTGTGTTGGTGGGAGCCATGGGGTTTCAAGCCTGTGTGAAGGGAACACAAGTGGACTTGTTGATGCACAGCAATATATCGGATGTGGAAATCCACCGTTTGAGTAGTACCGCTACCTCTCGATTGGGTAATATGCAGACGGTCCCAGTCCTGACGGGGACGAGACCATCAGGTACCGATACGGTTGATTTGTCTTGGACATGGTCTGGTCAAACGGCGCTGACAGCCTATGGGGTCCAGCAAGTGGTCGTCACCAATGAGTCACAAGTTTATAGTGGGAGCAATTCCTCGACCTCAGTTGCTTTGTCTGGCAATAGTGGCGAACAGCATTGCTACTCTGTGATAGCCACAACTGGGGCCTTGACAAGCCCAGAAAGTAATACGGTGTGTCTCACGAAGTAATGGTCCTACGGTTGAAGAGAAAGTTTTGCCGTGGGTTGGAGAAGGGCATTCTCTATTTCGGATTGTTGAAGATTCTCACCGATAAATACCAACTTTGTTTGGCGAGCTTCTTGAGGTTGCCAAAGACGATCATAAAAAGAATCAAAGCGTTGCCCCACACCATGAATAACGAGGCGCATCGGTTTTTGGGGAACGGCCACAAATCCCTTTATCCGAAAGATCTCATGGGTTTGAACTAATGCTTGCAGTTGGGTCAATAGCTCTTTCGGGTCAAATGCTTGGTCGACTATCACTTGGATGGCATTGATGTCATCATCATGATCATGTTCCTCTTCGTGATCGTGGTGACTGGGACGAGATTCTAGGTGATCTTCAACCGCCGCATTAAAGCCTAATAATAGGTCGGGGCTGACTTGTCCTGCATGACAAGGTAAGACTTTGACACCGCTGGGAAGTTCTTGACGCAACCAGTGTTGGACTCGTTCTTGATCCTTTTGTTCGACACAATCTCCCTTGGTCAGTAAAACGAGGTCTGCACAGGCCAATTGATCTTCAAAAAGCTCTTCGATGGGGGTTTCGTGATCGAGGCTGTCATCGGCTTGGCGCTGAGACTCAAGAGCGTCTAGATCGCCCACTAGGGTACCGGATGCGATCGCATCACAATCCACTACAGTAATCACCCCGTCTACCGTCGCCCCCGTGCGGATTTCGGGCCAGCGAAAGGCTTGGATAAGGGGTTTAGGCAAGGCCAAACCTGACGTCTCGATCACGATGCAGTCAATTTGATCTCGCCGTTGCAAAAGGGTTTGCATGGTTGGTAAAAACTCTTCCTGAACCGTGCAGCACAGACAGCCGTTGGTGAGTTCGAGGATATTGCTGTCCACCTCTCCTTCTTCGTCACAAACTTGACAGGAACGCAATAGATCGCCATCAATACCGACTTCGCCGAATTCATTGACCATGACGGCAATCCGTCGACCTTGATTGTTTTGTAGTAAATTGCGAATTAACGTCGTTTTGCCGGCACCTAGAAATCCGGTGACCACCGTTACGGGAATTTTATGCATGGTATTAAAGATCTCTAAATAACTGAACCTAGCCCAGAAGGACGGTGCTTAAAAAAGCGAGTCCCATCCCTGCGATCGCAAAGCCAGCAAATCTTAATGGCAGGGTAGACTGTTCTGAAGAAGCAGAATTGAGAGCACGTCCACAGCGGTAGGCTAGGGCTGCAATCACCAGTTGAATGACTGAAAAACCAACTAAGTAGGACACCAAAGGCGTCATTTCGGCACCGACAATCGCCTCACCATATGCATAGCCATGAAATAGACCCGCAAAACCAGCCAATCCGGAGGCTAACCAAGGGTGGGGACTTTGTTTAAGAGCCAGCAGGCCACCCATTAAGAGGACCGATGCAGAAATAAAGAATTCAGGAGCGGGTAGGTCCCAACTTTGTAGATGAATTCCCGCTCCCAATAATGCGGTGGTCACAAAGGCAAGGGGAGCCCAAAGTCCTTGACGCAAAATAGCGGCCATTAAGCCAATGGCAATGACAAATACAAGGTGGTCTATACCAACGACTGGGTGACCTAGGCCCGATAAAAAGCCTTCAAGAATATTGGAAGGTGTTTGTCCGCCAAAGGGATGGTGGGCTTGAGCCTCTAGACTGGAACTAAAAACCCCTAAGCTTGCCAGTAAGCTGATGCTGGGGATAAAAAATACTGGTCTTCGGTTTGATCGATTAATCTGTACTGTCACTCTCTGTGCCTCGCAGAAGTGTTTACCGTATATCTCGGCGGGCGTTCTGACTTACAGAGATGCTCTGCTTACAGCTGCGGGACAGTGTTGGAATTTCACCAAGCTTTCCCCATTACTTTAGTGGCTGCTCCCCACTAAAACCGATGAGGATATCAGCGTATCATGTCTGCTTCAACCTACGGTGATGACTTTATAAACATAAAGCTATTCGTCTTTGAGACGAATAGCTTGAGAGATATGGCTGGAGAAGCGGTTAGAATTTCCAGATAAGAGGGTTGCCATCAGTTGGGGGCTGCATAAGCCACCTGGGGTTGTTTGGCCTGAGCATAATACCGTTCAAAGGCAGTTTGTAACTCATCTACACGAATGGGTTTACTGACATAGTCATGCATTCCTGCTGCCATACACATTTCCCGATCCCCCTGCATAGCATTGGCGGTCAACGCAATAATATAGGGCCGTTCCTCTTCCTTCCACTGTTCTTTAATGCAGCTGGCTGCTGTCAGGCCATCCATTTCGGGCATTTGAACATCCATTAACACGACATCGTAGGACTGGCGATGAAGAGCTTCTAAGACTTCTTCGCCATTGTTGGCTACATCTGCCCGGTAACCCATTTGTTTCAGGATCAGTAGAGCCACTTTTTGATTGACGACAATATCTTCTGCCAACAATATTTGGAGGGACTGATCACTCTGTACTTCCAAATTCACAGGACAAGCTAAAGTGGGTTTAACTTTGATCCGCTGACCTTCAAAGATTTCTGCTAAGGCATCGTATAAGTAGGATTGCTGGATTGGTTTGTTGAGAATGGCAGAAAACTGAATTTCTTGCTTATGTTTAATGATTTCGTCTTGTCCCAAGGAACTGAGCATGACGAGGGGGAGCTGTTTTCCCTGATCGAGTTGTCGAATATGCTTTGCTAATTCGCCCCCATCCATTTCGGGCATTTGCATATCCAAGATCGCCAGATCAAACTGGGAGTCACTGTTCAGGAGTGCCAGGGCTTCAGCACCACCGCTAACAGTTTGGATTCCCATGCCCCAGGTTTGGGCTTGTAGGGTCAAAATTCTGCGATTAGTGGGATTGTCGTCCACCACAAGTAGCTGCTTGCCATCGAGTATTTGTTGAGATTGATCGAGGGTATTGTCTCCCTCAGGGGCAACAGGTAGCGCAATAGTAAAGAAAAAGCTAGACCCAACACCAGCTTTGCTCTCGACCCAGATCCGGCCACCCATCATGTGGGAGAGAGATTTACAAATGGCTAATCCAAGTCCTGTACCCCCATATTTTTTGGTAGTTGAGGCATCCACCTGGCTAAAGGATTTGAACAGACGGTTCATCCGATCTTCCGGAATACCAATGCCGGTATCTCTGACTTCGAATTGGATCAAACGACGTTGATTTTGAATATCGGTAATATTTTTCCGTTGGGGTGACGTCTCTTTCGGGTCGGTTTCAGTATCAGTGATGTCCTGAACATAAATCACTACTTCACCCTGCTCCGTAAATTTAACGCCATTGGTGAGTAAATTCACCAAGATTTGGCGTAGCCGGGTAACATCGCCCACGATGTGGTTGGGGGTAGTGGGATCGAATAAATAGGCAAGTTCGAGCTGTTTATCAATGGCTCTGGGGGCCACTAGACGCAGGGATTCTTCAATACAGGCCCGTAGACTAAAGGGCTGTTCTTCAAATTCTAGTTTTCCAGCTTCAATTTTGGAGAAATCTAGGATGTCGTTGATCAGGGTTAACAGGGCATCTCCACTGCTGCGAATGGTTTCAACGAAGTCCCGTTGTTGATTATCTAAGGTTGTATTCAGCAACAGACCCGTCATGCCAATGACCGCGTTCATCGGGGTGCGAATTTCATGACTCATGGTGGCCAAAAATTCGCTTTTGGCGACGTTGGCAGCATCGGCCTCTGTCCGGGCTTGTTTCAATGCTGAATTGTTCTGAGTCAATTTTTGGCGCTGTTGTTGTTCCTGCTCCAGGAGATGACCATGGGCTAGGGCAATACCAACTTGTCCGGCAACGGCTTCTATGAGTTCAATTTCGGCTTGGGTCCAGTCCCGGTTGCGATCGCATTGTTGTAGCACAATCACTCCATTCGCTTTGCGCTGATAGGAGGTGCGAATTGCCAACATGGATTTAACTTGGCCTTGCACAAAAATGTCCGCAACGGTTTGCAGAAGAGGATCGCTGAGTATATTAGCAGAGGCAACCGCGCGATCATGCCGTAGAACTTTGCGGGCATGGGGATTGTTTTCCAGCAAAATGTCGGTCCCCAGCATGGAGGGGGACTCTCCCGTTAGGTATTCTGCAACGATGGGTAAATGGGGTTTGGGTTGCGTGACGTAGGTATGAAGATGACACCGACTGACTTGAAAGGCTTTGCCAAGTTCTTGAACAGTGGCCTTGAAGATTTGTTGGCGGTCTATATTTTTACGGATCTTACGGGTAATTTCTTCTACCAGTTCAGCCCGACGCATTTGTTGCTTTAGGGCTTCAGTGGCTGCTTTGTTTTCTGTAATATCACGAATAGATCCGGCCATGCGGATGGGTTTGCCTTCGATATCCCAGATGGCTTGACCACGACCGGACACCCACAGGTAATAGCCTGCTTTTGTCCGCAGACGATACTCTACTTCGTAAGGAACTAAGTGTTCTAAATGATGCTTGAGAGCCAGAGAGACCTGCTCTTGATCCTCTAGACAAATATGGGCTTTCCAGGTGTCTAAGGTGCAGTCTAACTCATCGGTTTCATAGCCCAACAGTTGACCAAATCGGGGGGCAAGATAAAAGGCTTTGTTAACGATATTCCAATCCCAAAGGACATCTCCTGACCCCTGAACGGCTAATTGAAACCGTTCCTTGCTTTCCTTTAAAGCCGCATCAGTTTGTTGGCGCTCAAAAATTTCTTGTTGCAGCTGGGTGCGCTGGGATTGCTCTTGTTCCAACAGTTGGGCTTGGGCCAGGGCAATGCCGATTTGGTCAGCAACTGCTTCTAATAAGTCGATTTCGGCAGCGGGCCAAGCTCGAAAACAGTCCTCATGGGCATCGGGTTGGGACAGATACGCTTGGCGAGACAATCTGCGATCGCAATGTTGTAAGATAATCGCGCCATTGGGTTTGCCTTGATAGGACGTGCGTACCGCTAACATCGACTTCAAGGTAACCGGCTGAGAATCTGAAATCAGGGCTTCCAGCAATCGATCGGTATAGATATTCGGAGTTACGACAGCTTTATCCTGAGCGAGGACCTGTTGGGCATGGGGATTATCCGCCACAGGCATCTCAATGCCGAGAAGTGAATTAGTACCAGGAGCTGTATATTCTGCCACAACAGGAATAGAGGCCTCTCCATCTTCCGTATAGCTATGTAAGTGGCAACGACTGACTTGAAAAACCTGACCAATTTGATCTGCTGCAGCCTGAAAAATTCTTTGGGTATCTAGGTTTTGACGAATAGCCTGGGTGATTTTCTCCAAAAGCTGTGCTCGCTTAACCTGCTGAGCCAGGGCAATTTCTGCTTCTTGCCGCTCTTCAATTTCTTGTCTCAGCTTTTGAGTTTTGGCTTCGACCTCGGCTTCCAGGGTTCGCGAGTAATCTGCTTTCAAGTGAGCAAGCTGCTGCAGTTCTTGATTAGTTTCAACGAGTTTCGCTGTTCGAGCTTCCACTTGTTGCTCTAGGGTGGTTTTCGTATCCAACAATTCGTGATTAGACTTTTCTAACGCATCAATCACTTGGTTATAGCGGGTAGCAATGCGACCGACCTCTGTAAAGGGTTCAACGGGAGCCCGCAAGCTGAAGTCGAGGTCTTCTGCCTGTTGATCCATTACCTGGAACAAATCAAGGACTTCAGATTTGGCATGATGCTCGGCAAAGTTAAGGCCCATCTGTTCATCTTTTGCCAATACCCGCAAGCGCATCAGTCGATCCACCCCTTTTAACAAAAGCCAACTCAAACCGAAGGTCCAAACCCCACATGCGGCTATCCCCAAAAGCTGAACGCCGATTTGGCTACCGCGATTGAGGCCGGTCTCTAGTAAATCTGGGCGACCGTATAGCCCGACCGCTAAGGTGCCCCAAATTCCGCCTCCCAAATGAACCGGTACGGCATCAACTGCATCGTCAATTTGTAGCTGAGTCATCCAATGTTTGACCACCATCATGACGGCTCCACCGATGGCACCGATGATGATAGCTAGGGGTGGGTTGATGACATGGCAACTGGCGGTCACCGACACTAGTCCTGCCAGGGAACCATTAATCATTAACTCAATCTTGGGAATCTTCGTCCGCCACCATCCTAGAGCACCTGCAGTCAGGGTCCCAGCAGCACCGCCGAGCACTGTATTCAGTAAGATGATCGGAACGCGGTCACTGAATTCTAGACCACTCCCGCCATTAAAGCCTAGCCATCCCATCCATAGCAGTAAAGCACCCAAGACGGATAATGGTAAGCTTGACCCCAAAATCTCCTTTGGGGCATCTGTCTTGGAAAATCTCCCTTGTCTAGGCCCAATAATTAAAATAGCTGCTAGGGCAACCCATCCCCCCACACTATGGACGACCGTTGATCCGGCAAAATCAACAAATCCCATCCGTCCTAACCAGCCCTCCACTTGTCCAGCTTCGATACCGTTCCAGACCCAATGCCCAAAGATGGGGTAGATCACACTGGCCATAAAGGCAGTGATCATCAGATAGCCCCCAAACTTAGTGCGCTCCGCCACAGCTCCTGAAACGATGGTGGCTGCAGTGCTGCAAAACATAGTTTGAAAGACAATAAACGCTGCTAGAGCTGCGTCTGTTTCAGGGGAAGCTAGAAATTGATCCGTGCCGATAACAGTGTTAATGGATGCTCCAAACATCAAGCCATAGCCCAAAAACCAGAAGATAAGGGTGGATAGGCTAAAGTCTGCAAAATTTTTAATGGCAACGTTGATATTATTTTTGGAACGCGTAAGTCCAGACTCCAGGCACATAAACCCGGGTTGCATCACAAAGACTAGTGCTGAACAGACAAGTAGCCATAACATAAGCGTTACCTAGTTAAAACTGGGGTTCCCCCTAGCAGGACATTCCTAAACACTGCAGGCAGCCATTTCCGCTTCAAAAGCAATGCGAACGGTCTCGTAGGCTTGAGAAATCTGAGAGACAACGTCTGCAGATCCTGCCGTCGTACCTGAACGCCCGAGGGCTTCTGCCTCGGAACAGAAACTCGCCAGTTGTTTAGCACCAAGGTTGGCACTGGCTGATTTCAGGGCATGGGCTGCATCACTTAACCCATCTGGATCAGCGTCTTTGACGGCCTGATGCATTTTTTCGACTCGCCCCGGTGCATCTTCCAGATAGGTGTTTAACAAATCAGCAATGAGTAAAGACGCATGTTCCCCAGCGAGCTGGCGGAAACTATCCAATGCTGCGGGGTCAATAATGCTCGGATCCATTGAGGTTTCGGCCATCGTTGGTTGTTCCATGATTACGGTTGTTTCTTGAGACGCAAGAGTAGCTTGTATCTCGGGGAGAGGGGGAATGGAGGTGCTTTGAGGAAACGGTACTGACAGATTCTCTTCTAATTGGGGAATCTGTTCAGTCGCCTGGACCTGCTGGGTTGCTGTACTCCCCACTAAAACGGCAACGGGTTGAGAGCTTTCCGGTGCCATGGGCAAGTCTGGTGGAGTCGGTTCATTGAGGCTGACGGGCTGCAATGGTGCCACAGGAATAGGAGGAGGTGTTTCCTCAGGCTCCTCCATCGGTTGGCACCGACTGAGGACATCCCTTAGCTCGTTGACGCGGACGGGTTTGGTGATATAGGCATCCATACCCGCATCCAGACACATTTCTCGATCGCCCTGCATGGCATTGGCGGTCATGGCGATGATGTGAGGACGATCTTCAGGGGACCAGCGTTGGCAAACTTCTCGGGTTGCGGTGAGACCATCCATCTCTGGCATTTGCACATCCATGAGAACAACATCATAGGATTGCCGCTCTAAGGCTTCAATGACTTCTAGACCGTTGTTGGCAACGTCGGCTCGATAGCCCAATTGTTTTAAAATCAACAGGGCCACTTTTTGGTTGACCACCATATCCTCTGCTAAGAGGATGCGCAAGGGATGTTGATCACCTAGATTGGTGGGTTTTTCTTGAACGCCTGAGGTCTGCTCAACTTTAATCAGAGGGTTGTCTAGCACTTGGGAGAGGACGCTTTGAAGTTGAGCTTGCTGAACAGGCTTGTTTAAAATGGCCGAAAAATTAATGTCGCCAGCCCGGGCTCGGATGTCATCTTGTCCTAAAGAACTTAAGACCACCAGGGGTAATGTTTTACCGTTGGGCTCTTCCCGGATTTTCTGTGCCAAGGTCACCCCGTCCATCTCCGGCATTTGCATATCAAGGACGGCGAGGTCAAAATTTACACCTCGTTGCAGCCACTCTAAGGCTTTAATGCCGGACTTAACCGCACAAGTTAACATTCCCCAAGATTGAGCCTGTAGGGATAAGATCTCTCGATTGGTGGCATTATCATCCACAATCAAGAGCTGTTTGCCCGCTAACTGAATATCTGAGACTGCTTTGGGGCTGACATAGTTCGGAATCTCGGAGGCAGCAATGTTAAAGGAAAAGGTGGACCCGAGACTCACCTCGCTAGTGACCCATATTTTGCCCCCCATCAGTTCGCTGAGCTGCTTACTAATGGCTAAACCAAGGCCAGTACCCCCAAACTTACGGGTTGTAGAAGCATCAACCTGGGAAAAAGATTTGAATAAATGCTCTAACTTGTCCGGGGGAATGCCAATTCCCGTGTCTTTGACATCAAATTGGATTTCATAGGGGGTGGCTTCGGCGATCACTTCCAGGTCTGTATCAGTCCCCATATCTATAGTCTCAATGGGTTTTGAAGACACATAAACGACGACTTCCCCTTCGCCTGTAAACTTAATCGCATTGTTGAGCAGGTTGACTAAAACCTGACGTAGGCGAGTAATATCCCCCAGAATGGCGGTTGGCGTGGGTGGATTAATCAGATAAGCCAGCTCCAGATTTTTACCAGAGGCTTTCGATGCAACGATCAGCAAGGCTTCTTCAATACAGGTCCTGATTTCAAAGGGTTGCTGTTCAAGATCCAGCTTCCCTGCCTCAATTTTGGAGAAATCTAAAATATCGTTGATCAGGGTCAGTAAGGCATCCCCACTACTGCGGATGGTTTCGACAAAATCCTGTTGTTGTGTCTCTAAAGGCGTATTTAAGAGTAAACCAGTCATGCCAATGACTGCATTCATGGGGGTGCGAATTTCATGGCTCATATTGGCCAGAAATTGACTTTTGGCCTGATTGGCTGTCTCTGCTTCATGTTTAGCAGATTGGAGCTCAGAAACCATCTCCTCTAACTCCTGCTGCCGAGTCTCCAACAGGGAAATCATGCTGTCTTTGAGTTGGCCAATATTGAGAGCGGCTCGTTGGAGAACAACATTGAAGGTATCGATGACCTCAGCTAATTCATGGTTGCGATCGCATTCCAGAGAACTCAATTCCACCTGGCTAGGATCGCCAGACATGGCAACTTCAACTTTCCGTAACTCATCTAACAGCTGGTTGAGGGGACTGATAACCGTACGGCTCACAGCCTGTAGGGTAATAATCGTAAACGTAATCCAAATGAGCAGAATGAATCCGGCTAACTGTAGAGAGCTCGTTAGGGCTGCTGCCTGAATCTCTGTCCCGTCCAGCCTTAAAGATAATCGATAACCGGTATTCTCTTGCTGTGGCCAAGTAATATCGTAAGTCGATGACGAGTTGTTCCAAACCCTGGTTATGTCAGGATTAGAAAAATCTGGCAATGTAGGGGAAGTCCCAAACGTGACCCGTTTACTCCCATTTTGGTAGAGGGTGCCACCCATGACGTTTGACCCCTGCATGAGGGTCTCAGCCGTATCAACTAGCTGGTCTGGAGAGGACTTCGTGTTAGCGAAACTGGCCAAAGGGGTGATTGCGGTTAAACTTTGGGCTTCCAGTTGGCCTAGTTTGGCTTCTCTAATCCTGAAATAGGCCGGTACTAAAATGACAGCCTCGGCAATGAGGCAGCTTCCTAACCCCATAATGCCAATCTGACGACTCAGGGGAGAACGAAGGGGAGCTAAACATTGTTTCAGACCATCAATCAGGCTAAACTTTGATGAATTCAGCGGCTGCATTTTTTCGCTTGATAGATGTTAGTTGAGTATTAAAAAATATTCTTTTTTTAATAGTTATTTGATGTAAATGTTTACTGAGAAGGAAGTTGATTTCTAGAAAGACTTTCTTTGGCAAGAGAAAGCTTCTCCATTGCTGCATCATTAGCATGCCCTTATCGCTCCTAGACCGAACAATTTAGGCAGGGGTATCAGCCTTTACACTAAATCTAGCTAGTGCTTTGTCCGCTATCTTAGTCTTGCAAATTGAAGAGGAAAAAAATGCTGATTATGGTAGTTTTATCGATCCTGCTGGAGATGTAATGTTTTGAATGACAGGTGGGCTTACTAGGAGATAAATATTTGAATAGTTAGTCGCTAATTTAGCTCCAGAAAATCTGGCAAAATAGTACCAAAAGCCATGATTTACTCCGAAAAATTGTTCTTCCCCATTCTCTAGTTTTGGTGAGATGAGTCAGACCTTGGAAAAACGTACCCCGCTTATTTTAGTTGTCGATGACGATCGATCAACTCGAATTATTCTTCGCCTGATTTTGGAGCAAGACGGGTGTGAGGTAGTCGATGTTGAAAATGGTCAGCAGTGCCTGAATGCTTATCTCGCCCGCAAGCCTGATATGGTTCTGTTGGATGCCAAAATGCCAGTTATGGATGGATTTACCTGCTGTGCTGAATTGCAGAAGCTGCCCTTAGGTGCATCCACCCCTATTCTGATGATTGCAGGTTTAGATGACCAAGCCTCAGTTGACAAAGCGTTTGCAGCGGGAGCGATGGATTATGTGACAAAACCCATCCATCCCCCTATTCTGCGACGCCGATTGCGTCATTTATTAGAAGCAAGTTGGGCTGAGCAAGTTGTTCGGGATAGTGAAGCTCGCTATCGATCGGTGGTTGATCACTTAAAAGAGGTGATTTTCCAAATCAACCAAGAAGGGAATTTAGCATTTCTCAATCCAGTGTGGTCAGAATTAACGGGCTTTGTACGTGAAGAGGCCATCAACCATAGTTTGGCTGAATATGTCCATCCAGGTGATCGGCACCAGTTCAATCAGTACATTAATCAACTTTTTCACAGACAACAATCGGAATGTCGTTTTGATGTTCGATTTCTCCGCAAAGCGGGTAGCTTTGGCTGGATGGAAGTCTATGCTTGCGCTATTCCTGGGCCAGATGGCAAAATCGTCGGAATTTCTGGTTCCCTTGCAGACATAACAGAACGTAAATATCAAGATCAACGCTTGTCCGTTGAGCGAGCCACCACTCGAGTTTTGGCCGAAGTGGCAACCTTAAGCGAGGCTGTCCCCAATCTATTGCAAGCGATTAGCAAAAGTTTGGGATGGGAATATGGTGAGCTGTGGTTGATGGATGAGACTAACAACACCTTGAAATGTGTGGAAAGTTGGTTTGAACTAGAAGAAAAGATGGGCTCGTTTCAGGTGGCATCTAGCTCTGCTAATTTTGCCCTGGCCTCAGGCCTGATTCAACGCATCTGGACCCATGATGGTCCCCTATGGTTAACCGATAATGCCATTCATGATATTCATGCTAATTCGTTTCCCCAGGCAGGTATGCAAACCGCCTTTAGCTTTCCCATCCTAGAAGGCTATAACCGTTTGGGGGTGATGGTGTTTAGCAAGCGTGAACATCAAGCGATGGATGCTAGCCTATTAAAAATTATGGGGTCTATTGGCACTCAGCTTGGCGAGTTTATTATGCGTAAACGAGCGGAGGAAGAGGTCCAACATCAGCATGCGAAATTGCAGTCTGAGCTGGACCAGGCCGCTGGCTATGTCCAATCCTTAATTCCTCCACCCATGACAGGGCCCGTTTCGATTCAGCATCAATTCATCCCATCCAATCAATTGGGGGGAGATGTCTTTGATTACTATTGGCTAGACTCAGATCATCTCGCCATTTACTTACTAGATGTAGCGGGCCATGGTATCCGTTCCACATTACTCTCTGTTTCTGTGCTTAACGTGGTGCGATCGCAATCCTTGTTGGATACAGATTTCTATCAGCCCAGCTCTGTTCTAGATGGCCTCAATGAAGTCTTTCAAATGAATGAACAAGGGGATGACTACTTCACGATTTGGTATGGAGTCTATAACTGTAAGACCCAAAAATTAAAGTATGCCAGTGGTGGTCATCCGGCAGTGCTTTTGGCCTCTGCCCAGACGCCGATTCAGCCTTTGGAGGTTCGTAGTATTCCCATTGGTATGATGTCAGGCTTTCCCTACGATCAATTTGAATGCGATATCCAAGCGGGTAGTGCCATCTACCTATTCAGTGATGGCGTCTACGAAATTATGCAACCCAATGGCGAAGTATGGACCTTTGAAGGATTTATGACCGTTGTCTCCGAATACCAACGTCGGCAGTTTGACTCCCTCGATCCGCTTTTTCAGCAGATTCAACATATTGCTGGCAACAAGAGCTTTGAAGACGACTACTCCCTGATGAAAATCTCCTTTGACTCAGTTCAGCCCAAGCAAACCCTGCCACCAATGTCTTATGCAGCCCAGTCTGCTACACCGATGACTGCCAATCCCTACTAAAAAATCCAGGAACACTTGATATTTTATAGAATTGGGTTAACAGAAATCTGTTTTTTAGAACTCAGCTTGTTTATGATTTTGAAAAAATCTATCTAAATAAAAAGATAGACATTAAGCTAGACAACTCAAACAATTCCTGAGACATGATGTTAAACCTGGCCTTGACATACTAAGAACTAAGCCTGATTTACACCTTAGTAGTGTCATTTCTACCATGATAAGTACCCAGCTCAATGTAACTCCTTTGTCTCTGAATCGTGAAGGAGCTATCAACCAGCTTCCTTCTATTTTGGCGATGCAGCGGTTTCATGCTTTGAACGATCAAAGAAGTGGGAGCTTTATCCAGAAGATGCAAATATCTTCTACTTCTTTAAAGATGCTCAATCGGATTGTCGAGAAATTTCCAGCCCAGGACATCTATCAAATCGGTAAAGAATTAGGAGAGAGGGAATTTAGAGCATTTTATCTAGCCTTTGCCCCCAAGAATCCTTCCTTGCTCGATTTAGGTTGGAAGACAATTCTAGAGAAGTGGTGGGTTTATGCCTATTTGTCTGAGTACGGTAACGTTAATCTTGAATTAAGCCAAGAACAAAGTGATTATTTTTTTGTAACGTTTACCAATACTAAGATCCATCGCACAAAAGCGACAAAAAATAAGCCAGTATGCCCACTGGTTGCTGGCGTTCTAGCAGGATTCTTTAGCAGCTTGTCAGGGTATGAATATGAGGCCATCGAAACTGAATGCCATGAGAAGGGGCATCAAAATTGTACGTTTATTCTAGGGAACAGTGGCCTGGTTAATTCTGAAGCATTTTGGCAGGCAGTCCACGATATTCACTAAGCCATTCACTTGATATTGATGTATGGAAATATGATCACAGCACAATATTGAGCTAAATAAACTGTGATGTCAAAGCTCTACATTTTGTTTAGGAGTCCATATGCTTAGCCAATAGCTTTTTCGCCATGGGTTTATACAGTAGATAGAAAATAGTCTCGATATATCGGAGCATATCCTCTCTATTTTCCCTAGAAGTATAGTTCCAAAAACCATATATTTTGGCAAGAGATAGTAAGCGACTGGTGTGGATTTTCCAAGTGTAGGTGGTATAGACTCGCTCGATAGCTTGTTCTGAAATTTGTTGCCAATAGTCTGGATTGGTTTCACATTCCTTTGTGAACTCTAGCAATTTAGCGGCAATTTCTTCTGTATGGGTTGGGTTGATATAAAAACCATCGATACCATCTCGGATAATTTCTAATGGCCCCCCAAAACGTGTGGCAAAGGTAGGAAGTCCAGAAATCATGGCTTCTAAAACCGTTAAGCCAAAAGCTTCAAATAGGGCAGGTTGGACAAAGATACCTTTGTGATCGGCAATGACTCGATAGACTTCACCCGAATCTTGCTTGGGAAAGCGAACCCCTAACCAGCGAATTTTTCCATGTAAGTTGTATTGGTCAATGATTCGGTACAGACGTTCGATTTCGTTAATTTCTTCATGATCGACAGAATCACCCGTTCTCAGTTTTCCTGCTACCAGAATGAGGTTGTAGTGCTCCTGGAGTTGAGGATGCTGGCCAAAGCATTCTGCCAAGCCTGTTAAATTTTTGATCCGATCCAATCGAGCCATGGAAAACAGTGGAGGTTTTTCTGGGTCTTCTAAATAACCAAATACATGTTCAGGGTCTTCAAGGGTAAACAGCAACTCTTCCAGCCGATCTATATCTCCTGGTGTTCTCTCCTGGTGACGTGTGAAAGGGAAATAGACACTTTCATTGACGCCAGGGGGGACAACATTAAATTTAGGACTGAACAATTCTGCCCCATACACAACATGGTACAGATCGGGCATGGTGAAGGAGCGATAGCTTTCATACTGACCAATGGTATCGGGGCGACCTGCAATTTCTTGATAGGTACTGGTGACCACGAAATTCGCCGCATTCATAGCAATGAGATCGGCGGTAAACTGCATGGAAAAGTGATATTGCTCTTCTAGATCTTGCCAATACAGATTACTGAACAAATACTTCGATTTCTCTAGGGCATGGGCGACGTTGCATTGAGTCACTCCTAACCGACGAGATAGGAGAAAGGCGACTAAGTTGCCGTCTGTATAGTTACCAACAATCAAATCCGGCAACCCTCGGAATTCAGCCAGTAATTCCCGTTCCGCATCAATCGCATAGGTTTCTAAGTAGGGCCAAATTTCAAACCGGGAAATCCAGTTTTGGGTGTATTTGGGATTCAGCTCTCGGAAGGGAACTCGCAAAATCCAAACATTGTCGGTGGCATGAACTTTTTCGAGCCGCTGATTACAGAGGGTGCCTTCACTATTGGGAATCAATCGAGACAGGATAATGAGTTTGGGCTGAACTTCTAGAGTATCTAGACCTGCGAACTGTAGATCTTCTTGTAGCTGTTTCTCTAGGCTTTTGGCCTGATCGAGGACATAGACGACTTGCCCACCGGTATCGGGCCTGCCCAAAACTCCTTCTTGTCCAAAGTAGCCGTGAATCGAAACCAGCACGATCTTAAAGATCATGGGAATGCGAGAGATAAAGGCTTCTAAGACCTGATCGTCAGGAGAATCGATCAGCTCATCTAGCATTTCCAAGGTTTCTAAAACTCTGGCGGCGGTATTCCCCCAGCCCGGCTCGAATCCTAGTTCTTGAAAGTCAAATCTAAATTCGGGATAGGGCTGTTCTGGAGATAGCCCACCCACTAAGCCAATGGCTTGTTTTACGCACTCAGACAGCTGTTCTGGGTTTTGGATCCTTTGGTTAATGAGGAGTTGAGTGCCGTTGTAAGAATGGAGTTTGAGGAATGAGAAGAGGGAGAATAGCCATTGTTGAGGCCCCTCAAACATCTTGCTAGATAAGTATCGATTGAGATACTGAACGCCTCGACCAATATTCTTGGGATCTCGGATGACGGGAGAATAGTCGTAGAAGGGACGGAAATCGATTTCGAGGATGTCTCCATCTTGGGGATGGTAGTGCCCCACAAACCGATCGCGCAGGTCCAGTAGCTCATCAACCTGGATTTGCTCATAGACCAATTCTCGTGAATCTAAGCGGTAGGCTTCTTCAGAAGCTATTTTGGGACGAATAATCAGATAGAGATTTTCATCCTCGACCAGGATTTCTTGGGTGTAGTAAATCAGCTTCTGTAGGCGTGAAGAGAGCTGAAAGGCAGGGGTTTTCTTATATTTCTCGCAGAAGGTGTCAAATACGCTCAGAATGTCGTTGCGGAGTAAATAGCGCTCGGATTGATTATGAACTTCACTGGCAAACTGCCGCAAATCCGTTTTTTCGTCACTATTTAAGACCGCTTGAATCAACTGAGACATAAAGATGCTCCGGACATGGGACCTAGGACTATATTAAGTCTGATGGCAACAGACGTATCAATAGAGTTGTCAGGGGTTACGAATGTTAAACATTGTGGACATAAAAAAGGCTGACCCTGAGGCCAGCCTTTAGGATTTTTGGGAACGCGCAGAGAGATTAGTGATGGAGAACCAACTTAACATTGGCATTCTGGAGCTCAGGTCGCTTAATCTCTGACAATGTTTTAGTGACGGCGTACTTCTGATTGATGGAGTTAATGAGTTCTGTCTGATTATGCTTTTTGGCAACGCCCCATAGATCAGCAATCAGATCAAAGGAGCCATCAGTATTATGGGACCACCCCAAATCATATTCACCGTCTAAAACAGCAACGATGTCTGCCCGAACACGCTGGCCGTTATAGCCCCGTACATCGGCATTCGTTTTAACTTCAATACCGAGATCTTTCAGAGAAGACTTAAGAATTTCAGCTTCAGTGATCTTGGTGCGGAGAGTACTAAAGTGTGACATTGGATGTTCCTCCAGGAATTGAGATAACAACGTTTGGTTGGGATAAACCGCAACGCTGACAGAATTGCGGTTGGATGAACTAGCGTATAGCTAGTGGTTTCTCCTGCTGGGAACAGGAGAAAGCTTTTAGAACTCGAGCCGCTGATATTCTGCGACTGAGGCTGCTGCAGGACGGGCTCTTTGGCGAGCCCACTCCCGTAAAGCCATTACCTGCTCGGTCATTGTTTTGGAGAGAGGCAAGGTGGAGCGGCTGGCAGCAATAATATCAAGTTGGGTAAATTCGCGATTCTGGGCAAAGGCTTCATACATGGCAGCGATGACAACTTGTTCAATTTCAGCTCCCGAAAAGCCCTCGCAAACGTTTGCTAGCTCCTCTAGGTTAAACCGGGAAACGTCTCGACGGCGCTGGGAGAGATGAATATTGAAAATTTGCTGGCGCTCTTGCTGGGTCGGCAGATCGACAAAGAAAATTTCGTCAAATCGACCTTTGCGTAGGAATTCGCCAGGTAGCCGCTCAACCCGGTTAGCGGTGGCCATGACAAAGACTGGAGAGGTCTTTTCCTGCATCCAGGTTAAGAAAGACCCGAAAATTCGACTGGATGTACCGCCATCTGAATCTGCCGATCCGGCACCACCGGCAAAGGCTTTATCCATCTCATCAATAAATAAGATGGCTGGAGAAATGGACTCAGCGGTTTTAAGGGCGCTTCGCAGATTGGCTTCTGAACGTCCCACCATGGAGCCATCGTAGACACGTCCCATATCTAGGCGGAGCAGAGGTAAGCCCCATAATCGCGAAGTGGTTTTGGCAATCAAGGATTTTCCGCATCCAGGAACCCCCAAAATTAACATGCCTTTGGGCTGGGGTAAGCCATATTCCCGTGCCCGTTCGGTAAAGGCTTCCGAACGCTGGGTAAGCCAATGCTTCAGCTCTTCTAAGCCACCGACTGCATCAATGGTTTGATCACATTCGATATAGTCCAGAATGCCGTTCCGGCGAATCAGCTGTTTCTTTTCTGAGAGAACAACTTCCACTTCTGATTCGGTGAGTTGGCCGGTCGTTACTTTGGCTTTGCGGTAAACTTTTTCGGCTTCATCTTTGGTCAATCCTAGGGCTGCTTTCAGCAACTTTTCCCGTGCGGGTGTTCCTAAAGGACGACCGGTAAGGAGTAACTGCCGATCGAGAACGTCTTGCAGTTCTGCCAGGTCAGGAAAGGGATAGTCGAGTACGACCATTTCTTTCTCAAGTTCGAGGGGGACCTGATGAACGGGAGACATCAAGATAATGGTTTTATGGGTGTTTTTGAAGCTTGCGATCGCATCTCGTAACCATCGCACGACTTCAGCACTATCCAGGAACGGATGCAGATCCTTGAAGATAAAAATGGCATTTTGACGTTCCCCAATCGCTGACTGAATCGCCATCTGGGGGGAAACAGTACTGTGTTGGGTGGAACTGCGGGGTTGCCCATATTCAACAGTCCCCCGAGTCAGGGTCCAGACAAACACTTTCTGTTCCGGTTGCCTTTGAGCAATAGCAGCAATAGCCTCCTCTGCCCGTTCTTCCTCAGGAGTAACGAGGTAGATCAAAGGATATTGAGCTTGGATAAGAATACTTAGCTCTTCTTTCATGACCTTTGTCTCCCAATGCAGGGGGTTGATTACAGAGGATGCATGAAGTTGGACAAACAGCTACAAAGCCCTAAGAGTCTGAATAATCAGACACTCGCTCCCACGAGTTCTTCGGCAGCTGCAGGTTGAACCTTCAGTCCATCATCACTTAACATGGCAGGTTGCTCTTTCAGGGAAACCATCTCACCCGCTCGCAAAACTACAGTCGTAGTACATTCGGGGCAGGCATAGACTTGGTGGGTAGACCCATGAGACGCTTCTGTTTGCTCCACCACCTCAGGATGACCCAGGTAAAAATCAATGGCCCGCTCAGCAATGGCTGACATGGGCTCTGCATCAACGGCACCTCGGATTTTGAGCTGACGATGAAGGTCGGGTGGCAGGTAAAGAGTAACCTTTTGTTTATCTTGCATATGACTTAGTGAATGGATACCCGGGTATAGGATACAGCTTAAAGATTAGACATATTGCTGTCAAGCTGTCAAACCGTTATGACGTCAATATCTTTACATTAGTACATAAAACTAACTATCACACTTGCATCTGAGTGACGGCAATATTTCCTTGAAAACAGATATCGACATCACTACCCGGCTCATGTTCGCGACCGTGATAATTACCGGAATAGACGAGTCCTGCTGCTTCCTGACGATAGGCAACCGGGAGGGGTTTTCGGGATAAGGGGCAATGAATAATCGCTGGATCGGCAGCCTCTGGGGAGAGATGGGGTAAGTTGACATTCCAAAATGCTTGGTTGGGGAGGGGCTGCTTGAGTAAGTACTCGATAACCTGCTGGGCCCAGCGAGTAGAACGAGACCAATCGATGGGGCGGTCCCGGCGATGATATTGGGAAATGGCAATCCCCGGAATTTCGTGTAAAGCAGCTTCACGCACGGCAGCAACGGTTCCTGATACATAGATGTCCGATCCTAAGTTGCCTCCCTCATTGATGCCGGACAGGACCCAGGTGAGGGTGGGGCAGAGATGCTGAAGCGCCACCCTCACACAATCCACAGGAGTACCTCCAATTCCGTAGCTGAGCAACAGCTTATTCCCCAGCGGTATCTTCCGCTTTTCGATGGCAATGGGGCCTGAGGTCGTCACTTGATGCCCACAACCTGAATGGTGGGTGAGGGGAGCGATGATTAAGAGGGGCTGATCGATGGCCTGTCCTAAGGCTGAGATTCCTGGGGCGTCAATGCCATCGTCGTTGGTAAGAATCCAAGTCATGCCAAAAGGCACATCATAGTATTTCGGCAGACGATATGGGAACGCTTGAAGCTATAGGTTGGCGTGATGGGTGGAGCAATTTCGGCCTGATTGTTTGGAATGGTATAAGGCTTGATCGGCCTCATCGATCAGTTCCTTGGCCGTTTTATAGGTGGATTCTTGAGTTGCGATCGCAGTCGCAATCCCCACACTGATCGTAACGTCTTGAATGGGCCAGCCATAGTTATCCACCGCCTGTCGTAACGACTCGGCCACTGTAAAAGACCCCTGCTGGTCACTGTCTGGCAAACACACCACAAATTCTTCCCCACCATAGCGACCGGCCAAGTCGCTTCGGCGTAAGTTGGTTTTGAGGATGCTGGCAATTAATACTAATGCCTGATCCCCCGCCGAATGACCGTAGGAATCATTAAAGGTTTTGAAGTAATCTACATCCAGCAACAGGATGGATAAGGGGCGTTGAGTGCGAGTGGCAAAAGACTGATATTGCTGGAGTTGGGTCAGAAACCCCCTTCGATTCATCAACTCCGTCAAGGAATCGGTATAGGCCAGTTCGGTGAGGCGAAAATTCTCTTGCAGAATGCCCTCTTGAAATCGTTTGAGGGCCTCACTCTCTCGGGCGATGCCCAAGATGGAGTTTGAGCTGGGGTCAAAGCTAAAGGACCAAGTTAAGTAGGTCTGATTACCATCTGCCTTGCAGTGCAGGGTTTCAAAGCTGGGGATGATCTGATTGATCGTAGATTGGAGGGTCTGCTGGGTTTGCTGTATCCATTCAACATGGACAAAATCAAGAAAAGACCGCCCTTGGACTCGACTGGCATCCCAGCCGAATAGCTGAGTAAATGATGCATTTACTCGGTGGATAGTGTAGTTGGGCTTCAATAGACAGATGATCTCTGGGCAAATATTGAAGAGTTGGTCCAGATTCGGTTCCAAGATAAGTCTCGACTGCAGAGGGACTTGTTGTTCGGTTAATAGGTGAATCTTGATATTCCTGAAAAAAACAGCTTAATTGACTAAATTGCGGAAAAATATAGTGCCAGTCGCTAATTTCATGAGCGACTGAAATGGCTTAAATAGTGAGATGTTGTGGGTTCTATTCTGTCTTAAGATACCCAAAAAGATTGGGCTTGATACGTGCAAACTTTCTATGTATTGAGAGTAAAATTGAACCGTTTGTGATTCTAGTTTTTTGATACATACGGTTTTAATAACCTAATGCTGTCCCTTCTCCTCGGGGATCAGCAGCGCCGAACAATTCATCTTGGGGCGTCACTTCAATTAAGTTGGCATTGCCCCATTGAGTTCTCCCTTGAATGTCATGTCCTCGCTGTTTCAGCTCTTCCACAGTTGTTTGAGGAAATTGCACCCATTCTTCCATGCGTAAGGGCAAAGGTCGCCATTGGTGATGAACTTTAGGGGCATGAATCGCCGTGGCTACATCCTGCTCAAAGACCAAAACATTCATGACTAACTGCAATACGGTGGTGATAATCGTGCTGCCCCCGGCGGCCCCAACCACCAGCCTTAATTTCCCTGCTTCCGTCACGATGGTCGGCGTCATGCTGGAGAGGGGTTTTTTGGTGGGTGCGATCGCATTTTGAGTATTGCCAACTAACCCAAAGGCATTGGGGACCCCCGGCGCGGTCGCAAAATCATCCATCTCATTATTTAGAATGATTCCTGTTCCTGGGACGACGACCCCGGCCCCAAATCCTAAATTGAGGGTAAACGTGAGGCTGACGGCATTGCGATCGCGATCCACTACATTTAAGTGACTGGTATCATTCGACTCTTTTTGCAGCCACTTCAACGTCTGGGAATTCATGGCCTTAACCTGCTCCGCCGGGCGAGCTTGATTAGGATTAATCTCCTGAAAGCGACGCTGGGCATATTGAGGGCTGATCAATTCCTGGACTGGAACCTCAACGAAATCAGTATCTCCTAGATATTCAGCGCGATCGGCATAGGCAATTTTCATGGCCTCTACTAAGGCATGTAAATAATCAGGATGATCTGCCTTTGTAGAAAATGGCTGCCCTAAAGTGAGTAGATTTAATATCTGGATTAGATGAACACCCCCCGAAGAAGGGGGAGGCATAGAGCAGACTTGCAGTTGTTGGAACTCGCCACATAAAGGCTCTCGCCAAGTAGGGGCATAGGTTTTTAAATCCCAGAGGGAGACGATGCCATCATTTTTCTGCATATCCTTGGCAATCGCTAGGGCGATAGAGCCAGAGTAAAAAGCCTGGGGATCCTGGGCGAGTCGTTTGAGGGTGTTAGCTAAGTCTGTTTGGATGAGGCGACTGCCAACGGCTAACGGTTGACCCTTGGGGAGAAAAATCTTCTGAGCAGCGGGGTTTGCTGCGAGAGCCTTTTGCCTGAGGAGGATGATACGGTGAGTGCGATCGCTCACCACAAATCCCTCTTCCGCCAATTTGATTGCAGGATTCAGCAACGTTTGCCAAGGCAATCGACCATATTTTTGGTGAATAGCTTGCAAACCTGCAATGGTGCCAGGAACGGCTACGGCTCGATGACCATCAATACTAGCTCGGGGAATCACCTGCCCCTCTGCATCAAGGTAGAGTCGAGAGTTTGCTTTCAGAGGTGCCCGCTCACGAAAATCTAGGGCAATCATCTGATTGGTTTCCCCGAGTCGCAAAAGTAAGAATCCCCCTCCTCCAATCCCTGCGGAGAAGGGTTCCGCCACTGATATAGCCATCGCTGTGGCCACGGCAGCATCTATAGCATTGCCACCTTGCTTGAGGATCTCTAAACCAACCCTTGTGGCGTCGGGATGGGCAGAGGTGATGAGGCCCGTTCGACCCTGAATAGAAGGTGGAGCTGCTAGACACGGGCTAACTAAGGTGCTAATGGCAAAACACATGCTAGAGCAAGTAGCCCAAAATTTTAATAGCACCATAGGGGTATATTGATGGCCGAACGAAGAGATTTTTAAAGCACAATCCAATTAGCCATTAGCTTATCGTGAAATAGGAATCGTTCACTCGACTTGAAAGCCGTTCATCTCAATGTCAAGGGATAGGCTTTGAGCTTTCTACTAGCTATTATTTATTGGCAACTAATATTCTGGATTCAATGCTGTCCCATATTGATTGCGAGTATGATAAAGAAGATCTCTGGCAGTGAATGATAACAATCATGGACTTGAGGTAATTATTCAATAAATTCAAGTCTTTTAAAGAAAAGCTAACCAATTCAAAATTAACTTTAAACGCATCAATCCAAATCTGCTGAGCACGCTTAGCGAATTCCATATTCTCCTCGAAAGGTGCTAATTCACTTGGGATATCACTTTTTAACAACTCAAGGGCTCTAACCAGCTCATTGAAGTCTACATTATTGAATATTTTCGCTTCCTTGAATTTTTTAGCACTAATAATTGAAATCTTAATTGCACGCAAAAATGCATTTTTATGGGTGCTTTCTATGCCGCAATACATCACCGTGTCGGTCGTTCTATTGCGATCTAATGCTAGGGTTAGTAGCCGTCTATTCGTAAGAGCACCTGTAAGCTCACGGGCTAAGTCATAGGTATAATAAAGTCTTTTTTTGAGGATAGCATCATCAGGGTTTGAGAAGCGGGTAATGGGATAGAGAGGATGTACCCCAGGGAAAAAAAGTCCAATTGCAGTAGCCCTTTTGGCTGCTGACTTAAAATCACCTTCTGTATCTTGAGTACTCAGATCTGCACATCGAAGTAACTTCTGGAGGGGTGGAGAACTGTCTAGATAGCTTCGAGCATGTCTGTCCATAATTTGTAAAATTTTATCTGCCTTACTCATACCTGATAACAACAAGAAAATTTCTTGCCAACGGTCATCCGTTAAATATTGTTCAATCAAGTCTTGTAAAAGAAAATCATCATTTTTGGACTGAGCAAAAATATACTGAGCAGCTAGAAATTCTTGTATGGTTAAGTGCGAAAATGAGTATACAGATTCGACCCGTTCAACCAATAGACCATGTTGTAATTCAATTGATTTCAAGACTTTCTTGCCATCAATTAAAGCAATATCAGGAAGCATTTCACTCAATAGTTCCTCGATTTGCTGGGTTAGCGTTCGTCTTGTGATAAATAATTCATCTCTCTGAAAAGCATCAAAAGCAATTTTTGACAGAATAATCTCTTTGCGTTTTGTTGCCAGTCCTTTATAAATACCTTCTCTCGGAACATCCTTTTCGGCATCCCATTCTTCTAAAAGCACCCATAGAGACTTTTCATACAAAGTGGCTCTGTGCTTCGGGAACTGTCCTTCCCTTTGGAAAACAAGGCAAAGCATGGTGAGAAGTAATGGCGTTCGAGTCAGCTCTTTTGCTGCCGTATTACTATCAGTATTGAGTTGCTCCCAACATTTTCGACCCTGTTGGGGTTGGTTATAAAACCATTTCTCTATAAACTGCCTGATCTGATGATCATCAAACTCGGCAATCACAACATCTGTGAAATTGCGGAGGTTGTATCTGTATGCTGCAGGTCTACAGGTAATGATGAACCGATTTTGGTGAAATCGATTGGCAAAGTCTTGGATTTTTGAAATCGCCTCGCTCATTTGCTCCATCGGCACTTCATCCAGCCCATCCAGCAATAGCAGCAAATTCCCTTGCACCAGAGCTTTCTCTAAAAAATGTTGCGGTTTAGAAAAACCACAAATTTTGAATTCTTCAATAATTGCTGATTCCAGATCAACTTCTGTAAAGCTAAATTTTTTTAGCTCAATAAAGATGGGAATGCAGTTATATTCATAGCCCTCTTGATATCTATTATGGAGGGTCTCTAGTCCTATTTTTCGTAAGAAGGTAGATTTGCCTGTGCCAGGACCACCTAATACCATCAAATATTGATATGCATTAGCTATCTCTATGCCAGATTGTCGTTTAGCTCGCTTTTCTTCTAGCAAGAAAACCTTGCGCTGACGGTAGTTTTCTTCGAGCCAATTGATGGACTCAGAGCTAAGGACAGAATCTTCATTCAGTAAGTGCATTGTGGTATAGAGTGAATCCAGCTGAGCTGGCCCTCTCATCCCCAATACTTTCAAAATGCCATGACGCTCAGAATACCGTCTCAAATATGCTTCCGTCGAGAAAGAGCATTGCTGATTGCTATGGGTATCAGATCTATGTTGCAGGGAAGCGTTTAGTGTTCTATTGTTTTCGGCAACACTATAAGACACATCGGGTAAAGAAGAAATCGGTTGGCTTGTGTTATAACCATAGTCAGTGACTTGTTTGGATTTAGAAGGCCTGAGACGCTCCCATTCGTCGTAAAACTTTTCTAAATTATCTGCAGTATGGTTCCGATCAAACCAGAGCTTAATTGTAAAATTCCATTTGTGCGATCCTCGGGGCTGAGAACGATTATCTACCAGGATATTTAAGAATTTTTCTAATAATTTGAGTGAAGTTTTAACGTGATTATTATCAAGCTGACCACTATAAGCATCCGATTGGGTCAGTGAAACTAAGGCATGAACAGTCGTCTCCACCACCAGTTGATAGTCTGTCTGCCAATTGACTCTGATTTTTGATCGTAGCTGCTCACTAATTTCGAATTCATCATTTGAATAGGCAAGTAGAACTTCCAGCAGACGCTTTGTCCTTCGTCTAGGGACTGGGCCATAGGTCAAATGATTTCTCCCATTTTCATGATCGAGAAATGGGCCAGAGTCATACATAGGCCGAGGTTGAATGCACTAAAAGATAGGTACGGTAGATGTAACTTGCTAAGTTAATCATAGATCTAGATGCGGTGGTTTCTGGCCATTACAACACTAATAAAGTTAATGGCAATTGATAGGTTAGAGAGCTACCTTTAACTCTAGAAGCTTCTGCTCATATAGCTTTTTGCGATTATAAAGGACTTGTTGCTTGCCGTTACTAGCATCAAGTTATCAGTTGTTATGTGAACTAGTCGTAACTTCATGATTTGGTCTGGAAATGGTTTTGTTGTTTTGAGGGCTTAGGACTCCTCAGGTGCTTAAAGTGTTTCAGCAATTTTTTTAAGATGGATTTTTATGGGTGATTAATTTGTAAAGAACTAATAGCTTTCGACTTTGCTATTCTCTAGACGACGCAAGACATATGAATATCACTGATCGAGATTCAAATCCAATTGACGTAGAAGTTCTGCCATTGTTATTGGAAGCTCGTCAATATCCTCCAGGTCACTATAAAAGAAAACAATGTTTATCAAAAATAATTAGGATTATCCAAAAATCGAAAAAGCTTTGGCATGAACATACTCCATATTATGAAGATGCCTTACAACTGACTTGGCTTTATTTTTGTCAGAATATATGTGAAGCAGGTACCGGAAAGCAGTTTGACCCAGAACGCAGCAGCATCATTACCTGGTTAAATCAGTATCTTAAATGGCGTTTACGAGACTTTCAGATCAACAAGGCTCAGCATCATACGAGATTTTGTTCTCCTGTCTCATCAACTGGAACTAATAAGGCTGGTGACACTATGGCAAATCTTGCTGCTCCTCCAGATATCCCTCCTATTTTGGAAGTGACCCGTCATTGGGTGGAAACAGATCCATCTGGAGAATTGCGTGAGCTACATATTCTCAATCGACCTGATGCCAATTGCCAAGTGTTGTTGTTGAAGCGCATCTTCTCTGATATGCAATGGGATCAAATTTCTCAGGAGTTTGATCTGCCTATCTCTACACTGAGTAGTTTTTTTCAAAGACGATGTATGCCAGTGGTCAAGAAATTTGGCGAGCAGCAAGGTTTTCTATAAAAAAGTTTACTAGCCGTACTTTAGCGAATATCTTTGGGTTTACGAACAACCCATTCTGTATCCGAGTACTGGTAATTTAATCCAACTCAAGTTGAATTATTTGGTCAATCGTGATCCCAGCTCGACCGTGGCGAGTATTATGACGGCCTTTCAAACCATGGGCCTGATGGTGGAGTTTAATTTCATCTTTGCGGGCATCTAGGACCCGCTGAATCACGCCTTGGTAAGACTTGGTCAATCGTTTGAGGATAGATGAGCTAATCATCCATTTTTCATCAAAGGTTCGAGTGGAAACATTGTTGTAGTCCATGATCGCGTTAATGGCCTGGATGATTTTGGCTTCTGCAGCGGCAGACGTATTACCTGAACGTCTGCCGCTCTTTTGGGGAGAAGAAGGTTCTGGATCTGGCGTTGTTGTTGAAGATTTTGTAGATTTAGCCTGCTGAGATGAGGCATGGCCATTCTTGTGGGCCATTTTATTCTGCGCAGTGTCTAGTTCTGGAGTGGGTTGAGGAGCTACCGAATCTCCCTGCATCACTTGTACTAGCTGTGTCAGTACCGTGGCTAACGTATCTAATTTTTGATCGGTTGTGGATGGTGAGTCGGCTTGACTGGGTGCTGAATCAATTTTAGGTGTAATGTCCGATTTAATAGGTGTAACTTGTTGAGGCGTATCAGATGCGGGAGCTTCCAATTCATGATCCAGATCGTCTAGAAATAACAGAGCATAATGGGTGCGCTGCTCATAGTTGACCCCCTCTTTGGTATAGCTGGTTCGTTCTGCTGTCTTTCCATCAATTAGGGGGAGCTGCCCCGAGCGTATTGCTTCTGCGATCGCTCGTTTATACAGGGGCAAATAATCCTCTGGATAGTAGTCCTGCTCCAGGTCAGAAATTTCTTGCTGGCACAGGTTTCGGATAGCCTCTGGGTCTCTGAGGGGCTGTAGTGGCTCAATAAACAGGTGGGCTAGCTGGTCTAAATCATCTGGGGTCTCACTCATAGGAGTCCCGTCTTTTAGGGATTGTTCTAGCCATTCCAGCAGCACAGACATCTTTTCTTGTTGAGTGCCACGAGGCTCAAACTGGTCGAGCACCTGGAGCCACCGATCCCGTTCATCTTGGTAAAGTCTTAGGGTGGAAATTTCTCGCTTAGGGCGCTGGTGTTGACGTTTAACAGGTCGGATCATTGGTTGTTCTTCCCATTCAGTGAGGGGTTCTGGTTCAATTTGAGGGGCGGCACTTTGGAACACTTGCAGGACCTGCACCCCTGGATCTCGTAGTCGGATACCTTGACGACCATCTATATTGCCCTGGCCGTCACCAATTTTGTAGTCATTGTAGTGGCGAGTGGAGGCAAGGGATCGGCGGAGCGTCGTATCCTGCTCCTTCTGGATCAAAAAATGGCCTTGAATCGCAGCCATATATTCAACATCCGCCACAGTGGGGGGAGCGTACCAATGGGTAGAGATCCGAGCATAGATCGTTCGAAATAGGTGGGTATACAGATTGCCCCGTCCGGCTCGTTGGGGAATCAGTTCGGCAAAATACCGATCGCAGGCTTTGGCTACGGGGGGACTGTACTTGCGATTAATGGTTTCTAGATCCAATCCCACGGTATTGACTCGTTGCCGGAGAAGCTCTAGGGCTGCGATCGCATGTTTAGCAGAAGCAAGGGTAGGAATTTCAAAACGTAGCTCCATGGACTCTTTTCGACGTTTCAGTGCTCCAGTAAACCAAACGCTATAGGGGGAGCAAAAGATAAATTCAGCGGTTTGTAATAGCTCCGTACAGCGACGTCCGGTTACTACGGCTAGCCCAGCGGCGACTTCTGACCAATCCTGACTATCTAGCAGCATCTTGGCGCGATCGACAATGGCATCGGGCTGTTCAATCAGCCCCTGCTGTTCGTTGCGAGCTGCCACCGTATCATTAATCGATAAATTGATTTGAATCCACTCATCCCGTGAGAAATTCATGGTCTCTACGACCACATGCTCTTCACCGAGTTGCTGCTTGAGTGCCTGCCGCACCTCCGTCATCAAATTGCGCTGCTGTTTCAGCTCTTTTAGGCCATGGTCATGCCACTGTTGCTTCATCCAAGTCGACCATTGTTCTGCGATCTGGCGATCTTGAGGAGTATTTCCTAAAGAAGCTACCGCAGGCAAAAATGGGTGATCATATAATTTTTTAAGCCAGCGGCGCATAGTATTGCAAGTACCAGATTGCGATGATTATTACACACCTATTGGTCGATTTCCCATTAGGTATAAAACTTTTGCAAAGCGAGTGATAGTAGTGCTTTCCTCAATACCCAGACGTGAAGGTTTAAGGCTACCCTCACAACTTCCTCATGATTGCAACCTAAAGTAAGCACATAACAGCATCATTCTTTCCAGCAATAATTTCCACAAAGCTTATGACTGACTGTCCATGCTGCTCGAATACATTGCTACGACAAATCCACTTTGATAGAGTTAGCTGGTTCTGTCCCCATTGTTGGATAGAAGTCCCTTCTACAAAATCAGATCAATATCTGACTCAAAAAAAGCGTTCAAAACATCAAATTATTCATTGGCCTTTGACTTTGTCAAAGTTCTATTTACGCAGATCTAAGAGATTAAGTTTTACCCGTTAAGTCTATCCTCAATTTTTGAGTCCCTAGATAGAAAATAGAGACTTCTATAGAAAATCATCAGTGGCCGATTAGCTCTTGCCTCAATGGGGTTAATCGGCCAGCTACCGATTAGATTTGGGCGAGATTTTCTGTTCATGGCTTCAAGGAGATTGTCCCCAGAACTTAGAGCAATAAGGGATGCCATTGCGTAGGTAGGACTCTATTGACAGGTCATGCCAAATAAGAACTCCAACCTTTAATCACCTCTGGTGATCCGTACCATTGATAGTCTGTATTTCTAGGAACAGCTTGGGTTGGATGCGGCGAATGCCACACCTGATCGATGGTTAGATTGAGGGCACCCGATAGATGGGCAGACATGATTGGAGTGACCCCATCGCCCCAGCATTCACCTTCACCACAAGTGACCTTATAACTGCTATAGGTAAACCACTGCCCCAATCGCCAACTACGCTGGCCATAAAGGGCTTTACCCGCAACGCATACGTATTGCACTTCAGGATGAAAAGCACCAGGGTAGTTATCATTCACGAAATTGAGGTTGCGTTGGGTCCATGATTCTTGGCTGGTGTGTGGGGTTCCCAGACTAATCAGGGTATGCACTTTAGGCTGAGCTTGCCAAACTTGATCACAATAAGGTTCTGCCCCCATATAGATCCGAGAGATCCACCCCCCTGCTGAATGGCCGACGATATTGACTTGAGGGGCTTGGGTGCGTCCAAGAACTTCATGAACAGTACGATCTAGCTGTTCCAAAATAGGTGAGATGGGACGTCCACCCAGGGTGGGAAACCAGTCTTTACGCTGTAGGGGAACAATAGTCGTGTCTGTGCCTAAAACCTTGAGTTGCTGTTGGAGATCTAGATAGTCTGTTGCCGAAGCCAGATACCCCGGCAGGATGACGGTGGGTCGCATTTATGAACGTTTTCTTCGAGGAGTTTGCAGCCACATAGTGATGCCGGTGACTGCCAGCATCAGCAGGGCAAAGGTATTGATAAAAGGATAAATGACTTCTAGCTTGAGGGGGCCAAAGTTTCCTTTATGGATATCGAGTAGCCAAAAGAAATCACTATTGGCTTTATTCAGATTGGCGACTTGATAAAGAGAGCCACTTAGAGAGGTAAGGATAAGGGGCAGGAACCATATGGGTGCAATTCGAGCATGAAGTCGTCGTATTTGGGCTTTATTTATAGCCATTGGGGCATTCAAGTTGAGTGTACTCATTTATTGTGACACTCACTGTCTAAGGTGGGGATCGATTCTCCCCCTTAGTCCCCAGTCAGTTACTGAAGATGGCCAGACGGGCAGGAAGCCCCGATGCCCTCAGAATTAGATATTGCGAATGCTCAAAGCCCTCCTGAATCGAGCCTGTGACTCTGGGACATCTTGAAAGACTTATTAGCCCAGGGCAATCGTCTGAACTTTTACATAACCTTCAAAAGGTTTACGCTTGTTAAGCTAACTTCTCGTTACTTAATTTAAATTAGAAGATTTTCTCTGGAAACAAGTTGAGACATCGTCGTATTCTCTCTCAACTCACTGTGTACCCATTGTTACGACTATTCCATTGGGTGGGGAAGGACTCACCCATCCTATCCATTTAGGCAGATAAATCTAGACAACAGCAGGTTCCTCTATCTGCGTCTACCTATTAAATAGTGACGGTAGAGATTTAATAAGCTATCTTGGATGAGCTAAATACAATTGTTCATTGTTTTGAGTTGTCGCGGGGAAATGCAACTAATCGCCATTGATCTCTATCTTTAGCTATTTGCCGTAGCTAAGTTCAAGAGAGGCGCAGGTTGCTGTCACTCAAAATAAACATCAACTGATACATAGGTCATTCTCCGATTGTTTTTTCAATTTGGAATGAGGATTGACTGGAATTTCCATGTCTTCTCAAGTTTGAATGTTGACCTAATGGTGTGGGGGGAACTTTACCGCATCGTAGGAGAAGCTACATGGATTGTAGGGTCAATTTGACCAATCGAGATATCAATAACATTATTGCTGTGCTGTATTTGCAAACTTATTTAGAAGATGAAGATGCCCTGGCCTTGATTGACAAACTTAATGATGAACTAGATGCCTGTATTACTGAACAGAGTGGAAGCAGGGTCGAACACTCACCCGAGTACGTTCAAGCGAGACAACAGCTGACACGGCAGCTTTATTTTCAGCATCGTCACCCTGAATCGGATGCTTAATGTCAATTTCCGGTGCAAGATAGAGAGCATGACTTCAATGGCTGATGCATGCTTGGTAAATTTATTGTTTTTGAAGGTGGCGAAGGGGCGGGGAAAACCACTCAGCTCAACTTGGTAAATGAGTGGTTGTCATGGAGCGGCTGGACCAACCGGATTAAGGCGCATATTCAGGGTGATTACTCCCCCGTTCTGACGACCCGAGAACCGGGGGGAACGATTTTAGGGAAAGGAATCCGCAAGTTGTTGTTGGATGTGACGGCGACCGGGAATGAGGCCATTGATGAAAGGGCTGAGTTATTGCTGTTTGCCGCGGATCGAGCTCAACATGTGTCAAGTTGTCTGCTGCCACATTTACAACATGGGTCTTTGGTATTGTGCGATCGCTATACGGATTCCACCATTGCCTATCAGGGATATGGTCGGGCATTAGACCTAACATTAATTCACCAGCTCAATCAAATTGCCACCCAAGACTTGGAGAGTGACCTCACCTTTTGGTTAGATATAGATGCCGAATCTGGGCTGGCCCGAACCCATAACCGGGAACAAGATCCAGAGATTGAAACGGATCGAATGGAGGCTACTGAGATTGCCTTCCACCAAAGACTGCGGCAGGGGTTTACCGACTTAGCCTGCCAACATCCAGAGCGGATTGTTCGAATTGAAGCTCAGCAGCCCAATACTGTGGTGGCCCAGCAGATTCAAGAGAGTTTCGAGCCATACCTCCAAAAATGGTATCCCTAATGTTTACAGGGATTATTGGCCAGTCGGCGGCGATTGAATATTTGAGTCGGGCAATCTCAACCCAGCGAGTCGCCCCTGCTTATTTGTTTGCTGGACCGGAAGGGATTGGACGGAGCCTCGTTGCCGAACAGTTTCTAAGTCTGCTTTTAGATCCGGAACAAACGGATCGGCGCAGTCTCAAAAATCATCCTGATAGCCTGTGGATTGCTCCCACCTATAAACATAAGAATAAATTGCTGACGGTGGCTCAAATGCAGGAACAAGACATTTCTCTGCCTAGAAGTCACCCACAAATTCGCTTGGCCCAAATTCGAGATATGACTCAGTTTCTGAGCCAATCCCCGTTGGAGGCATCCCGATTGGCCGTAGTGCTTGAAGGGGCGGAAACTATGAATGAGGCCGCTGCTAATGCTCTGCTGAAAAGCTTAGAAGAGCCTGGCAATGCCACGTTAGTTTTATTGGCACCTAATATTGACGCTTTGATACCGACGTTGGTATCGCGTTGTCAGCGCATCCCATTTTGCCGCCTGAATCCAGAGCAAATGGCACAGGTGTTGAAACAGGCTGGATATACGGAAGTTTTGGATCATCCTCAATTGATCGAGATGGCCCAGGGAAGTCCTGGGGGTGCGATCTCACATTGGCATCAGCAAGACTCGATTTCACCAGATCTCTTGCAGGCAGATTTGGAGACTCTCAACACGCCTCTAGCCTGTCTGGGGCTAGCTCAAAAAATTGATCAAGCTTTGGACCTCCCTTCTCAACTGTGGCTCCTAGACTACTATCAACAGGTATACTGGCGCACCTATGGTAATTCGGCCTTGGTCCATCAGTTTGAGAAAGCGAAGGAACAGCTACGTCACTATGCCCAACCCCGCTTAGTCTGGGAAGTAACCTTGTTAGCTTTAGCAGAACAATAGAATTTACAAACCAAAGGGTAACGAACTCCCGGACCAGTGAGGGATAAGCATTAAACTTTAGCCTTGCTCAACATAGACGTCACCTCGAAGAAGTTGCTGGGACGTTGACTCCCCCAGTTGGGTCAGCTTTCGGTTCTGTAACCAGCTCAAACCTGCGACCAAACCCACGTGGATGCCAAATATCGGCAGTGCACTGAAGGCTGGAATTTTTTCGATTCCAGCTATGGCAAAAGGGGTGAACAAAATCAAACTCTCCCACGCTTGTCCAGGATTAATTCCCAACATAGCGAGTACAAAAGTTGGAAGAATAGTGGGTCCCAACAACGTTGCCATTACCCACAAGTTGCGATTGGAGATGGGCCGCAACAACATCACCTGATTGAATAGAGTGAAAATCAATATCAAGGTGGAATTGAACAAGAGTGCAGCAATGCCGACTCTAGAGTCATTTTCGGGTAAAAATAACATCCAAAGTAGGATCGGAAGACCTGCAATGCCTAGATTGATGGCGATTGCAATCCAAGTTGGACTATTATCGGCCCAAACTAAATCATGGAAGCGTTGTGTCTTGCCCTTCGTGGATGGATAATTTCTTCGAAACCGAGCCCAATCTTCTAGATTCTGATGGTGAGGGAGTAACAATACAACCATCAACAGAAACCATAAAAAATGAGTGAGGATAACGGCTGTCATCATATTCGATGGAGAGTTGTTTCCAGAATTGAATGAAAATCCCAACAAGCAGACAAAGAAGCAGGCAGTTGCCCAATAGCTTTGCTTTTTGCTGAGGAGGGAAATCGTGGGGTTGTTAAAGCGGCGTTGTAGAGGTCGCCATAACCACCAAGTCCATAGACCGAAATGGGCCAATACAAATAACCCTACCCCCACGACACTTCTGCCGATGGGCACTAAAAACCATTGCCAGTCCGCTAACCGATGGGAATATAAAGGGAGGTTCACACCCGTCAGAGTAGGCATTATATCCCGATAAATAAGGGGGAAAATCACTGAAGGCGATAGAGTATATAGCCAGTCAATAGAACTGTATGTTAGAGAGGTTTGTTTAAGAGACAGCAGGAGTAAAACAATACCTGCACTCCATAACCAAGCTTGAAAGCCGTTCAGCCAGTTGCTGGCAAGCCCCATTAATAAAGCCAGGCTGTAGTAGAAACAACAGCTAGCCAATAGAAGAACATCAAAGCCTAATATTCTGATGGCCGGAATTTCAGCAGCTAACCCTGTCATATAGTGAAGTGGCAGTGCGAAGAGGACAGCCAAGTAAATCAAGAAAGGAGCACCGAGCATTTTTCCCAGCAAGATGGTGCGGGCTGTTTGGGGGCTGAGGCTAATAAATGTCAGGGTTCCGTGGCGATCTTCCCTTGATAGATCACTGATCAGTAAAAAAGTGCCACCCACAATCAGGCCAAACATCAGAAAAATGCAGCTCCAGGAAAAGACTCGTAACCACCATCCTTGCCAATTCACTAACAGAAATTGTTCTGGGCTGACTTGGAAACAGTCCACGCCTATTTTCCGATATTCAGCGGTTTCACAGTTCCCCCACCGATAATCTAAAGTCCGATATTGCCAGAATAGAAACAGTCCTTGAGCGACCAAAGACAAAAATACCGTCAACAACACACTGCGTAATTTTAAGCGACCTTGGATCTCCCGCATCAGTTGCGGATTCCAGTCACCCAGGGTTTCTATTCCTCTATTCACGAGGGAAGATTGAGCCTTGCCCATTTATGACACCTGCTTATGGTCTAGTTTTTCGAGAAAGATGGTTTCTAAATCTTCTTGAATGCACTGAAAGTTATAGATGGGAAGATCGGCTTCCAGGAGCGATCGCAATAATGCAGCGGCATCCGCTTGATTCCCTTGGAATTGAGCTTTGATCTGTTGGGTTGTTGGATCTACCTGCCAACTCTCTATATGAGGGCATTGCCCCAACAGTTGTTCCACGGGCTGCCAATCTCCCAGGGTGGCAATCTGAATTTGCTGCTGGCCTAACGTTTCGTAGAGCTGCTGAAGCGAGGTCTTCTCCACCAAATAGCCCAGTTCCATAATCCCAACAGAGGTACAGAGCTCTGCTAAATCGCTGAGGATATGGGAGGAAATAATGATGGTCATGCCTGCTTCTCGCAGTACATTGATCAATTCCCGAAACTGAACTCTAGCGAGGGGATCTAAACCAGAGACGGGTTCGTCTAGCAGCAGCAAAACAGGTTCGTGGATAATCGTACGAGCTAGGCCCAAACGCTGCTTCATTCCCCGCGATAAACTGGCGACGGAACTCCGACGCTTGTGGGTCAATTGCACCAGCTCCAACACGTCAAACAAACGTTGGCGACGGCGAGGCTGGCGTAACTCATATAGATGAGCAAAGTAATGGAGATATTCCCATACCGTCAGATCTTCATAGAGGGGAAAATCATCGGGTAAATAACCGATTAGGCGTTTGAGATGGGCGTTGGTTTGATTACGTTCTAATAACTGTCCCCGAATATAGATATCGCCAAGGGTGGGCTGTTCCGCCGTTGCCAACATCCGAATTAGGGTCGTCTTGCCAGCACCATTGGGACCAATGAGTCCAAATACTTCCCCTGAGCCAATTTCTAAATCTAGGTCATTGACTGCAACGTGGCGACCAAATCGCTTCGTCAATCCCTGGGTGCGTACTGCTATATCAGAGGACATATTGATCTCAAACCATTCCGTAGGGTGATCTTAATCATCCTGGGTAGAATTATTTGTGATCCAAGTACATCAGCAGTGTGAGGGTGATCCCAATAAGCCCATTTCAGGAGCTAAGGAGGAGCGAAACAGATGGAGGTGCCCCCTCTCTGCCTGAAGCTTTGATAAGTATGCACCAAAAAATGAGTTTTAAGTCACTCAATCATCGACTACCAATCTTCATCAGAGCCTGGGTATTGTTTGGGTGGTTCCCCATGCACCTCCAAAATTTCACCCACAGGTGCTTTTTTCTTTTTCTTTTTGGTGCGGGTACTCTGAATTTGATCGGGGTTTGGCTCAATCGTTTCCAGTTGAACCTGAAACGTCCAACAATCCCCAAAATCAAAAAGATACTCCATTATGCTGCCTTCTGAAAGGGGCAGGCTACCAATTTTGACTGCATCCGTATGAAGAGGTTCTTCATCTGAGAAGAATCCGCCTTTAGCAAAGGGATGCAGTACTTCTACTTTTCGCCCCATTTCATTGGTATAGGTAAAGGAATCCAGATGATCGGAATCAAACTCCACCGAAGACAGGATATAAGCACTGAGATCTTCTAAAGTAGCGTCTCCAGAGATGGCGATCCGTCGCCATATTTTGCCTAAACTAACTTTAAAGATATGGCGATCGGGTCGGAAGTCTGAACTAGGCAAGACCAGCGTTTTCTGCCATTTTGGGAAATAGGGCTGTAATGCGTCTTGTAATTCACCATAGGGGACAGATGGATCCACCCCAGAAGGCCAAGTCATATTGTTTTCTAGAAAGGCATTTTTGACCAAATTTAAGACTGGCGTTCCCAAGGATAATGCTTCAATACTTTTAATCCGCCATCCCTTCCCAGCATCAGGTTTGCCTGTCGTGATATTGACTAGGCCGAACATCTCCATTAGCGCTAAATTGTGGATTCCAGGATAGAAGCTAAAAGAATCCTGAGCCGTTCTTTTCTGGTTATAGGTATGCTTTTTCTTCTCAACAATCTTGTGCCAGCTTTGTATGCAGCGATTCCCCTCGGTGAGATATCCCATTCGGTCTTCACCTAACATTTCTCCATGGCCACGGATTAACCAAGCTTCGAGAAGCGTACAGTAGCGTTCTGTTGGATTGAATTGTTGCCAGAGGTCATAAACTGGCGGATTCAGAACCAGAAATTGTTTTTTCCCTTTCGCCACTATTTTGACGATACCCGTTGCTCTCAGCAGCAAATACAGCCCATGAATCGGAGGATAAGATTTTTGAGCCGGACGTTTCAGATCAATGTCTATGGGAGTGCTCAACTGCTGATTCAGTTCAGCTAGGTCTTTCATGGAAATTTGCTGTCTTTTGCCACTGACAATCCGCCCTTCTGGGCCAATGAACTCTAGTAGAGTCTGGAAGTCTTTGAGGAGGGGGCCAGGTTGAGTTTCACTAATGGTGAGTGCTTCAAGTAGCGTAATATCTTGTTCTGACAAGGAGAAGTCTTCATCTAGGGGCGAGCCCATCAAATCAGTTCTGAGGGATCGGAGAAAATCTCCAGGTCCTTGCTTGGCGGTTGGGGCATTGGCATCTAGCAGATCTGCCATCTGATCGGCCGCATCCATGATTTTGCCAAGCAGCTCTGCAGGATTAACCTGCTCTCCCTCTTCCGGTAGTTCAACCCCCATTAAGTCTAGAAACTGCTTCACATCTGGCGGAGGAGCTGTCATGGGGACAGTCGGTTCAGCAGGAATGAGGGGGTTATTTTGAGGATCCGCTTTAATTCGCTGATTGTATTCAGCTTGGAAGGCCTCGACATCTGATTGGCTCGACATGTCAAAGCCTGCCTCCATCCCCTGCATCATAAAGTTTTTGGCAATGCCGCCTCGGGTTGAGTCAAACATCCAGTCTTGGAACTTGTCTTGGATCGAGGTGAGGTATTTTGCGATCGCACCTGCACTACGGAATTTATACTCCTGCTTTAAAAACGTCCAAAAGGCCACTAGCTCTGGAATCGCATCCTCTGCTTCGCTGCGGTCTAGTAGGGTAAGCTTGCGGGGAAGAATATTCGCCATGACAAGCTGGGCATCCCCTTTGCTCATCTTTGCTAAGGTAAATTCGCCGTAGGTAAAGGCCATTTCTATAAAAGTGCCGATCCAAAAGCCTCCAGTTGGATAGGCTTGGGTATGGGCCTTTCCTACTTCTGATTCGATGAATTCACGAATCACACCGTTAATGTAGTCGTCTAATAATGGTTCAGCCTCGTCATAATCCAGGCCGTCGAGCTGGCGAATATCAAAAGTCACGATCCAGATCCTCAGAGCAGATATCTATGAGGGTACCTACTGGTTCGTTTCTCTTCAAGATGTTGGGATTATTTCTGGTTATCCCTCCCTCTGATGCAGTTGATCAACCTGGCTATGGTTCTATCGTTTGGACGAATGGGGGCATTACTGAAGTAGTTGTTTTGCTTGTATGGCATGAGCTGTGATTGCTAGCCCTAACCCAGCTGATAAACAATCATAATTTCTTTGGCATCAGCAATACATGATGTGCTGAAAATGCCATGAATATAGAGAAATTGCCGTGATCTCAGTCTATCGAGCGGTGTGATTGAAGCGCTGTCTTATTTAAAAGCGATGCACTATGGTTTGAGGTATGTTGCGTATCTTTCTAGATGTGAACTGACAAGACTTAAAGACAGTAATCTAGAACACATTTTTTTGCCAGCGGGGGTTTTCAGGATGTTTAGCCAATTGCATTCTCTAGAGGTTGACCAGCCACATCGATCTTCTCATGTGCCACCTTATCCAAAGGATTCAACGGCAGTTTCTGCTCCAATTCTGGACCGTAATACGGGTTGGCGAGGAGTTTGGCAACAAGCCTCTCAAGGTCTAGCGCAACGCTCACAACTTAGCATTGAGAAAAAAAGTAATCTTAAGGGAGAAACCTGGTGGCAGGTTAGCGATCCGTGTTCAGGCAAGGCATTTTATGCTCAAACTTTGAATGAAGCGATTCATTGGATCGAAGTCCAACGACTTGGGTAATAACCTTCACACGATAGGGATTTACCACATTTTTTCTTAACAATAGGCTTAAATCCTTACGGTATAAAGACCTCAAGCCTGCTAGACTATGGATTGGTCCGTTTTCTTGCAGAGGTATCAAGTGATGAAGTTAGGTCAGAAGGTTCGCGTTTGCCAAATTCGCGATCGATTTTCTAGTGCCCTCAACGATAAAGTCGGTGAAATGGGTACGATTCAAGATTTCAAAATGACGGATGGTAGTGGTGTTGGTGTCGTCGTCGCCTTCAGTGACAAAACCAGTAGCTGGTTTTTTGAAGAAGAGCTAGAGACAGGTCGACGGTAACTCTGAATGGCATTTCTTCTGACTTTCTTAGGAAAAGGCGGCACGGGGCGAACGACGGTTGCGATCGCAGCGGCAAAACAATTCGCTGAACAGGGATATCGGGTCTTATTGGCCAGTCAGAATCCGGGTCCCGGTTTTGATTTAATGATGGGTGCCACAATTGGCACGGAACCTCAAGAACTCGGCGTCAACTTAAAAGCAGTGCAGCTCCGCAGCACGGTTCTGCTAGAGAAAGCTTGGGAAGATCTCAAGAAACTCGAAGCAGAATATGTTCGCACGCCTTTTTTTAAGACGGTCTTTGGCCAAGAACTTGGCATTCTGCCCGGTATGGATAATGTCCTCGCCCTCAATACTCTGCGTGAGTATGAGGGCAGTGGCAGTTATGACGTCATTATTTATGATGGTCCGGGCGATCTGTCTACGCTTCGCATGATTGGGTCGCCAGAGATCCTGAGTTGGTATGCCCGTCGATTTCGCCAGGTGATTGCTGACTCCGATTTGGGTAAAGCACTCTCTCCCTTTGTCCAGCCCGTCACATCTGCTGTGTTCACCGTTAATTTGGCCGGGGACAATTTTGCTGGACCAACTGAGCAAGCCAATACCGTCTTGGATGATGCCAAGCGGGCGATCTCAGATCCGAATCGAGTTGCAGCTTATTTGGTTACCACTGGGGACGAAGTTGCGATCGCAACTGCTCAATACTATTGGGGCAGTGCCCAGCAAGTGGGATTAAGCATTGGTGGTGTGATTGCCAATCCTGCTAGAACCCCCCTCAATCCCTCAGCTTTGCAATCGGCCTTTGATCCACTCTCTGTAGTAACTCTGCCGGAATACACCGGAGATTGGCAGTCCCTGATGGCGGCCCTACCTGATCTAAAACAAGCCGCCAATGCTCCTAAACCCATCGAAATTGACATTATCCTGGGGCAGGTGAAATTATTTCTGCCCAAATTTGAAAAATCCCAGGTTAAATTAACCCAATATGGTCCTGAAGTGACCATTGAAGCAGGAGACCAACGGCGTAATATCTTCTTACCCCCTGAGCTACGTGGGAAGCCCGTTAAAGCCGCAAAATTTCAAGGTGGATATTTAACGATTACTTTTTAAAGGATATTTGAGAATTCGAGGCTTCCATAAGCCCTCGGCGAGTAGGCTGTTATCGCTACACGATCGCCTTAAAGATTAATAGGTAAGTCATACCCGAGTTACCCTTAGAGCAAGGAAAACGCCTTGAATTCCTCCTACCTGCAGTTCAACGTCGGCAAGGCTCCAGAATAAGCCTTGAGGACCAAGGTTTATTCAAATATCCTCTAAGGCTACTTTCCCATTTGTTTTAATGATGCTTTGCTCAGAATCGCATTCTTTTTAACTTGGAACTTTATATAAAAGTAATCTTCAACTAGAATAAGATTTCTTTTTTTTAGGGTGACATCAATACTTAATCTTTAATTAACCCAATTTTTTCCTATCAATTTAGCTTGGGATTTAAATCACATCACCCATCAGCAATATAAGTTACACTAAGGCTTCCACAAAATTCAACTCAGTGGATTGAAATTACTTTTAAGAGAGAGTTTTTAGGGCTACCTACTAAGTTGAGTCTGATTATGAATACTGCTGTGCTTGGACGACTCCAGCAAGTCTTGTTCAAGCTTCGAAAACCAGATTGGTTTCTCATGTATGCCTTAAGCCGCTTCAGCACGATGCGGAAGCTTATTACTCGGCTTTATGGTAGTGCCCAAAGCCAAAAAACGACCAATTCGCTCTTTATTGGCATCGAAGATAGAGTTTCTCTATTTTCCGACCTACACGTTAATACGGTTGTACATGGCATCAAAAAAGATGGGTTTTATGCGGGCATAAATCTTCCATCGACAACGGTTCAGGATATCTTTCAATTTCTTGAAACCATCGACTACTATCCCGACCATGATGGCCCAGCCTATATTCCCCCTGAGGTTGATAATAGCCTTACAGCTCCTAGATTCAATAAGCTCTATTCCAGGGGACGATATCCAGATACATTCCTCGATTGCCCGGCGATTCAGCGCATTATCCATGATCCAAAGCTGTTGAAGATTGCTCAGGGCTATTTAGGTGTGCGACCGATTCATAACGGATCGCGGTTGTGGTGGAGTTATGCCAATGTCCCTCCCTATGATATTGACCATGCAGGGCAGCGTTTTCACTATGATGTGGATGATTTCGGGGCCCTAAGATTTTTCTTTTATCTCACCAAAGTGGATTCTGCCTGTGGCCCCCATATGATTGTGCGGGGCACCCACGATCACAAGCGATTAACGGATAAGATCACCCTGTCGCGCTTTCGCTCCGATCAAGACCTGATCGACTTTTATGGCAAAGAATCCCTGGTGAGCCTAGAAGGAGAGGCAGGGTTTGGGTTTGCGGAAGAACCCCAAGTCTTCCATAAAGGAGCCCAACCCACCTCAGGGGATCGTTTGATTTTATTGATTCGCTATGTGATGCGGGAATGGGTGACGGGATAAGCCCCAGGGAACCGGTTGCTGAATTGCTGAACTGCTAAGTTCTACAAACCGTCTTTGGCAAAGCTTTAGACAGATTTGTTACAAGGGGTGTGGGATGGACCATTAGTCTTTCATTCCTCTCTGTCAACAGGTTGTCCCTATGGATTTTTTGTCTGATACCGTTGTGCTGTCGAGGATGCAGTTTGCCTTGACCGCTATTTTTCATATGCTTTGGCCAGTCTTGTCTACTGGGATGGCCATTTACTTAGTGGTGGTTGAAGGGTTGTGGTTAAAAACCCGAAATCGAGATTATTACCTTCATGCCCGCTTTTGGGCCAAGCTCTATGTTTTGAACTTTGGCATTGGTGTGGCTTCTGGTTTACCCATGGAGTTTCAGTTTGGTACTAACTGGGCACCGTTTTCGGAAGCTGTGGGAGATTTCTTTGGCAGCATTCTAGGCTTTGAAGGGGCAATGGCCTTTATGCTCGAAGCGGGATTTCTGGGAATTATGCTGTTCGGCTGGGATCGAGTGCCGCCTTTGATGCATTGGCTGGCGACGATTATGGTGGCCTTTGGTGCAAATCTATCGACCTTTTGGATCCTGACGGCGAATTCCTGGCTCCAAACCCCAACGGGTGGAGAATTTATTGAGGGTAAGTTTATTGTCAGCGACTACTTCCAGGCGATTCTGAACCCGTTTATGCTGAATAGCTTTCTGCATATGTTTTTCGCCACCCTGGAAACCTCTTTATTTGTGATTGGGGGCATTAGTGCCTGGTATATTCTCAATCGTCGTCACCCAGAATTCTTTGGACAATCTCTGAAGGTGGTACTGGCCGTTGCCTTAGTCGTTGCCCCCCTCCAGATTTTCATCGGTCACCTGAGCGCTGAGCAGGTCTATCATTACCAGCCATCAAAACTAGCGGCGATGGAAGCCCAGTGGGAGACGATTCCTGCTGGATCGTCGCCAGCCTGGAGTCTGGTGGCTTTGCCTAATGATCGGGAAGGACAGAATAAATGGGAAGTCAAAGTCCCCGGTATGCTCAGCTATTTACTGGAGTTGAAGCCCACCTTATCGGAGCCAGTGCAAGGTTTAAACGAATGGGCACCCCAGGATCGCCCCCATATGGTGGGATTGATTTACTATTCCTTTCGAATCATGAGTGGGATTGGCATTTTCTTGGCGGGGTTGATGGGGTTTAGTGTGTGGCGATGGTTACGGGGCAAACTGACAGCGGAAGCTATCGTTGACCAAAAACTGATGCTTTGGGGGTGGTTGCTAGCCGCACCTATGGGCTATGTGGCGGTGGAATGTGGCTGGATTGTTCGCTGTGTCGGACGCCAGCCCTGGACGGTCTATGGTGAGTTGCGCACCGCAGATATGGCAACGCCCCTGCCTGCTCCTGAAGTTTTAACGTCTCTTCTGGGATTTGCAGCCATGTACAGCATGTTATTTGTAGGGGCGCTGTATTTTGGTAGTCGCATTATTCGCAAAGGCCCGAATTTGGAGTTGCCCTTACCCCAATCAGTCAGCAAAGACACTCTTGAGGTTGAACCCATGCAGCATCAGCCTGATCAGCGTCCCGTAGAAACCCAACAGTAGAGGTTCGTCCATGGAAGCATTAGAACAATTTCTGCCCCAGGTTTGGTTTGTGATTCTGGGGTTGTTTCTATTTCTCTACGTCACCCTGGATGGGTTTGATTTAGGAGTAGGGATTTTGTCCCTGACGGCTTCGAATGAAGAAAGTCGCAGTATTTTGATGACCAGTCTGGGAAATATTTGGGATGCCAACGAAACTTGGCTGGTTTTGGTGGGAGGGACATTATTTGGCGCTTTCCCCCTGGCCTATGCCACGGTGCTACATGCTCTTTATATTCCTGTCAGTGTGATGGTGGGTGGATTAATCTTGCGAGCTGTTGCTTTTGAGTTTCGAGAAAATTCGGTGCGCAGTAAGCAACTGTGGAATTTTGCCTTTGGAGCGGGGAGTTTTATGGCTGCCTTGGGCCAGGGGTTTGCGGTAGGGACTGTGTTTGAGGGGATTGCAGTTGATACAGCAGGTCATTTTGTGGGTGGTGTTTGGGATTGGTTGAGCTGGAAATCGCTCCTAGTAGCTCTGACACTGATTCAAGGCTATGTCCTGATCGGTTCCACTTATTTGGTGATGAAAACGACGGGAACGCTGCAACAAACCCATTACAAAACGGCCAAATTAGCGGCGGTGACAACCTTCCTAGGAGCGGTATTTATAACGGTGAGTACGCCTGTGTTTTACGAACAGATGCGCGATCGCATGTTTGATCCGCCTCTGTTTTATTTTTTTGCAGCCATTCCTCTCTTGGGCAGCTTATTTGTGGCTTTGCTATTGCGGAGCCTCGGCAAGGAGCAAGAGCGGATGCCCTTTGTTTGGACCGTGCTGATTTTCTTACTCTCATTTTTGGGCCTGGGCTTGATCATTTTTCCGTATATCATCCCCCCCCAAATCACGATCTATCAGGCCGCTGCCTCACCGAGTGCCTTGGTTTTTATGATCATCTTTATCGGTTTCTTAATCCCGATTATGTTGTTCTACAACATCTATAACTATGTGGTCTTTAGAGGAAAAGTCACCCAAGCTCATGAGAGCGATTAATCAATAAACCCTAGCGAGTAATGCGCAAAATTTTATCTCGCTTTGCTGGACACCTACCCCGACCATCACAATTACTCGTTGTGATATACAAATCGCCATCAGGACCCATCACTGCTTCTCTCAAGCGTCCTTGCTGACCCTGCAAGTACACTTCATGGTGCTGCAACTGACCTGTTTTAGGATCAATGACAATACGCTGCAATTGTTCAGCCCGCAGTCCTGCCACCATAAAGCTCCCCTTCCACTCTGGAATAGCATCCCCGGTGTATACGGCAGCACCACCAGGGGGCAGGGCCTGACGCCAGGTGAGGGTAGGAGGCACCAATCCAGATTGGGATTCACATCGATAAACCGTGGGCCAACCCAAATTATCCCCAGCCTGGGCTACGCTGACTTCATCATGCCCTGAACGTCCCAACTCTCCACTGGGGCCATGATCACTCACCCAAAGGGTGGAAGGATTGATCCAATCAAATCCCTGGGTATTGCGAATCCCCGAAATATAGACTGGATTATCTGAAAAAGGATTATCTGCGGGCACCTGTCCCTCTGGGGTAAACCGCAATATCTTGCCCGCTAAACTGTTGACATCCTGAGACAGGTCAGGATCGCGAGCGTCGCCAGTGCCAATGTAAAGCATCCCGTCCGGGCCGAATCGAATTCGTCCACCGTTGTGGAATCGAGCAACGGGGATGTTGTCTACAATGATGAGATCGCGGGTTGCTTTTTGCCCATCTTCTGACAATCGCCAGCGCTCCACTCGATTGACCGATTTCCCTGGCAGGCTGGCTGTGAAATAGATATAGAAAAATCGGTTTTTGGCAAAGTCAGGATGGGTAGCAATTCCCAACAATCCCCCTTCACCCCGATCACTCACTTTAACGGTGGCAATGGGCCGAGGGTGCAGTTTGCCATTTTGAACCAACCTGATTCGCCCCAGCCGCTCCGTTACCAGCATTCCGTTATTCGGCAGAAAGGCAATTCCCCAAGGCACTTCTAGCCCTGTGACAACTTCTTCCACCCTTACCTGCACTTGTCCTGGAGGGCCAAAGCCATTTTCCACCAAGGTACATTGAGCCGATCCTGACTGGGCGGGCTCTGAAGCTAAAGAGTTTGGCCCCGTTTGTGGTGGGGACGTACAGGCAATCACTCCTAGGGACATCAGCATTATTCCTGGAGTGAAAATTTTTGAGGAATGGATCATGCCAAATGTCATCCTGATTAGAGCACCGTTTTAGTCAAGGATTCAGATCCCATCAAGGACACAACATCAGAATCCTGAAATAGCTTTGGAGCTATAGTTCACATCATACAAAGGTAGCCCTTAGATGACTATGATGCAGCCCTCTGACAGTTTGGTCTGATATCGGTTGGCTGGGTTGATGGATGCCGGATAGATTGACTCAGACCTAAAAATTCTGGGTTATTACGGTTGGTGATGGGCGAGGGGGGAGTTGCGATCGCAAATAAGTTGCATAGGTGCGCTGCAAAAGTCTGCCAACATCCGCCCCTCAGAAATTTGGAAACCTAGAGCTGCCTACTGATGAAATTTAGAACTTGGACTGGAAGAATTGATAGCCTGGATCACTGCGGCGTTGATTATTCTGAAGCTCTGACTGCCACTTAAAAGAAGGGTCTGGCTCAGGGGAAGGACGGCGAGCAATTTCTGTACCTTCCAGTTGAGAATTGACTTCTTCAATGAGTTTGGTTGCAGGAGTGGGTTCAACAATTGGCGGGGTTGGTGAAATTGTGATGGGTTCCCCCAAACCCGAAGCAGAAGGGACTGTATTAATAGACTGAGGTGCTGCCCAGACCGGGAGGCTGACAGAACTCATCGCAATCAAAAAACCAAGTGAACCTATAGCAGAGTGAAGAGAGGGCATCGTTAATCCTTCGTTTTGATATCAGAGCTAGACATTGATAAGGAAGGGATTCGACCATCATCGAAATAACTCATCCATCTAGAATTGGAGTGAGGAGTGCATCAACCTTTGAATGTCTATGTTGATTAAGTCATAGGAAACTGAGGTTGAATCCAGAGCCTTCTGAGAATTTTCCAAGATAAGGTTCATATGGCATTAATCCATATCTAGAGTGAATATTGTGTAATAAGTTAAGTCTGTTATTCACGACTAGATCCGAAATGTTGAGCCAATGATTGAATGGATTGATGGCTCTAGTTTTTCGACGCTACATTGTAAAGGCATCACCCATTACTACAGGAATCAGTCATGTCCAAAAGTGCACTAGACCAACTCAAAGCGGTTACAGTTGTCGTTGCTGATACTGGTGATATTCAAGCGATTGAGCAGTTTACGCCTCGTGATGCGACTACCAACCCATCTCTGATCACTGCAGCAGCACAAATGCCTGAGTATCAAGAGATTGTTGATGAAACGTTGCTGCAAGCCAAAGCAGATGCAGGTTCTGGTGCGACTCATGCAGACATTGCTTCCTTAGCCTTTGATCGCTTAGCAGTGTCCTTTGGTAAAAAGATTTTGGAAATTGTTCCTCAGCGAGTCTCAACTGAAGTTGATGCTCGGCTGTCCTACGATACAGAGGCCACAATTGCCAAAGGCCGTTACCTCATTTCTGAATATGAAAAAGCGGGAATTAATCGCGAGCGCATCTTGATCAAAATTGCTTCCACTTGGGAAGGTATTAAGGCCGCAGAAGTCTTGGAAAAAGAGGGCATTCACTGCAATCTGACGCTACTGTTCGGTCTCCATCAAGCCATCGCCTGTGCTGAAGCAGGCGTTACCTTAATCTCTCCATTTGTGGGTCGAATTCTAGATTGGTACAAGAATGAGACTGGACAAGAGTATTCTCCTGTCGCAGATCCAGGTGTACAGTCTGTTACAGAGATTTATAACTACTACAAAAAATTTGGATACTCCACTGAAGTTATGGGGGCTAGCTTTCGCAATACTGGCGAGATTCTGGAACTAGCTGGATGCGATCTTCTTACGATTTCACCTAAGCTACTGGCTCAGCTTCAAGACAGTACTGAAGACATGCCCCGAAAGCTCGATCCAAGTAAAGCTGCAGGGATGGAGATAGAGAAGATAGCTATTAACCAAACGAACTTCGAAAAAATGCATACAGAAGATCGTATGGCTTCGGAAAAACTAGAAGAAGGTATTAAGGGGTTTAGTAAAGCCCTGGAAACACTAGAACAACTTCTAGTGAACCGATTAGTGCGACTAGAAGCTGACGTTAAAGTCAGTACAGCAACAGCCGATATCTTTCATAGCTACGATCTAGACGGTGATGGCTTTATCACCCGCGAAGAATGGTTAGGTACAGATGCAGTTTTTGATGCCCTTGATCAAGATCATGATGGCAAAATCACCCCTGCAGAAATGGGTTCTGGGTTAGGGGCCATTTTGCAAATGGCAGCGGTTGAATAATCGCAATAGTACAGACTTCTTATAGGAAGGTGAAACCAGCCAATTCGGATGCTAGTGATCAACTCAGGGCTTTGTACCTGGCGACCTGAGAATGGGACGCTCTAGATACAAATGCTTTGACCCTCCTGTTATAAAGGAGTCTGCATAGATGATGATATTAGAAATGGCTGCAAAATTTCCAGAACGGATGATGTAAGTTCCTACATCAGTTAAAACAGGGTGGCGCTTAGCTTATAGGATTTCAAGATTTTTTTACCTTGCCAGTATTGGCAAGACTTCATTCTGCATCTCTAAGTATTTTTAAGTTGGCACTGACAGTGAGACCAGTCATTAGATAAGGGTAATTACCAAGCTGATTCGTTGAGTCAGCGGTACCCTATAATTCAAAGATTTGCAGTCCACTAGCAAAGCTATCAATTCTTCGAAATATTGGGGTAGATAACCTTGTTGTTCTAAATTTACAGTTCTTCTGATCGAGAAGTGATTCCTGGCGTAAAAACTGAAGGAATAAACCTTGTGAGTTGATAAAAGTAAGCTTAATCACATTGTGAAAAAATAAATAGGCGTAAGATTTATATTGATACTCAGAGTGGTTGTACATCAGCTCAGAGCTAACTATACACCCCCAAATAGAGAATCTAGAATTGAGTCGTCAAAATTAAACTGATAGAGTTCACTCTCTTCTTCTAGATTAATTGGCTAGTCACCCTAAGCTTTTATTGCCTATTGCCATAGATACCTTAAAGAGACATGAATAAGTTTTTGATTAGACTGTTTAAGTTTGCTTCTCTGCAATGTCTTGTGCTAGCTGCCATTACGCTCTACTACATTCAGACTCACGATCAGTTGGCTCAAAAACAGTATTTAGCGGCAACCATCGACAAGCATGCTCTTCTCAAGCAGCAAAAAAAGCCAAGAATTATTTTTGTTGGTGGCTCTAACGTTGCATTTGGGATAAATTCCCAGCTTATCGCCAGTAATCTCCAGCGTAGGCCCGTCAATATGGGACTTCATGCTGCACTGGGTCTTGAGTATACCCTCAATGAAGTTGAGGAGGCATTGAGGCCGGGTGATGTTGCTGTCGTTTCATTGGAATATGAAAATTTCTCTAGTCATTTACCTGATATTCCAGAACGTCTGTTTAACACGATTGATAATCGAGTTCAAAACGTAAAGTTTGTTCCCTACTACTATGCACCTGTGCTGTTAGATAAAGGACAGCTTTATTTTGGAGGAGTTATTCGAAATGTTGTTTCTACTCTTACCAAGAATTATGAACTAAATAGCATATATAAACGGAGTAATTTTAACCAAGCTGGGGATATGACAGAAAATACTGGAACTCCGCGAGATATTTCTAAAATTAAGCGTACTTTGGAAGTCACTGATGGATCAATCCAAACTTCTTTAAAAATTATCCAAAAATTTGATCGAGTGGCAAAAGAAAATGGTGCACGAGTATATTTTTCTTATCCGCCCCTAGCTGAAAATGTATATAAAAATAATGCTAAGGCTATTGATCAAATTAGTTCAGTGATTGAGAACACTTCTGAACTTGATTTTATCGATACTCCTGAAGAAATGGCATTTCAGGTGAAATATTTTTTTGATAGTGAATACCATCTAAACCAATCTGGCTCTTTGCTTCGGGCGAATCATATTGTCAATCGTTTATCCGAAGAGCTATAGCAGTAATTCGCCTCAGAAAATAAAGTAACTCTGCATTCATATTATTTCAAATATATGTATTTTTTTATTTGAACGATCAGATATTTATTGTGACTTAGATTACTTCGTTGTTATTTTTAGCCGACTAGTATTTATTCTAACGCTCTGGCTTATTCATCAAGTATTGGATTATGAATGCAACTTTAGAAAGACAAATTATTTCTCCTCGATATGAGTTTGATTCCCTTAACCCATATCAACCTTCTGTGTCTAAGACTCAGCAAAATTTCATAGATAAAATAAAATTAAATATCGACAATAATTCCTATACACTGCAGCATTCTGCCTGTCCTTGCGAAGCTAATGACTCAGAAGATGTGATTGTTTCCGAAATTGATAGATATGGGATTCCACTAACATCTGTTGTATGTAATCGATGTGGAACGGTAAGATTTGATCCCTATTTGGATGAAGAGAGCCTAGCTGACTTCTATACCAACATGTATCGAAAAATGTATGCGATGGATGTTGATGACTCGGAAGATTATGGAGATTATATTGCTAGCCAAAGCAGTTACTCTGAGAAGCTACTCCAATTCATTAGCGACTCCTTAACACCAGCAAGTCGACTTTGTGAAGTGGGTTGCGGAGGGGGCGGTAGCGTCAAGTTTATGCAGGAACGGGGATATGATGCAATCGGCTGTGATTATGATGTTGCAGCATTACAAGCTGGCCGTCGCTTTGGTGTGAAACACCTCTACTATGGCGATCTGAGTGCCCTTCCCGCCGAACAGAAAGATGCAAAGTTTGATTTAATCTACCTACACCATGTCTTTGAGCATCTTGATCAACCGCTCCAGTTCTTGCAAGACATCCGTCAGTATCTCACCCCCAATGGGAAGATCGTTTTGATTGTGCCTGATATCAGTCGTATTGATCAGTTTGGGCATTTGCCTGCCCTTGGTAATTTGTTGATGTATTTACACATTGCCCATAAATACAACTTTTCTGTTGACGGATTGTATCGAATCGCAAATAGAGCAGGATTTTCTGTTGAGAATATGGAATTTGGGAGTTCATCAAAATCTTCTTCTCCTTGGTCAAGTTCTCCAGAGATTTGGATGCAAATTTCTCCTAATATGACTCAGGAGAATACTACTAATCTAGAACCTTCATCCCGGTCTTCTAAGATGTTGAAGTATTTACAGCGAACTGAAACGCTATTTTCTTTAGGGTTATGTCGTGGTCAAATTGCCTATAAATTATCAGCCCTTGTCTCGCCCAAAAAAATAGTAAGTAAGTTAAGACAAATGATGTCGTAATAAGGCTCTTGTCCTCTTTTGGTGATGCTGAAATAAGAGTTAGAGAATAGAGAGATCAACCCTTACCAGGTAAGGTTATGGAACTCCTCCGACAATTCCTTCCGTACCAAAGCACCCTCCATTGAAAGCGTAATTTTTGTACATTATTCAAGTTTTTAGTGTTACTCTATCTCTTGCAGAGGTTCGAGAGTAACGGTGAGAGATGGACTACGAATTTAGAGTGATTGTGGAGAAAGTTTCGGTTACCACTCAGGAAGTCGTTAAACGAGACACTCTAAAAATCTATGACATCAAGCAACCAGAATCTATTCTAGATCTAGGATTGCGTCACGAAGAACAAATCTCTCTGCTTTCCAAAGTCCAAAGTGCTCTGTTATCCGAACAATCTACCCTCATCGATACTGGAGTTACGCAGTGCATCAAATGTGGTGGGAAAATAGGCAAGCTTGGTTTTCAACCATCTACATTCCATGCCGTCTTCAGCGATCATAAACTCCGTATCCAAAAACATCGGTGCAAGAATCCTGAGTGTCGATGGCAAAGTATGCCATCGGTGTTGAGCGTCTTTGGCACAGATACTCATCCTGACTTAGTAAAACTGCAATGTGAGAATGGTGCCTTGCATAGCTATCGAGAAGCTCAGGATAATATGGAGCGGCTGAATGCTCAGCGCCGGAGTGTGAATAACCATGTCCAAATCAAAAACGTGACCAATCAAGTCGGTGAGCGTTTATCTCAAGCGAACACTACCCCTCCAGATCAAGAAGAGTTACCCACCCCGGCAGCAGAACTCATTGCTCAAGTCGATGGGGGTCATATTCCTACCAAAGATAAAGACAAGCGCAGTTTTGAAGCCTTATCTGGCATCGTTTATCGTCCTAGTGCCATTGAAGTAGTTGATAAACATCATCGCCAAATTACGGAAAAGACTTGTGTTGTTTCCGCCTTAGAGGATGAGTTGCAAACCATCAAGACCTATCTGCATCATGCGGCACTTAAACAAGGGATGACAGAAGAGACACAGGTCACTGCCTTGGCCGATGGTGCTAGCAACTGCTGGTCAGTCATCTCAGTTCTTGAGCCTCATTGCAAAGCATTAGAGCTGATCTTGGACTGGTTTCATATCGGCAAGAAATTCCGAAATGTCAGCAATGCACTGGGTGAAACCTTTGCAGAATCCCTCGATAGTGCGAAGGGGAGTTTATGGCATGGAAAAGTAGATGATGCTCTGCAGAAGATTGCCATGCTTCGAGACAACATTTCAGATGAGAAGAAGCAAACAAAGCTCAAAGGCTTATACGATTACTTAAAGAATAACAGTGAATATCTTGTCAATTATGACGAGCGAGATAAAGCGGGGCTAGCTTATACCAGTCAAGTTGCAGAATCTCATATTGACACCCTCATTAATGCTCGCCATAAAAAGAAGCAGAAGATGCAATGGACTCGGGTAGGTGCCCATAATGTCTTGCAAATCAGGGCGAGTATGATCAGTAATGAATGGAGTGATAATTGGCTAGATTTAGTTCTTCCTGAAGAAGAAAAAGCTGCTTGAGAATTAGGCTTTTAATGTAGGATATTTACGCTTACAGTTTCGAAGGAGTCCTCTCTACCCGACACCCGAAATCAGTTGGGAACTATAAGGTGAATTCTCAAAGTGAGGCGATGCAATTACCTGTTCAATCTTTTTCAGGTGTTCATATTGGGGTTAACAGCCAATATTTTAGGTCAGCTAGATAAAAACCCGAAACCAGTTGAATGTGTGATTTTTACGCTTACAGCTGTTTATCAATAGATTTCTGAATTTTTCTAGCCAAAACTTTGACATAAGGTTCATGAACTATTGCATTATGATTTCCAGGAACTTCTATAATTTCTATGTTCTCAGAGAGATATTTTTCCCAGCCTAGGGCTGAATAATAACGAATCGTAGTAGGTCGCTCAGTGGCACGATATAAAAATATGCTACCAGAGTATAAATGAGTTGGGATATATTTTTTATAAGCCTTATAATGTGCCTGCTTAATTTTCTTATAAATAGGAAGATTTTGGTATATATCAGTTAACTCATTGTGGACTGATATGTCAATTATCTCAAATATTGATTGTTTATTTAGTATACTCCATATAGAGTTTGGAATCACGTATTTCAACCGCTCTATAATGTACCCTATCTTCCGTTTAGGGGAGACTCGTATTATATTGCGACAATGGATAAAAAGCTGATAGAAGATTTTGGTGCTAGATGTATCATGCTTATGGTACTGAGGTGCAAAGCTGTCAATAAGACCGAGGAAGGCAACTTCTTCCCCTTTTCCTTGGAGCTTACAAGCAACCTCGTAAGCAATCACTCCTCCCATTGAATGTCCGGTAAGAAAGTAAGGGCCTTGAGGTTGAAACTTTTGAATTTCATTAGCATAGTAAAGCGCCATCTCTTCAATAGAAGCAAACAGGATCTCATCACTGGAACACAATGCAGGAGGCTGAAGAGCATAAAACGGTTGATCGGTATCTAAATAGTTAGAAATATAGCGATAGTGTAAAATACTTGGCTCAACTGAGTGAATACAAAAAAGTGGGGGTTTGGACCCTTCACAATTAATTGCCACAAGCGATTTCTTATAGCCTATAGTTTCTTCCTCTTTAAGTTTTATAGCCAGTTTCTCGATTGTGGGAGATTTAAAAATATCACTGAACAGTAGCTTCTTACCAAAGGTTTTTTCAATCTGACTAAAAAGTTTAACTGCTGCAAGAGACTTTCCTCCTAAATCAAAGAAATTATCAGTTATACTAATAGGCTGAATATTTAAGGCTATCTGCCAAATATTTTGCAGTTTTCTCTCCGTCTCATTACGAGGTGTAACAAACTGGACTTTCTCCTGAGTTTTAACTGATGATAGACGCTTTTCCTGATGACGTTTAGCAGTAAGTTCTCGTTTTTCATAAACTGATAGCTTCAATAAGTTGTCGATAGAACTATCAGGATTTACAATCGCTTTTGATAGAATCTCTTTATAGTGTTGAAGCATTTTAAGTACTGAATTAGCTTCAAAAAGATCTGCATTGTACTTAAGTATCCCCTTAATTGATCCTGCATCATCCATCAAAGAAAGAAACAAATCAAAATCGGCTATACCATTATCAACTTCAAATCGCTGAACCTCAAGATCTGGCAATAAGAGTGATTTCTGTGGAGTATTCTGTAGCACAAACAAAACCTGGGACATTACCATCTGATCTCCCGCAATACAATTTAGCAAGTCCTGCGCGGGCAAATCTTGGTGAGCTATTGCACCAGATATAACCTGTTTAGCACGTTCAATTAATTGCCTGAATGATGGCTTGTAAGATAAATCATTGCGTAGCACTAATAGGTTAACAAAGTAACCAATCATTCCCTTTAATTCACTTCGATTACGACTCGCTGTGGGTGTACAAACAGCAAGATCCGATTGCCCAGTATAGTGATATAAAAGAACATAAAAAGCAGATAAAAGTACACAAAAAAGAGTTGTTTTTTGTTGGCAAGATAGTTCTTTTAAAGAATTTGTGATTTGTGAATTTAGATACAACTTCTCGCAAGCACTACGTTGAGATTGGTTAGCTTTAATTGCTGAGATATCAACCGGTAAGTCTAATCTTCTCAAAGACTCATCTAAAGTAGTCTTCCAATAGTTAGTAAGGACCTGATGAAAATCACCTGTTATCCACTGGCGTTGCCAAATGGAGTAATCAGAATATTGAATCGGAATTCTATCCAGCTGTAAATCTTCTCTAGCATAGTAAGTCTTATAAGCTTTGGATATTTCATCAAACAAAATGCCTTCAGACCAACCATCAAATATAGCGTGATGGATCGTTAGAACTAAAATAAAATCTTGAGATGAGACTTTGAGAAGATTTGCTCGAATTAGTGGGCCTTTATCAAGATTGAAGGGAGTCTCTACAACTTCCCTTACAAAATTATCAATCAACATATCTTGTTCAAGTTCATTGAGCATATGTAGATCTTGAATAGATAGCGTATTTTCAGGCATTGGATGAATATGTTGAATAGTGACACCATAATCATCCTGAAGTAGAGTAGTTCGCAAAACCTCATGTCGATAAATTGGGACTTGTATAGACTTCTCTAAGGTAGATATATCAAGGTCTCCAAAAATGCGAAATGCGAATGGTATATTATAAACAATACTATTTGGCCTAAGCTTATCTAAAAGCAAAAGTCTCTCTTGATTAAAAGAGGTTGGTGCAGTAAGGCCACTTGATAGCTTTTTAAGTTCAGGCGCTTGATTCTGTAGTGCAATAATATTACGGATAGATGTCCACAAATTCGTCTCACTAGATTGTTTTTTCTTCTCTAGAGGTTCTAGTTTTGATATCGACGAGTCGGAGTTAAAGCTTGTATTCATAGTATAAAATGTACCCACTTATCTTTAGAAATACCAGATATACCGAACACTAAATAAGAATCTATTGCCTGCAGCTTGCTCATAGAAATATAAATTTAATGAGTTAACTTCTTCTGATATTGAATAAATTGCAAATTTTCGAATCCATCATACGACTAAGAAAACAACTAATTTACCGACAAGACATTGAATATTGCAGAACAAATACTTGTTCGCTAACAATGGATATGATGTATCTCATTTGTCCCTCAAAAATGCCAATGCCTGTAATAATTTGGATCCATGGAGGTGGATGGCGATCAGGTACTAAGAAGGATGGTAAGAAAAAAATTATCCCTTTTGCTCTACGTGGCTACTTTTGCGTAAGTATTAATTATCGATTGAGCTTTGAAGCACCCTTTCCAGCCCAGCTTGAAGACTGCAAATGTGCAGTTCGGTTTCTTCGAGCTAACGCAAATGAGTTAAATTTGAATCCAAGGAAAATTGGTGTCTGGGGTTCTTCATCAGGAGGGCATCTAGCAGCACTCCTAGGTACAACTCAGCATATGAAAGAATTCGATAAGTCGGGACCATGGAGATCATCTTCAAGTAAAGTTCAAGCTGTTTGTGATTGGTTTGGTCCGACAGATTTTTTAAGAATGAATAGTTACCCTAGTGAAATTGATCATGATGCTTATGACTCTCCCGAATCGGAGTTAATTGGATATCCTATTCAATCAGCCGTAGATAAAGTCGCTTTAGCTAATCCAATCACTCATATCACCTCGTCAGTCCCGCCATTTCTTATTATGCACGCAGATAATGATCTACTTGTTCCTTTAAATCAAAGTCAAATCTTATATGAATCATTAAGTCAAGCTGGTAATGAAGTTACTTTTGAAGTTATTCATGGTGGAGGACATGGTAAAAAATTCTCATCTCCGGGCATATTAAATATGGTAGAAATTTTTTTTTCCAATCACCTTGAAGAATAATCTCAGAATAAAAAATAAGTCATTAGAGTTTGCTTCTTATAAGCTTGGATATATCCTTGACACTCCTGAAATTTTCAACATCAATTTCAAGAACTTCAAATTTTATTGAGAATGTATCTTGTAAATTAAAAACTAGTGTCATAGCGTTAATTGAGTCTAAACCTAAATTAAAGATATCTGAGTTATCCAACAATTTATCTTCATCGATAGGTATAAGGTCAAGAATCACACTTTTAATTTTTTCAGTTAATTTTTCAGGTGAATATGTCATTTTAGTGATCCACAAATAATTTTTTATAAACAATATTAGCTCTTTTGATATTAATCGATTAATAATTCGCTATATTAACTCCTTCCTTAAAACTTTTCCAAGAGGGCTCTTAGGGATTTCGTCGCGAATCTCAATCATCTTCGGTGATTTATAGTCAGCTAAATATTTTCTACAAAAAATTTGAATTTCTTTTTCGCTGTAATAAATACCATTTTTTAATACCACAACTGCTTTAATCAACTCTCCTGCAAGATTACTTTTAACACCTACTACAACAGCCTCTTTAATTTTAGGATTAGTTAATAGGACATCTTCAATCTCAATGGGATCTACTTTCCGTCCCCCTGTATCAATTAAGATTTTTTTTCGGCCAGTAATATATAAATATCTATTTTGATCTAAAAATCCTAGATCTCCTGTATAGTAAGCTCCATCTTGAAAAGCGAATGAAGTTAATTCAGGCATTTTGTCATAGCCTTTCGTCAAAGCTTGGCTCTTAACAATTATTTCCCCGATTTCACCATTTGGTAAAATTTTACCGTTATCGTCAATAATGGAAACTTGAACGCCGAGTAGTGATTGTCCTACTGACTTAGCAGTCTGTGCAACCTCAGTACTTAAATTAATTGAAATTGAACCAGCTTCTGTGCAACCATAAAGCTGTCTAATAGGAACACCATATCTATTTAAAAAATGATCAAAAGTTTTTTGGTCAAGAAAGTTTCCAGCTGAAAAACAAAGCCTTAAAGAGTTAAGGTTGGCATTGGTACATACAGGTGTCTCAACCATTGTGCTAAAAATATAAGGAACAGCAGGTAAAACTGTAATTTTCTTACTTTCTATTAGTTCAAGAACTCTTGGACATCTAAACACAAATGGAACTTCAACTGGAAGATCATTCTTCATAAGTGGCTCTAAAATTACTAGTGTCGCACCATTACAGGTTGAAGCGAGCAGGCAGTTCCCTAATCCATGAGCATGATAGAGTGGGACGATACAGAGGATTTTATCAGTAGGGGTTATATTAGTGGTTGCCCCGAAACTTCTTACTTCGCTGACTAGATTCGATTGAGTCCGGGTAACTCGTTTGGGACGTCCAGTCGAACCTGATGAATACTGATAAATAGCACTAGAGTTAGGATCAATATGTATAGGTCTAGTATCCAAAATATTCGATTTAATTAAATCAGAGAAAGATTGACTACTTGTCCGAGTAGAATCTATTACTATGACTTCAACTGAGTTAGATAGATTAGAAATTAGCTGTATACAAGATTGAAACCGATGACTATCTGTAATGATGTATTTCGCATGACTATCTTGCAGATAAAATTCTACTTCCTCTGCTTTGAACAAGTGATTGAGGGGTAAAATAATAGCTCCAAGTGTCATAGCAGCATAAAATGTAAAAATGAATTCAGGGCAGTTGGGTAGTAATAGTGCTAAGCAATCTCCCTTTTTAAGCCCTATAGACTTCAATCCTTCACTTAAGCCGCTTATTTTTTCTAGTAGGGTATTGTAAGTTATCTTTGTTTCACCGTATATAATTGCTATTTCATTTGGGTTTTTTATAGCTACTTCTTTTAAGATGTTATAAAGCATTATTCCTCTTATCTAAATTTGAAAACGTTAAATCTTTGCATTTTCTAAAAAATAAACCTTTTATTTAACCGTAATACGATGTCCAGCATATTTTACTTATTCTATTTATATATACTTAATAGATTTCTAGGAATTTTGGGTTAAGCATTAATTAAAAAGGTTGATATATATAACTAATTCTTTAAAATAAAGATCCAAAATTAAAGTAAATATATATGAGTTGAAGCATTCACAAATTAAATATTTTCTCTAAGGCAAAACTATTAGTTATGTAATCGCTAATAAAGAACGAAAAAAATAATTTAGGAAATTTTTATTAGTAGTTGGTTTTTACAATATTGCATTTAGCATTTAATATTCAAAATAGGCTGATTAATATGACCACTTATATCTTTACCAAAATACTAATTCAGTTCTTGACTCTGAGAATACTAATTTATCAAAATAAGTCTGTAAAATAAGACTCTGGGAACTTCTCCGTAATCATCATAACCGGTTTATTATCTGTAAAAACTTGATATGTTCTTGAGAAAAGTTTATCAGAAATTCCTATGTTGAAATATTTTGATAGATTCGTAGCAGACTCAATACTTGTATTAACTATTTCCTTAAATGTTTCAACGCGTTGTTCAAACCACAGTTTTCCGATAGGTGATTTAGTTTTAAGAAGGGCTTCTCTAAACCGAATATTTAGATTTTCTGGAGCAATAATTGATTCTGCGTAAACAAAGTTTTTTCGGCTTATTTTCCCCTGTAACAAAATCTTTCTTGCGATTACTTCAGATCCCTTTTTTAGTTTCATAGAGTTAATATCGTCTTCCAGTATAAACAGACTCTCTGAAAGTTTTACAATCTGAATTTGCTCAAAAGCATAAGCTTCAAGAATATCAGTTACTGTTCCATCAGTTGTTAATAGTATTCGCTGAAATGTACTTAATTTGCTTGGTTCTATATGACTGGAAGAAAATGTTTGTTGAAGATCGGTTCTCATAAACTCAAAATACTCAGTTTTGACTGAATTTGACATAATTGCTCCAGGCCATACAAAATAATTATTCAAACTAATCGGTTATCTTAGGAAGAGTTATCGCTACTAAAATTGCATAAAAGATAGGTTAAAATTTATGCTTTGAGATTCTCACAACTACAATTTTTTTCTCCTTTTATTTCAGAGGTGATTTTATTGGCATAACACTTAAATTTACAATGGGTTAAAAAATATTTCTAAACTGATATAAGCTGATTTTATAAATAAAATAATGTTTAGTTTAATAAGTTATAGTTTTTGAAAAACAGAAAAGCCTACATTGTTTAGATAATTTAAGTCAACTTTATGACTTTTTCATAAGCATCATTGTTTTTTTATTAATGATTATAGCAGCCCTAGTTTAACAAAATGATGTAAGCTTTACTGCGAAAAAAAAACAGGTTTTTTTTATTTTGCTGCAAGCATTAATGATAGTTTTTATATATTTTTTTTTGCAAATACATTGGTGAAGTGCATCTCTTTTCTATTAGCTCACATTATTATCGAACCACAAATTATTCTTTAACGTCAAAGGCTTTGAGCTTTGATTACTTCCATTATTTGATATGTAATACCAATATATGAGCATCTTTTCAAAAGATAATCTGACTTGCCATGTCATAAACTCTACTTTGCACTGTTGACGAACTTTTTGAGTATCTTACCTAACGCAGTACTCATATTCCAAATTTTATACCATTACAAAAATAATTAAAGATGAGATTAAAGAATTTATAAAGGAGCTTAATGCCAATAGGAGTGTGATATATACGCTTTCTGACTTAACTTATTAATAGTAATTTAATTCAGACGAAAATGTAGATTATAATAGTTAATCATATTGAATTACTGAAACAAAAGTAAAATCTTCTATGCTGACTATTATTTGTAGGCATTCATGATTTGAAGATAAGCTGCTATAGATTAATGGAACCGATAATTAATTATATTCTAAAAAATATTATTGTCCAGACTGTTAATATTTATATATATATTTAATTTTAGTAATAGTCTGTTTAAAGTCACTAATTATCACCTGTTTTTAAAAAACTACTAGAAAGTCTATTTAAAAGTCATTTTTTTTGTTATGTAAAAGTAATATTAGTATCTATCCATTGTTTATAAAGTAATATTATGTATTGAAAAAATAATTACCATACATAACTAGAGGTCCGGGAGCATGTCACCTTTGCATGCAAATTAAACCATTGAGATAAGCACATCGGTGTCCAAGCACTTGCGGGACATTGCTTTCATTCCACTGCGCCCCTGAAATTTTGACTCTGCGACTAATCTGTTTGATAGCAGATTCAACAGCTCCAGACCCAATAGAACAAATTTGCTCACTCTGGTAATAGTCATAATTGACGATCCGATGCCGATGTTTGCGGATATAGTTGCAAAAGACTTGGGCTTGCTTTTTCTTCAACGATTCAAACAGAGTCAAGGTTTCATCCACCTTCCCCTGCCATAAGAGTTGTTCAGCCTGGTGCAGACGCTTGAGAGATCCACCGACCTTATGAAGATTTTCCACCAGATGGTACCAGTCCAGAATCTCCCGTCGTTGCTCAGGTATGCTCAGCTGACGAATGATGTTCCAAATGCCATCATGACCATCCCCTAAGCAAGTCACTGGAGAGGCTAACGGTTGCTGGTGAGTCCAGCCAATGAGCCGGGCATTATTGTGATAATCCGCAATGAGTCCCACGTCTGTTGCTAAGGTTTTATAGTCTTTCCACTGACAAGGTTGGCCTGCAGGTGTGCGGATGCGTACTTTGCCACCATCGACACTCACTTCAGTTAAAGCTTCGTGGGCCTGGGGCGTAGGAAACCGTTGCTGATGGACCAAGCGTTGCTGGGTTTTGGCTGCAACCTGAATACCCGTTAAATAAGTCACATCTTTAGCAGCTTGAGCGTAGGAGACATTCGCACTGATGCGCAAGCAACAATTAATGTGAATAAAGCTACTTTTAAGCTTTTTTTCGAAGTTTATCGTACCTGCAAAAAGTAGGTTGGAATCCATTTATGGGACTTAGTTTGAGGCATTTGCACTCCTAACGAACGGTAAACTAAATGGCTGGCGTCATTTTAGTTTGTGTCGGTGGAATGCTATGCAGAAAAAGGGTTTTAGATAATCTTACCCATGGATTAAAACCCGAAATCAGTTGATACTTTGCCAACAATACTCAGGGATCTTGCACCGATGTTTTTGGATTCGGAGTTTATGATCGCTGAAGACGGCATGAAATGTAGATGCTTGAAAACCCAGTTTGCCTATTTTCTCTCCGCATTTGATACACTGCTTGAATCCAGGATCGATAAGGGTTGATTGCTCGGCTAACAGAGCACTTTGGACTTTGGAAAGTAGAGAGATTTGCTCTTCATGACGCAATCCTAGATCGAGAATTGATTCGGGTTGTTGGATGTCATATATTTTTTGAGTGTCTCGCTTGACTACTTCCTGGCTGGTGACGGAGACTTTCTCGACTATTACTCTAAATTCGTAGTCCATCTCTCACCATTACTCTCAAAGAAAATATAGTAACATGAAATATTGCTAAAATGTGTAATATTTACGCTTGCTATGATGCTTGATGGGTAAAGTTGAGCTTTGAGAACAGATAACTGTAGGCCCAATGTCCACCAACACTTTAGATCTAATGCCCTAAATCACCCAGTCTTCAAAAACTTAGTCTCCACAGTATTTTTGAAAGTAAAAAGGAAGAATAACCCCATAAACAAAATGCTTTTGTCATGTAGAAAGCATTGGATAAATTGCTAAGGCGCAAACTTCAGCCACAACCAATCTGTCAGTATTTGAAAAACCTAAAAGGTCTTACGTTCAGCCCATGGCTTACGCCGTGGACGTTTGAAAGGTTTGGGGCTTTTAGCTGGATTGGCAAGCTCATGGGCTTGCTTCGATCTATGAGTTGTTGAGGAGTCGCTGTTGCTTTCCCCTCGCATGGTGAGCGTTACCGCATCACCTTCCCGTGTCCTTTGCAGGTTTTGGGCTGGCTCCGACTGTGGACCGCCGGAGTGGAAACTGGACGCTTCCAAAATTTTAGTCGGTGTGGCTTCAGGCTCACATGCTACCAATTCTATCATGCGATTTTCTCTGTCACTGGCTTTCGAAAGAATTAAGCTGATAAACTGACCAACTGAGGCTTCCTTCGACTGATAGTTGATGATACGCTGATCTTCTCTACCATTACGTAGATATTGCTCGTTGTCTTCACTCGGTCGCGGCAAGGGTCGTGCGACAACCTCTTTTGGATTGACTTTCTTGATCGCTATATGCTGATTAGTGTCCACTAACCAGCCTGCAATATAGTGCTGTTTGTTGCGCTTGGCTTTAGTTTTCTGTCGTTCCGCGTTACTAATCTTTTTTTGAATACGGTGCCAGTTTGCAGAACCTAACATCATCTGCGATTGTTTCTGCTTGAGGCGAATAATTTTGCTAGTCAATCGCCTCAAATCAGGATGCTTAGTCTGCACGCCATTGGTCGTGCAGCATAGTAGATCTAAACCTACATCCAAACCTATTGGTTTGGGCCGAGGATTACCAGGATTCACTACTGAGCGGACCGCGATTTGGAGATAGAATTTATCCCCGCGTCGACAAATCCTAAAGACTCCAGGAGTACAAAGGTCATTAATCGCCTGTTGTAATTCTCGCTTCTCTGACAATTCTCTCAATTTTGCAATGGCCTGTGTGACCTGGCCCGATTTCTTGATAACGCATTCAGCATGATTGATAGCTTTTTTGATATCTCCCGTTATCTTCTCTGGCATTGGAATATCCCTCTCCAGCCATCTAGCCACACTCAAAAATGCATCCCGCTCATTCAGCTTTTTGGCTAGTTCTGGGTAGCGGTCGGGATACTTTGCCATCTGCACTTGCTGTCTAATCATGACACTCCCCAATCGAACAGAGAGGGCAGGAATACCGATCCAACCTAGGCCAGGGAGCTGCAACCGATCTGTAGCAAAATCAATTTTGGCTTGGGCGCGGAAAGATTCACAGGGAATGGTGTTTACCCGGTCACACTTGCCTTTATATCGAGGTCGTCTAATTTCGGGTCTGTTCGGATCTAATACCAAATCCGATTTATATAACTCCGATATAATTCATAATTAGAGAATGCCAAGAAAACTGTATCTCGAACCTCATTTTTCGCCTGAGGAGCTGAAGTCTCATTATCGGGCCAGCCAAGACCCAGTAGAATCGCGCCGCTGGCATCTGCTGTGGCTCGTCAGTGAGCAAACAAAGCTAACTCAAGCAGCCCAAGTGGTCGGTCTCAACTACGATTACGCCCGAGAAATTGTTAGAGAGTATAACCGCAATGGAGCTAATGGATTACGCAACCGACGCAAAGATAAACGACCTTACCAATCTCGCAGTCTCCTGACTCAAGACCAATGTGCACAATTGTCGACTCGTCTCCAAACCCCACCTGCCGACGGTGGTCTATGGAACGGGCCAAAAGTAGCACAGGTCATCGCCCAAATGACAGGAGTTGAGAAGGTTTGGCCCCAACGAGGTTGGGACTATCTCAAGCGATTGGAGCAGTCCCTTCAATGCCCACGTCCTCATCATCGTAAAGGCGACCCAGAGGCACAAGCCGCCTTTAAAAAAACTGCCTGAGTGCAAAGCAGAATTGGAGCGACGCTATCCTGATGCTCAAGTCGAAGTGTGGTCTTTTGATGAACACCGCTTAGGCCTTAAACCCATCATTCGAAAGATCTGGGCACCTGTAGGTCAGCGTCCGATTGCTGAGGTGGACCATCGCTACGAATGGGCCTATCTTTATGGATTCGTTCACCCCGCAACAGGCGACACTGAATGGTTCATTCTGCCTCGGGTGAATGGAGAATGGTTTAATCAAGCCCTGCAAAGCTTTGCTCAGCAAGTTGGAGCGGGACAGCACAAACAGATTCTTCTCGTTCTAGATGGTGCAGGATGGCATACCTGTAAAAATCTGGTGGTACCTAAAGGCATTCATCTGAAGGTTTTACCTCCCTATTCTCCAGAACTACAGCCCGCTGAACGATTGTGGCGGCTAGCGGATGAACCAATCGCCAATCGATGCTTTGAGACCCTCGATGCTCTCGAAGATGTGCTCGAGGAGCGCTGTCGAACTTTAATGACCATGCAATCAGACATTAAAGCTCTCACTTACTACCATTGGTGGCCAGTTTGACCGATGAGATATTTCAGGGGTTAATAAGTCGGATTTGGTATAAATAGTTGGCCCAGGCTTTAGTGACGACCAGGCTGATGAAGTCATTAACATAGACCTGGGGGATATCACCTAGTTTGTCGTAGCGCTTGCGGGCAAATGGTTTACGCAGGTCTACGGCGCTATAGCCAGTGGTAAGGGGTTCTGTAAACCAATGGGGCTTGACCAGAGTACAAGCAGGTCGATACTCAATATTCGCCCCATCCCAGGATTTGGTCTTGTCAATGCGAGCCTTGATACTACAATCGCAAGACATTGACCACTCATCTCCAACTTTAGTGACGTTGAGTTGGACAGGGGTGCAATAATCTGGGTCAACCTCAAGGACTTTTTGCAGTCGGTTGTAAAACTGCCGCCACTCCAACAGAGCTATGCCTCGGTTGAAGACATGTTTAAGAGTATCCATCCACTCAGTAACTTTGGTTTGTTGTGATGAGTCGAGATAGAGTGGGAATTCTATTGTTTTCATTGCTCCCCTTCACTGCTTTTTCAATGTATCAATACAATAAGTGTCCTTCACCCAAAAAAGTGGACAGGTAAGTATAGCTACCAGCAAGCATGGTAGCACCAGATTTATTCTCATGAATTTGAAACAGCTCTGCCATCAAATAATCTGTAGTATTCCAATAAGTCTCTTCATATCGAGCCTAGGCTCCAGTGATGCTCAAGAACAGTTGAATAAGCAGAGTACTGAAGGGATAACCCTGGCTTTGCTGTGGTCCTTGTAGGGAGCATGTCACCTTTGCAAGCTAGTATTTATACTCATTTCAAAAACCTTGCTAGCTTTGCTTTCGGACATCAAATTTTTAATTCCAAATTTTGTGCATCTGCAAAGGTGACATGCTCCCTACTACGCCCCCCTCAAAGCCTTAAACAGAAAGTAGTTGTGGTTAATTTTGGATATTCTCTCAAAGCCTTATGTAGCAAGATTTATGCTATTTTCGATTAAGTTTAATATTCTCACTAAATTCGGCCTCCTTCTTCTAAGTCAGTATTATCAAAATCAATCTCTAGCCAAGAAATATCTAGATTTTTATTATTAATAGAGTTGGATTTATTACTTAAATAACTGGATTCAACTTTATTAAAATAATTAAGAGGTCTATTCAAATTATCAGACCGAAAATTATGCTTCTGTATAAAGATTTTTGCTAGGAAAGAGTTTTTAAGTTTTTTTTCAGTTGTCATATCAATTTGTCCTAGCGAAAAAATATGAATGATACTTTGTAAGTCTTATCGAAAAAACTCTTACTTCAGGGTTAAAAATCCCAAAAAGAAACTTCAAAATTATGGTAAATATATATTTATATTGTTAATTAAAGTATATTTAAAGTCAGCTTTTCAATAGAAACGGAAAAATTTAGCCGCTAGGGATAAAACTATCCCATTTAGGACATTTAGAAAATAATGAGCTTTTATCTTGAGAACTTTATGAGAGAAGAAGATGTGTTTGTATATTTTGATTAGGGCAAGCTATAGTATAAAACTAAGAATATAATTACCATTTCAAGAACTACAATGGCTAATTATAGAAAAAGCTTACAAAGATATTTATTTCATCTATATTCGGAAAAAATTAAGAGCTTAGAAAAATTAGTCTGCATAGTCTAAAAATATTTGTAGTGATTAAAAAAGAGTATTTGGTCTACTTTTAATAGTAACCAGAACCTAAGTCAGAGAAATCACTTGAATTCTCTTTATCTTTAATATTTAAGGGAAGTATTATTTTTAGGTACTGCCCTTTTAGCAGAAACTATAAGTTCAAAACTCTTTTTTCTATATACTTCAGAATTAGTGGAGAAAATAAATGCAAGTACCTATTGAATATTGGTTAAGGAAATCAATCTCTTCTTAAGGGACCAATGTCCTATGTTTTTGAAGAGTATCCTTGTAGAAATTACTTACATTGGTAAATTAAGTTCCTTATTGATACGATTTTTTATGAAGTGGGGAACAACAGTTGGTTCATGTCTGTAATTATTTATATATCATGAAATTATATTCTTCAGACAATTCACGTTAACTAAGTTTACAAAATGCTTGAACGCAGTGGTAAGCATCGTAACTGGGATTAGCGTTCAAAAGGTCTGGGTTTAAGGAACAATTTGATAGAGTGCAGTAGGTCACTCTACTCCTTAGGTGATTTCCTGAAAAGAAGTTCCGTACTAAATCGGATGAATTAGGATGCTGCTCGCCTGACACATCTCTGTATCGCTATCTCTATATGGTTTTGCACTGTAACGAGCGAATTCGAGAGAACCAGATTTTATCGTAGTACTTCTTTCGAGCTTTCTTGGATGCAAAACACAGTTGTGGGTCATTAATAAGTAGGGGAACTGGCATTAACAATGGACGCCCTTTATTGACGACCCCCTGGAGCCATCGCAGTCCAATTTTGAGATAACTGATTCCCCGTCGCCAATGTGGATCCACTTGCTCACGCAGTCCTTCAATTTGAACAGCCATCCCGTGAGTGGTGCTAAAAAGCAATGCTACTGCAGCGACCAAGTAAAGCCGTTCAAGGGCATCAGCACAGCGAATTTTTGATTCTTCCAGTTCAAAAGCTCCAGATTTGCTATCGAGAAATAATTCCTCCACCCGAAACCTCAAAGCATATTGCCACAAGGTCTGTAGAGTGGGTGATTCATCAGTAATCACAGCCCATGGCTCTTTCACGCCTCGGATATTTGCCAGCACTAGATCGCAGCGATATATACCATCTTCCCAAAGACCCACATTCCGATACAAGACTGCTTCACCTTTAGATGGCCACAGCCTGCGGACTTCTCTTGGACATCGACGTGGACCATGGAGGATGACATCACAAGGGATACGCAAGCAGTAATGCCAATGGCTCTGCTGTAACCAGCTCATCAGTTGATGATTAGCAAAACCACGATCTGCCAGCAGCATCACATCTGGATGCTGCCGTAATAACCAACGGGCTCGTCGCAGTAGCGGTTGATATTCCTCAAATGCTACTGCTGCACTCTTATGCTCTAACACCAGCCATAAAAACGGCACTGCTCTGCCACAGCAGACGACCGATAGATGAATCATGCAATATTGATTCCACAAAACCGTGGTATCCAACGCCAGATAAAGACGATGGGATTGCCAATCCTTGAGCGCTAGCAGGACCAGAGGCACATATAGTTTGTTGATATCAATGCGTTTATTGGATATAAATCGTTGCCAGCGACGCTCGACACTCTGGGCTTTTTTAGCTCGACTCGGAACATAAGATTCCCAGGCAGACAAGCTTAATTGACCACTACAGATTAATGCGCTCACCATCCACGCAAGAGCAATGAGATGACGCAGATCTCGGTAATGGCTGTATTGACGCAGAAAGGAGAAAAGTTGACTATAAATTGGGGTGGAGTTAGACATGTGGGCAAAGCTGATTTTTGGTTGAATCTAGCTTCACATGTCCTCTTCACCTTTCTCCCGAAAGTCTCTTAAATAAAGGTTTTTAGGTACTTATGTCAGGCAGGCAGATTAGGATGTCCCACTTGGGTAATTGAGGATGTCTCTCTAATCGTTTCTCAATGCCTTTCATTGCTTTTTGAGTGAGTGAAATCCCTGTTTCATAACACTTATTTGTCAAAGTTATAACGGGGTGATTACCCTTCCAAGTCATGGTACTAGTTAGCGTTCAAAAGGTCTGGGTTTAAGGAATAATCTGATAGAGTGCAGTAAGTCACTCTACTCCTTACTAGCAGGTTATTTGATGGGTCATTTGTGCATCTCCATTGCTTGGGTTGAAAACGATACTCCTACCTCCCCATTGAGTGAATCGAGTGGTCGTGCATCAAACAATTGTGGGGTAGGTGAGTATGTCATCCCAATGCCAAGCTCGCGAGGCTAGATCAGCACGTTGTGCCGCCGTTGTTTTAAGCCGACTGTGTGTCCAAATCCAATTGAAATAGCTGACCACTAATCGAGCAGTGACTTTGGTTTGCGCCCACACTTTGCCAAATTTGTTCTGGCGTCGATGCCATCGACCACTGTGCTGTCGAATAATGCCATTGGTGCGTTCGAGTCGTTGAGTTCTGTCCTTGCCAATGTAATGGTCAATCTCCCAAGGCAACACTCTTTCGTACCCCCCCCAATCGTCGCTATTCCAGTCCTTGCAATCGGTCTTACCTTCAGTGCTAGTCACCAGTTCATTCAATAATGAATCGGTGTGCTTGCCCACACGACACGAGAGGATCACGCCGCTTGTGTTTGCCAAGGTAATCGCCATCCAACAATCACCCATCTCTAGCTCATGGGGAAGACAGTGTTTTTGCTTTTTTTCACAAAGGACCACATTTCATCTGCACTGACATCCTCCGTTTCAACGGCTTGCACTTGACCATTATGGAGTTGCTGAGATCGTTGGCTAGCAGCTCTTACTAGAGAGACTACAGTGTTGTAAGCCAGGCCACTGGTCCGAGTGATACCTCGAAGACTACTCCCTTCTGCATGGGCTTGGAGGACTTGTCGGACCTGCTCTGGACTCACCTGACGACGATAGTAAAGGGTATCAAAGCGTTCAGTAAAGGTCTGCTGGCACTCAGGACAACGGTATCGTTGAAGCATGTTGGGCATCTTGCCATGCTTGTGTGCTTTGGAATGACCGCATAGTGGGCATTGCATGGGTAGGTTAGAAGCTGAGCTGAGCCTCTAGTATACTCAACCCACAATTACTTGAGGCACGACCGAGTTAATCGGATAAGGATTTTGTAGCTTTGTAGTTTTACCTTGGACTGTGGGGGCAATTTGTTTCAGGTATTGCTGCTGTTCATCGGTAAAAGTGATAGATGCAGGCCATTGTGGCTCGCCTCGTCCTTCCACCATTTGCAATGTCGCAATCGCAACCGATAAGGCTAAGACGGTGAGGCGCTGAATTGCTTCACCCGATTCGAGTTGCGTCGATTCAAGATCTAACCCCGTCTTCTTGAGTTGCGCGAAAAGCCGCTCAGTCTGCCAGCCATAAAACCCCTATACAAACACACCGTATCGCCTGCCCAATTATCGGAATAAAGGGGTTACTGCAATTAGTGAAGCTAGTTGCCAGAATGAAAGCAAATCACTTATCAGCTCAACAAGAAGGTTGCGAATGTCAGAGCGAAACGAGTCCCCCCGTCAAATTTTCTAAAAACAGAGAATCTGTGGCTAAGCTTGCCTCATCCCAAACGCCAGCGATTAGTCTGTATCCTCAGTCAGATGTTAAAGAGCCAGATGGTGGCCCAAAAACAGAGGGAGGTGAGCAATGAACTCCAAGATTGAGCTAGGAATATGGACATCAGAAAAACTTCAGCCCCATCATCTAGAACGGTTAGCCATCGTGTATGTACGTCAATCAACCTTACAGCAAGTGGTGAATCATCAAGAATCGACTCGACTTCAATATGGTTTGGTCCATCGTGCTGAGACTTTGGGCTGGAACCGCAAGAGAGTGCTGACCATTGATGATGATTTAGGCAAATCTGGTAGTAGTGCTGAAGGTCGTGTCGGTTTTCAACGCTTGGTTACTGAAGTTGGCCTCAATCATGTTGGCTTAATCTTAGGTATAGAGATGTCGCGTCTTGCTCGCTCATCTAAGGACTGGCATCAACTATTAGAAATTTGTGCCTTGTTCGGAACGCTGATTGCAGACCTTGATGGCATCTATGATCCCAGTCAGTATAATGACCGTCTCCTGTTGGGGTTAAAAGGAACCATGAGTGAAGCAGAGCTCCACATTCTCAAACAGCGATTGGTTCAAGGCAAACACGCAAAAGCTCAACGGGGAGAATTAGGCTTTAGCGTGCCTATTGGTTATGTCCGTCATCCTTCTGGAGTCGTTCAATTTGACCCAGACGAACAGGCTCAGCAAATTGTAAAACTCATCTTCCGAAAATTTGAAGACCTCGGTACACTCCACGGTGTTCTTCGCTATTTAGTAACCCATCAAATTCAAATTGGAGTCCGGGTACTATCTGGTGCACATAAAGGTGATCTAGAGTGGCGACGACCCACTCGAGCAACATTACAGTGCTTACTGAAAAACCCTGCTTATGCTGGGGCATACGCTTATGGTCGCAAACAAATTGATCCTCGAAAAAAGAAAGCAGGACGTCCCCGTACGGGATCAGTCGTTCAACCCCCTGAGAATTGGTTGGTATTAATTAAAGACCATCATCCTGCTTACATTGGTTGGGAGCAATACCAGCGGAATGTCTCTCAACTACAATCTAATCGAAACCGTGCGAAGGAAGTTGGGGTAGCACGCCCAGGAACAGCGCTGCTATCTGGCCTCCTCAGATGTGGCAAATGTGGTAGCTATATGATGATCCACTATCCACAAAAGGGGCATCATCAGTATGTCTGCCGCCAAGAGGCTGTCAATTATGGCGGTGTTCTCTGTCAAAGTTTGTCAGGACCTTGTTTAGATATATACGTCTCCAAACAAGTGTTGCAGGCATTAAAACCTGCGGCCTTAGAATTAGCACTTGCTGCGACGATGCATTTAGAGCAGGACCATTTAGAGCTTAATCAGCTTTGGCAACACCGCTTGGAGCGAGCTACATTTGAAGCGGAACGAGCAGGCCGACATTATCGTTTGGTCGAACCTGAAAATCGATTAGTCGCTCGACAATTAGCTCAAGACTGGGAAGCCAAATTACAAGCACATCAAGATCTTCAACAAGAGTATAACCGCTTCTGTTCCCAGCAATCTCAATCACTATCCGCTGATGAGAAACAGGCCATTCGGCAACTGGCTGAAGATTTACCTGCACTTTGGAAAGCAGAAACCACTACACAAATTCAACGCAAAGAAATTATTCGGCAAGTGATTCAAAACATCAGCGTGAATATCATTGGCAAAAGTGAACACGCTCAAGTGGTGATTGAGTGGGTAGGAGGGGACTCCACCCATGATCAAATTACCCGTCCGGTTGCCCATTGGACTCAGCTAAGTTTCTATCCCCAACTATGTGAAAAACTAGAACAGTGTGCTGAAGAAAACTTGAGTACAGATGAAATTATTGATTGCCTACACCAAGCTGGATTCCATCCCCCCAAACGTCGCCAAACGTTCAACCGACAAATTGTCCAGACGTTGATGCGGCGCTTAAGCATAGGTTCTCATCCTGTTATGCATAAACGAGCTGCTCTTGGAGAGAATGAGTGGTGGCTGCCTGATTTAGCAAAACATTTAGAGATGCCAAGGGTCACACTTTACCACTGGCTCAGACGGGGATGGGTCAAAGCACGACAGCAGTCTGAACACTCTAGATGTTGGATTGTCTGGGCTGATCAGGCAGAAGTAGACCGATTGAAACGTTATCGACAATCCCCTGTAGGTGAGACTCTAAGGCAACGATGGAAAGGCGAAGTTCCCGATATAGCTATCTGTCCTGATGGAACCGAAATTCCCAAACTGTAAAATTCTTAAGGTAAAGGTCTTATGTCACAAAATTATTCTTCGTCTATGCGACCTCAACGGAAAAACTCTGATGTCTATAGGGGCATCAAGGCTGGCACATCTCAATTCTCCACCTGAATTTGTACCATTCCAGAATTTGTAGCGCTTGCTCAAGGGATTCCACCGTGTGAGTGGTCAATAAGCGCCAATGAATCGGGTTCTGACCTTTGGGCGTTGTCTGTTCTACCGCTTCGATGGCATACAGTTGAATACTCGGTGGATAGTCCAATTCCTTCAAATGTTCAGGTCGTTGAATTTTGACTGGAGCACAGCGGATCAGTAGCTTTGCATCTCTAGCCATCCGCTGAGTACGGGATTCGTACTCAATCGTAATCGTGGTAAATCCAATCCCCCACCGTGATTTGAGATATCCATAGAGTGATTTGGATTGACCTAGCAGACGACGGTCTTGACGAACCCTGACTAGGAGATGATTGAATGCATCGGGAACCGTTGCCCACTCTTCATATAAGTCCGATTCTCGGTCACCGATATGAGTGACCAGGCTAGCCCCTCCTGTCTTCAGACAGTGTTGACTTCGCTCAGCAGATGCTAACCATTTGAAGGATTCTTTCTCCTCAATCGGCAGGTTTTGATATCCTCCTCTATCTTTGACGGTTGGACGATTCGGGTCCCGAGTCCACAGTTGAAGTGCACTCAATCCTAACGGGAAACCAGTCCCTGCATCTAAGGCGAGGGTCGGGTGAATAAAAAAGCCCACATCGCGATCATTGCCGACAACACCCAACTCTTCTAGCTTTAAGCGTCCTGAATGAGATTGTAAGTTGACCTCACTTGTATCACTGACGGCTAAAACGTGTCGTCCTTTGACTTGTTGCTGGCAGTGGTCACAGAGGCTTTTGACCAACTCAGATATGGACACGTTTTCATTCTCTAAGAAGCGATAGAAGCCCACTTGCTCTGCGCGACCTTGGCTGATTTGACGGATGCTTACGCTCTGATGGTGATGAATGGCATCGAATAATGAAGCCCCCTTTTGAGCAAACGAAGGTCGCCAAAGGTAGTTCCATTAATCAGTTCTTCGTGCACCAAAATAGGATTTTCCATATCTATGAGGATGCTCTATACGACTTCACTACAGTCTAATTCAGACTTGTGTGTACACCGTAGGACCCCGAGGCTATAAAAATCGGTCAGCTACCTGGGTCACCATTGTCCATACATTTCCAACTTGTCTTACTGGTCGGAAACCATTCTGAAGATATAGGTTTCGGGCCGGGTTATCTTTTTCAACGCTTAGGCTTATGTATTTGACCCCTTGTTCACACGCTTTTTGTTTCAGAGTAGATAATAAGATGCTTCCGACACCTCGTCTCCTCCAGTCCAGGCAAACCGCAATCTTTAACTCTGGAATAACATCACTGACATAGCCAGAAGAATGATGATTATTGTTCCAATAACGATACCACGCAGCGCCCACCTGTTCACCAATAAGAGATTCAGCAATCACAGAAATATCTCCCTCACGGCCCCAACCTTCAATCAAATTAGCGATTCCAGGTTGTGATAGTCCTTTTTGTAGAGAAGGTCGGATCTCGCTCAGATGCCAGTTAGCTGCCTCTAATGACATTTGGCTTAGAAAAGGTAAATCTTGTAGTGTTCCCTCCCGGATAAAAATCTGCATAATAAGGCTTTAACAGTTATATTCCTTTTTAGGCTTGCCAACTTTTTTTCTTTATATCAAAATCTTTTCGTGCCCTACAGCCCAAACTAAATGAACACAAATCCATAGCATTAAAACTTTTGAGAATTTTTTTCGGTTACATGAACAATCTAAAAGCTCTAAGTAATTCAGATAAGTGTATTAATCATAATAAGCTGTGGTGTAAATACAGCACTGGTCTCTTAGCAGGATCAATAAGTTTAAAACTCTTTTGGGTTATGGGCTTCAAGGTAAATATACTGCCAACGGCTGAGGGCTTAACATTTTAGATTGAGCTATAACTCTCTCTAACAAGGGATTTGAAGCTCATGAAAAAAGGTTACTGCCCAGGCTGAAGCATTTGTAGCACAGGAGTTCCAACAAAAATACTTCTAAGTGAATCAAGTACAGGGATATCTTGCTTTCTCAAAGTCGAAATATAACCGCGAATACGGCAGAACTGCTGGGCACCCGCCAAAGAGCGGAAGCAGCCTGAGATCTTCTGCTTCAATTTCATCATGCGAATATCCCGTTCAGCCTGATTGTTATCAAAGGGAACCTGGAAATCATACATAAAGGCCAGGACAGCAGATTGGTACTTCTCAAATCGGTCGAGAAGGTTTTTCGGTGTACTTTGTTTTTTCTTGCCTCGTTTCTTAGGTGCGTTTTCATCAACTGGCAGGATTGGATTACTCTTGAATCCATCGGCTAATACTTTTCGGTAACGCTGCTCAAACATCTCGATTTGTTCTGTGCTGAGAGCTTTTAAGCCTTCAGCATGAGCACTCTCTACCTGAGTTTTGATGTCCACCAACAATGTCATCATCTCTTCAGCCCAAGGTTGCTGATAGTGCTCAACGACAAAGCGTAACTCCCGCAAATGATGAGCATTGCAGAGACCATGAGCACAATCATAGGTGGCGTAACTCTGCCAACCATCATGAATGCTAGTGCCCGTAAAGTTCGGCAGAATATCCATTTCGTCCATCGCTGCTTTTCCGCGTTTGGCATGAACAAAGTAGTAGGTCAACCCACGCGTACAGGCGACATGTAGCCACCATAGCTTGCTGTTCACCCGCAGGCCTGTCTCGTCAAAATGCCCTATTGCTGCTTGCTCAATACCGTCTTTGATCTGTACCTCAATCGGTTCTAATTTCTGAGCACAGGTTGTACGGGCATTGCAGAGGGTTCCTTCAGAAACCTGGCAGCCAAAAACTTCTTTCAACAGGTCACTCGTTCGCTCAAACGGCAACAGTTGAGCGTCCAGCAAGTACACCATCAAGCCTTTAAGGCTGCTGCCATACTGAACTACATTGGTGACATCTGCAGGGAATACACCCCGACTCAAGGTTTGACAGTGCTCACAATATTTGACTTCTGCTTGATGCTCAATCACCTGTAATGACAAAGGGGGTAATTCATGAATCTGCCTAAGGTCATAGTTGTGGGCTGCTACTTCGGTTAAAGAGGCACCACATTCTTGACACTGAGTCACCGGATGTAAAACGACGGCATCGACGGTATCACGCCATTCCAATGTGCGACCAGGATGACCTTTTTGCCCGCCACTTGTGCGTTTACTCTTACCCCGTAGACTTTTTGTCCGCTTCCCAAAGCCATCGCCTGAGGGTGGTTTACTACTGTTACGACTATCCTTGTCAAGACGTTCTTCTAGTCGCTCTATCCGCTCGATAAGACGGGTGACTAGCTCAACAACTGCATCCTCACCTTGATGGTAGATTGCTCGAATATCAGATTCACTAATTTTCTGATCAGAGACTTTCTTGTTCAACGGAAGATAACGGATTGATTGCTGTTGTGCTTAAAACATAGATCCAGAGAGAGTTATAACTTCATTCTCAACACAATGATTTAAGCCTGGGCAGTAACGAAAAAAGTAAACTTTCAACTCGTTCTGAGTATAACCATAGAGTACTCAAATGAGTATTACATAGGCGCTACGGAAATCTAGATCCTCTTAAGACACCAGTGCCTGGAGATCAATTTTGGGTAGTCAGGTGAGATTATCTCAGCCCCTCTAGTTAAGTGAGGCTTGAAAAGGTTCTACTGAAGGGAGTGATAAGCCAAGATGCTCCCATGAGAGAGAAAAAAAGGCCGTTATTGCACTACGCACCTTGCTTAGGACAGTTCTTGCACTTAAAGCTTAGTATCTAGTGCTCGACCACACTGAATTGGATGGGGAGGCTAAAAACTATCTAGCTGTTTTTAGCCTCCCCATCATGGCAGACAAATATATTGTGTCGCTAACCCCTGAAGAACGTAGTGAGCTCTCAGTACAGGACAAAAACTTGAAAGCGTAGACAGAGATAGGGTTCCATGGAGATAACTACCCCTCACAATGAAACCCTATGAATCAGGTTACTCTTCTTCGTCAAACCTTGCAGCCCCACTTGCGATGGCATGGTGCTCGATTGAGCTTTGTCGCCTTATTTTATAAGCGTAAATATCGCGTATTAATATAGTTTTCCGTTATACTCTAATTCTTGTAGAGGTTAGAGAGCAGCGGTGGTAGATGGATTACGAATTTAGAGTAATAGTCGAGAAAGTCTCTGTCATCAGCTAGGAAGTCGTTAAACGAGACACTCTAAAAATCTATGACATTAAACAACCAAAGTCCATTCTAGATCTTGGATTGCGCCATGAAGAGCAAATTTCGCTTCTTTCAAAAGTCCAAAGCGCACTGTTAGCTGAACAATCTACCCTCATCGACATCGGTCTAAAGCAATGTACTAAATGTGGCGAGAAACTCGGAAAGCTTGGTTTCATGTCATCTACCTTTCATGCCGTCTTCAGCGACCATAAGCTCCGCATTCAAAAGCATCGTTGCAAGAACCCAGAGTGTCGGTGGCAAAGTACTCCAACAACGATCAGTGTTTTTGGCACAGATACTCATCCTGACTTAGTAAAACTGCAATGTGAGAATGGTGCCCTGCATAGCTATCGAGAAGCCCAGGATAATATGGAGCGGCTGAATGCTCAGCGCCGGAGTGTGAATAACCATGTCCAAATCAAAAACGTGACCAATCAAGTCGGTGAGCGTTTATCTCAAGCGAACACTACCCCTCCAGATCAAGAAGAGTTACCCACCCCGGCAGCAGAACTCATTGCTCAAGTCGATGGGGGTCATATTCCTACCAAAGATAAAGACAAGCGCAGTTTTGAAGCCTTATCTGGCATCGTTTATCGTCCTAGTGCCATTGAAGTAGTTGATAAACATCATCGCCAAATTACGGAAAAGACTTGTGTTGTTTCCGCCTTAGAGGATGAGTTGCAAACCATCAAGACCTATCTGCATCATGCGGCACTTAAACAAGGGATGACTGCAAAATTGCGCGTACTTCGGCGGCGAGTTGCATGTACCTCGGCGGCAAAATCGCATGTACTTCGGGCTCTTGTCCGATACTTTTGAGTTCGCCAACAGTATCCGAAGGTTTTCTTTACGGATCCTAATAACGCGATTAGGACGCAATACAGAGCAATGGTTCCGAGCGAAACCGTAACTTTCTGTTCAAATGCTCCCGCTTGTCCTGCATGAATAAATTCGACTTAGTGTTCAGGGTATTCAACATATAATGCATAGACTATTTTCTTTTTTTCTTTTTCTTCATGCCAACGCATTCCCAGCAAGCAAGCAAGTGTAACCATATGCGCAGGCTCTTCAATTTGGGTTAAGATGCAACCCAAGATAGCAGACGATATTAGTAAAAAACGACCAAATTCATCTACACATATTTTGCGCCAGACAATAGAGCACAAGTAGATATATGAGAAAAATCCAACAACACCTATATCTCCCCAAATGCCTGCCCACGTAAATAATGGAAAGTAAATGGTAGACTCTCGAGGCAAGTATGAAATATCCACAATTGCCCATACATCTTTTGTCGCAGCATGAGTCGTGGCACCAAGTGGAAGAAGTAAAGTGGCATAATCTCGCATTACCCATCCACCCAAGCGCGTAACAGTATGACCTGGGCCAAGACCAAATAACCAATTTAGAGATGATACGAAATAGCGGGGAATAATTCGAAAAGCTGAAAATTTTGTCCATATAGCCAGCCCATCAAATCCCCAAATATCACGATTTATCCAGTTTTGATATGGCTCTAATAATTCTATATTAATATTTAATAATATCCAAGCTACAATGAATGTTAAAACTATTATGAATACAATATGAAAGACTAGTTCGAATAGATTTTTAAGCCTTGTAAGTAGTAAGATTCCATAACCAAATGCTAAAGCAATAAAAACTTGCTTCGAATCTGATACTTGAATTTGGTAGCAAGCAGCGAGTAGTAGGAACATGCGTAGCCAAAGTGGCACTTTCTTATAATAAAAAAAAACATAAATAGCAAAATAAAAAGAGATTGTACACGAAACATAATTAGCTGCACTGCCTCCACCTCCACCAAATACGCCAGTTATGTTGTCTGCGAAAGTTCCACCTTTAGGTTTAGGATAGATACCTATTGGTAATAGTACAGATTGAGCTAAGGCAAGTAATAGATTAAATAGAGCAAAACCCAGTAAATACTTTCTAAATCGATGAAGAGACTTTCCTGCCATAGGTATTGATATTATGGCTGCGAGCAATAGAAATGCTTCTATCTGAAATAGGAATTGCAAAACTATATTAACAATTCCTGCATGATTTAAAATTGCACTAACAAGAGTTATTGTTAGCAGAAATGCCATCCCAATCATAAGATCCCAAACAAGATTTATCTGTTTTCGAATCTTGACACGAGTCTTAAATAATACAAGTATTGAAATACTTGGAATGACTCCAAAGTGAATGAAATTAATAGCTGATGGAGCACCAAAAAAAGACAATAAACGAGGGAAAAATGCTGTCGCATATCCGATCAATATTAATACTGAGCTACTAATAAGCCCTATTTTATATTCCCGTAAATAATTCTTCATTCTTTGAATAGCTTCTGCTATAGCGATCTGACGTGAGTTGTGAGAATTATATTCAACCTAAATGGATACTGGTAAAGATTTCAGCCTCTCTACATCTCACGATTGATTTCAGATTGCTATATATTCTCATTAAATATTTTTTAGTAGGAGATATTTCGAATTCCATCAGAAATAGAATTCAAAATATCTATTTATATTGATTGAACAATGCTTAATACCTCATTAAAATAAACGATGAATAGAGACTGCTTTTTTGCATTTAATCTGTGCTATCCAGAAACTAATATTAGTAAATTACAAGAATATTTAGAGTAATAAATTTGAAATTCTGATCTCTATATCTCAAAAATTGAGTGCAAGTTAGTAAATAAGATTTTAATAATACATCTAGATATAACTAATACAATTTAATTTTGTAATAAAAAACTGTTGTATAAGTTTTTAGGGACATTATTGCGCTTTGACCGTGTCTTCGTATAGCTTATCGAGACATTCACCAACAACCTTCCAGCTAAAGTTTTTATCCACTCGTTGGCGACCGGCCTTACCCATCTTGATTCGTAAATTTGGGTCGTGTGTAAGTTTTTGCATTGCGACCGCAAGATCACCAATCACTTGCTCGGGTGATTGAGCCGATATCTTAAAACCAGTGTGTTCAGTCACCTGAATTGCTGGTCCACCCAAATCGAGACAAATCACGGGTCGCCCAGATGCCATCGCTTCGATACAAACCCAACCGCCTGAATCATGCAAGCTCGGATGCACCAGAACATGGCTTTGGGCTAATCGTTTGAGCGTCTCTTCACGAGGCAATCTCCCCCAGAATTTGACTTGATTTGCTACACCACAATACTGGGCAAGATTCTGGAGTGCATCTAGTTCTGGCCCTTCACCCACAAGCCAATACTCAGCATCAGGCAAATCAGCCTTAGCGAAAGCCTGGATGCCTAAGTGATAGCCTTTCCAGTGCAGTAGACGGCCCATGCTAATAAACCGAATCGGTTGTGAAACAGAGAGTGGACTCTGATTAAGATCGGCAATTTCTGCATCTAATAGTCCCACTTCCGGAATGATTTGGACCTCAGTTGCGCCCATCCGATGAAGTCGTCTAGCGGTGTCATCAGTGGTAGCCCGAACAACTGAACTATTCCGAATTGTCAAACCAACAAGGGGATCTCGCTGGCCAATATTGCGAACTAAATCTCGAGTCAGCTCGTATATACGAGCATTCAGGCTAAAATCCTTCCAGAAAGGGAAAGGTGCTGATTCTCCCCCTCCGACAGGCCCCCATATGAAAGGGACAGGCAAAAAAGAGAGCAGGCTGGGTGCTGAGTATTTTACGAAGGTGACATGATGCGTAACATCAAATCCAATTTCTTGGTGCAATTGCCGTGCAACGAAATAGGCTTGGATTTGCCATAGATAGTAGTGGATCTGTATGGCTCCTGAGTGGCCAAAACGCATACTATCTTGCCAAAACGGTAGGGTGAAGTAAACGAAATGTAGATTAGGGATAGGATTTGCTGCTAATTCGGCCTCAATCGCATCTTTGCTTTCATCGGGCCGTGTCAGAACCCAGACTTGATGGCGTTTAGCAACTTCGCATGCTACATTCCAGCCTACACCCCGTTCCGAGCCTCTGCCAGGTTCGCATGAATAAGCTGATAGGAGTACTTTCATTATTATAGAAATATCAAGAACTGTTGATATAAGATGTATGAGTCTAAGGGATTGGAGTGGTGGAGATTATTTGTGTTCTATTTAGGTATTGGCTTTGATACGGTCAATGGCTTCAAGAAAAGCATTGACTTCACAGTACAAGTTTTGTTCACCAAAAACCTCATAAGATCGTTCTCGATACTGCTGGCGGGTGCCAGGCTCAGTCATTCCCAAGATAGCCTCAGTGAGGGCATTTACGTTGCCGCAGGGATAGACTAGGCCATTATATCGATGACGAACGGTATCACTGTACCCCCAGTTGCCACAACGATCGCTTAGGATCGGAGGTGTGCCAGATGCCATTGCTTCAGAGATAACCAGCGGATGCGGATCAATCCAGGAGGTAGTGATAAAGACATCAAGGGCGGCAAAATAGAGCGGAATTTTGGATTGATTAACGAAACCGTAGTTAATCACTTCGCCATTGAGTTCTGCAATACGCTGATTAATCGCCGATTCGAGATCGCCTCCCCCAAATAGAATGCCGCGAATACGCGGATCATGCTGATGAGCCTGTGAGATCGCTTCAATAAATTCGAAGGGATTTTTGCGCTCAATGTATTTACCCATAAAGCCATATAAGATGGTACTCTCATCCCAAATTAGCTCTTTACGGATGCGCTGGAGTTCTTCTGGTTGGTTCGAGATAGTTTGCTGGAAACGATCTCCATCAATGGGATGGCAGCCTCGAATAATCTTCGTATCATTCACGCCGTAATGCCGTAAATGAACTTCGTTATGATCACCACATGAGAGCCAATAGTCAGCCAGATTATTCATCCAAGGGTAAAGGAAAGACATTGTAATGAGGCGCATCCGACTGTAGCGAGCGTCAGACATGATGCTCGCATCATTCTGCATGATGAGCGGAATGCCACGCATCTTGCACAAAAAAGCAGTTAGCCTATAAGAATAGTTGACAAAGCTCTGCATGAAAACGGCATCGCAGTATTTAGGACTAATCTGACGAATTAATGCTGGGCTGAGTACTGTTTTCTTCCGTTGTGTGGGAACGGAACCTGATAGATCTTTAAGGTATTCATAGTTGTAACCGCCTAGCAAATCAACGTCCCAGGCTTGAGCAGCCTCACCTAAAAAGACATCACCACTGCCCTGATTCTCATCAGAGAGGTATAAAACCTTTAGATCGAGATTAGGTTGCTCACTCAACTTTCGCCACAGAGGACCATGATGTTGAGTAGGATGAGTAAAAACAATGCACAGATGGAAAGGATTAGTCATATAAAATATTTGATTATAAAATCAAACTCAAAAATATACTCGAAAAACTGAAAAATCAGTTTATTTAGAATCTATTTTTTATATCAATAGTCATGTTATGTATCTCACAAAATCGATCAAAGCCAACAAGCTATCTTGTCGTAATTTTTTTCATCAGCCTTACCAGTTATGATCTTGCTCATAGCCCAGATGAATTAAAAGTTCGCCTGCAACTTTCTTGAACTCAGTTTTATGGTTTTCTGTGAAGTAAGTTTTCCACCCTCCAATACTACCTTTTCCACCTTTTTGAAATGTGTGAGAGTCATTTGGATTAAGCACATAAGATGCAAACTGATCCTTGACTTTCCGAGTGGGGATTGAAATAGAAAGATGATCTAAGATCTGCTCAATTCTTAGAAGCCGTTTATCTTCCGAACCACCGCCTCGCTCCCCGACTAAGTCTTCAAATTTAATGGATAGAGTTCCAGGATCGGTAATCCAACCACTCCAGCGTCGGAAATCAGAACCGATATCAGGCTGAGAAGCGTTAGAGCTAAAGGGGCTACCAATGGGAACTCCCTTAATCGAGTACATTAATTGTTGATCAAAGGTATCTTCTGCAATATAGAAATTATGCAGAAAAATACGCTCTTCATTCGTCACCCAACGGGCATGAGACACAGCAACATCTCGTAGGTCACGATAGATAAACAGTGTTTTGCAGTTAAAATCTTTCAATATTTTGAAAATTTCATCACAATACATTAAGTGGCTTCTTACAATCGCGTGATTGGGAGCTGAACCCACTTTCCAGCGTATGTGATCGACTGTATTCATTACACCGCAAAGGGCCTGTACTGAGACGATATCATCCCACTTATGTAGTCCTGGAATAGAGTAAAGAATTTGATAGAGTAAATGTGTTCCACTTTTGGGATAGGAATTACAGAGAACCAGAGATTTGTCAGGATTACCCTGTAGCTGGTTGACCAGTTTGTCCTGCCAGTATCGGGTTGCAAAAATCAAGTCTCTGCCGTGTAAGCGAACGACATCTTTTAGCTGGTAACTCACGTACTAATCTCTCTAAATACATCAATGCCTTGATACCTTAAGATCAAGGATATTTTCTTTATTTGCTTCCTTCGTTATCAGGCAAACCCATCATCTTTGTATAAAACTTGCTCATAAATATTAGCGACTTGCTCTGCTGTATCCTCCCAATTGAACTCCTTGGAGCGTTTTAAACCCCGTTGAACAAGGTCTTGACGTTCATTTGGATGATGGTACAAGCGCTGAATTTCGGTTGAGATCGCATCAATATCCATAGGATCTGTCAAAATTGCAGCGTTACCAACGACTTCTGGAATAGAAGTCACATTTGTAGTGATTACTGCTGTTCCACAGGCCATAGCTTCGAGAGCAGTCAAGCCAAACCCTTCATAGAGAGAAGGAGCTAGCAAAATATCGGCTGAATTGTATAGCTCAACCAGCATTTCTTTATCTGGTTGTCCCAAATGAGCCACACAATTGTTTAAATGATGTGTATCAATAAATTTTTTTTGTTCAGCATTAAAATCAGCCCCCACTTTCCAAAACAATAAGGGAATATCCTGTGCCCGCAAAATGACAATGACTTTAAGGATCGTCAGAATATTTTTGCGTGAGTTGTTAGATCCAACGTTTAATAAACACAGTGTATTTGGCGTGACTCCCTGTTGTTGGCGAAATAAATCAATCTTCTCCTGTGGAAGAAATTGAAATGTTGAATCAACTGCATTTGGAACAACTGTAATACGATTTGGGTTAATCCCTAAATGCTCTACCGTATCTTGTTTAGTATGAGATGAAACCGCAACGACATGATTAGAAACCCTCATTCCTTGAACTGCAAATTTCCAGGCAGTCATGCTAATAAGAGGGAAACTAGACCGACCTTTAAAGGTTTCTGGCTTAATAAGATTTATCAGATCATGGCAGGTGACGACATTAGGGATTTGATAATGATTCAGCCAATGGCTTAAATAGCCATCACTTTGGTCGATGATATGGCATATATCTACATCTAAATTCTTAAAAGAGCGAGGATACTGCCAAAATCGTTCGTAGTATTTTTGGTAACCTGCCATTAGACTATGCTGCCTAAAGCTTGATACACAAGAGGTGGGCGATCGCTCGATAATATCCCAGTCAGGCCTAACCTGCTGTAAGCCTTTGATGAGGCTATTGGCATAAACATCCATGCTAAAGGTGACCTTGGGGGCTCTGCGTAAAATTGCGACGCGCATATTGATTCTCCTGTTAGCCTACCCATGATCGTTGGAGGTCTTCAATTAGTGGTTCGAGCGCTGGAGAGTGACCAAATAGCTTTCTCGAATAGTCAATCAGCGTCGGCGTGCACGCCAACGCTCGAAAGCGCGGGTCATCAGCAAATTGTTTCCAGCGTCTCAGAACATCCATTTTAGCCACCTGTCCGTTGAATCCAGTTCCGTCGAAGGAGCTACCAATGCCGCCCGCCCGCGTCACCTCGTTGAAGCCCTCATCAGAGAATTCAAGCCCCAGCTGTCCAGCAATCTGTTGGCGATAGGCTGCATTAGCAAACCAGTCGTTATATTTAATTACAATCTTATTGTTTTGGAGATGCTGGGTCTCTCCTAAGCATTCTTTGGCATATTCAATCCAGAGTTCCGGCAGGTTCAGCCGATGCGAATAGACCTGCATGAGGTTAAAATTTCTAGCTTTTTCTCGAGGCTTGTTACCCTTGAGACGACTGGCCAAAAGGTTGAACGGATCTCGGATGATGATCACGTCGATTCGTTCGTGGCTCTTACCTAAGTAAAGATTGTGCCTTGTCTCGAAGGCAGGGTGAGCTACTCGCTGGATTTCCTGGTCTTCGTAGCTGTAAACCAGGCAGTCCTTGTGTGAAAAATGGCCTCTGGCTTCTTCCTCCCACCATTCGATATTCTCACACCGCCAGCCTTTTAGGTCACCATGTTGTGCCAGAAACAGCTGGTCGCGGTATACATTTCGGTAAGGGTTCTCCTTGATCCGACTATGGTTGATGAAGACATGGTTCTCCGGCAGCTGCTTGCAAATCCAGTTAATGACCGCATGGTTCCCAGACCGCCTTAATCCCAGGACTCGGATCTCTTTTTCATTGACAACTTCGGCCTGCTGCCGACCAACCGCCTGCCAACCTCTGATCGTATCCTCGACGGCATCTTGAATCTTTTCTCTGGATCGCCGGGTAAGATAGCCTAGCCTTTTTGCAGTTATCGTGTTCATTTTAGACATCAGTATGAATAGCCGAAATAGTCAATTTCTTTCGAAAACATCTTCTCAATTGCATCCCGGTCTTCCACATCTAGCAAGTCGCGGTAGCTCTTTTTCTCCTTGCGAAAATTGCTCTTGCTCCGCAATAGCCTGAGTGGCTTTGGCAGACCTAGCGTTTTAGAAATTTCTAGGATGTCTCCGTTGAGATTCTCGAAACGTCCGATTCTGTCAGCGATGATCTGGTCTTCTATGGTATACAGGCTCCAGCCTTTAACTTCGCTAGCTTCTCCAGAGTGGATAAACTCTTTCAGTGAAGGCCGTGGTTCTGACTTGTAGGTCCAGTAGTACCAGGAAATCACTTTATCCCAGGGATTCCGCTCAAACGAAAACTTGTAGTAGTTGTTCCAGATCTCAGCAGGAATCAACCACTTTATTTCCTCAGCACTCATATGGTGATAGAACATTTTTCGATGACCCTTGACGAGTAGCTTGCCCCAATCTTTAACCGTATAATTTTTGAAATCGACGTAGTAGTTCTGCGCGCCTCGGGCAGCATGTTTTTGGCGTGTTTGCTCATCTTCGATTACTAGGGGTGTGATGATATCGTCGTCGCCACAGTACTTAGACAACGCAATCTCTATGCTCGTCCCAGCTGTTTTCTCGGTTTTAATAAATATAAATTTATGCTTATGTGAAATAATCATTTATAGTTCCCAATTGCACGCTCAGCTGAATGTCAACCTAGCTAACTAGCGATCGCATACGGTTGATGGTCTGGTCAATAACTTTGGGTCGCAGGTGCGGAGCGTATAGCCAAGTGATGCCTAACTTGGCGAGCGGTCGCGGCATAAAGCCCACCCAGAAAAATAAGCCGCTATAGATGACGCGTTTCTGAAAATTGTGGCTGGAGAACTTCCACAGGGCACGAATACCCCAGTGGACAAGCTGACTAACTTGATCTGTAGAGACTGGGTGATCTTGAGGTTCCAACCGTAGCGACGCCAATCGCGACCAGATGCGCCCCAACGATCTCTGCTCCAAGTCCAAAGAAACCGATTGTTTTTTTTCGGCAGCCCGCTGCTTCAGCAGAGCAAAATTCAGCAGATCGTGCTTGACAAAACGCCGAAACCGGCTACCTGTGACAGTTGTTAGTGCCCACTGGTTGCTGTCATGTACGCGATAAGCGCCTATAGGGTCGTTGATACCAGCTAGCTTGCCAGCATAGAATGGTGTTGAAATCATTAGATAGTCGTCAGCGGTCGTTTTGTATTTATCTGGAATGGGAAAGACAGGTTGCAATGTCTCTCGGCGGTAGGCATTGCCACTCATCGGTGAACTAACGTAGCTACTGGTTTTCATCAAGTCTCTCCAGACTTCACCTTTGGCCAACGCCATTCCCACTGAAGGGATATAGTAGCCGAGCGGTCGGCTGCTGCTGTCTACCACCTGTAACCGAAAATGCACCTTACCGATCCCCTCCTGAAACGCTGTGACGACCTGCTCAACTGCCTCAGGTCGTAGATAGTCATCGGCATCTAGGAAGAGAATTATTTCGCCTTGACTAGCCTCAAAGCCCGTGTTCAGCGCTGCAGCCTGCTTACAGTTAGGCTGAAAGATCGCGCGAATGCGGTCTCCGTAGACCTCAATTAAGAAGCGGGATCCGTCTGTGGAGCCATCGTCAACTACTAAAACCTCTACATTCGGATAAGTCTGTTCCAATGCACTATTGATAGCCTCAGCAAGAAATTGTTCGTAGTTGTAGTTGTTAATGACAATACTGACAAGAGGTGAATCGCTCATAAGGCTTTCTCTTGATGAAGGCTGACACTGGTCCGGTTCAAAAGCGGCCGGATTCGGTTCAATATCCATTCCACAGACTTAGGTCGACTTTCCTGAGCAAGCAGCCAGCTAATTGCCGGTTTAGCAATAGGGACGGGTAGCAGGCCGACGACAAAAAACCAGAGGGTGACCACCAACTGCTTCTGGCGATTGAGATCAGAGTAGAGCCAGGTCGAGCGGATACCGTGGTACATGAGCTTCAGAAGGCTATCAGATTTAACCGGATGCTGTTTACGGTCGAGACGAAAGGATGCCAGTCGCGCCCACAGGTGAGTATTAGTACGAAAGAGCAGGTCAACAGGTACTTCATAACCTGAAGCTTGAGCCCTATTAAGAATAAGGTCTCGTTTTCGTAAATCGTGCTCGATGAATGATCGAAACTTGCTGGCGTTTATCGCATTGCCCCAATTGTTGTTGCCGTGAACTCGGTATGCGCCCAGTGGTGTTTCAATTGCGACGACCTTACCGTAGAAGACAATACAGGTTGCAATGTAACCGTCTGCAGAAATTCGGTACTTGTCGGCTGGAATGGGGAAAATCTTGTCAAGTGCTATTCGGCTAAAGGCATTCGCACTGGTTGGTGCCACACCGTAGACACCCCGCTCTAGTAGTTTAGTAACGACATCACCTCGACCTAAATACTCACCTCGAGACGGATAGGTATAACCCAGCGATTGACCATTAGCATCGATGCCGTTGAGCAGATAGTGGACCTTAACGGTTTCAGGTTGCCAGACTGCCACGATCCTTTCGACGGCTTCAGGAAGTAGCAGGTCGTCGGCGTCTAGAAAAAGGATGATCTCACCCTTGCTCGCGTCAAAACCAGCGTTAAAGGCTGAGGCCTGACCACCGTTCTCTTTTAAGACAGTCTGAATACGGTCTGTGTATCGGCTAATAATCTTTCGCGAGGCGTCTGTCGAACCGTCATCAACAACGAGAACTTCTGTGTTTTCATAGGTCTGAGCACAAGCGCTATCGATAGCTTCCGCCAGAAATCGTTCGTAATTAAAATTATTGATGATAATGCTGACAAGAGGTCGGCTATTCATAGGATATTATTGAGTAACTCAGCTAACGCGAGACAGAGGGGGATGGCGGGAACTTGAATCAGAGTTATTGAGCTAGCTAACTAGTAGCCAGGAAGAAAGATCGCGATCAATCAGGTCTTGCAGCTTCAGAATGTCATCGCGATAGACACTCCTGAGGTCATTTCCAACTTCGGGAGGCAGGGTTGGTTTTTCTAGATTCCACTTTCTGAGAGGCTTTGCGATTGCTCTTCGTAAGTCGTGGGGCAGCACTTTGAGCATAGTTCGAGCTGGATTACCTCGATCAAGGAAATTGTAAAGCAACCGACTTTTGGGAACTCCTGATGCATTCAGAACGGAGAGATCCGGAACAAAGCTGCTGTCTACGTTTAAGAAGCTAAAAATATCTTGTAGGAATAAGGGCGTGTTTGCCTTTAAATCGTCATAGAGACAAATTTTAATCTGGGAGGCATCGAACGTATCCAGGTAGCGTTTGATCTGTTCATGGTAGTAGCCGCAGCGCTTGTAGTACCACATATAGACCCAGTTTTCGTGGATGCGCTGTTCTTCAACTGCTAACGCTTTAGCAAAGGAACACTGTTCATAGCCCTCTCTAACATAATGCATATAGCTCGAGTAAGCTCGATCGACTGGATCGCGTAGAATCGCAATCAGCTTTATGTCTGGAATGTAATGCTTGATGCGGCTAGGAGCCTTGGTGCTGTATAAATACAGAGGTGAAGCTTCTCCAATAGCGACTTCGTTAGTAGCCCCTTCGAACAGTTGGCAGTAGTCGCCAAAATCTAGGATAGAATTTTCAACAAACAGCTCGTCAGGGCTGCAAAAGTTGAGATCTTCATCCTCCAGAGCAAAGAACCGAGGTTCTTTCACCGGACTCATGTATACCTGCGGATGCTGGTCCAAATAATAGTAGAGAGAAGTAGTTCCGCCTTTGGCCGCACCGATAATTAGAAAGTTTGGTAATGTCATCACAAATCTCCTAAACTTTTTCTTTAGCTTCGATGCTATTTTTATGGTTTAAAACAACGTCTGTGTAGCTACCTGAGCTGACAATACGACCATTTTCGAGCAAGTAGATGCAGTCGCAATGCTTGATGGTACTAAGACGGTGTGCAATAGTGATTATTGTTTTCTTGCCACTTAGCGACCTGATAGATTCAGTGACTAAACGCTCCGTTTCATTGTCAAGTGCTGCGGTCGCCTCGTCTAGAACCAGAATCTCACGTTCATGATATAGCGCCCTGGCAATGCCAATTCGTTGTCGTTGACCGCCCGAGAGCAGCACGCCTCGCTCCCCTACTTTGGTCTTAACATTGTTTGGTAGCTGCTGGATAACCTCTTCCAACTGGGCCGAGCGGATAGCGTCATGTAGTCGTTGCGAATCGATTTGCTCATCGGGTACACCGAAGGCTATATTCCTTTCGATAGTGTCGTCAGTTAGGAAGATCGACTGTGGGATATAGCCAATCAAGCTCTGCCAAGCTGCAAGGTCATTGTAGATTGATTTGCCGTCAATACTGATATCGCCTGACTGAGCAATTAATAACCCTAGAATTACATCGACCAGCGTCGTTTTGCCCGCACCTGACTTACCGATGAAGGCGATGGATTCTCCACAGTTAACACTCAGAGAAATCCGATCGAGTGACGGTTGGTTAGCTCCAGGATATTGGTATGAAATCGTTTCTAGCTTCAAACAGTCGCGAAAGGTTAGGCCAGTTCTTGCTCCAAGTTGCGGGCCAGTTAGATTAGACAGGCGGATCTTGGTCATTTCCTCAAGCCGTTCTAACTCTATAACTTCAGTGTGCAGATGGTTGATCGTATAGGAAGAGTTTCTGAGCTGGTTAATCCCGATCACAGAGTTGCTTATAGCTGGAATCATACGAATGGAGGCTAGCGCAAATATTCCAAGTACTGAGGTAAGATTCTCAACTTGCTGGTTGTTGAGCAAAGAAATCGACACCAAACCAACCACGCACACTACCATGACCATTTCCATGATGTAGCGCGGTAGCAGTCGAAAGGTGATAAAGCTTACATGCGCTTCCTCCAGTCCTCTAGCCTGCGACAAGATTTTGGTCTCGAAGAAAGATTCACAACCGATTACCTTAGTCTCTTTGATCCCGCCAAAGGCGTGGTTGAGCGTCTGAATCATGTCCCCCTTGCTCTTACGAGCCTGCTTACCCCAAGTCTGAATCTTGACTCGGAAAGAATTGAGGAATATGAAAATTGGTAGCAGCGTCGTCAGCAAAACGATCATTGTGACACTGCTGGTTCTGTAGAGGAGAATAAATAGCGCTGACGCTACAAAAATATTAGAAGCCGTTGTCAGGAGAGGTGACAAGATCGTAATCGTGAAAGTATTAGCAATCTCGAGAACGTTATCGATAATAGAGGAGCTATTTTTCTCTGTATGAAATATATAGGGTGCGCTTAGATAGCCCGTGACCATTCTTGATATTAGGTTGCGTTGCTGTCGATCACAGAACCGTACGATTAGTATTTGGGTAAGCCAGCCAAATAAGGTTTTGAGGATAAAGACTGTAACGACAACAATACCTAAGATTCCGATAAATTGAGCTTCGCTCAATGCTCCGACCCGTTCAAATAGCCAAATCAGAGCTGAATAATTGTACAGAAGCTGCGAATCGCTAGCCAGGGCAATGAAAGGTCCAATAACGCCAATACCAACAACTTCTAGGCAGGAAGCTGCGATAAACAAGAGCACCATCCAGGCGAGATTTATATTGCCCGCGGGCAGGATGTACAATAATTTTTTGAGAGTTCGCAACATAGCGGATTAACTTTTATGAGTTTATGGTGCCCATGACAGGGCTTTGGCTATCAGATTCAGCCGCAACCTTAAAGAACGATCACCTATGCTATTTAGAGTTTTCCGAATTAGTCAAGGCCATTGCACTGAAAAGATTTTGAAACTTTTCTAGACTTTTAGGTGTAAGTTATATATCCGCAATAACTTAAATCCCTATACAAACCGAAAATGCTCGGAGTAGAACATACAGTCTGGAAACCAAGATTTTGGTTTCTAAAAGAAGATATAAGGGCTTCAGCCTCGCATGCTCTTTTCGGCAAGTTCTTGGCGATTTTATTTAACATGGCTGTTTAGCCTTATACCTTCTACTACAGAATCGAGTAAATCCAGAATGTTCACATTGATAACCACTCAACCGATGTGAGTATATTTAGGTAATCGATGTTGACCCATGACTGTGAAATCCGTTTAGGCTAGCGGTTGGAATGCCTCAGAAATAACGGACACGATATTATCGTTAGCATCCCTAATAGTTACATCGAGTAGGCCACCGACCTGATTTGAAAGATTAGGCAAAATACCTGTAATCCGCTCTTCAGAGACACCCAGATTGAATATTTCCTGATCTCCCACGAATACTCTCGTATCGCCTGGGTCAGTATCAAAGTTGACCCCACCGATGATAAACGCCTGGCCGCCAGTAACTGGCGCTCGCCAAGGGTAGATATCGTAAGCGGTTGGACCTGTTACGCCAAACTCATCTGGAATGGCGATCGTTAACTCATCGCGAGTATAGTCGACCCCGACGATGGCCCCCCCAGGTCCAGTGATAATATCTAGACCTTGGGCCACCCGGCCATTGGTGGTGCCACCAGTCACAGTTGCTACATCGTTAAGGTTGATGCTGTCTAAAACCTGAGTCCCGTCAGAGGATAGCTCTATATTGTAGAGATTGTTTTTCCATTTTTGGGCCAGCAAGTTTCCACGGAGCTGCCCACCGAAGGTTGTCGCCCGGTATTCGGTGATACCATTAGTAGATCCTAGGAAGGTTCCAATAGGTGCTGTGTAGCCTTCAGTAGGTAGGTCAACTGGGCTGTCGTAGTAGACATTCTGACGAGCATCGGCCCGACCACGGTTACGATTAGGATGACCGTAGTAAGCGCCCTCTTGAATTAAATTCAGCTCTTCCGGCTGTTCTTGGCCAAAGGGGACATCGGTATAAGCTCCTGTTGACTCCGCCCCGAAGCCGCCGTTGGCATTGTTTTCGGTTGCATAGAGGAGACCTTGAGTTGTGAAGACTAAATCGTAGGGGTTGCGCAGACCACTAGCATAGACTGAGACATCTACACCGGGTACGACATCGACGTACCCTCCCCAAAATTGGCTATCAGCTGGGTCAAAACCTAGATTACTAGGTGGGTTAAAAATTTCGGGCGGCAAACTGTCTAGAAATGCCTGAGGAACCGGCTGAATAAGGTCATTCTCGCTGATCAGGCTGTACTCAATATTACCGTTGAAATCGGGTTTAGTAATCTCAGCCTTTAGGATAGCCGCAGTGAAGGGTGATTCGTCGATACCACCGATAGTAGGGTCAGCAACACCAGCATTGGTGTTACTACCAGAGGTTATAAAGAGGTCGCCATTATTGTCAAACTCCAGGCCGTTAACTCCGTGGTCATGGTTGGAAACACCAATGCCTGTGACCAGAGGTGTCAGCTCCCAATTACCATTAACTTCTTCCAATATGGAAACTTGACCACTATAAGGTGAAAACTCAGTGGCCGCAAAAGCATCCCCGCCGTTAGCATAAAATTCATTATGCGAGATATAAATCTTGGGAGTCGTTTCGTAAGGGTTGAAAGCAATACCAGTAATATTGGAGTTCGACAGGTTACTAATGACATCGATTACTTCGGTGGTTGCTACAGTATAGTCGTCATTGAGCGTGTAGACGGTGATGTTGCCAGTCACCGAGGCAACATATAGTCGACCGTCAGGACCAAATGCAGCTGAAGTTGGCTTGATAGGCTCGGCAATCAGCTGCTGGGTGAAGCTGATTGAACCACCCGTACCATCATTGTCAGTTATGGCAACGGTCACATTGTTCACCGGCAGACCGCTACTGTAGTCAGGGTCACTAGAACTAATGGTGTGTGCAATTGTAGAGGTATGTAGGCCCTCTGCCAATGCATCGTCCACCGGCGTAACTGTAACGGTCTGAGCTTGATTCCAGTTGCTGGGTGAAAAGGTAAGACTAGTCACGTTGGTGCTCAGCTGACTACTGTCGAACTGTAGAGTCACCACAACATCGCTCGTGGGTTGAGTCGTCAATGCAATGGTGTAGGAATCTACCGTTGCGCCCTCAGTCACCTGGGTATTTCCGTTGGTTTCTCGTACCAACCAACCGGGGCCAACCGGGACAATTTCCAGCGCCGCAATTGTTGCTTCGCCTAGGTTAGCCGTGAAGTTGATATCAAGAGTACCATCGTCAACTGTGGCGATAATCGACGTGTTTTTATCCGGCCCCTGAATGACTTTAGCCGTGTTTTCACCTGCCAAAAAGGCGTTCTTGATTTCGCCGTAGACATCAAGGTCCTCGTAGTAGGTTTGCCCTTCGACTGTAATGTCAAACAAACGCTGGTTGTAATCGGTAGCTTCCCACTCGACCAAATGAGCGTTGACAAAATAGTTGCCATTGGCTACTGGAATACTGTAAGTAAAATTGCCACCCTGTCGCTGAGTCTGGTACAGGGTGTCGGATTTGGTATTGGCGATTGCTTGAGTGCTAAGAATACTAACAGCCTGACCACCAGCGTTATAGGTATCTGCTTGAAAGAGATGTCCTAAATCGTTATAGACAGCATCGCCACCAGCATTTATACGTATGACCCCATCGTTTGCCTGTGGAGTTACAACTGTAGTTGTGAAAGTCGTTTCTGTAGGATTACTATCTGTATCAGTTGCCCTAATAGTGATGTTTGCTTCTCCAGTGCCAACGGCGGAGTAATCTAGCGTTAATGTGCCACCCGCGAGGCTTGTGGAAACTAAGTTAGGGTTAGAGTTATCTAGGACGACGAAAGCTAGATCAGAGTCACTATCTTGTGCGTCATCAAAGACGTTAAATAAGTCGATATTGCTATCGCTTGCGTCTTCAAGCACAACTATGTCAGGAATCTCTTCTGCAATCGGTGAACTGCCGATTATAACTGGCTGCAGTTCAAAATAGTTGAGTTCAAAGGCACCTTTGACCACATCTACCCGCAGCTCTTGTGAACCGGCATCCAAAAATATACTCGGTAGGATAACATCAGCCCAAGCTCCCCCAGTACTGTCGAAATCTAAGTTGTAAGTCTGTCCACCTAACGTGATTTCGACCTTGCGATTATTTAGGCCACTTGCAATACGCGCGACTAAGTTATATTCACCGGAATTGGCTATATCAATTTGGTAGGTTAAGTACTCTCCAGGCTTGATTTTTGTGAGATGGTAGTCTCCTGCTACGTCATCAGTAATCTGAACATCTACATCATCCGCAAATTGGTTTGCGTTGCCACCGTTACCCGCCGAAGTATCGAAATATTCAACGCCATTAGTGCCACCGATATAACTTTCTGCTTCAATACGAAGGTTAGGACTAGGAGGTGGAGGGTTTGCAATATTCACTGCAAAGGTTCCCAATAACAGCTCCGGCACAATGTTACCGAGAACATCGGCGACTTCTCCGGCTTGAAGCGTCACGGTATAAGAACCATCATCAGCCTCATCCCAAGATCCCCCTGGGGCACTTATTGTGTAGGTAACAGTGCCATCGGCATTATTTACTACTGAAGTCACAGGTAAAGCACCATTTGGCCCTATTACTGTGATGTCATTTGTATCAATTGTTGCCTCATCAAGACCAGTAGCATCGTTATAACTCACTGTAAAGCTATAGTCTGTCCCACCTGCAGTCATGATGTCACTTGCATTCAAGCTTGCTGTCGGTGCGTCTGTGTCTGGGCTTATCCCTCCAACTGGCTGCAGTTCAAAATAGTTGAGTTCAAAGGCACCTTTGACCACATCTACCCGCAGCTCTTGTGAACCGGCATCCAAAAATATACTCGGTAGGATAACATCAGCCCAAGCTCCCCCAGTACTGTCGAAATCTAAGTTATAAGTCTGTCCACCTAACGTGATTTCGACCTTGCGATTATTTAGGCCACTTGCAATACGCGCGACTAAGTTATATTCACCGGAATTGGCTATATCAATTTGGTAGGTTAAGTACTCTCCAGGCTTGATTTTTGTGAGATGGTAGTCTCCTGCTACGTCATCAGTAATCTGAACATCTACATCATCCGCAAATTGGTTTGCGTTGCCACCGTTACCCGCCGAAGTATCGAAATATTCAACGCCATTAGTGCCACCGATATAACTTTCTGCTTCAATACGAAGGTTAGGACTAGGAGGTGGAGGGTTTGCAATATTCACTGCAAAGGTTCCCAATAACAGCTCCGGCACAATGTTACCGAGAACATCGGCGACTTCTCCGGCTTGAAGCGTCACGGTATAAGAACCATCATCAGCCTCATCCCAAGATCCCCCTGGGGCACTTATTGTGTAGGTAACAGTGCCATCGGCATTATTTACTACTGAAGTCACAGGTAAAGCACCATTTGGCCCTATTACTGTGATGTCATTTGTATCAATTGTTGCCTCATCAAGACCAGTAGCATCGTTATAACTCACTGTAAAGCTATAGTCTGTCCCACCTGCAGTCATGATGTCACTTGCATTCAAGCTTGCTGTCGGTGCGTCTGTGTCTGGGCTTATCCCTCCAACTGGCTGCAGTTCAAAATAGTTGAGTTCAAAGGCACCTTTGACCACATCTACCCGCAGCTCTTGTGAACCGGCATCCAAAAATATACTCGGTAGGATAACATCAGCCCAAGCTCCCCCAGTACTGTCGAAATCTAAGTTGTAAGTCTGTCCACCTAACGTGATTTCGACCTTGCGATTATTTAGGCCACTTGCAATACGCGCGACTAAGTTATATTCACCGGAATTGGCTATATCAATTTGGTAGGTTAAGTACTCTCCAGGCTTGATTTTTGTGAGATGGTAGTCTCCTGCTACGTCATCAGTAATCTGAACATCTACATCATCCGCAAATTGGTTTGCGTTGCCACCGTTACCCGCCGAAGTATCGAAATATTCAACGCCATTAGTGCCACCGATATAACTTTCTGCTTCAATTAAAATATTCATCCCTTTATTCCATAAGAATTGCTAAAGGCTTTTATTGAAAGGTAGGAGTATTCACTAAACTTCTGCTATATAAATCTCCATATTTATCTGCAGAACTAAGAAACAGATTTCTGTTTTTACTAACACTATCTTGAACAACTGTGTTCTTAAAAACTTTGTAATTCAATGAATTTTCTATCGCTTTTGCTAAATTATGAGATGCATTTTTATCCAGATCAAAGTATGTAAAGCTATTATCTCCAATTTCCTTGAATATCGATATATTTGAACATACTACATTTGTTGAAAATAACAACGCTTCTGCCAAAGGAATGCAAAAACCCTCACAGCTAGAAGCCGCAATAAATAATTGACATTTTTTATATAACCATGCCAGCTCATTGTCAGTAATAGAATCTACGAAAATAGTATTTTTATCAATTCGAAAATCCCATAACATTTTGGAGATTTTTTCAGTTTCAGGTCCTTTAGAGCCAACAATCAATAAGAATGTTTTAGAGTTAATTTTTCTAGATAAAAGCAAGTCTGAAAAAGCTTCAAGTATAAGAGGAATATTTTTGTTTTTTCTATGTTGAGAATTGCACAGAAAAAATGGAGAATATTGAAGGTGAGAAAGAAAATTTGGCTCTACCTCTTTGACACTCGAAAACTTAACTGTATTATAAACAACTGATATTTTTTTTTCTTTACACTCTTGAGGGAAATAATGTATTAATCGTTTTTTTGTTGTATGTGAAACACAAACTATATTCTCAATAGTCTTTACACTCATCAATAGAAAAAGTCTATTGAAGTAGACTCTTGGAAAACCAAAGTTTTCTGGAATGTCATAGGGATATAAGTCATGAACAGTAACATAAGTAGGTACTTTCATCCAGTGTCCTACGACTGGAATAGGGAAAGATAGATGTAAAAGATCTCCTCTTAATTTCTTTACTATCTTAGGGAGGCTAAGTAAAAACCAAAAATTTCTGGAAAGGGCATTATTTTTTATATCAATAGCCACAATTTTAATTTTACTTTTATTTACTTCAAATGAGGAATAGAAGTAACATTCTTGCCATTTACCAACAAGTAGAACAACTTCTTCAATATTGCTCAAGCTTGATAAGTCAATAGCTAGATTAAAAGCGTATCTGCACACACCTGTGGGCCTAGTTGCTCTGTGCAACGCATTAATGATTACTTTCACAATAGATAAAACCCTTGCTAAACCTGCACTCCAGTGCCTAACTTATTTACTTCAAAAATCAAGGGAACGATTACACAATAAAATTGATATTTGTATACTTCTTATATAGTTAAACCTTATAAAGAGCTAAATCTATTTAAGGAAGAAGGCAATACATTTCAGATTCAACAGAGATAGAAACTGGACTAAATATTTGATGGGAAACTATTATTTATTTACTCTGTTTTCAAGTTATAACATATTTATTTAGCTTTGAGATAAAAATAAGTCATTTATTAGTATTTTTAAAGTCATTTTTTGTAAGTATTTTTCACTGACAGAATATTATTTTTTTTAAAGTTATGTGATCGATACGTTTTATCTGATTTTTATATTGCGTATTTTCATAAACTCAGTATCTAGCCCTCATAAATCATTCGGGCTTCAAACACTGACTACAGGGACACTTCTAGAAACAAGCTGTATTTCAGGCAGGTGCTGCGTTTAATCCATTAGAAACGTGTTCGAGGAATTGCCCAAATAGTCATGAATAATCCAGGCCAGTAAATCATCAAGGTATAGAAAGGCCGAGGTTGCGATATAGGGCAATTTAGTATAAAAATCTTTTATGATGTCGCCAATCCTCCAAAGTCTAGCTAGGAAAGGCATGGAATCATTTTGACTACGGTCTAGATTTAAGGCTCGTTGAACAACTCTTTCATCTTTCCCTACAAATTAGAACCCTGACTCACCCTAACAACGCTAATAATTTTCGAAGATTGGGCTGAGTCAGAAGCCGCCCTTGATGCCTTTGCTCAAACATGGGACACCCTTTACCCAGCGGTTAGCCAAATATGGATTCGACACTGGGAAAACGTCATTCCGATATTCGACTACCCGATGGAAATCCGCCGCGTTATTTACACCACCAATGCGATTGAATCGGGAGCATGTCACCTTTGCAGATGCATAAAATCTGGAATTAAAAGTTTGATATCTGAAAAGCAAGGCTAGCAAAGATTTCTGAAATGAGTATAAATACTAGCTTGCAAAGGTGACATGCTCCCGATTGAATCAGTCAACCGCTCATTGCGTAAGGTGATCAAAACCAAGGCTGTTTTTTCTAATGAAGATACCGTTTTCAGGCTGATGTACTTGGCAATGAACAACATTGCTAAAAAGTGGAATCGGCCCATCAAGAATTGGCGAGCAGCTCTGTCGCATTTTGCTATTCTGTTTCCAGAACGCTTTTGCCTTTAACCTCAAAACGATTACACAAAAATCAGATCACTCTCAATTTGGCCAACCACTCCTGAAAATTTCGGCTATGTTGATAATTTCCTTAGAAATTGTCAACGGTTTTTCCTGCAGCAATACCTCCAATCTTACTACCAAAAAAACCTCCAATTGTTGCATCAGTTAATTTATTGGCAGGAAGTACTGTATTGAATACATCATCAACATCTAGAATATCAGAAAGCTCTTTGGGTTGAGCATTTTGCACTTCTTTTAATAAATTATTAAACCTCCTATTTTGTATCTTACGTACAAATGAAGCTTTGCCTAGTTCCCCACCTAGCTTTCCACCTCCTTGAGAGAAAATACTCTTACATAGATCAAAATTGTCTCCATCTTTAAAGATATCGCCAGACGTATTTACTACGGTTTCACCTATGAATTTACCTAATTTTCCAATTTTCTTAATCTTATCTAATCCTCCAGTAGCAAACGATGTTGTAGTGCCAGCAATAAAGGTTTTTGCTAAATCTATCGACTTAATTTCTTTGCCGGATAAGCTTTTATCAATAACATCAAATGCTACATCAAATAAACCACTCGCTACTCCAGCGGCTAGGAAAGGTAAAATGTTCCCAGAAGGATCTCTAAATCTAACAGGAGAATTAAAAACATAACGGTAGAAGTTTGAATCAGTAGCATTGAAGCCAATTGGGTCTTCACTTATGAAGCTACCAATAGATGAGTTATAGTACCTTGACCGATAGAAATATAACCCAGTTTCAACATCTAACTCTCGACCTGTGAACTTATAACGAGAATTAAACGTTGTATCTGACTCTACCAATACATTTCCATAAGAGTCATAGATAATGTGATTTTCCACTATGCCATTGCTATTTATCAAATCCCGTACTGTTCCAAGATGATCAGTTAATTGCCATAAGATATTCCCTGTAGTGCTCTCTTGAGCAATTACTTGATCAACACCTGGACCATGAAGATAACGTTGCGCTAGGACAGGCTCACTACCCCCAATGCTTCCATCTATATCAACAAAGTCAAACACCACTTCAGACCTGTTATAGACGAAATGAGTAATGATTCCTTCATTAACATCTAGCAGATTATTGTCCACGTCTTTGGCAATACGCCGATCGAACACGTCGTAGGTGTATTCAACTTGCTGGGTTTCAACACCCGCATCATCCTTATCGATTACAGCTACAAGTCGGTTCCGGTAATCCCACTCAAACTCTCGACTTTCTCCTGAAGCAATTTCAGTTTGACGAATGAGGTTTCCTTCATCGTCATAATCATAGTTGTATGTCCCATCTGAGAGAAGTCTATTTCCATCTCCTGTGACATAGCCATTGCCATGCAAACTGGAGCTAATTCGGTTGCCATTGGCATCATAAGTGTAAGTTTCATCGGGATTATTTACATCACTATGATCAGCACCTGTCAGTTGGTTCCGGTCATCATAAGTGTAATTTGTCGTACCATCAACATCGACAATCTGGGTAATCCGACTGTCCTGATCATAGGTGAAGTTATAAAATGCGATGTCAGCAATGCCATTATTGTGAGCGAGATTGGTTAACCGATTGAGGTTGTCATAGGAGTAACTTGTACCTGTGACAAGCTGAGTGGCACCAAGATCAGAATACCGATCGATGGAGGTAAATTGATTCAGTGCATTATAGCCAAAGTCAACCCGCTTATCGCTAACTCCATTACCCAATTGAGTGAGTTCAGTAAGCCGATTGAGTGCATCATAAACATAGGTATTCGTTCCTTCCTCTACCCCATCGATTACATCACTCATCGTAAGGATATTACCCACCGCATCATAGGTATAGTTGAGAACAACATTGGGTACATTTGGTGTACCCGCATTATCCACTGACAAGATTCTGTCTCTATTGTCATAGGTATAGGCCAGGGCACTGAAGGAATCTGATACGGAAGTCAGATTGCTCACCTTATCATAGGCGTAGTTTATGACTTGTGTATCTCCAACCCAGGTCTCGGTAACCAACCGATCGACATCATCATAGACAAACTGTGTTGAACGGCCATTGCGATCAGTGACAGCGAGCAGATTATCAACCACATCGTACTCATTGACGATGGAGTTTCCTAATGGATCGATTTCCTCAATTAGACGATTACGAGCATCATAGATAAACATGGTTTCATTCCCCACTGAATCAACGACAGAAGTGAGGTTATTATCCAAGTCATAACCAAAAGTAGTCACTCCATCACCAGGGTCCACGGTCTCAATCAGTCGATTACGAGCGTCATATTGATTAACAGTTTCATTCCCCAAAGGATCAATGATGGAAGTTAAGTTACCCAGTGCGTCATAGCCAAATTGAGTCAGATTATCCAATTCATCTAGGCTACTAATCAACCGATCCAAATTATCGTAGGTATTAGTGGTTATATTCCCTAAGGCATCTGTTGTGGCAACAAGGTTACCTGCATCATCATATTCAAAGAGATTTATTGGCGATGTTAAAGGTCCTGCTCCGTCTGGATCAGCTTGTATGAGACGTTCTAAACGGTTAAGGGCATCATAATCAAAGACCGTGCGATTTCCATTCTCATCAATCGTTACACTGACATTACCTGCAGCGTCATATTCAAATTGCTGTATACCCTGATCGGCAGTCCCTTGGGCAAAAGTGATTGAAGTGACTCTTCCAAAAGCATCATAGTCAAAGTCAGTGACTCGACCCAGGGGATCAGTCTGTAGATCAACTAAACCTTCAGCCGTATAGGTGAACTGCGAAATCAGATCGTCACCTCCGCCTATATCACTGATAACTTGGGTAATAGAGAGGACGTTCCCGTTATTGGAATCAATATCAAATAAAGTGAGTCGGCCCAGTTCATCGGTGATGCTAGTTATCTGATTGAAGGTTGAATCATAGGTGAATTGTGTACCTTCCCCAGCCGCTGCACCCAGGCTTATAGAGCTGGTTTGCGTCTCAGGTGTGATAACCTCGAAGTTATAGGTAAGTGGCCCAGAACTATTATTGGTTAGAGATAGGGTATAGATACCACTTTCAGGCAGAGTCACCTCAAAATCCCTACTCAAAAAGTTACTCGTAATTATTTGACCATTTGGCCCCAATAAATTCCAAGTACCATTAGAGAATGAACTCCCTAAATCATTAATAAATAGTCTTTGGTTAAAGGTTCCATCAAACGTAAACTCTTGAATCTCTCCGAGGCCAAGAGTATCACTGAGTGCCTGATCAAATGTGAGGGCAGTAGAGAATGATGCTGGAGAAACTATTTGGAAGCTATAGTCAATGGGATTGCCTGAGTTGAACTGAGACCCGTTCAGTACCAGTAAGTAATCACCATCGGCGGGCAAGGTTGCTACGAAATCAGACCCTAGGGAACTACTTGTAATAGCCTGGTTGTTGGAACCGTAGAGAATCCAACTGCCGGGGAAACTTTCAGAGATCGACAAGCTATCAATTACAATTCGTTGTCCAGCACTACCAGTGAGACGATAGAGATCAGCTTCACGACTTGGATCCAGGGTTCCTGTTACGGGGTTATCCAGTGTCACTGATTGCGCTGTTGCTGGGACATCCAAAACTCGGAAGCTATAATCGCCAGTCGAAAAATTATCTCCCCCAATAATGAGTCGGTAGGCACCATCTTGGGTTAGGGTAATAGGCCCACTGTCATCGTCTACATCTGCAAAGAAGTTGAATAGTCGAGTCCCGTCAGGCGCTTCTAAGCTGAGAGATACATTACTAGAGAGTCCTAATGCGTCATAGAAGAGTTGCTGTCCGGTTGTACCTGCAAAAGTAAACTCAGCCTGGTCACCCACTTCGTCAATGGTCCCTGAAACTGTATTTCCTATTGTGAGAGCAGCCGTTGTTGTTTCGGGTGTCACAACTTGGAAGCTGTAGTCAACGGGAGTACCAGAGTTGAATGGAGAACCACTAAGGACTAATAAATAGTCACCGTCAACAGGCAGGGTTGCTACGAAATCAGATCCTAAGGAACTACTTACAATAGCCTGATTATTAGAATTGTAGAGAATCCAACTTCCAGGGAAATTCTCAGAAATTGACAAGCTATCCAATCTTATCCGCTCTCCAGCAGTTCCAGAGAGACGATAGAAGTCAGCTTCACGACTTGGGTCAAGGGTTCCTGTCACGGGGTTATCCAGTGTCACTGATTGCGCTGTTGCTGGGACATCCAAAACTCGGAAGCTATAATCGCCAGTCGAAATGTTATCTCCCCCAACAATAAGTGTATAAGTACCATCTTGCATTAGGGTAATGGGTCCAGAGTCATCATCTGCACCTACAAAGAAGCTAAATAATTGCGTCCCATCAGGTGCTTCCAGGTTGAGACGCATATTGGTAAACAATCCCAAAGCGTCATAGTAGAGTTGCTGTCCGGTTGTACCTGCAAAAGTAAACTCAGTCTGGTCACCCACTTCGTCAATGGTCCCTGAAACTGTATCTCCTATTGTGAGAGCAGCCGTTGTTGTTTCAGGTGTCACAACTTGAAAGCTATAGTCAACGGGAGTACCAGAGTTGAATTGGGAACCACTAAGGACTAATAAATAGTCACCGTCAACAGGCAGGGTTGCTACGAAATCGGACCCTAAGGAACTACTTGCAATAGCCTGGTTATTAGAATTGTAGAGAATCCAACTGCCGGGAAAGTTCTCAGAAATTGACAAGCTATCCAATCTTATCCGCTCTCCAGCAGTTCCAGAGAGACGATAGAAGTCAGCTTCACGACTTGGGTCAAGGGTTCCTGTTACGGGGGTATCCAGTGTCACTGATTGCGCTGTTGCTGGGACATCCAAAACTCGGAAACTATAATCGCCAGTCGAAATATTATCTCCCCCAATAATGAGTCGGTAGGCACCATCCTGGGTTAGGGTAATAGGCCCTGCGTCAAAATCTACATCTGCAAAAAAGTTGAATAGTCGAGTCCCATCAGGCGCTTCTAAGCTGAGAGATACATTACTAGACAGTCCTAAGGCGTCATAGTAGAGTTGCTGTCCGGTTGTACCTGCAAAAGTAAACTCAGCCTGGTCACCCACTTCGTCAATGGTCCCTGAAACTGTATCTCCTATAGTCAGAGCAGCTGTTGTTGTTTCGGGTGTCACGACTTGGAAACTATAGTCAACGGGAGTACCGGAGTTGAACTGGGAACCGTTTAGCACCAGTAAGTAGTCACCATCAACAGGCAGGGTTGCCAAGAAATCGAATCCAAGAGAGGTATTACTAATAAGCTGGTTGTTAGGACCATATAGGCTCCAAGTTCCGAACGAATTATCTGATAGTGATAGACTATTAAATCGTAAGCGTTCTCCAGCAGTTCCAGAGAAGCGATAAAAATCTGCCTCACTTCCAGGGAAGAGGCTATCAGTAACCGTGGTGGTCAAGGTTAAGTCTGGAACATTATTATCCAAAGCCAGCAATCGGAACTGATAATCTCCTATATCATCAGAATTTCCCCGAATACTCAATGTATAGGTACCATCCTGATTGAGTGTTACTGGCCGAGAGCTGACTCCAAAGACATTAGACCCGTTAGGATCTACCAGGGTGACATTGGCAAAGAAACTCTCACTGAGATCATCAAAGAAAATTCGCTGCCCAGCCACCCCATCAAAGCTAAATTCGTCTCTTTCTCCAGGCTCAGCAATTGAGCCCGAAAAAGTGTTTCTACCTGAGAGAACATCCTCAACCCTAAGTATATTTCCATTATCATCGTAGGAAAATACGGTAGAGTTCCCCCGAGCATCCGTGCTGCTGGTAATGAGGTTGTCTTGATTTCGCCTGACTTGGGGACGACTACCAACATCATCTGTAGAGCTAACTAGCTGTCCTGCCTGATCAAGGGTATTGACGATAGTGTTGCCATTGGCATCTACGTAAGTAGACTCCGCTGAACCTAGCCTGAAAGTTGATGGGGCTGAATTCAGGAAAAAGTCAACCCCATTAAAGTTGAAAGGATTAACAGCGGTTTCCTCGGGTGTGTAAAGTCCTTGGACTTGCAATGGGTCAACTTCAATAACAGAACCATCTTTTCGGATTGCCTGCTCAAGACGTCCAGCAAAGTCATAGGTAGCCTCTTCCCGATTGCCACGCTGATCAATTTCAGCTGTCATATGATGATCTGCATCATACTCAAAAGTTCGAGAAGTCCCATCTGGATCAGTAATCCGTACCAAATTACCCATCACATCATATTCAAGCTGAGTAATTCTTCCAGCGGGGTCACTAATTTCTGTTATTCGGTCATTCGTATAAGAAAATGTAGTTTCTAAACCGACAGGATCAATGATCGTGGTCAAGTTGCCTGAATTGTTGTAAATATATTGAGTCTCATTGCCATTCCGGTCTATTTCTCTTGAAAGGAAATTATCGGTATTAAACTCTAAGGCAGTTTGGTCTTTAAATGTAATCTTAAACGTGCCATCGGCTAATTTTTCTAAATTTGAAAAATCTCCTGGAGGGGCTTTATATATCCCCCCTGCCGTATCTGGAGCGTCGTATAAAATTTCACTCCCATCTCCATCAATCAGCAATACAGAACCATCAGGATTTTCCACAATTTCTTGTAGTCCGGCCAATCCCCAACCGCTTCCAAATGCACTATCAACAGAGTTAACGTGCAAAATCATCCCTTCACTAGAAGATGTTGATCCAGTAAATGAATTAGTAGATCTGCGGAAGAAATCGAAAGTCCCATCAGGTTGTTCAACAAAACCTGAATTAACCCTTTGTCGCAGAACGCCCGTAGTTAATTGATAGTCATACGTTCCAGAAGGCAGGGTGCTGAGATCAGCCTGAAGGGCAGCATCAATATCCCCACTGCCAACCGACCAATAATGATGTCTACCTGAGCCACCCCCCCCTGGAACTTGATACTCAAAATTGCCTCGATTGATCGTTAAGCTAGCTTGTAATCTCCGATCTGAGCTCCCACGAATATTGCTGAACCCAAAGTTAACAATGGGACGTGGGTCTGCTCTCAATGAATCGTAAGTTAAGTTAATTCCTCTAGAAACTCCTAGAGACTGGTAGTTGACTAAATCATGGGTTTCAATCAAAGCACCTGAATGAAATTCTACTTCCGAGGTTGATGGTCCTCCCACCTTACATTTTTGACATGTATTGTCTTCATTTCGAGTATTCCCGTTAGGATCATTGGCAATTTCAGGTTGTGGTGCAAAGAAATGCCAGCTGCTACTTTGAATTCCTCCTTGAAATGTCTCAATGACACTACCATCCGCACTCACTCGACCTGAGCCGACATTCTCAAAGTCACCCGTCTCAGGATTAATCGACCAAAGGTCCATAACGGTACCAGGCTCAAACCCTGAATTATTGGGCAAAGATAAGGGAGCAGGAGTAGTAAACTGCATCTCTCCCGGTTGAATTGTCACTACCAACTCCGGAAGTAGATTTTCCGGTAAGGATGCAGGGGTAAAATCAACTGGAACTTCAGTAATACTCAGTGATCCAGTAAATGGATCGCCATTCATAGTCTCTAACGAACCTGCAGCGACGAAGACTGCAGCTTCAGGGATGGCCTCAGTCGTCACCATAGTATCTACAGCGGGATCAATAGGAACCGCATTGGCGATATCCAGGGCAGGAAGATAAATAGGTCTGTCAATGATATTGTTGACGCCTGTAAATGGGTCACGCTCTAGAAGAAGACCTACCTTTTCAGCAATGGCTGGATAGATAACGTCAGCCGTGTTGATGGACTCTGGCAGAATATTTAAGGTGTCATCGGGTAAACCATTCGGAAACTCCAAAGTAAAGGAGCCATCTGCAGCTGTTGTGGTTTGAGTTCCACCTAGTTCCAGCACAACACCAGCCAGTGGCGTCTGATCAATATCTTGGATCACGCCTGAAATTCGAGTCGTGGTGATGGGATCTGGAACAACTTCTAACGTGACTGTCTGTGTTGAATCTATAATTCCATCGCTGGCAACAACAGTGAATTCATAGGTGCCGAGCTGATCGGGAGAGGGGTTAAACACCAACGTGCCATCGCTTTCCAGCATCCCCGTTGGTAGAGGGCCATTCGGTTGTAGAAAATAGGAAACCGCGTCACCATCTGGATCAGTTGCCATAAGCTGCACTGCAAGTCGAGCTCCAGGCATGACAGAGAGTGGGCCAACTGGGTCAAATACAGGTGCTTGATTGACAGGGGCATTGGGGTCAGAAACAGACACTGTAATTATTTTTGTATCGCTTAAGGGGGGAGTGCCATTGTCTGTCACAACTATCGAAACTTCGATGTCTCCTATAGCCTGATTGGCATCTGGGGTCCAACTAAATATTCCTGTTGTAGGATCAATGGCCGCTCCTGCAGGAGCCCCAGACGCTAGGCTAAAGGATAACTGGTCTGATGGTAAGTCTGGATCTGTCGCTACAGCGGTGAAGGTTAATTCCTCACCTAAATTGGCATTTTGATTCCCAATATTCTCTAAAACAGGCGTGTCATTGACGGGATTGACGGTTACATCAATGCTTTGACTATCCGTTAACCCACTTCCACTATGGGAAAGGTCATCTACAGCGATATTGACGATGTCTGTTCCATTGAAGTCGAGTTCACCCTGATAAATCAAATCGGTCAAGGCAGCGTTAATGTCAGCTAATGTCCCCGTGAATATCATGGAAGCATCAGCAACACCATTCCCCGTATTGAAGGTCAGACCACTGGTTTGACTCAAAGTCAGTATTCCATGATCAACAGAAAGAGTCACCTCTAAAGAAGAAGAACCTGCATCCGCATCACTTATGCTGATGCCACTTATCTGCAATGCAGTATCTTCATCAACGGTCAGAGCGGGGGGTGCCGTGATTTCTGGCGCAGCTGCTGCAACCACACGTTCAAAAGTTTGGGTAAATGATTGCTGGTTACCGGCAACATCTGTCGCAATGATGCTTAATTCGTTCAGTCCTATATCCAGCGGTACATCTTCGAAGGCGAATTGACCCTGATCATCAGCTTCTACGACTTGCCCGAGGGGATTCATGAGAACACTGGCATTTGCTTCAGTAGTACCGATCAAACGCACCGTTTCTAACGTGGTTTGTTGATCACCCACTGGGGCCGAATCAGATTCAGGGGCCAAATCAAAACTAATCGTAGAGACTGCCGTATCTAGGACAAACGACACGATAACTTGGCTATCCGTTGTATTGCCAAATGCATCCGTAGCTAATAGATTCAGAGTATAGGATCCATCCGGTAACGTGCTACCCAAAATTTGGTTTAGCGTTCCTTGATCCAGGGTAAACGAACCGTCTGACTGCACTGTATTGAGGACATCAATATAGGAGTCAATAGGGGTGTTGTTTAATCCAGCTCTGAAGCTGGTAATCGGGCTGGCATCAACAATTTGGCCGATAACAGTTGGAGCTGAAGTGATACCGTCATTATTCGTTCCAGTGGGTGCAGTGTCATTTGCTAATTCTGCATTAATCACTGGAGGTGCTTGATCTACAGGGTTAATTTGTGCCAGTAGATCGATTTCACTGTCTGTTAACACTCTGTTGTAGACTCTTGCATCTGCAATAATCCCTTTTATTCCTTGAGTGCCAGAACCTCTACCGACACCATCGTGAAAGCGGGTGTTTTGATTGATCCCACCAATACCAATATTGTCGCTATGTTGATGTAAAGTGGCCCCTTGTCCTACACCAAATTGCTCACCATCGAGATAGGCTGAGAACGCTTGAGATTGCAACGTGGAAGTCTCTCGTTCAAAACCTTCTGAATCCTCCCCGGTACCACCTGTTTCAATTTCGGGGTCATTATCAACATTCAAAACAAGAGAAACATGGTGCCAAACGTTTTCCTGTACTGTATCCGTGGATAGAAATGTTCCTTGCCAATTCTCTTCTCTTCGGTTCCAGCCACCCACATATAGGCGACCTTCATCCAGATAAATATTTAAGCCACGAGTTGTTCCCCCTTCCTCGTAAATGACTTGCTTATCATTACCTTGGGTTGAGTCCGCCTTAAACCAGATACTAATGGTTCTTTGAGAATGTTCTCCAAGATTGATATCTCGGGTATCTGACACTGCAATAAAATCATTGATGCCATCAAACTGGACACCGCCTCCTAACGATCCACCAATATCAACAAATTGGGCACCACTTCTCAAAAGGCCATTATTATCTTGTCCTTCAGGAGAGATATCGACAGCAACATTACCAGACGCCTCATCAAGTGTGAGATGCATTACGAGATCTTCTGACGAGATATCTCCTACAAATGGACCATCACCTATGCCTAGTGACTCATCAGAGGCTTCCAAATCGGCAGAAGCACCTGATGGAGCAGTGGAGTTGAGAAAACTATTGGCAGGTGAGGGTAAAGTACTTTGAAGGGGTATCCCGTTAGAAACTGCATTCACAGGATCATTAAAGGCTGGAGTGTGTTTACTCCCCATCTGATCAAGGACATCACCAAGGGTGTTATCCTTGCCAAGTTCATCTAACAAATCACCTTCTAATAGCCCAGATGCAGGAATATCCTGATTGCCAAAAAGATTGCTTGAACCACCCATATCCTTACTAAGTCCTTATCGAAAAATCAACGTAATGCTAAGTAGCTCAAGGATGTTAATTCTGAGGAGCTACTCGTAAATTTCTTTATTTATGCTGCATCTGCAATAGGTATCAGCAGATTTGTAGAGCTATGAACAAACTGTTGGACAATTTGCTCAAAAGTCTCGACACAACTGCTCCAGTCAGTAATCAAGCTCAGTAAGTCTTTCAGTCTTGTTTCAGAGTTTTCTCCCTCTAGTTCAAAGCTGTAGTTACCAGAGAAAAGAATTGCAGCATCCGATTCAGTTTCTGAGCGTTTAAATTCTGCTTGATTTATCAATAAATTCAATTGCCCCCTTTCCTGTGGATATATCAGTTGAATCGCAGCCTGAACTGGACCCGTAGAGTTTTCAGACCAAGGGCCAGGAGAAAGGATTTGAGTCGTTAAATAACGCTGAGTTTCGTGCTTGTTGGCAAACTGAGTATGGGCTCGAGCATTGATGCTGATGCCTTGATAATCTACCTTCGAAAGCTTTTGAACATATTTAGAAGCAATGCTATAAACCTGCTTGGGATGAGCATCAGAATTTGAAAAAACTTCAATAAAATCTATTCGATTGGGTTGGATTACAAGGCTTAAGCCATTTTTATAGACAATCTGGACGATACGATTGGTATATACAGGTGGGCGAGAAACTTCCCAATCGCTGGGAATGATGTCACTGTATTTCAGAAAGTCTGGATTAATTGAGGTAGGGTTTAAATCTTTAGCTGTGATAGTGATACCTACTTCCTGAACATGTATAGCTTCAGACATACTATTATTTCCTATATTTTGAATGGCAAAATCTAGTCAGAAGAAATAGAAAATTCTGACAATCAATTCAATAGCAGAAATGTTGCATGCAATAGAACACATGCAAAGATTCAACTAAAATTTAAAACTGCGGATAAAAAGATGTTTCTAGATGTATCTATTAATAAACTAGCCAGCAGAAACCTCTTTAATATAGGAGTTTATGTTTTAGGAATACTGTGCTGCTAAATTTAGCAGAGTATATGCAAATTTAGAGGCATATAATCAATAAATACTTATCCATGCTCGTTGTAAGAGGTAGAGAAAATGAAATGAAGGGGAACGAGTAAATCAAGGTTTTCTAGATTATATACGATGAAATTAAATTATCCGAACCTTATTATTTTTGTTTACAAATTAATCAAGTATGTAGATTCTAATGAGGATAAAAATTTAATATCATATAAACTTTGAAGAGACTTTTTATGACTAAACTCTTAGCTTTCTATGACAAGTAATATTGAATACTGCCTATAAATAACTAATTTTATATCTAAGAATCAATTTTCAATCAGCATAACAAAAAGTAAGTAAATAAAAGTGACTAAATAATACCTTCTTTAGAAATTAGCTCTTACGTATAAACATCTCCATAGTTATTCATACATGAAAGTGTATTTCAACATGGGACTGATATAATCCCAGAATGTTTGATTCTACCTGTAAGTTCCTTGCAGAGAGCTTTTCCAGTGATTTCGCCTCTTGGCTCCTCGGTGAACCTATTCCACTCACCCAACTCAGCCCTTCAGAATTGTCACTCGAACCAATCCGGGCTGATGCACTGATATTGCTGGCTTCTGATGAATATATTTTGCACGTTGAGTTTCAGACAGAGCCAGATCCAAACATGGCCTATAGGATGGCTGACTACCGCCTCCGGGTCTATCGTCGCTTTCCCCAGAAAGAGATGAAGCAAGTGGTGATTTATTTGACTCCATCCCAATCAGATTATGTTTTCCAGACAGCATTTGAGATTCCGAGAACTCGCCATGAATTTGAGGTAATCCGCCTTTGGGAGCAACCAACAGAACCCTTTCTGGAATCGACAGGATTGCTACCTCTTGCTGTTTTAACCAATACTTTAGATCAAGCTCAAACCTTACGACAGGTAGCTGAGCGCATCGATGCTGTTCCAGAAATGCGGGTTCAAAGTAATGTAGCGGCCTCAACCGGGATTCTAGCTGGTGCGATTCGTTCCTACACAAAAGGCTAAAAGCTAATAAGGTAGGGCTTCTGAGAGATAACCTTCTCTGGGTTGAGTTCGCACTTTAATCTCTCTCAGATGATAACTTAATGTTCTTGTAGGTGATGCCTCTGACCAAGTCCAGACAGCTAGTCCTACCCGCCCGGTATAAGGCGTGAAAGCATAGCCCCCATATCAAAGGTTTAGTGCCAATGGGATGAAGCGGGGCTAAATGTCGGTATCTGGAAGCCTAATCTGGAAACCCGGCTAGTACGTGTGCATGAGTAAAGCTCAGTGAGCCTGAATGTATGACTAAACCACCGTGAATCCCAGCCAGTGAAAAGGCTGAAATGGATATCTAGCAATGCTTAATGTCCAAACACTGGAAACAAAAGTTACTGATTTCCTGAACCTTCTCATCAGTCAAAAGATGGTTTTATACCCATAAGCGAAATCCGGTGGACAGTACGACTCTAAACACACAAACAAAGAACATCAGGAACGAAGTAACCTGACCAGTTTTCACTCTAGAAGGTCGAATATCTAGAGCAGGTACTAAACCGAATGGACTGGCAGTCAGGATGGTCTAAGAAGCTAATGCCTGGGGTAATGCCCAGGATACGCAGACGTAGACCCGATAGTACGGAATGAAGAGCCTTTAGTCAGAGTAAAGACGATGACACACTCAATTATGGGTAGTGATGAATGGACAGACATTAACTGGAAACAAGTCCAGAAGAATGTCTATCGACTCCAAACCAGAATCTTCAAAGCCAAACGTCGTGGTGATACTAAGCAGGTTCACAGACTCCAGAAACTATTGATGAAGTCCAGATCTGCCAAGCTTCTAGCAGTCAGGAAGGTGACTCAGGATAATCAAGGCAAGAAAACAGCAGGAGTGGATGGGATAAAATCCCTGACACCGGAACAACGGCTTGACCTCACGAATAACCTGTACCTAACTGGAAAATCTAAACCAACGCGACGGGTGATGATACCAAAACCCGGAACAACGGAGGAAAGACCGTTAGGAATACCCTGCATGATTGAGAGGGCAAGGCAAATGTTAGTGAAACTAGCATTGGAAGCCGAATGGGAAGCGGTTTTCGAAACCAATACCTATGGCTTCAGAACTGGTAGAGGCGCTCATGATGCAATCAGAGCAATTTTCCTTAGTATCAAGCAAAAAGACAAATATGTCTTGGACGCCGATATTTCAAAATGCTTTGACAAAATAAACCAGGAGAAGTTATTGACCAAACTGAACACATTTCCCAGCTTAAACAGGCAAATCAAAGCCTGGTTGAAATCGGGAGTGATACTAGATGGCCAATTATTTCCAACCAATGAGGGTACACCACAAGGGGGATGCATCTCCCCATTATTAGCTTTGGTAGCCCTTTATGGATTGGAAACAGCGATCAGAGGATGCGTAAATCAAGGTAAAGCACAACGTGCTTTATCGGTTGTATTCTACGCTGATGACTTCGTAGTCCTTCATCCATCGGTGGAGGTCATCCTGAAGTGTAAGCTAGCAGCCGAAACCTGGCTTAAAGAGATGTCTCTAGAATTAAAACCTAGTAAAACCCGTATCTCTCATACGCTAACACCGTACGAAGGAAATGTTGGATTCGATTTTCTCGGATTTAATATCCGGCAATATTCAGTTGGTAAATATCAATCTGGATGTCATGGAAACGGTAAGAAGCTAGGCTTCAAAACACTCATCAAGCCCAGCAAAAAGAAGGTAGCCCTGCATATTCAGAAACTTAGAGATACCATTGATGCTTACAAAACAGCGCCACAAGCGGCATTGATTAGCAAGCTCAACCCGATTATTAGGGGATGGTGTAATTACTACTCACGGGTATGCAGTAAACAAACCTTCTCAAAGTGCGAACACATTTTATTGTTTTCACAACTAAGAGCATGGGCAAGATACAGAACCGGAAATTTTAACTCCAAAACCCTGAACAAATACTGGCATTACATTGAAGATAGGCTTACTTTTTCAACCAGAAAGGGAGTGAGATTAACCCCTCATTCCTCTATCCCAATTGTGCGCCATATAAAAGTGAAGGGAGATAAGAGTTTCTTTGATGGAGATGTACTGTACTGGAGTACAAGGAAAGGCAAACACCCTGAATTACCCAACCAAGTAGCCTCACTACTAAAAAGGTACAAAGGGAAATGCCCAGCGTGTGGATTACTGTTTATCGAAGGCGATCTGATTGAGGTTGACCACAAAATTCCTAAAGTGGAGGGTGGGACAGATAGATTCGACAATCTGCAACCGCTTCATCGCCATTGTCACGATGTAAAAACCGCCCTTGATAATGCTAACCGTAAGGCTTTAGAGCAGGAAACTGAATTAGAGCCAATCGAAAGCGTCATCAAAATATAGGGCGAATGGTACTGATGACAACAGCCGTACTGTTGAGGAGCGGTGTGAGTTCGAAAGTCTCACGCACCGTTCTGAATGGGAGGGTGACAGGGTGACCTGTCACTCGACCCTAACGGTTAACATTGGAAAGGAACGTCATTAATCAAGTTCTGCGGAAAGAGATTATGCAACAGTCAGTTATCTATCAAGAGTGGAAAGAAGAATTCCTTCAAGAGGGAGAACAGAGCGGGGAAACACGATTAGTCCTTCGCCTTCTCAACCGACGTATTGGCGACATTCCCTCAGAATTGCAATCTCAGATCCAATCCCTAACTCTCGACCAACTCGAAGCACTTGGTGAAGCATTGCTCGACTTTACGGAACCTGCTGATCTAGTGAACTGGCTGGAGAAAAATCGAGCCGATTAACAAGTGACACATCGGCATGTTGAGCCAAACGCGAAATAATTTGCACCACAGAGCATGAATTCCAAGATCACACTATTAGATCAGTGATTCTTATTCCAGATTTTCTACCAGAATCGGAATTAAAAATAGCTGTGTTTAGCTACCCCTTTTCCCATAAGGATTTCAGCGTAACTAAATGTCCGAAATAGAACATTGCCTGCGCCATATTACACTAACGTTTGTCTGAGTTTTAGTGTAATATTTGCCTGCTTCTTCAAGGAAATTCTGAGGACCAGACTTTAGTCTTTCAGGCAACTGGTTACGATAATGGCTGTTATAGGAAACGGGGTGAAAATCCCTGAAATTCTTTCAGAGATTGAAAATCTGATGATATCTTTATCTTGATGAATACCTTTCAAGGGGCCATGCCAAGATACATCCGACATTCAGCAGGTACTAACCATCAAGGGATAATTTTGAGGTTGTCTCTCAACGCAAGTCCATGTATTCACCTCAAGAGATAGACGTTCAGGATATTGACCATCTCGGTATTATTGCCGGTATCGTCGATGAGATCGGCATTGTCGAAATAGTGGATCGATTATTAGGTACTCACGAGCAAGAGAATGTTAGTTGTGGTCAAGTTGTCAAAGCCCTGATTCTAAATGGTATGGGCTTTTTGAGTGCTCCATTGTACTTATTTAGTGAGTTTTTCGAAAGCAAAGCAACCGAGCACTTACTCGGTCAAGGTGTACGTAAGCGTAAATATCCTACATTAAAAGCCTAATTCTCAAGCAGCTTTTTCTTCTTCAGGAAGAACTAAATCTAGCCAATTATCACTCCATTCATTACTGATCATACTCGCCCTGATTTGCAAGACATTATGGGCACCTACCCGAGTCCATTGCATCTTCTGCTTCTTTTTATGGCGAGCATTAATGAGGGTGTCAATATGAGATTCTGCAACTTGACTGGTATAAGCTAGCCCCGCTTTATCTCGCTCGTCATAATTGACAAGATATTCACTGTTATTCTTTAAGTAATCGTATAAGCCTTTGAGCTTTGTTTGCTTCTTCTCATCTGAAATGTTGTCTCGAAGCATGGCAATCTTCTGCAGAGCATCATCTACTTTTCCATGCCATAAACTCCCCTTCGCACTATCGAGGGATTCTGCAAAGGTTTCACCCAGTGCATTGCTGACATTTCGGAATTTCTTGCCGATATGAAACCAGTCCAAGATCAGCTCTAATGCTTTGCAATGAGGCTCAAGAACTGAGATGACTGACCAGCAGTTGCTAGCACCATCGGCCAAGGCAGTGACCTGTGTCTCTTCTGTCATCCCTTGTTTAAGTGCCGCATGATGCAGATAGGTCTTGATGGTTTGCAACTCATCCTCTAAGGCGGAAACAACACAAGTCTTTTCCGTAATTTGGCGATGATGTTTATCAACTACTTCAATGGCACTAGGACGATAAACGATGCCAGATAAGGCTTCAAAACTGCGCTTGTCTTTATCTTTGGTAGGAATATGACCCCCATCGACTTGAGCAATGAGTTCTGCTGCCGGGGTGGGTAACTCTTCTTGATCTGGAGGGGTAGTGTTCGCTTGAGATAAACGCTCACCGACTTGATTGGTCACGTTTTTGATTTGGACATGGTTATTCACACTCCGGCGCTGAGCATTCAGCCGCTCCATATTATCCTGAGCTTCTCGATAGCTATGCAAGGCACCATTCTCACATTGCAGTTTTACTAAGTCAGGATGAGTATCTGTGCCAAAGACGCTCAACACCGATGGCATACTTTGCCATCGACACTCAGGATTCTTGCACCGATGTTTTTGGATACGGAGTTTATGATCGCTGAAGACGGCATGGAATGTAGATGGTTGAAAACCAAGCTTGCCTATTTTCCCACCACATTTGATGCACTGCGTAACTCCAGTATCGATGAGGGTAGATTGTTCGGATAACAGGTCGTGCCTCAAGTAATTGTGGGTTGAGTATACTAGAGGCTCAGCTCAGCTTCTAACCTACCCATGCAATGCCCACTATGCGGTCATTCCAAAGCACACAAGCATGGCAAGATGCCCAACATGCTTCAACGATACCGTTGTCCTGAGTGCCAGCAGACCTTTACTGAACGCTTTGATACCCTTTACTATCGTCGTCAGGTGAGTCCAGAGCAGGTCCGACAAGTTCTCCAAGCCCATGCAGAAGGGAGTAGTCTTCGAGGTATCACTCGGACCAGTGGCCTGGCTTACAACACTGTAGTCTCTCTAGTAAGAGCTGCTAGCCAACGATCTCAGCAACTCCATAATGGCCAAGTGCAAGCCGTTGAAACGGAGGATGTCAGTGCAGATGAAATGTGGTCCTTTGTGAAAAAAAGCAAAAACACTGTCTTCCCCATGAGCTAGAGATGGGTGATTGTTGGATGGCGATTACCTTGGCAAACACAAGCGGCGTGATCCTCTCGTGTCGTGTGGGCAAGCACACCGATTCATTATTGAATGAACTGGTGACTAGCACTGAAGGTAAGACCGATTGCAAGGACTGGAATAGCGACGATTGGGGGGGGTACGAAAGAGTGTTGCCTTGGGAGATTGACCATTACATTGGCAAGGACAGAACTCAACGACTCGAACGCACCAATGGCATTATTCGACAGCACAGTGGTCGATGGCATCGACGCCAGAACAAATTTGGCAAAGTGTGGGCGCAAACCAAAGTCACTGCTCGATTAGTGGTCAGCTATTTCAATTGGATTTGGACACACAGTCGGCTTAAAACAACGGCGGCACAACGTGCTGATCTAGCCTCGCGAGCTTGGCATTGGGATGACATACTCACCTACCCCACAATTGTTTGATGCACGACCGGATAACAGAGCACTTTGGACTTTGGAAAGCAGAGAGATTTGTTCTTCGTGACGCAATCCTAGATCTAGAATAGATTCTGGTTGCTTGATGTCATAGATTTTTAGAGTGTCTCGTTTAACGACTTCCTGAGTGGTAACCGAAACTTTCTCCACAATCACTCTAAATTCGTAGTCCATCTCTCACCGTTACTCTCGAACCTCTGCAAGAGATAGAGTAACACTAAAAACTTGAATAATGTACAAAAATTACGCTTTCAGGCACGACCAGTGGTTTTAACTCGGGCATCGCAGAACTTTGGACGGTGATGCGGTGCCTTTGTTTTGTTTGGGAAGTATCCCTTACATCTATAAATATAACTCTAATGTAACTCCATATCAACTCTATGGCGATACTTTTTTAGAGTTGTCATAGGTGCATTTGTTGAGCTACTATGGTGGCAGAGTACACTTGATATGGAGTTACAAATGCCTATATCCGTACTAATGCCTGCAAAAAAGAGAACCCCTGCAATCAAGGTGTCTGTATATCTTGATGAGGATATGAAGGAAGATTTAGAAGCTGTTGCTACTGCAAAAGGACTCTCTGTAAGTAGCCTTCTTAAAATGCTTGCTGCCAAAGAGATCAGAGAAAGTGTTCAGGAAGGGATAATTTCTTCAAATTCTTAGTGGTGTGATTCTCTTTGTATTTAATCGGCATACCCAAAGACAGACACAGATATTTTGTTAAGCGGTAAATGTGATGACCAGCAGCAACCTCGAACGATGGACTGATGATCGGCTATAGATCTTCAGAAAAGCATCCGTGGTTTTAGCGACACTACATCTTCATTAAATATAGTAACTAGCTCCTGATACTCTTAGCTCTGGCAAGGATTTCAAGATTATCAGAGGTCATCCAGTATGCTCGCACAATTCAAACTGCGCTTTACCCAATCAACACGCAAAAAGATTGAAGCTAAACTGCGCCAGGCATACGGGAGTCAGAATTTACGTCTGGTCAAACGTATTAGTGCTTTATTGCAGCTTGGTCAAGGTGGTTCAGTGGCACAGGTAGCTGAAACATTGGCACTAGGCGAACAAACGATCAGGGATTATCTGCATGCATTTCTAAAACGAGGTATCGCTAGCTTTAGATACAAAGCGTCTCAAGGACGTCGCAGCAAACTCACTCCACGGCAACGACAACAGCTCAAGTCATGGATTAAAGCAGGTCCGCTCAAAGCTGGATACGAGTGTGGTTGTTGGAGTGCATTAATGGTTCAAGACCTGATTGCGAAACGCTTCAATGTTTCCTATCATCCCCATTATGTGAGTACTCTACTGAGGAACTTAGGCTTTTCATTTCAAAGAGCACGGTTTGTTGCAGCTCATCTCAATGAAGCCAAGCGACAAGAATGGATGACACACAAATGGCCTGAGATTTTGCGTTTATCAGCAGCCAAAGATGCCCTAATTTTATTTGGGGATGAGGCCAGTTTTGCGCAGTGGGGGTCGTTAAGCTACACCTGGAGTCTTCGTGGAGACCAGCCAACATTGCCCACCAGTGGTAAACGGAAGGCTTACAAGGTGTTTGGATTAATTGATTATCATTCTGGTCAGTTCTTCTATCAAGGTCAGACGGGACGCTTCAATTCTGAAGGGTATACTGCTTTTCTAACTCAAGTACTCCAGCAGACTCACAAGCATATTATTCTCATTCAGGACGGGGCTAGATATCACACCAGTAAAGCAACTAAGCAGTTCTTTGACCAGCAATCCGCTCGCCTTACTCCTTTCCAATTACCCACATATTCTCCTGACTTCAACCCAATTGAATTCTTGTGGAAGAAACTCAAAAAACGCAGCACACACCTACGGTTCTTCAAGCAATTTGATGACTTAGTTCAGCAGGTCGATGAGGGGCTACTGTACTTTAGTCAGACTCCCAATGAAATTACTGTCTTAATGGGCAAATATTGCAAAACCTTGGGTACACAAGCTGCCTAGCTAATCACGGATCTTTATCTGTAGATCTATAGATGCCCTTACAGCTTCTACTCAGAGCTTGCTTGCTGCAACCCAGGCAAATACTAAGGCTATTAAGCGATTAATCAACAATCAATTGTCTATGCAAACACTGCACGGTCAGGTTGCAGAGCAATCTTTGCAGCTCAAGAGAACTGTTGACTATTTGTTGAGCAAGGATGGAGGGCAATCATGACCACCAATATACGCACCCTATATAACCGTGATGTCGTGGAGTGGGCTGATAGACAGGCTCAACTGTTACGTGATCGCCAGTTTGACTTACTCGATATGGAAAACTTGATTGAGGAAATTGAGGATTTGGGCAACCGCCATCGGGATAAAGTAAAAAGCCAGCTCAAGCGGATGCTTTGGCATTTACTAAAAATGAAATATCAGCCATCTAAGCACACCGATAGCTGGGATTTCACCATAGTTGATGCTGCGAACCAGATTAAAGATGAGTTTGAAGATCGCCCCTCCCTGCGTCGTCACCTAGAGGAGTCCTTTGATCTCTGCTATAAACGGGCGCGACGAGATGCAGCCAATGAAACGAGGCTTGATATTTCCACTTTCCCTGTGCAATGCCCTGAGAACATCAAGACCAAAGCATGGGCGCTGATCAACAGTGATGACTAGAATTTTGATGGTGGATTAGATTCAGCGATGAACTTAGATAACCAGGACACAGCCCCAACTCGTTTTGCTTCTTTGGTGAGCTTTTCCAAAGACTTATTGCCTAGTTTGGCTGTGATTGGTCTTCTGGGTTGTGGTTTATTCTTCCTGATCAACGCCAGTGTTGCAGCTATCGTTCCAACGATTGAAAGCAGGTTACTCGACAAAATTATTGATAACAGGATACAGATTGAGTTATTGCGTAAGGACGTGAATACACAGTTTGAGGGAATCAACCAACGGCTGGATCGGATTGAGCAACTATTGCAGCAGGATAAACCATGAATAGTGGAAACCTACAACGATGGACCGATAACTGGCTTGATGCCCTCGCAGCCTCTATCCAGAGCCTGCTTGATGCAACCCAGGCTAATACTGCAACAATCAGTCAAGTCTTGGAGCAGCAAAAAACTATGAACAAGAAAATCGATTTGTTGATTGAGGGTCAGCTAGCAATGCAGACCTTACACGGTCAATTGGCAGAGCAAACTTTGCAGCTCAAGCAGACTATTGATTATTTATTGAGTAATGATGGAGAGCAATCATGACTAATGGAAGCTGAAGAAATTATCATTCGCTACTACGGCAAGCCTATTCCTGTAATGGTTGATCCTGGCAAAAACCATCCACGACATGAGCGTGATTTATTGCTAGGGTGGATTGATAAGGAGGGACACAAAAGCCCTGTACTCAAGAGTTTTCCTAACGCTAAGATTATGGCAAAAATTGAGTGATTAGTTTTGAAGGATACTCTTTTGATCAGATTTTGTGTCTAAAATCAGCTCCAACATATAAATATTTGGCCTTAATTGCGTTTAACAAGACAAATCATCTTCTATGGACGGAAATCAAGGATTAGAACCCCTATCCAACCAGCTCAAGGTTGGCGATGTCTTAGAGCTAACCCTTATTGATGAAAACTGCACACCAAAACAGAAAGTTGAGATTCCCATCGCTTGTAAGCATGTGACAAAATCCCATATCTTTCTCGACTTTCTTCCCCATACCCTCAGCGTAAACTTTGAAAAGTCTGAAAGTGAGCTAAACAATGACTGGCTCGATCTGACCATTGACCACATGGACATCTTCGATCCTGAAAAGGCGTATATTGCCGCCTGTGACAAAGGTAGATCTTGGAGCAATCAACTAGTGATGTGGAAGAAGAAAACCAGTCATCCCAATTCTTGATAGAACCTGGTTTATGCTCGCATCTCTTGCTTAAATCAGTAAATTTGTACTGGATGTAGAGAGAGAGTTTTCAAAATGATCAGTATCCCCTCCCTAACCCTGGAACAATTAGAACTCCTTAGACTTGCCAAGGAACATTCTGTTGAAGAACTTGAGCTTGCCTATGAATCTCCTGTTAACAGCGCAGTAGAGCCACCTGTGGGGCATCCTGCCTTCATTCAAGGGCTTCTTAATGCAGGTCTTATCCTAGTAAAAAACAAAGGAACTTTTTTGAGAGCTTCAGAATATCAGCAAGAGAGCTGGGCGAAATTTTGTGAAGATATAGACCATCCAACTCAGGGAGATTGGGACCAGTGGCGCAAGGTGTTTATTTCTTCTAATAAGGAAGAAATAGACTTTCTTATGCATCCAGGGAAGAGCTTCAAGAAATTCAGTAATGTTTGGATACGTAAGATAGGCGTTAAGGTCGTTCAGCCTAGAAACTAAACCTTGTTCAATCCCAGATCAACAATCACCCGCTTTATCCTGTCTTTCCCCGGTGCCCACTTATCCCCCTCAGTCATCCTCACCACCTCTCCCCAAGCCTTAAGCTGATTAGCCCTCGACAGCTTTACCAATGGCCGAGCAGCACTCTCAGACTGAGGAAGCACATCAAAATGCTCCTGCAAGAACAATACGAGTTCAGCCGCTTGAATACAGCGAAAAGCATGGATGTAAGTAACCCCAAGATTTTCTTCCACATAGACCTTAAAGCCCTTAGAGTCTGGTAAATACAACTTGTTGTCTTGAATGACTTTCAAAGCCAACCCAGAAGACAACAGAGCATTCGTTCCAGTTTCAGTCGGTTCCAAAAATATTTCTTCCAGCTCCGTTAAGCCTTTAGATTTAAATTCCTGCAAGTCCATATCATTCAAGGCTAGAAATCAGAGCCAGGTGAATTATAGCAAGCCCTCCTTTATCCGAAATCATTACTAGGCAATATACAATCCGTACAGAAAGTGAATTAGTCTCATGCCAAACTTAATCAGCAAATTAATCACAGCCAAGACCGCAGACCCCAAAGGCGACTGAAAGCGTAATTTTTGTACATTATTCAAGTTTTTAGTGTTACTCTATCTCTTGCAGAGGTTCGAGAGTAACGGTGAGAGATGGACTACGAATTTAGAGTGATTGTGGAGAAAGTTTCGGTTACCACTCAGGAAGTCGTTAAACGAGACACTCTAAAAATCTATGACATCAAGCAACCAGAATCTATTCTAGATCTAGGATTGCGTCACGAAGAACAAATCTCTCTGCTTTCCAAAGTCCAAAGTGCTCTGTTATCCGAACAATCTACCCTCATCGATACTGGAGTTACGCAGTGCATCAAATGTGGTGGGAAAATAGGCAAGCTTGGTTTTCAACCATCTACATTCCATGCCGTCTTCAGCGATCATAAACTCCGTATCCAAAAACATCGGTGCAAGAATCCTGAGTGTCGATGGCAAAGTATGCCATCGGTGTTGAGCGTCTTTGGCACAGATACTCATCCTGACTTAGTAAAACTGCAATGTGAGAATGGTGCCTTGCATAGCTATCGAGAAGCTCAGGATAATATGGAGCGGCTGAATGCTCAGCGCCGGAGTGTGAATAACCATGTCCAAATCAAAAACGTGACCAATCAAGTCGGTGAGCGTTTATCTCAAGCGAACACTACCCCTCCAGATCAAGAAGAGTTACCCACCCCGGCAGCAGAACTCATTGCTCAAGTCGATGGGGGTCATATTCCTACCAAAGATAAAGACAAGCGCAGTTTTGAAGCCTTATCTGGCATCGTTTATCGTCCTAGTGCCATTGAAGTAGTTGATAAACATCATCGCCAAATTACGGAAAAGACTTGTGTTGTTTCCGCCTTAGAGGATGAGTTGCAAACCATCAAGACCTATCTGCATCATGCGGCACTTAAACAAGGGATGACAGAAGAGACACAGGTCACTGCCTTGGCCGATGGTGCTAGCAACTGCTGGTCAGTCATCTCAGTTCTTGAGCCTCATTGCAAAGCATTAGAGCTGATCTTGGACTGGTTTCATATCGGCAAGAAATTCCGAAATGTCAGCAATGCACTGGGTGAAACCTTTGCAGAATCCCTCGATAGTGCGAAGGGGAGTTTATGGCATGGAAAAGTAGATGATGCTCTGCAGAAGATTGCCATGCTTCGAGACAACATTTCAGATGAGAAGAAGCAAACAAAGCTCAAAGGCTTATACGATTACTTAAAGAATAACAGTGAATATCTTGTCAATTATGACGAGCGAGATAAAGCGGGGCTAGCTTATACCAGTCAAGTTGCAGAATCTCATATTGACACCCTCATTAATGCTCGCCATAAAAAGAAGCAGAAGATGCAATGGACTCGGGTAGGTGCCCATAATGTCTTGCAAATCAGGGCGAGTATGATCAGTAATGAATGGAGTGATAATTGGCTAGATTTAGTTCTTCCTGAAGAAGAAAAAGCTGCTTGAGAATTAGGCTTTTAATGTAGGATATTTACGCTTACAGAACGGGATAGGAGACCACCAAGTTCAATGGCAAAAGCCCACACGGTGTCCCGCCCACATGAGTGCAACGGAGTTTGCAGAGATTCCCAAAACGTTGACAGTCAGGGAGGTATCGCTACGTCTATCGCGTCGAGGCTTTCGAGACCAGTTCATTATCGTCGTCACAACCTTACTGGATGCTCAGCGCTATAGTGCTAAACAATTGACTCGCTTGTACGGATGGCGATGGCAGGCGGCTGAAGTCAATTTGAGACACCTCAAAACCACCTTAAAGATGGAAATGCTCACAGCAAAGACACCTGAAATGGTGCGCAAGGATATTTGGTCTCATTTGCTAGGCTACAACTTATTGAGAAGTCTCATGGAACAGGCTGCCCCATGGGCAGAATATGACCGCTCTCGACTCTCTTTACAAGGGGCTCGACAACACTTTAATCAGATGCTGGTTTTGTTAGCAACGGCCACACAAGCTATACGTCAACGGTTGTATGCTCATCTGCTTGAAAATATTGCTACTGACCTTCTGCCTGTTCGACCCCATCGGCTCGAACCCAGGGTCGTTAAACGAAGACCTAATACCAATTTGTGTTTTGGGATGTAATTTAGATAGGATCTAATCCTATGTTCATTCCATAAGTATATGAGTCGAGTTAGTACAGTTAAACCGCATCTAACAGTGGATGAGGTGAAAGACAAAATTGCCACGGCTCCGACTGCCCGCTGTCAGCAAAAATGGATGATTATTTATAACGCCCTGGTAGATCCTCGCCCAGCTATCGAAATAGCCACGCATACTGCTACTAGTCTTCGAACGGTCCATCAGGTGATTTCCGCTTACAATCGCCTAGGAGCAGCAGCAATTGCTCCTAGGGCTAAACGGAAGAAGAATCCCGGTGCTTATCTGAGTATCGAAGAAGAGATTGAATTTTTAGAATCGTTTATTGAACGTGCTCAACAAGGTCATTTAACAACGGTTCAAGAGATCCAAACGGCCTTTGAGACTAAAGTGGAGACGTCAGTGGCACCCAGTACTATCTATCGTTTGCTAGACCGACACGGATGGCGCAAACTCATGCCTCGTCCGTCCCATCCCAATGGAAACAAAGCGGCACGAGAGGCTTTTAAAAAAACTTTCGGGGGCTGGTCCAAACCGCTGTAGCAGATCGCTCAGCTGAAGACCAACGTCCCATTGTGATCATGGCAGCAGACGAAGGGCGCTTTGGTCGTCTAGGGCAAGTAAGAAGAGCTTGGTGTGCTCCTGGAATTCGACCCGAAAGTGGGCAGCAGCTTGTCCGTGAATATCTCTATGGCTATGTTGCTGTTGCTCCTGCGTTAGGAAAGATGAGTGCTTTAGTCTTACCCTTTTCCAATACTCAGATGATGAACTTATTCCTAGCACAAGTGGCGGATGAATTTTCAGACTATTTTGTGGTGATGCAGGTCGATGGAGCGTCTTACCACACCGGAAAGAAGCTCGTCATTCCAGACAATATACGCTTGATTGTTCAGCCTCCTCGAAGTCCACAACTCAATGCTGTAGAGCATATCTGGGAGGAGGTGAAAGAAAAGCACTTCTACAATCAGGTTTTTGATTCTTTAGATGAGGTATCCGATACCTTGTGCAAGGGACTCAAAGAACTCATGGATTTACCCGATAGGCTGACTTCTATGACCAATCTTCCTCATATGAGAATTACGATTTAAAACGCAAATTGGTATTATTCCAAAATACTCCTCGCCACTATGGGCATCAACACAAAGGAAACCGTTGAGTTTCTTGCGAACCCGCTCATTGCTCGGAACCTCTGGACGAGTATTGCGTTCTGCCCAGCCATAGAATAAATTGGGACGCTCAGAGACAGCAAACTCATCAAAAAATACGATGCGCTCACCTGGTTGTAGCGATTGCAGTTTTTTTTACTGCTGCTACCCATTCTTGCTGGGCTTGCGGATCAGCATTTGCATAGTCGCGGTGGGCTCGCTGGTAAGACAACCCCAACTCCGAGAGCAATTCATAAATACGAGAGTCTTTCAACTGCACCTCGAAGCGTTGCTCAATTACAACTGACAAAATAGCCCCCGTCCACATATTGCGATCAATGCCATAGTCTGTCGGGTGTTGTGTTAGCACCATTTCTTTGAGTTGCTGTTGTTGTTCTGGAGGCAACCGACTTGGTTTTCGATGTCGAATGGGTTGGACTAAACCTCTCAGTCCGCCGTCGAGAAATTTGTCTATCCAACACGTTAAAGTGTCATAGCGACACCCTACTTGCTTACTCGCTTGGGCACGACTCTGTCCTTCATGCAAGAGTTTAATAGCGGTTAATCGCTGGCGAATGTATTGTTGTTGATTGCGATTGTAGAATTTCTGCCACTCATCTACATCAAAAGGCTTATCTCGAAAGGCTTGTGTTCGGTTCACTGCGTCTATTTACTTTCTTCTCGATTTTACAGCGGGAAGGGAGTAAGCTGATCCATCATCCAAAAGTTAACTGGGATGATCAGCAGTGTGGTCATCTGCAGCATCCGAGCTGTGAGCTGTAGCTGAAGGCGGCGCTCTAGTCCATAGGCCACAGCAGCGAAAACCAGGGTATAGGCTAGCAGCAAACTATACTGTCCTGCAGATGAAAAATACTGCCATTGGGTTGCGGCCAGCACCCCAGAGGATACCACCACCATAAAAACGCCCAACAGCAGCAACCACAAGACGCTCAGCTCTGCCATCAGGGATTGCAGAATTTGTGTCAGCCAGTCTGTCTTTTGCTGCTGAGGAGGGGAAGATATTTGTAGAGCTGGTACCTGAGGTGAGTCGCTAGATGAGGGAACGGTAGCCTCCAACCTGTTAACTTGATGAGTAACAGTTGTCTCTATGCTCTGTGAAGATACTAAGAGTTTGCAGGTCAGGTTTTGCTGGCAAAATTCTCGGACTTTGACATCAGAGATCAGTCCTCGCTGCAACCACACATCCAGCCCCTCCAATAGCGCAGGATGGTTTAACTGAATCTTCAGAGAAAGCTGAGCGGAACGGCTAGAGTCCATCGGTTTACTACATTCCTAAATGATTTCAGTAAGGCGCTAGCTCCCTGGTCTTTAACCATCGTCTAAGCAATGCCCTCATATATAAGACTATGCGGTGGTTGTCAGCCAAATACATGAGAGATCTTTGAAAACAAGAAAAGTTCTCAAGGAAATCTACTCGAAGCCTTTAATATTCAATTTTTTTGGCATACTTTCCTCTAGGTCAAGCCTGGTTCTTACAGATTCTGAGGTCTTATAAGATTGAAGTTATTTAGCCTTCTATTTTGATGGTTGTAGATAATTCTCCAACGCTTCAGTTACTAGCGTATTAAGATTAATCCCTCGTTGCTGAGCTGTGATCGCAGCCCGTCTATGAAGTTGAGTTCCAGGTCTAATATTGAAGCTTCCCTTAAAGGGACGTTCAGGCTCAATTTCGTTTTCAGCACAATCAGAATGGTATTCATCAACGGCTTCATGAAAAGCTGATTTTAGAGATTGAACGTCAGTACCTTCATAGCTAATTAAGCTGCGAATGAACTCAACCTTTCCAAAGAATACTTCATCCTCATCACTGAAATTAACGGAGCCAAAGTAGCCTTGGTATTCCATCATATTTTTCATAGCAGCCCCTCCTGTTCAAGAATGTCCATGACTTGTTCAATCTGATATTTCTTTAATATTTTTCGTGGATGGGGTTTATGAAGGCTGATCACAAGACCCTCTTCATTGATGAAACGTCTTCTAGAACCCCCCGTTTTGCCAGTCGATACTTCAGAAAATTGAAAAAAGGCAAGCAACACAACTAACTCGTCCCAGGTAAAGTCTTTGGGGCGGGTGAGAAAGCGTTTAATCAGCTTCTCTTTACGAGTCATATCAAAGACCAGAACTGATTATATTATCTTGGATCTTATGAATAACTGCAACTAGTTTTAGTTGCAAATCACTTAGTCAAACCCTGACTTATCCGAAGAGATTGACTATAGAATTCTCCCCGCTGTTCTACCCGAAAGCCACCTAACAACAAGCCGATCAGCACAGTAACGGGAGGCATCTCCAGCTCCCTCACCAGCTCTACAAACGACACGGCATCCTTGACCCCTTCCAAATACTCACAAATCGCACTAACCCATGCCCCCACATCTTCCACATGGCTGACCTTGAGAGCAACTGCTTCCCCAGACTCCAAATCATCGACAAAATCCAAGACAGCATCCTTACTAACTTCCCCCACGACAGACTCAACAGGAACCCCCGTGAACCCCTGACGACTCTTCCGTGACTTCGGCTGACGACACAGATCCGAGACATCCAGAAACATAGTCTGCTGAACCATCCCAGCCAAGAAGTCCTCATCCAAAACTGGACCTTCAGAGTTGTATCTGTCTTCCCACCCCTGAATCATTAGCTCTGCCCGCTGAAAACAGACCTCAGCCATATCCTTGATCGCATCCCCAGCCACTCGGAGCTGTTCATGGGGAGAACGGCCCTGTAGATGTTGCTCTAGTGAGGCACACATCAGGGAAATATCAGCTTGCTCTGGTTCGTCTAAAGCAGAGGCTAGCGCACTGGCGAAATCAAGCTCAAGCTGAGTGAACATAGCGCTTATCCTTTAGTGGACATTCTGCAATTTCACACTCGGTCGGTTCCATGCGAATCGGGGGTTCAAATTCCGTGATGCCATACCGATCGCCCAGCACCTTCAGCACCTCCTTCAAATACCGATTCACTTGGGTATTCGTCATCCCCATACAGTGGACGGCTTCAACTGCCGCTAGCTTCTCACTCCCTTGCCAGACACTGATCGCTAGGGCATGGAGGTGGGCATCCTTGGGCTTTTCTTTGTAAAGATAGAGCAAAGCCACGGGTGGGGCCAGTACGGGAATCGAGAAGGTTTCAGTGGTTTTATCTGGGGTTATTTTTGCTTTCTGGTCAGCGTATTCTCCCCGACGTTTAGCATTGCTTTCTTTGCGGTGGCGGTAGTGATTTCGTTTGCGATCGCAGGCATTATCCTTCCAACAGCCATCACCTTGGGGACCATGCACTCGTTTGGCTTCAGCCCTGGAATAATCCAGACAGGCTAAGCATTTGGGGTTAGGGGGTAGCGGCATAGCATCATGACTGAGGAAAATGGGATGCAATCCAAGTCGAAAGTTGGCGTAACGCTTGGGCTTCGCCCAAAGTCTTACAGTTATTGAGGTATTCGTAGAACAATGACTTATTAACCCAAGGAAGACTCAGGCTCTGTTCAACTTCCTGGTATTCCCCATCCTGGAGTTGGAGAATGGTTAATGTTTGGCCATCGAAGCGCCAAAACTCGGGGACACCAAACTTGGCATACAGATGGTTCTTATCAATATCCGTATGGGTAATGTCCACTTCCAGCACTAAATCAGGCGGGGGATCTTTTTCAAGATCGACTTCCCGACCTCGGACTTTAGATTCATTTTGAATATAGAAACACTTATCAGGTTCAGCTCCCTTTTGTAGCTCCTTTCGGCGCAAGGTCGTAGATGCCATACTTTTGAGATCAAAGCCACTATCTACCACCAACCTTCTAATAAAGGCTCCAATGATATCACTGGGGTTTTCATGGGCTTCTAGCGGAACCATAAATTCAAGGACTCCCTCGTTGTAGTGCAAGCGAACGGCTCGATATTCGCCGAAGGCATCCAGAATTTTTTCATAGGTGTCCCAAGCAATATTATTCAACGTCAGGCGCTGCTCAGCGGGCATCGACTCTTTGGTTTCGGCAACAGGTAGCTGAGTTTGCATCGTCTCCAGACTCCTGGATATTTACTCTCCTCGACATAGCAAGTGAAACATATGTGGGGAGAGAATTGTACAGTCCTAGGATACCATACCATTATTTCGTGTAATTTTTCGTGTAATACAGATTTTAGTCAAAAATCTGGAATAAGAATCACAGATCTAATATAGTGATCTTGAAGTTCGTTCTCTGTGGTGTAATTTATGTCGCGTTTTGCTCAAATTTCCGACATCCCAACCGTCCGTCTCATAGAGTTCGGCACGGAAAAATCAGAGGAGAGCATAGATCGAGATATTACAAGACAATAAAAATGCCTACTTGTGAGCTTATCAATAAATGTTGACAGGCTTGTTTATGTAGAGATCTAATAAAATGAGAACATGGCTACATCTAAAACCGATTTCAACTACCATGAACTTGAGTTTGATACAGTCACTCTAGAGAATAAAAAACTCAAAAAAGAACATAAATCAGTGAAGTATTTTGTTGAAGAATTAGATGCAACAACTTCACTAGAAATGATTTATATACCTGGTGGCACCTTCATGATGGGGGCATCTGAAGAAGATGGTTATGAAGGGCGTATGCAAAGAGTCGGGGAAGCATAGGCCAAAAAAAAACGGGTCAAGGACAATAGATTCGGTAGTGTCGCAAAAATAGAGTGTTGACCGATAGACAGTGGTAAATTGAGAGGCTCTGTTCCTTTTCTCTCCCATCAATGAAAACTACTGATCTGTTCAAATGGCGTCATTACCAATCTGAGATCATCCTGCTCAATGTTCGTTGGTATTGCCGTTATCCCCTCAGCTATAGAAATTTAGAAGAGATGATGATAGAGAGGGGCTTAGAGGTGGATCACAGCACCATCAATCGGTGGGTTCTCAAATATTCTCCTGAGCTAGACAAGCGCTGTCGTCGGCATCTCAAGCCTACCAATGATTCTTGGAGAGTTGATGAAACTTACATCAAAATCCGTAAAAAGTGGCGATACCTATATCGAGCCGTAGACTCTGATGGCTACACCCTCGACTTTTTACTCACAGCAAAGCGGGATGCTAAGGCTGCGAAGCGCTTTCTGACTAAAGCACTGAATGCCGTTCATACCCATGAACCTCGGGTGATCAATGTGGACAAGAATCCAGCATATCCTCCTGCTGTTGAGCAGTTACAGGAAGAGGAACGTATCCCTGAAGGAGTAAAAGTACGGCAGGTAAAATACCTCAATAATATAGTGGAGCAAGATCATCGTGGCATTAAAAGTCTCGTGAACCCTGGTATGGGATTTGGATCGTTTAACTCGGCTAGACGAACCTTAAAAGGGTATGAAGCGATGAACATGATCCGTAAAGGTCAGATCAAAAATGTGGGCAAAGATGATGTGGTAGGACAGATCTCTTTTATCAATCAAATCTTCGGATTAGCTGCATAGTCTCGGATAGAAATCTGAGGAGTTTTGTAACTGGAAGCATTTTTTGCGACACAACCCTCTTTCGTACCCCCCCCAATCGTCGCTATTCCAGTCCTTGCAATCGGTCTTACCTTCAGTGCTAGTCACCAGTTCATTCAATAATGAATCGGTGTGCTTGCCCACACGACACGAGAGGATCACGCCGCTTGTGTTTGCCAAGGTAATCGCCATCCAACAATCACCCATCTCTAGCTCATGGGGAAGACAGTGTTTTTGCTTTTTTTCACAAAGGACCACATTTCATCTGCACTGACATCCTCCGTTTCAACGGCTTGCACTTGGCCATTATGGAGTTGCTGAGATCGTTGGCTAGCAGCTCTTACTAGAGAGACTACAGTGTTGTAAGCCAGGCCACTGGTCCGAGTGATACCTCGAAGACTACTCCCTTCTGCATGGGCTTGGAGAACTTGTCGGACCTGCTCTGGACTCACCTGACGACGATAGTAAAGGGTATCAAAGCGTTCAGTAAAGGTCTGCTGGCACTCAGGACAACGGTATCGTTGAAGCATGTTGGGCATCTTGCCATGCTTGTGTGCTTTGGAATGACCGCATAGTGGGCATTGCATGGGTAGGTTAGAAGCTGAGCTGAGCCTCTAGTATACTCAACCCACAATTACTTGAGGCACGACCGGAAAAAGGAAAAACGAGGACTCGGAATCCCGACAATTAAGGAAAGAGCAAAACAAACGCTCATCAAAATGGCCCTAGAGCCAGAGTGGGAAGCCCGTTTTGCATCAAACTCATATGGCTTTAGACCAGGTAGAAGTTGTCATGACGCAATAGAAGCAATCCGAACATGCATCAAACAAAAATCGAAGTATGTTTTAGATGCGGACATTTGCAAATGTTTTGACAAAATATCCCATTCCAAGCTGTTGGAAAAACTAAATACCTTTCCAATCTTTAAACGCCAGATTAAGGCGTGGCTAAAAGCTGGAGTCATAGACTTTAGTAAATGGGCAGAAAGGAAGGGAGTACAGAAGACAACAGAAGGTGTTCCACAAGGAGGTAGTATTTCAGGTAGTGTCGCAAAAATAGAGTGTTGACCGATAGACAGTGGTAAATTGAGAGGCTCTGTTCCTTTTCTCTCCCATCAATGAAAACTACTGATCTGTTCAAATGGCGTCATTACCAATCTGAGATCATCCTGCTCAATGTTCGTTGGTATTGCCGTTATCCCCTCAGCTATAGAAATTTAGAAGAGATGATGATAGAGAGGGGCTTAGAGGTGGATCACAGCACCATCAATCGGTGGGTTCTCAAATATTCTCCTGAGCTAGACAAGCGCTGTCGTCGGCATCTCAAGCCTACCAATGATTCTTGGAGAGTTGATGAAACTTACATCAAAATCCGTAAAAAGTGGCGATACCTATATCGAGCCGTAGACTCTGATGGCTACACCCTCGACTTTTTACTCACAGCAAAGCGGGATGCTAAGGCTGCGAAGCGCTTTCTGACTAAAGCACTGAATGCCGTTCATACCCATGAACCTCGGGTGATCAATGTGGACAAGAATCCAGCATATCCTCCTGCTGTTGAGCAGTTACAGGAAGAGGAACGTATCCCTGAAGGAGTAAAAGTACGGCAGGTAAAATACCTCAATAATATAGTGGAGCAAGATCATCGTGGCATTAAAAGTCTCGTGAACCCTGGTATGGGATTTGGATCGTTTAACTCGGCTAGACGAACCTTAAAAGGGTATGAAGCGATGAACATGATCCGTAAAGGTCAGATCAAAAATGTGGGCAAAGATGATGTGGTAGGACAGATCTCTTTTATCAATCAAATCTTCGGATTAGCTGCATAGTCTCGGATAGAAATCTGAGGAGTTTTGTAACTGGAAGCATTTTTTGCGACACAACCCTTCAGGGCACTGTTTTGTTAAGGCGTGATAGGGATATCAAACCTAAATCTAGAAAGACTTCTAGGAGTTTTTGCTTAAAATAGCTAGAACACTGCTCTCTTAAGGAGTTTCGCGGGCTTATCACTCCTTAAGAGAGTAGTGCCGAACTCTAATGGTTGAAACTCAAGGGTATTCATAAGAAATAGCAAGTCAGACTCTAGACACCTAGGGTTCCCAGACTAACCAGCAGATAATTGCAGTGAATATTTTGTTCAGAAAGGGTTAAATCTTTTCCAGGTAGCCTTCATAGTCAGAAGAAGTTCAACATATTGTGAAATCAAGGTTAACTTATCTATAGTTTGTTAAGAACTAGCTGTACACTATTTTCATAATTAGAGTTTTATGCATCTACCTGTTTTACTTACGTCAATTTAGGCTTGTGATGGCCTATTTATAACAATTGACGCTTTAGTTTTCCAGTACTTTCTTGTGCCCTTTTTAGGCTAGGAATAAGCAGATAAATTCTAAGATAAATGCTAGTGCTTAATTTACGACTCGTTACCTAATTCTCCCTTAACGAATCACTTGAGTAGGCTGTGTCTGAGAAAGACACAGCTAGTTTCGCTCTCTTCTGTTGCTAGCACTCTCCAGGCAATAATCTATATCGTGTGAATGATGACCAAAACAACTGCTCTGATCCATCAAATATCTAGACTGACTTGGTTCTTTGCAGTCTTGTTCGTTATCTTTTCAGGGCTGTTTTTGAGTCTCTACGGTTTTATTCGCTGGCGGTTTTGCATAGATGGAGTGTTATGTACTTTGCTCTTTCACCCTATCCATTTCTAGTGAATCAGCCTGCTAGTGAACCATGATGAAGTTGTTGTGATTCAGCAATATCACGAATCAGCATCATGTGATCATATAAATAGCTTTCAGCGGCTGCTCGTTCGTCTGTTTTCAGACTTTTATTTTGTTCTAGGTGAGACAGCACCCAGCTCACCAAACCTGAATCATCCAGTCTTTCTAGGGAGTACTGAGGAATCTCTTCAATCATTTGCCAGAGTTGGCGGAGAAGGGGAGGTGACATTAAAGTTAAACCGCCTAATACTATTGGTGCTTGTACATTGACTGCCATACATCTTACTTTCATCTTTTTTTAATGATGTACGGCAATCTTGATCTTAAGGTCCGGTTTTAGTTTTGTGGGTGAAGTACAAACATCTTCACGGCAAAGCTCCTACGACTCCTCCAAGTAATACTTTTTATTGCAAAAAGAAACCTCTCAATCGCTGCCGGATCAAGAGGTTGAAAGGTTTGCCAATGGCACTTAATTAGAGGCCAGGTGCCATCACTGCGGCCTGCTTCTGTTCCTCTTTTTGCTGTGCTTTCTGCTGGGGTCGCTGTTGCTGGGCCACTCTAGCCTGAGCGGTCTTCACGGTGCGGGCAATGACCTTCTCTGCCACTGATTCCCCTTTGTCTGCTTTCAGACCTTGGAAGTGAGCAGACTGACCCACCATCGCCCGCACTTCCTTGGGCTTAAGGCCATCCTTTAAGGCGTTATCTGCCGCTAGCTTGACTCCTTTCAAGCCAGGTGAAACATTCGCCCCATACTTAGACCACAGACCTTCAGCAGGATTATTCGGAACCTCAACCTTGGCCGCTTGATTAGACTGCTGTTGAACTTGCCCCTTCGTTTCCATTTCAGCACTCAGAGATTGCTTGGCTAAACCCATCGGGTTATGCAATATCCGACCGTCTTTGATATTAAGCAAGACTTTATTGCCTTGCTTAATCACCAAATTCCCCCCAAAGGCTGCGGGGTCTTCCAAGGCTTGCTGTAAGGCGTCTCGTTGAGAGTCTGTAATCGAGGTGGATGGATCTGGGGCACCGTTCTTCATTTTGAAGATATCAATGCCATCCATCTTGATATACAGCCGATCCACGTTCATATTGCCAGCGGCTAGCTTGTCCACTAAGCCCAATACATAATCCTCTGCCTCTTGAGAGGATTCAGAACGAATCGGATTCACAACATTAGCAGCCGTTTCCACTGCGGCCTCAAAGACATTGGCCTGTCTGCCATTCTCAGAGGGCTGATAGTTAATCTCGGGCTGGGTGCCGTTCGATTCGGCTTGAGCCGCAGCAGCGACATTCTGTTGAGGTTGTTCCCCAACTTGAGTTCAATGTCACTGACTTAAGAAAGTAGAAAAGGGCTGCAAGTCTTGATAGATATAGAATCAAGACTTGCAATCCATCAATAATCTGCCTTCTACTATGTCTCAGTCAGCCGAAATTCTCAAGCATCAGTTTTCCCAAAGCCTGGGATTGCCCTGGACGGATATTCTTCCTGCTTCAATGCTGACCGACATCCTAGCAGAGGAATCAATCTCCTATCGCAACCGTGTGTATACGCCCATCGTTACGTTGTGGGCCATGCTCTACCAAGCATTATCTGCAGACAAAAGCTTGCGCAACACAGTCAAATGCATCACCACCTGGCTCACTGCCGCAGGACTCCAACCCCCATCATCAGATACAGGAGCCTACAGTAAAGCCCGAGGAAGATTACCTGAGTCCCTGCTGCAACGGTTAATTCCCGAAACTGCTAATCACATAGAGCAAAGCATTCCCCAAGAACACCACTGGTGTAATCGAACAGTGAAAGTCTATGACGGCACGACAGTGCTGATGGCTGATAGTGTGGCGAACCAAGGGGAGTATCCTCAACATGGCAATCAGGCTCCTGGCTGTGGATTCCCCATTGCCCGTTTAGTGGTGTTTTTTTGCTTAATCACAGGGGCAGTGGTCTCAGCCTGCATTGCCCCCTGGAGCATGAGTGAAATCGTCATCAGTCGGCTGCTTTATGAGGATCTGGAGGTTGATGATGTGGCCATAGCAGATCAAGCCTATGGCAGCTATGTTGATCTAGCCCTGATTCAACAACAAGGAGCCGATGGGGTTTTACGTAAACATCATGCCCGTCATACAGACTTCCGTAAAGGACGTAAGAACGGGAGAAAGCGTAATTTTTGTACATTATTCAAGTTTTTAGTGTTACTCTATCTCTTGCAGAGGTTCGAGAGTAACGGTGAGAGATGGACTACGAATTTAGAGTGATTGTGGAGAAAGTTTCGGTTACCACTCAGGAAGTCGTTAAACGAGACACTCTAAAAATCTATGACATCAAGCAACCAGAATCTATTCTAGATCTAGGATTGCGTCACGAAGAACAAATCTCTCTGCTTTCCAAAGTCCAAAGTGCTCTGTTATCCGAACAATCTACCCTCATCGATACTGGAGTTACGCAGTGCATCAAATGTGGTGGGAAAATAGGCAAGCTTGGTTTTCAACCATCTACATTCCATGCCGTCTTCAGCGATCATAAACTCCGTATCCAAAAACATCGGTGCAAGAATCCTGAGTGTCGATGGCAAAGTATGCCATCGGTGTTGAGCGTCTTTGGCACAGATACTCATCCTGACTTAGTAAAACTGCAATGTGAGAATGGTGCCTTGCATAGCTATCGAGAAGCTCAGGATAATATGGAGCGGCTGAATGCTCAGCGCCGGAGTGTGAATAACCATGTCCAAATCAAAAACGTGACCAATCAAGTCGGTGAGCGTTTATCTCAAGCGAACACTACCCCTCCAGATCAAGAAGAGTTACCCACCCCGGCAGCAGAACTCATTGCTCAAGTCGATGGGGGTCATATTCCTACCAAAGATAAAGACAAGCGCAGTTTTGAAGCCTTATCTGGCATCGTTTATCGTCCTAGTGCCATTGAAGTAGTTGATAAACATCATCGCCAAATTACGGAAAAGACTTGTGTTGTTTCCGCCTTAGAGGATGAGTTGCAAACCATCAAGACCTATCTGCATCATGCGGCACTTAAACAAGGGATGACAGAAGAGACACAGGTCACTGCCTTGGCCGATGGTGCTAGCAACTGCTGGTCAGTCATCTCAGTTCTTGAGCTTCATTGCAAAGCATTAGAGCTGATCTTGGACTGGTTTCATATCGGCAAGAAATTCCGAAATGTCAGCAATGCACTGGGTGAAACCTTTGCAGAATCCCTCGATAGTGCGAAGGGGAGTTTATGGCATGGAAAAGTAGATGATGCTCTGCAGAAGATTGCCATGCTTCGAGACAACATTTCAGATGAGAAGAAGCAAACAAAGCTCAAAGGCTTATACGATTACTTAAAGAATAACAGTGAATATCTTGTCAATTATGACGAGCGAGATAAAGCGGGGCTAGCTTATACCAGTCAAGTTGCAGAATCTCATATTGACACCCTCATTAATGCTCGCCATAAAAAGAAGCAGAAGATGCAATGGACTCGGGTAGGTGCCCATAATGTCTTGCAAATCAGGGCGAGTATGATCAGTAATGAATGGAGTGATAATTGGCTAGATTTAGTTCTTCCTGAAGAAGAAAAAGCTGCTTGAGAATTAGGCTTTTAATGTAGGATATTTACGCTTACTGAGCTGCTTTCCTCTCAAAGCTGCAATCATATTGACTCGTCCACTTCTGCTACCAGACTTTAAAGCATAGACCCGCTCACCTTTGGGACCATAGCCATAGTCATACTCATCTCGATTGTCCATCCCTGACTCGTCAGCATAGACGATATCGTCTGGGTCTACTGTTGTTAACTTTTGGACGAACTCAGCCCGTTTGTGCTCATCGCGTTGGCGGTAGCCATAGGTCTTTTTTTTCGAGTAAATCCAATATTCTTCAGCGCTCTTGAAATAGTACGCTCACTGATTTGCCCCTCCCACAACTCGGCCATCTGAGCTTGGGTTTTATAGCGATGTTCTTGAGCAAAAGCTCGAAACTTATCCCAGTCTGTGATTTTGTGGCTATGGCCAAGGTGTTGTCTAGGGATGGGATGAAGATCACCTGTTTCTGCTTTGAGACGTTGCCATAGATTAATGGTGTTACGACTGATATGAAAGGTGTCACTCGCTTCTGAGGGAGGCATGCCATCAAGTTCAATAGCATCGATCACTTTGCAACGTAAATCGTAGCTGTAGATTTTAGGCATCCATTGAAAGACATAACAGTATCTCTAGTTTATTATGTCCTGAATAAAATGGCGCTTGCTATATTTGGCTGACAACCACCGCATAGTCTTATATATGAGGGCATTGCTTAGACGATGGTTAAAGACCAGGGAGCTAGCGCCTTACTGAAATCATTTAGGAATGTAGTAAACCGATGGACTCTAGCCGTTCCGCTCAGCTTTCTCTGAAGATTCAGTTAAACCATCCTGCGCTATTGGAGGGGCTGGATGTGTGGTTGCAGCGAGGACTGATCTCTGATGTCAAAGTCCGAGAATTTTGCCAGCAAAACCTGACCTGCAAACTCTTAGTATCTTCACAGAGCATAGAGACAACTGTTACTCATCAAGTTAACAGGTTGGAGGCTACCGTTCCCTCATCTAACGACTCACCTCAGGTACCAGCTCTACAAATATCTTCCCCTCCTCAGCAGCAAAAGACAGACTGGCTGACACAAATTCTGCAATCCCTGATGGCAGAGCTGAGCGTCTTGTGGTTGCTGCTGTTGGGCGTTTTTATGGTGGTGGTATCCTCTGGGGTGCTGGCCGCAACCCAATGGCAGTATTTTTCATCTGCAGGACAGTATAGTTTGCTGCTAGCCTATACCCTGGTTTTCGCTGCTGTGGCCTATGGACTAGAGCGCCGCCCTCAGCTACAGCTCACAGCTCGGATGCTGCAGATGACCACACTGCTGATCATCCCAGTTAACTTTTGGATGATGGATCAGCTTAACCTCTTCCGTAGCGGAGGGGGCTGGTCGGTGGCGGTACTCTCCGCCCTCACCCTCACAGGGATTTTGACGGTAATGTTGCGCTTGAGCCGAGGATCTCTTTCATCCTCCATAACCCGAATTGCCAGCATCAACATCGTGGGATTGAGCTGGCTGCACTGGGGATGGGGGCAGCCAGGCTGGCCCTGGTTTGCCACCTATAGTGGTGTACTCACAACCTGTATAGCCCTTGCCTATGAAGACTACACTCAGGGAAGCGATCTCACTTCTGAGGAAACCGAAGACTCATTACAACCACACCTGGGATGGCTACAGCTAAGCCGAATTGCTCTGATGGGTGGTCTACTGCTGCTGTTGTTCAGGGCTATTGCGGTAGCTCAGATCCCATTTTCACAATTGAGCTTAGCAATTGCTCTATGTGGCTGGTTGTTGTGCTGGTTATTTCGCCGCTCTCTCCAGCCCTGGTTCTGGGTAGGGGTAGGACTGCTGATCATAGGTCGTTTGGCATCACTATCAGTACCTGGGCAGACTTTAGCGATTAGTGGTCTCGCCCTGTGGATTTTTGGGGAACGCCTCTGGTATCGGTTACAGAGCGTGGATTTGATCTGTCTCTTTTTCATCGGCCTCCAAACATTTTGGCCCCTAACTCATCTTGTATCGGTAGGTCTAAGGCAGCAGGTGGTCACAACAGCGATTGAGTGGGCATCTACCGATGTGGGCATGCCTACCGTTCTTTGGGGAATCGGGTTATTTCCCTACTGTCTTTTGACCTTCTGGTTAGGGGCCAAATTGCGGCAGCTGTCATCAGGTCAATTGACTGAGGTTGCAGAAAGCTTAGCACTGGGGTTGGGATTAGTTTTGACGCTCCTCAGCTTCATTAATCCCTTAACTCGATCACTCAACCTGATTGTGTCAGCTCTTACGCTCGGCTGGATCGTTCCTCGACGGCCCCAAGCTTGTCCGTTTTTACTCTACTTGACTCAAGTAGCAGGTCTTTCAGCTCTCTTCGCGAGCATTGCTTTTTGTTTTCCTCGCCTCGACCTCACAGTCTGGGCCAGTATCTGCCTAGGAGCCATGATTACTGAGTGGCTTATGAGCGGTTGGTTCGGGACAGTGAGATGGCAGAAAAGTGCTTGGGATCTAGGTTTAAGCTTGGCTGCAGTCAGCTATGTTCTCTGGAGCAGTCAAACTCAGATTTGGCAGGTGTTATGGCTAATGACACCCTTAATGCTGACCGTTTTGGGAAGCCGGACCGGTTTTCAGCAGAGAACATTGGCAGCAGGTCTAGGCATGGCCACGTTGGTGATTGCTCAGACCCTCATTTTCACCTGGACTACTCCTCGTCTTTTAGGGTTGTTGGGCAGCACCGTGCTCATGTTCTTCAATACCCGAACGCTTAAGCATCCGCTTGCGGGAGGTTTGACCGTTGGCTTTGGCCTCAGCTTTATCTACGCTGCTCTCTGGGAACTTTGGCAGGGACAAGTTCCTCTAGGGCTATTCTTAAACTGGATCGCCCTGACGGCTCTGCTGCTTTGGTTTCTGCACAGCGAGTTGCAGCGATGCAGGCTGGGACGTTGGTATACCAAAGCTCTAAGTGGATGGGCCTGGGGACTCAATACTCTCAATCTGTTGGGGATGAGCCTCTGCTTAGGCTTGCTTTACAGCGGCTGGGAGGCAATTGGCCCTAGCCCTCAATATCTAGTAGGAGCAACGGGGCTAGCGACAATTGCCATCACCTATCATAGTTGGCGAAATCCATCGCAGATCAGCCAGTTTCAGATTGCTGGGGGCCTAGAGATTTTGACGGCCAGCCTACTGCTCTTGGGAAACAGTTCGATCGTAGAATTAGGGATGGCTAACCTAGCCCTAGGAATCCTAAGTCTCGGTCTAGGTGCGTTGCGGATGAAACAGACTGAGCGACCATACCAGGTCAGCGAACAGCTCATTCCGCTCTTCTATGGCAGCTTAGGTTGGATATTTGGCCACAGCAGCTTTACCGCCGCCACTGGTTTCTTTACCCTAGTATTCTGCTTAATCGCCATTGGCATCAGCCGGCGGCAGGCTAACTTCAAAGGCGCAACCTTCTTAGCCATTGCTGGTCTAAGCTGGGGAGCCTGTGAGCTTTTGATTTACCAACTGCTGCAGGCGATCGGGGGACGGGTAGCAGATGGCTATCTTATGTTTGCGGCCCTGGCCACAGTCATTGCTTGTAGTGAATATATCTTGGCACCTTGGCTGGCCCGCTTTGTGAAGCTTTCAGTAAAAGAATTACAGATGATTGCCAATCTCCACTGGATCGTAGCCAGCGGTTTGGCTTCCTTGGCGTTGGTCGCTGGATTAAGTTCTGGCATGGAGGCGTTGTGGATTGGGATGACTACTGGCTTAAGCAGCTATGCCTTTATCCACGGACGTAAGCGCGAGGACTGGATCTACGCGGGTATTCTAGAGGCGAGTGTGGCACTAGGCTATGGGCTTTATCTTACGGTTCCCCTGCTGTTATTGCAGCACTGGGGGGCAGCAATGGCCTGCCTCTTAGCCGCTGGCTTTTATCAACTGCCTTGGTCTATGTGGGGCTGGTCTAAACGACCCTGGCGACGGACGGCCCTAGTCTTACCTCTGGGGGCAACTTTAACCACTGCAAATGCAGTTCTGATTCCCACTCTGCTGACTGTAGGAGCATTTTATGCCTGGATAGCGATGCAGGAACGGCAACCCCGATTCAGCTATATCAGCTTATGCTTGGCAGACTGGGCCATCTGGCGGCTTATTGGACTTTACCAGCTCCAAGGACCATTTCCGATCGCCTGTCTTGTCGGAGGTTCTCTCCTATATCTAGCCCAGCTCGATCCTATCTTTAATGCAGACACTGCCCGCAACCAGCGCCATTCACTGCGGATGCTGGCCACGGGCTTGATGTGCTTAAGTGCGCTATCTGAATCCGATGCTCAATTGCTGTGGGGATTTGCAGCTGCGGGCTTCTGCTTACTGTTGATTTTGGCTGGTCTAATCCTTCGGGTACGAGCTTTTGCCTATGTGGGTAGCTTATTTTTCGTCCTTAAGGTGGTGCGTCAGTTCTGGCTATTCGTTGCCGATCAGTCTTTCTTGCTGTGGGCCATCGGGATTGTTGTGGGGCTGCTGTTTATTTGGGTGGCAGCGACCTTTGAAGCTCGTCGATCTCATATGACAGCACTCCTAAACTATTGGGTTGATGAACTGAGATCATGGGCTTAATGGCTGAGGAAAAGGGGGATTCGACAAAGTTATAGAGGTCGCATGGCACTTCGTTGCAGCTTCATTACCTTTAGGCCAGTTCCCAAGAGGCCAAGGCAATAATTTTCAATAGAATAGAGTGTGGCACACAGATTCATATACAAGCCGCTAAAGTGTATTGAGCAATCCAACCCTTCAGCCAAGATGCCTCGACAACCCTTCTCTAAGCCCGTTCTTGAAGAAGCAGAGACCATTACCCTACCCACCTCCATTAATCAACGCCCACAAGTTCCAGGGATCACCATTGATGGAGCCCATTCCCGAGACCTGGATGATGCCATCTGGATTGAAGAGAAAGATAACCTCACGACCCTTTCCGTTCATATCGCTGACGTCTCGGAACTCGTCCAACCTGGCACCCTCATCGACCAAGAAGCCAGGACCCGGATTCAAACCTTATATTTTCGGCATAACAATAAACCGATGCTGCCCAGGTGTTTATCCGAAGATAAACTCAGTCTCCTAGAACAGCAGCTTAGACCCACAATCACCCTAGAGATCACTCTGAATCAATCCGCTGAAATTCAGCACATTGAAGTGTATGAATCCCAGCTGATCAGCCATAAACGCTTCACCTATGAACAAGCAGATGAAGCCCTCTTAGATATCAGTCTTCCTGACTCCATCTTTTTGTATCGATGTTGGCAATGGGCTGAGCAGCTCTATCAAAGACGAATGCAATCCAAGAACTTTGATGGACTCACCCTACCGGAAGGGTACTACCTAGATGAAAACGGTACTCTTTTGTCTACAGACTTCACCCGCTATCAGAGCTATCTGATTATTCAAGAGTTTATGATTCTGGCCAATACAGCCATTGCCCAATGGCTAGTCCAGCACAACATCCCCGCCATTTACCGGAATCATACCCATCGCGCCATTGGCCCTGAACAAACCCATCAGTTTGAGGCCCTCGTTAATGCCCAATCTGAAGAAGATATTCGCCGCGTTCTGATGGGTTGGCTCAATCCTGCAGTATATGGACCTGAGCCCAACGGTCACTTTGCCTTAAACCTGTCTGCCTATTGCCACTTTACGTCTCCCATTCGTCGTTACCCAGACTTGATCAACCACCGCATGGTCAAAGCTCACCTCCAAGAGCAGACCTTGTCCTATTCCCCAGAAGACATATGCGAGCTGTCCCTACACATTGAAGCCACCCTGCAAGTCCAAGAAGAAGCTCAAAAAAACTATTACAAAGCCCAGCAGCGACAACTCTATGAATCTCAACTGCAATCACCCGAGGTCATTGAACAGCTGCCAACACGAGAGTTTTCTCTCCTGCTCCGATTCGCTCTAGAAGATGGTCAGGGAGAAAAGCTTAAAGCTGAAGCCACCACTCGCTTACTATCTGGGAACGTAACCGTTGAGGATTTGTTTGTCTTGCTTTTGTTGGGTGATGACCTGCAGTTACAAGAACAGGTCTTGGGTTACTTAGCAGAACATCTCCATGATGCTGCGAGCATTGTCAGTATTGCTCTCAATCAAATGGAAGTCTGGGAAAGTTCTGCTTATGTGGAAGGCAATCAAGAATCCTCCTTTATGATCTGGTTAGAGATTCTGGTTGACCAACAGATGTTGACGACAACTCAACCGGGTATCTCCATGAACAAAATGGGGGCAAGACATCAGGCTTGTTTAGCTTGGCTCAAGGCCTATAAGAACGGTACCTTAGTCCATCCAGAGCAGAGAGAAGCTCCTCCTATCCCCCAACCGACGACACCTAAGCCTCCAGCTGTCCTCACTAAACTTAAACAGTACCAGGAAGGGCATAATTGTTTGAGTCTGCTCATGGAGTTGTGCCAGGGCTTTCAGTGGCCACAGCCAGGATTTGAGATTTCAGAGCATGAACAAGGTTTTCTTTGTGAATGTCGTCTCAAGGTTGAAGAGAATGAAATGGTTGGCAGCGGTATAGCCTCTAGTAAAAAGACGGCAAAGCATAGAGCTGCGAGACAGATTGTGGAGGAACTCCAGACAACCTTAGTCCAAGACAAATCCTTGGTTGCATCTTGCTGATCAAATAGCCCTATTCCACTTCCAAGGAATGTTCAACTAAAAACCGGCCTGCTGATAACGCCACTAAGTTATTCTCGTAGAATTCCCCATCAGTGTGAACCTGTCTTTCTGGAGTGATGACCCAACATTGATAGCCCCACTCTAAATCGAGAGAGACTCCGACGAGCCAGCCACCAGGGAATCCTACTAATTCAGAAAGCATATCTGTTGCCATTGCAACCTCACCGTTTGGAGGTAAAACATGAACAAAGGTATCTTATTGACACTATCTTAGTACAGAATTACTATATTGGTCTAGCACCCCAAAATTGCCCCCTTTGGAGATCCCCGAATGAGCGCTAAAAATGACATGACTGAGAAGCAAAAAGCCCTCGACTTGGTGATGAAAAACGTTGAAAAGACGTTTGGCAAAGGGGCGATCATGCGACTGGGAGATGCCACTCGTATGCAGGTCGAGACCATCTCGAGTGGGGCATTAACCCTGGACCTCGCTTTAGGGGGTGGGCTTCCTAGAGGACGTGTCATTGAAATATATGGACCTGAAAGTTCGGGAAAAACAACGGTAGCCCTCCATGCGATCTCTCAGATCCAAAAGACTGGAGGTGTCGCGGCTTTTGTCGATGCAGAACATGCTCTTGATCCAGTTTATGCAGCAGCCTTGGGTGTCGATGTATCAGAGCTGCTTGTGAGTCAGCCTGATTCTGGGGAGATGGCTTTAGAAATTGTGGATCAGCTAGTTCGTTCTAGTGCGGTTGATCTGGTGGTGATTGACTCTGTTGCTGCTCTCACTCCTAGAGCTGAAATCGAGGGAGATATGGGTGATTCCCATATGGGCTTACAGGCTCGGTTGATGAGTCAAGCCCTGCGTAAGATTACAAGCAACATTGCCAAGTCAGGCAGCACCGTCATCTTCCTCAACCAACTTCGTCAGAAGATTGGGGTCACCTATGGTAACCCTGAGGTGACCACGGGAGGTAACGCCCTCAAGTTCTATGCATCTGTTCGCTTGGATATTCGTCGGATTCAAACTTTGAAAAAAGGGACTGACATGTATGGCATCCGAGCAAAGGTCAAGGTAGCAAAGAACAAGGTTGCTCCTCCCTTTCGGATTGCAGAGTTTGACATCCTATTTGGTCAAGGGATTTCAACAATGGGTTGCCTTGTGGATATGGCGGAAGAGAAGGATATCATTGTCCGTAAAGGAGCTTGGTATAGCTATGACGGTAGCAATATAGGCCAGGGGCGGGAGAATACCATTCAATATTTCCTAGATAATCCAGAGTTTGCTCAAGATGTAGAACAACAGGTGCGTCAAAAGCTTGATCTTAGTGGGGAAGAAGCATCAGCCGATTCGGTTACAACTTATGAGATAGAAGAAGCTGATTCAACGGGAAGTGACATAGCTTAAGAACGAAGCTTCCTTTTCCATAGGGAGTATATTGCTATAAATAAAGATTCCTCACAAATCTGATGGGGAAATACTGATTTTAATTCTTCGAGTATTGGGGGCAGAAAAAGCTCAAAATATTCTATTCACAGATAATTGAATCAGATTTAGTGGCGGGCAATTTCGAGGGGTTCGTAAATCTAATCGGCTAAGAATAATGGAAACGGCCTAAAATAGAACAACACTTTTTGCTAAACCAAAATCTCTGGAACACCTTTTAATTAAGTCTTTCAAGAGTTCTTTCTGAAATAAAATTGTCACCTAAACAGCTAAGGTATTGGACAGTGCAAAATAGACAGACACATCGTCCGCAAATAGCCCTGAATTAAATTTACATATCAATTCATATGCTAAACGGTGACTGTCCCATAAGTTGTTAGATAGATAGAGATGAAAGTAATTACCAAAGAGATTGCCTAAATTTTGTTAGTAAGAATAGGAGAACCGTGTTGAGAAATACCTCCAATGATGGATTTATGAATCGGTTAGAACTGTTCTTGCTAACCAATTTTTCATTAATATGGCGATTGATTCAGCGCTGTCCAGTGCTTACACGTTGGGCCAATCGCTTTTTAACCAATCTCACCGTGTATAAAGTTGCGACCCGGCCCTATCCGTTTAGTCTAATGACTCTGGAAGAATATGTTCCAGATACATTTAAATATGATCCATGCACAAAAGAACTGATTCCAGACATCCCAGAAAGACCTAAAAAGATAGACACTTATACGTCTTGGGATTCGTTAAGCGATCGCACTTATAGCAGTCGCCACCTCCCACCTAAACCCGAGCTCAATCAAGATCCAGCCTTACCCACCCCAGAAGACCTATCTGATCTTTTTCGCAAACAAGATGGCGAAACGATTTACTCAGAGAAGTCAACGCTACTATTTCCCTACTGGGCACAGTGGTTTACCGATGGCTTTTTACGAACAGATCGGAGGAATCGGTTAAAAAATACTTCTAACCACCTAATTGACCTAGCACCCGTTTATGGACTGAATCGAAAAACAACTCATTTATTGAGGAAGTTTGAAGGCGGTAAGCTCAAAAGCCAGTGGATAAACGACGAAGAATATCCTCTCTTTGTCTATGAAGATGCGAGAAATAACATCTTTAAAGAAGAATTTAAGGGTCTGTATGAACCACTAAATGACGAGCGCAGGCAGTTTCCTGAGAAAAAGGAAAAGATGTTTGCCATGGGTGTAGAAAGGGCCAACGTGCAAATTGGCTACGTGATGCTCAACGTTATTTGTTTACGGGAGCACAACAGAATCTGTGACATGCTAGCTAGGGCCAAGTCTAGCTCGGATTGGGATGATGAGCGACTGTTTCAAACAGCGAGAAATATCTTAATCGTGACGATTATGAAAATCGTCATCGAAGATTATGTAAACCACATTACGCCTTACCATTTCAACGTGATTCTTGATCCACAATCATTTCCCAATGAGAAATGGTACCGTCAAAACTGGATGTCGATTGAGTTTAACTTTGTGTATCGTTGGCACAGCTCCTTGCCAGAGACCATACAGTACAATGGCACAGCTAAAAATACTAAAGAAACACTCTGGAATAATCAGCTGATTCTAGATAGTGACATCGGAACGCTCTTACAGGAAACATCGGCCCAACCCGCTAGCAAAATAGGCCTGTTTAATACGCCTGAATTTTTAATTGGACCAGCTGAAGTCCCAACCATTGAGCTTAGCCGTAAAGTGCAACTGGCGAGCTACAACGACTATCGATATGCATATAAGTTTCCCAGAGTGACACAATTTGATCAAATTACAGGGAACCCCCGAACACAGGAATTATTACAACAGCTGTACGGAGATGTCGATAAAGTAGAGCTATACGTGGGGCTATTCGCAGAAGATACGCCAAGTAATTCACTATTGGGGCCACTGGCGACCCGTGTCATTGCAATTGATGCTCTAACCCACGTACTCACCAGTCCACTGCTGGCCGAAAATATATACAATAAGCACACTTTCTCTCCTGTTGGCTGGGAGATTATTCATGAAACTAAAACGCTTTCAGATTTGGTCAACCGCAACGTCTTATCAAAAGGTGGCGAACCACTTAATATCAGCTTCTATATTTAGTGATGTGTCCAGGCCAATCCTTGATCAACTCATCATCTTCATAGAGTGCCCCCAGTAGTTCCCAATTCTCAACCATTGCTGCAAAGTCAGGGTAAGGATCCTGAACGAGACCACTCAGATGGATAGCACAGACAAGAAAGCCTTTAGTGAGGTACCCACTGAAGCGATCTCAGTGTTGGCAAGTCTGCTATTTCCAAGCTGCTATTGCTTCCTCGCAGCCAAAAATAGTTTCTGAAAGTTTGAAAAAAGTAGTAAGAAGGAGATAGAGGTCTGAACTGGACATTGAGCCAATAGAAGAGAAATATTGCAGGCAGAACAGCAGTTCCAGGATTGGGTATACATACGAAGGTCAATGAATATGCAAGGTACCTTGCGCAAAATGAAAACGAAACTCAATGAGGTTGTTGAATATACTTTGCCAGTAGGTGATCAGTTACTACTATTAAATCCACTTCTCAATCAGCATCTAGAATTAGAGTTTTTAGGTCAGATCTATTGCCAAAATTGTGGACGGAAAACGAATAAAAGTTTTTCGCAAGGTCACTGTTATCCATGTATGAAAAGCCTTGCCGCTTGTGATATGTGCATCTTAAAACCCGAGCAATGTCACTTCCATAAAGGCACTTGTAGAGAACCGGAATGGGGTCAACGCAATTGTATGGTTGATCATGTCGTCTACCTCGCCAACACATCAGCGTTGAAGGTGGGTATCACGCGACACTCGCAGATTCCAGCTCGCTGGATTGATCAAGGTGCAACAGAAGCATTACCTATTTATCTCGTGAAATCTCGGTATATTTCTGGCTTAGTTGAAGTTAAATTAGCTCAGCTCATGGCAGATAAAACAAACTGGCGAGGCATGTTGAAGGGTAACAATGACCCGATTCCACTGCAAGAAAAAGCTCATGAGGTTGGGCTACAGATTAAAGACACCATCTTTGAACTCTTGAATGAATACGGCGATAATGCAATACAAAAGTTGAATGCCGCTGTCACGGAGATAAACTACCCAGTAAACATATTTCCACAGAAAATATCTTCGTTTAATTTTGAAAAAGCACCACTGGTGAGTGGAACTTTGATCGGTATTAAAGGACAGTATTTAATATTCGATACGGGTGTCATCAATATTCGGAAGTTCACTGGATATGAAATCGAAATCCGTGCTTAACAGGGATCATGAATACAATACGATGTTGAGATTATGCGCCAGCCATCATATTTCTCAGGATTTGACCCACTCCCATGTGACATTCAAATGCAGTTAATGTCTGATGCAAAACCTCAGTACTTTAAGGCCGAGCCTAATGTCGATACAGTAGTCATTTGTATGCATGGCTTTACAGGAAACCCTTATGATGTTTCTCCAGCAATTCATTCACTCTCTAATATGGGATTTTCGGTAGTAGCCCCCTTGATGCCAGGGCACGGTTATCGAGATCGCCGTAAACAAGAGGAAGAATTCTCAAGCATCACACTAAATGGGATGCTCTCCGCAGCTCGACAAGAAATTGCTCGGGCAAGGGAACGTTATTCTCATATCGGTATGTTTGGATTTTCGATGGGCGGGGCAATCACACTGTCTATGGCTGCTGAAGGATTGCTAGATGCCTGTGTTGTAGCAGCACCAGCTCTGCGATTATCTTGGAAAGCCGAGGTCTTAATTCCACTTTTAAGTTGGGCAAGCTTTTCCATAGAAGCTCCACCTCAAGAACCATTTTATTTACCTGTATATGAGTTTTATCACTCCAGATCACTGAAAACACTCTGGCAAATAAGTGGCTATGCACGTCGTCGGTTATCTAAAATTCAATGTCCTGTATTAGGAGTCCACTCCCACAATGATTTAATGGTGCCACCTACCGTCCTGGGAATGATGCAAAAACACATTCCAATTGAGATCGAAACAGCTTGGTTTGATGAGTCTGGTCACTCGATGCTACTAGATGTGAGTGGACCTAGTGTATCTTTAGCAGTTTCTGAATTCTTCCGACGTCAATTTTTGAAATAAGGGTGCGGGGTGAGTAATATCATTTGGGAGAAAGCTAAGGGGTTAGGGTGATGCTAATATTTTTTTAGCATAGGTTAATCGAATGATTTGCATCCCATCTCTTTCCTTAAAGCAATTAGCAATTTTGAGGCTTACCAAGAAGCATCTTGGAAAAACGATTCAACTTTATTGTGAAATGCCGATCCTCAATAATGGAGAATTCCCGACGGGATATACGTCCCTTATTCAGAATCTGATTGATTTGGATTTGATCGAGGTGAAATCTAGGCAAATGCGTTGTGATTTTTCGCGGTTTCAAAAAAAATCTTGGGCTGAATTCAACGCAGATTTAGAATATCCCTCTATCATTGCCTGGGAATTATGGCGAGATAAATTCATTTCTAGGCACAAGGGTTCAGGGGGTATAGCCAGACCTGGAAAAGAATTTGAAGATTTCAGTTATGTGTGGATTCAAGAAATAGGAGTTCGGGCAATTCAATCCAGTGAAGACTCAATACTTCAGTAGTGCAAAGAACTTAAATAAGGACTGGATACATAGCACCAACCTCGTTTTGAGATGACGACCATTCCAATCTGTCATGCGTTAGCGTTCAACAAAACGAAGATAATGCATGGTCTATATCCCTTCTCTATCTCAGGTGCAATTGGAAATCCTGCGACTGGCAAAAGAAAATCCTGGCGAAACGCTTCAGCTATCTGCTGCATAATCACGACCTCGCCGATTAAGTGGCACTAACTTCGCCACCCCCAACCAAAAAAATATTGGCCAACCATTTTCGACAGGTATATACGGAATTACGGGTTGCAATTCATAGGCAAAAAATTAGATCTGAATCCATACATATCACGAAAGGAATATCGTGAGCTCATCGGGTCTATTCATCCATCTGTCCTTCCTTTTTTTCATTCCTTTTCTCCTTTTGTGTTTTGGGCTTAGATGTAGCGGTTGTTTCACTCGTTGTTTTATCCTCATCTGAACGGTCATTACTGATGTCCCCTTCTGGCTTCAGGGTCAGTTTACTGGTCAATTTCCTCATGGATTCTCCTCGAAGCGGGACCTTCATCGCATCATGAATAATCCGGTCAAGAATGGCATCAGCCAGGGTGGGATCTTGAATTTGTGAGTGCCATTGTTCGAGGGGCATTTGCGTGGCAAATAAACAGGAAGCTTTACGGAAACGCTCATCTAAGATATCGAGTATTTCTCTAGCCTCAAAGACAGACAGTGGATCTCTAAGCCATTCATCGAGCACGAGTAGATCGTAAGCCGCTAATTGTTTTCGGAGTTTGGGATAAGACCCATCTCCTTTGGCTAACTTCAACTCCAGAACCAGATCAGCGGTTTTGATATAGCGCACGCTATGGCCTTGTTTGCACAAATGATGGGCCAGTACAGCTGACAAGAAAGACTTTCCCACGCCCGTGGGACCAAGCAAAATCAATGACAGATTTTCTTGGAGCCAATGGCCTTGAGCAAATTCGAGAAACTGGATCTTTTTGAGCCCTCTGGGCACATCAAAATCCACTGCATCAAGGGTGGCGTGCACCGGCAGTCGAGCTTGCCGGAGTCGGCGCTGCATCCGTTGGTTTTGTCGTCGGATGTATTCACGCTCTACCATCAAAGCGAGTCGTTCATCGAACGATAGATCATGATAGGTGGGCAAGGCCTGCTGTTCTCGCCAAGCCTCCAAGAGTTCCGTAAGCTTCATGTGTTGCAGCTGGTCAATCATTGCTTGCATCGTTGTCTCCCCCTAAGTTGCTTGATAGTATTTGGACCCACGGACATTGGCATGGTGAAGAAGCACCACCTTATGCTCCTCATCCGGTAAGGGGTCAGATTCCAGTTTGTGTTGGAGCATGGACTTGAGATAGCGTTGACCCACCATCCCCATGGCATTCGCTCGCTTACAGGCCGCCTCCAATCGCTGAGCACCATGGGTTGTTCTTAGATGTTGCACCCCTTTCAAAGCACGAAACGCCTGTTCATCATGGGCTTTCTTCTCAAAGATATCTATCACTTGCTGCTTTGTCGCCGGTCCAACATTCTGGGCCCAAGCCAGGAAGGTCTCTCTCGATTGGGTTTTGTAAGCCAAATGCGCTGGTGGCATATGCCCCTCTTCAGTGGAATGCTGAAACGGCAAGCTAGAACGTTCATGTATCGCAATGCGCTGATGGTCATGGAAAATCTGCACCAAAGATTCCGTAATCTTGACGGATACTGATTTCCCCACATATTCATAAGGGACACTGTAATAGTGGCGGTTCACCTCAATGTGATAATCAAAACTCACTTTTGCGTTCTTAAATTCTCCAAACTCAAACACTTGACTGGGCAAGGGCCTGAGTTCTGGTTGGTCCACTTGCTCAAATAATTCTCGACGCGAGAGACCATAGGATTTCATGGTCCGATGATTGAGTTTCTCCAGCCCCACTGCGATAGCCTCATTGAGGTGTTTGAAACCTGACTGCCTGACATAAGTACCTCAAAGCCTTTAGATACGTAGCTTTTGGATGCTGAATAGCAGGGTGTATAAGGCTAGCTTTTGGCATTGTTCACACGTCAAACGCAACCTAAACGTATTACCAACTCTCTTGCCTTAGGGGCAGCGTTGCTATTCTTACAGTGCAAACCCTTACGAAGAAAAGGCTTTCAGAGATGTGTCAGGCAGTCAGGTTTGAAACTGGTAAAGGTCTGATCTCTCAAAGGTGCCAAGATATGGCGTTCCACTTGCTGCACCGCATTCTCCACTTTGGGTTTGTCCCGAGGGCATTTGGGGCGAGCGGGCAAGATGATCACGTTGTAGTGTTCGGCAAAATCTTGATAGCTCTGATTGATACCGGGCTCATAACGACATGGATCTGTGACGCCTGACTTGAGGTTGTCTGGGACGAACGCGACCGGCACTCCACCAAAGAAGGCCAAGGACCGTTGATGAGATCCGAGCCAGTTCTTTGATGTTTGGCTTTCGGTCGCCTCAGCATAGGTGTAGTTACTTGCCCCAAAACAAGCGACAAAGATTTGGGCTGTTATGACTTCACCCGTGTGGGGATGGACCACAGGCACGGTCATCCCGCAGTAATCTACATAGATTTTTTCTGCAGCCTTGTGGGTCTGACGCATGGACAGCGAGTGCTGTTTTTTCCACTTACGGTATCGACGACAAAAGCCACTATAGCTACAGTTCCAATCTCCTCGCTCTTTACCTTCCATCCATAACAGGCAGAGAGTGACCCCTTTGCGTTGTATCTCTCGATGCACATACTCGAAGTCAATTCCAGGTTTCTTACGGGAAGACTGACGTTGACCCTTTCCCAGCAGATGCTGGACATCACTATCACTCAGGCAGCTTAACTGGTCATAACTGAGGGATTGATGCTGGGCACGATGCAGATAGTCTCGGACGGTAGAACGGGCGATGAAGCAGCTACGGGCAATCTCAGATTTATTATGACCGAGTTCATGTAAACGGATAATTTCGCGGAATTTACTCATGGACAGGGTTGCTCCTTGACGTTTATAGGCCATTGCTGTCGTAAGCGTAAATATCCTACATTAAAAGCCTAATTCTCAAGCAGCTTTTTCTTCTTCAGGAAGAACTAAATCTAGCCAATTATCACTCCATTCATTACTGATCATACTCGCCCTGATTTGCAAGACATTATGGGCACCTACCCGAGTCCATTGCATCTTCTGCTTCTTTTTATGGCGAGCATTAATGAGGGTGTCAATATGAGATTCTGCAACTTGACTGGTATAAGCTAGCCCCGCTTTATCTCGCTCGTCATAATTGACAAGATATTCACTGTTATTCTTTAAGTAATCGTATAAGCCTTTGAGCTTTGTTTGCTTCTTCTCATCTGAAATGTTGTCTCGAAGCATGGCAATCTTCTGCAGAGCATCATCTACTTTTCCATGCCATAAACTCCCCTTCGCACTATCGAGGGATTCTGCAAAGGTTTCACCCAGTGCATTGCTGACATTTCGGAATTTCTTGCCGATATGAAACCAGTCCAAGATCAGCTCTAATGCTTTGCAATGAGGCTCAAGAACTGAGATGACTGACCAGCAGTTGCTAGCACCATCGGCCAAGGCAGTGACCTGTGTCTCTTCTGTCATCCCTTGTTTAAGTGCCGCATGATGCAGATAGGTCTTGATGGTTTGCAACTCATCCTCTAAGGCGGAAACAACACAAGTCTTTTCCGTAATTTGGCGATGATGTTTATCAACTACTTCAATGGCACTAGGACGATAAACGATGCCAGATAAGGCTTCAAAACTGCGCTTGTCTTTATCTTTGGTAGGAATATGACCCCCATCGACTTGAGCAATGAGTTCTGCTGCCGGGGTGGGTAACTCTTCTTGATCTGGAGGGGTAGTGTTCGCTTGAGATAAACGCTCACCGACTTGATTGGTCACGTTTTTGATTTGGACATGGTTATTCACACTCCGGCGCTGAGCATTCAGCCGCTCCATATTATCCTGAGCTTCTCGATAGCTATGCAAGGCACCATTCTCACATTGCAGTTTTACTAAGTCAGGATGAGTATCTGTGCCAAAGACGCTCAACACCGATGGCATACTTTGCCATCGACACTCAGGATTCTTGCACCGATGTTTTTGGATACGGAGTTTATGATCGCTGAAGACGGCATGGAATGTAGATGGTTGAAAACCAAGCTTGCCTATTTTCCCACCACATTTGATGCACTGCGTAACTCCAGTATCGATGAGGGTAGATTGTTCGGATAACAGAGCACTTTGGACTTTGGAAAGCAGAGAGATTTGTTCTTCGTGACGCAATCCTAGATCTAGAATAGATTCTGGTTGCTTGATGTCATAGATTTTTAGAGTGTCTCGTTTAACGACTTCCTGAGTGGTAACCGAAACTTTCTCCACAATCACTCTAAATTCGTAGTCCATCTCTCACCGTTACTCTCGAACCTCTGCAAGAGATAGAGTAACACTAAAAACTTGAATAATGTACAAAAATTACGCTTTCAGTAGCTTATGCTTAAACCCAAAGCTAGTAATAGTTTGAAAGTCGCTATAAGAAGGTTGCTTCAAACGGGGTTTACGTCTCTAATGAGCAAATCATAACGGATTGAGGAAATGATCGGGGTGTGGTTGGATCGGGAGCGAGTGGCGAGAGTTTTGGGGTGATGATGATATTTCGGTGGATTATTATGATAGTGATGGATGTCACTCAGATAGTGTTGGGAGATCACGTTTAAAGTTTATCTATATCACTGCACAAGTACATTCAAGCGATGTATGACTACTGATAGCTGATCCTAATCACGGCTTTAGCTAACCTCTTTGATTGGTTCTGGCAGAGATCAGTACAGTGTGAACTTTATGAAAGAAGCGCCATTAAGTTCTTTGAGCAAGCCCGTAAGACTTGCCTTGTATTACTTCATGGGTGTAGTTGTCCTGTCCTTTATTGCCTCCTTTTGGTATAACAATGAACGGTGGGGCTATTGGTATAGGCGTCCGGACTTACTCGAGGCAGCGAAGACGATTGTCAAGGTTGAAAGATTAATACTAGTTCGAACACCAGACTGTAGAGACCCTGAACAATGTTCATTCGTTGTTGATCCTGATATACCTCTGTCTGGAATACTGAACGAGTTTCACCACAACGAATTATATAAACGCCTTCCACGTTACTTGCAGTCTACGGGCAGGTTGCCGTCCTCCTTTGACAAAAACTCTAAAGGAGTTGCAGATTTATATACTCCGATGATGCAATCCCCTATTATTGCCGCTCCTGATGAGGGCTTTACCAACCATAATATGTCAGGAATTATCTTAATTGGCGAAACATCATCAGGAGAAAAACGAGCGTTTATTAGTGCCGTTGGTTATCAAATTGCAGACGAGTACGCCCCCTACTATGAAGCGATTTTCAAGATCGGGGCGAATGATCAATCGATTCAATATTTAGAAGGTCAGCGGTTTTTCTATGATACGGATGTAAGTGAAGGTATGTTGACTATTTTCACTTGCATCATTTTGATAGTGGTCTTTGGCTGTGTACCAACGGTTGTTGTCATTATTGTTGATGATTTCTGGAGCCGTCGCAAATTATGACGGAGGTCGGGTTAGAGGCTTGGATCAAGGATTAAATTTTGTGTTTTTACTGGAGTAATAATGGCTCAAACTCTACCTAGGGTAAAGGATTGAAATGCATTTGAGTATTAATCAGCTTGAGAAATTCATCTTTCTCAAACTGTAGGTCTTTACAAGAAAAAGCTGCTTTATCGTATGAACATAAAAACTTCCAGGGAATACAAAGCCAAAACTAAAAATCTGAAACCAGTCGCGGGTCAATTGATTCCATATCGATGTATGACGTTGACGATTCCTGTGCCCATAATGCAAGCACAGCAGCGATTAAAAATAATATTTGCTCAAGACATTATTCTCAAACGCAGACAACGGACGGTACCGACTCGATATTATCGGGGACATCTCACTCAAAATCAGTTAGTTTTGATTGGCCCCAGACTCAATAGTCTGTTTTTGTTCCGCACACATGGGCGTTTGATCAGCCAAGGAGATCACATTGCCTTACAGTTGCTAATACAGCTGAATCATCAATATACCTATATCCTAGTCCCAGTCTCAATCGCGGCTTTTCTGATAGCATTTATTTTACCCATATTCGAATGGAGAGGACTTGAAATAATTCCTTTATATTTAGGATCTTTTTATGTGATAGTTCAGTGGTATTTACAATATTATTCCAACGAGATTTGTGAATTACTCAAAGATATCATCACTGATACATCCACATATTCTGGCTTAAAACCCGAACAAGAGAGCGTTCGCTTGCAGAAGAAATCATAGTGAGTATGGAACCACCGCCAAATCAAAAGCTCAAACAGAGATCAAGCATCTCCGATAGCGTTCTAAAATCAGTTCAGATTGGTGATATCACTGGGCAAAATCTAAAATTAGAGCAAATTCAAGATGGGATCGGTTTAATCAATATCTATGGCACTGTTCAAGTTGATTATGCACCTTTGAGTACAACAAAGTCCCTAATCAGAGAAGAACAAGAATGGCGAAAGATTCTACTCAGTAAAGTACAGCAGTTTTGGATTGATGGTGTTTTAGGAAATTCACTCCATAACCAAGTTTTGCAAGAACTTGGGTTGGAAGATTGGAGTGATAGTATTTTAAATCCATTACGAGATTTAGAGGAACTTCCTGCTGAAATACAGCAAGTTCTCGCCCGAAGTAAGACAGCCACCAACCTATTTGAAGATATTGGTGCTGGACGCACAATGTTGATTTTAGGAGAGCCTGGGTCTGGCAAAACAGTTACTCTGTTGAAATTAGCGGCAAGCCTGATTGCCCGTTCCAAAGCGGATCTAAGTCAGCCATTACCAGTGGTGATGAACCTCTCATCTTGGGCGAGACAACAACAGTCCATTGAGGAGTGGTTGGTACAAGAACTCTATGAGACCTATACCGTTGCTAAGGTATTGGGGAAAGCCTGGATCGAAAAAGAGCAACTCATCCTACTGTTAGATGGTCTCGATGAAGTTGAGTCCAAACATCAGAATGCATGTGTAGACGCCCTCAATCATTTCATGCAAACTCATAATCGTACTGAAATGGTTGTATGTAGCCGGGTTTACGACTATGAATCCCTTTCAAAAAAGCTCAGTTTGCAAAACGCAATTTACGTTCAACCTCTACAACCTCAGCAAATTGACGATTATCTGGAACAAGTAGGAGCCCCTTTAGCGGCTTTAAGAGCAGTAATAAGCGAAGACTCTGAGATTCAAACACTTGCCTCTTCACCTTTATTGTTGAGCATTATGAGCTTGACCTATCAAGGTTGTACTTTGGATGATTTTCCCCAGTCAGCGACATCAGATATTTTCCGTCAACACTTATTTGACACCTATATCAAACGCATTTTCAAGCGTCGAGAAACCGCACAACCCTATCTCCAAGAGCAAGCAACACATTGGCTAATTTGGGTAGCACAGCAAATGCTTCAAAACTCCCAAACCATTTTTAGGGTTGAGGGATTGCAGCCGAACTGCTTTCACAATGAGCCTCTAAGGATGAGATATCGCCTGGAAAGCGGGTTATTGATTGGGCTAATTTCTGGGTTATTAGTTGGGTTGTTTTCTGGGCCATTGCTTGGGTTAACTATTGGGTTAATAGTTGGGCTGATTGTTGGATGCTTAGAACGAATTAAAATGCCAGAGACGGTCAGATGGTCTAGGAAAGAAGCAATCGATACTTTACCGACTGGGCTAGAGACTGGGCTAGCAGCTGGGGTGATGATTGGGCTGATACTTGGGCTGATGTATGGGGCGATCTTTGGACTCATGATTGGGGCTATATATGGGGCAATCTTTGGGTTAGCAGCTGGGCTAATTATTGGGCTAATGGTGGGATTGATGGGTGGCTTTAGAGGTCCAGGAATAGACCTTCCTAATAAATCTAGGGTGCACCTAAGATTTAGGAAGTCGCTCCGCACAGTTGTAGCGTTTGGGCTAATAGTAGGGTCAATATCTGGGTTGATGGTTTGGCTAATGGTAGGGTCGATATCTGGACTAATTTATGGCTTGATATTTGGGTTAATAGTGGGGCTGCTGGGTGAGCTGACGACTGTATTTAGAGGTCAAGAAGTCACTCTCAATCAGGGATTAAGAGCAAACCAAGAACTTTGGAAATCTTTTCGTAATGCTATAACGTTTGGACTGATGGGTGGACTGAGTTCTGGGCTATTATTTGGGCTAATCTTTGGGCCATATAGCGGGATGAGGTATGGATTGATAGGTGGGCTGATAGGTGGGTTGCTGGGGGGTGGTACAACTTGCCTACGGCATTTTTCACTTAGGGTGATGCTCTATCGGATGAGATATATTCCTTGGGATTATGCCCGCTTTTTAGATGATTCTGTGAACTGTCTCTTTCTGCAGAAGATTGGCGATGGCTATATCTTTATCCATCGAATGTTGCTTGAGCATTTTGCCAGTATGGATGGGAAAACTCCATATGAATTGAGTCTAAAGCCATAACATTTATTGAAGCTCTATGCCATAGGATTACCATAGGTCATAGGGTTGAGGTTAATCACTAAAATTTACGGGCAAGAACTACCCTATTCGTTGAGCAGTGCGATGGTCAAACTCGGTTGGTATTTAACGCTTTATATAATCCTGAGTTGGTTCTTATTTATATTCACTGCTTACACCGTTCTAGGGTCGATTGCATTTATCCAGTCGAAAGATAACGATCTCATTTGCAAATCAACAGATTGAGTATAATATTTGTCTGGTTAGGTTTAGATACAGAAGCCTCTACTCTATGCAAACTCCCAAAATCATTGCTTTTGCTAATCAAAAAGGTGGATCTGGAAAATCTACAAGTGCTGCTCATGCAGCATTTTGGCTTGCTCAAAAAGGTCTTTCAGTAATGCTTGTTGATGCAGATGGTCAGCAGAGTAGTTCCGCATGGCTTAACGAACTTGGACTCGATTATAAAGTACTTATAGATCCTGAACAGTTATTTGAAAGTTTACCTGCCTTTTCAGATGACTATGACGTTGTTGTAGTTGATGGGCCAGGCTCACTTTCAGAAGTCACTAAAGCTATATTGACCAGATGCGATTTGGTGTTAGTTCCGGTTGTGTCGCAAAAAATGCTTCCAGTTACAAAACTCCTCAGATTTCTATCCGAGACTATGCAGCTAATCCGAAGATTTGATTGATAAAAGAGATCTGTCCTACCACATCATCTTTGCCCACATTTTTGATCTGACCTTTACGGATCATGTTCATCGCTTCATACCCTTTTAAGGTTCGTCTAGCCGAGTTAAACGATCCAAATCCCATACCAGGGTTCACGAGACTTTTAATGCCACGATGATCTTGCTCCACTATATTATTGAGGTATTTTACCTGCCGTACTTTTACTCCTTCAGGGATACGTTCCTCTTCCTGTAACTGCTCAACAGCAGGAGGATATGCTGGATTCTTGTCCACATTGATCACCCGAGGTTCATGGGTATGAACGGCATTCAGTGCTTTAGTCAGAAAGCGCTTCGCAGCCTTAGCATCCCGCTTTGCTGTGAGTAAAAAGTCGAGGGTGTAGCCATCAGAGTCTACGGCTCGATATAGGTATCGCCACTTTTTACGGATTTTGATGTAAGTTTCATCAACTCTCCAAGAATCATTGGTAGGCTTGAGATGCCGACGACAGCGCTTGTCTAGCTCAGGAGAATATTTGAGAACCCACCGATTGATGGTGCTGTGATCCACCTCTAAGCCCCTCTCTATCATCATCTCTTCTAAATTTCTATAGCTGAGGGGATAACGGCAATACCAACGAACATTGAGCAGGATGATCTCAGATTGGTAATGACGCCATTTGAACAGATCAGTAGTTTTCATTGATGGGAGAGAAAAGGAACAGAGCCTCTCAATTTACCACTGTCTATCGGTCAACACTCTATTTTTGCGACACTACCGATACAGCTATTAGGCCTAATTGGCTGAGTCGGGCAGAGAGGGTTTGGGGGTGAGTTGAAAGTGGTGATCTTGGCAGGTTCTTTGAAAAATGACTAATTATAAGAATCTTGTCTAACCAAGCGTTTTAAGTATTATTGCTTAGGTATAAATGCTACCTTAAAATTAAGCGTAGCCCAGGGTGTCTGACCTCATGAATCATCTGAGCATTGAGCAGCATTCAATTTTGGTAGTTGATGATGAAGTACCGATTCGACGAATTTTAAGTACTCGACTATCTATGATGGGCTATCAGGTTTTCACCGCTGCTGATGGCGTCGAAGCGTTAGAAATTTTTGAGCGTCAACATCCTGATTTAATTGTGCTAGATGTGATGATGCCCAATCTGGATGGCTATGGAGTCTGTCAAGCAGTCCGTCAAATATCGAGAGTGCCGATTATTATGCTGACGGCTCTATCGGATGTAAGAGACCGCATTACTGGTCTGGAAATGGGAGCTGATGATTACATGATCAAGCCCTTTTCACCCAAAGAATTAGAATCACGTGTTCGTTGTATTCTCCGTAGACTGGATGCTCTAAACCCGTCAAAGTATCAAATTAATGGTGTAATTGAGATTGGTTTACTCCATATTGACACCAACAAACGGCAGGTAATCCTGGGGCAAGAACGCATCTACCTCACCCATATGGAGTTTTGTTTGTTAGAGCTGTTGGCAAGTCACCCTGGAGTAGTAGTTTCTCGTCAAGAGCTGCTACAGAAAGTATGGGGTTATAGCCAAGAATCCATCGTTGATACTCGGACAGTTGATGTCCATATGTCTCGCTTACGGAATAAGCTCAAGGCTAGTTCAGAGGAATGCGAGTTTATCCATACGTTTCGTGGGGTAGGTTATGCATTGCAAAACGATCAATCTGATGACTTGATAGATCACGAGGCGAGCTAGGCAGATCGAGTAGATGGTCGTGGCGTATCTGGGTCGGGAGTGGTTGGCCCGGATCTGGGAGTGAATCAACTACTATTTGAGTTAGCACATTTCCTATCGTAGTAATTATTTCCTTGGGTTTAGGATTGAAGGAAGGTGATTCGATTTCGGATAGGGGACAGTAGATGAAGCGTACACATTCTTCTCAGCCAGAGAAATCTCAACCGATACCACAGGCAAAATCACTAGACCAAATTCAATCAACAGCTCCAGTAGTACCTGCTATTCAAGCAAAGACAAATGAAGAGGGTTTAGCAGAATGGAAAGCTCAGCAGGAGAAATGGGCACGGTTTGGAACGCCCTGGATGGATAAAGTTCCTAACCCATCCGGAGACTTAGCACAACCTTGGATTCAGCGGAAGCTAACGCTTGGGCAGCCAGGAGATAAATATGAACAAGAAGCGGATAGAGTTGCTTCTCAAGTGGTTTATCAAATCAATGCTCCTAATTCTTCTCAATTAAATCAAGATCAGTCAATTCAACGGGAGAAAAGACCAGAAGATGAAATACAAGCGAAAAGTCTTCGTGCTGCCATCCAGCGGCGGCAAGCAATAGCAGGTGAAGAAGCATCGCCAGATTTAGAGTCTACTATCAATAGAGCCAGGGGTAGTGGACAGCCATTGAATTCAGAATTGCAGCAGTCAATGGGTCAGGCAATGGGTGCTGATTTTAGTGGAGTACGGGTGCATACAGATACCCAGTCAGACCAGTTAAATCAATCGATTCAGGCGAGGGCATTTACGACGGGTCAGGATATGTTTTTCCGAGAGGGAGCATATCAGCCTGGGAACCGTGTTGGACAAGAGCTGATTGCTCATGAGTTGACCCATGTAGTACAGCAGAATGGCGCGATTCAAGCCAACAGAAGTAAAGTATCCATGAGTCGGCTACCATCCAAGGATCAGGCTAAGAGGAGTGCAATTGCTTTTGGTCAGCCCACTGAGATAATCAACGAATCCCCTGTAGGTCGGGTGCATCGCTGTTGCGGTACAAGTAGCCCGACCGAGCTTAAAGATGAGTTAGTAGGAGCAGGTAGTAAACCAGGAGTCATCGTCAAAGCAATCCTCGATAAATCCGAGGAGTTTGCAAAACTCAAAGCGAAAGCAGGGGTTACCTACAAGACAGCTCAGAAGGGAACATCGGGTTCATATGATCCCGAAAGCCATGAGGTCCGACTTGCGAAAGGACATAACACTACTACTGCTTTGAACGCAATTTTCGAAACTGCAAATGCTATTCAGCATACTCGGTTTGCGAAAGTTAAAAATGCTTATGAAAAAGGTGATTTTGAAAGTGGAGTGAAATTATCTGATTGGGAAGTGGACTCTCTAAATCCATTGAATCCCACTACACCTGAAGAGTGGCGTGCAGCTATCCAAGAATACTACGAATGGGATAGCTTTCAGCTCGCCAGAAATACTTTCGCAGAAGTAGAGCCGTTTTTCAAAGAAGCAGGCAAGAGCGATGAATTTGACGCATTCGGAAAGTTTTTCCCATGTGAGAATTTTTCAGACTATATCGGAGTAGCTAAAACGAACCACTATCGCGATCAGGTCACTCGTCTTAATGCAGCAAAAGACACAAAACGCATTGAATTAAATTTCTAATTAGACTTTATGACCCCACAAGACATCCTCCATGCAATTCGTCTCAGAGTTATTACTCTCGCTAGTGATGTTGATATTGCTTTGGGAGAATTAATGTCTACCACTCTTCCAGACCCGCTTCCACCTGTAGCGACCTTACCTGTAGCCACTGGCTATGCATGTGGTGGCTCTACGGAACATCTAATTCCTATCACATCAGCTATCGTTGCAGTCGCCTTTGCACTTCGTACTCTCGATGATATAGCTGACCAGGATAACCCTAGTGCTTTATATCAACAAATAGGTATTGGACGTGCAGCAAATTTCTCTGCTGCGCTAATTACATTAGCTTCACGAGAGATTGGACTGCTCTCCAAAGCATCACCAGATAGCGACCTCATGACAAGAGACTACTTTGACGCTCTGCTTCGGGTGTGTAAGGGACAGGATAGAGACATTCGGCGAGAGGTTCGGTCTTTGGCAGCATATGAGGAAGTTGTTGAGTTAAAAACTGTTGCTGCTTATGAGCTTGCAGCAGTTACGGGTGCAAATGCTGTCACTGCTGATGCCAAAGCAATTGAGAGATGTCGAGTCTGTGGTCGGCATATCGGCTGGGCTCAGCAAATTCTTGATGATATTGAGGCGTTCTGGTTCCCGGACAATGCTGAAGATCCTGGGCACGAACAATATACATACCCGGTGCTTTTAGGCATGGAGCATGGATGTAAAACGAGTGAAACACTATCAAAACTGTGTGCCCAGAAATACCGTGACGACATGGCTATTCGCCAACTACTGGACAGTCACGATGTTCGTGGTCGATTGATGATGCGAGCATTAGATCATCGTGATAAGGCTCTGGAAGCCCTTGAAGTACCACTTAAACTAGAGGGTCACCAGTTACTCAAATTGTGGTTTGATTGGCTCTTTCGTGATGGTGAGCGCTTGCTACATTTACCGAGTGCATCAAAATAATTTTTGGGACTTGTTGTGTTGTTTTATTTGAGTAACAACTCAAAAACCTCTCACATTGAGATTTCGAGATCTGATGTTGTATCTGTATTAGATCACCGTGGGTGGCAGCGGTAAGCCATTCATCAGAATTTCGTTTGGAAGTCCTGAGTTTTGTTTCGAGTGCGCCTTGGAATTAGAAGACACGTTTGATGTGTTGCAAGTGTTGAGTCTGCGTCCAGGAGAGACGATTAAGCGGATTGAGGAGATGATCGGGATGTGGCTGGACGAGGGTTTGGGGGTGATGCAATAGCTAGAAGTCATAGCAGCTTGAATTGAATCACTATCGGGGGTATGGTTTGCCTAAGCCTGGGAGTCACCCCCCAGGCTTAGGCAAACCATACCCCTATTACTGCACTTCAAATCAAGCTTCAAACCCTCAGCAAGCAACTCAACCCCACTCACCATGATCACCTTCACCAAGCCCGCAGTTCAACCGTTGATTATTCAATGACAGGAGGCCAAGCAGGAACTGTTGTCTAGGTTGCCATTATTGAGTAAATTCTTGACGGTTTTTGGACTAATTTGGGTATCCAAAGGTATAGCAAGTGAATACCTCAACTTCAAATGGATCCTAATACTTTAGCCGTCTGGAAAAACTTAGAAACTCGTTTGGATGTTCCCTTCAGGAATAATATGATGGATCTCCTTTTGGAGATGGCACGAGACCGCTCTACCGATCCCAAAAAGATTGCCACTTGGATGCTGACAACATCGACCTGCATCTGCAATGCCGTGTTTGGCATCGACGATCCAATGCCCCTCCTCTCTCTCTACATTCGAGTGTTATTCGAACATTATCCTGGCACTATGGGGCAAATTTCGCAGATATATTCTTACAGTGGCTTGAAGCGATATGTTTCTGTTATTACAGAGCACGATGAGTTTATTGGTATCCTTAATGCGGCGGGTTCAACCTTCGCCAATGGTGAACTGATATTGACAGATGGCGAGATCGATATCAGCCCAAAAGGATTGGAGCGATTTAAGTTGATCTGGGATGCACCTGCCCCGAAGAACAATAATCTCCAAGGCCATCCTGGATATTCAGTTTTATGGTGATGTCTGTTTAATAAAGATAGAAGCTCCTCAATCTTGATAAATTGAAGAGCTGTACAAGTGAAGAGGTTCTCAAATACTGTTCCAGAGAATCTCGCTGTTGCTGTTAGCCTACCCATGCCCTTTGTGCTTTTCTAGTTCAATTACAATCCTTAAAGAAACCCAGAATTATTAAGCATATCCAGTCGACTTGAACCCTTGTTGACATCCTCTACCTCTGTACCTGAAAGGTACAGAGGTAGAGGATGTCAAAGGGGAACTCTCACCATAGACCCACAAGCACAGCTAATCAGCCAATAGCACTGAATTTGAAGCAACATCGGAACTGACATCAGGAACAATTGCTCCATCAACCCTTTGCGGAACTTCATCTTCTTGACTGCTCCCATCCATCCATTCCTGCGGTATACCTCTAGCATTATTCCAACTACCTATTGATGACCACTTGGTATCAGAATCAAAACGGATGTTGAGAAGGTCGGCTCCCTCAAAATTAGCTCCTTCAAGATCCGCACCAGAGAGGTCCGCTTTATTGAGGTTGGCTTCACACAGATAAGCTTCACTCAGGTTGACCTGACTGAGAGATGCCTCACTGAGATCGGCTCTGTATAGATAGGCTCTACAAAGATTAGCCTGACTGAGATCGGCTTTATAAAGGTTGACGTTATAGAGATTGGCTTTACGGAAACTGGCCGTACATAAGTCAGCTTCTATAAGGTTGGCGTCTTTAAGGTTAGCTTTATCCAAAATGGCACCACGGAGATTAGCTTTCCAGAGACTGACTTCACAAAGGTTAGCCTGACTGAGATTGGCGCTCGAAAGATTGATACCGTTCAGGATCGCTTTATGAAGGTTAATCGTACATAGATCAAGACCAGCAAGGTTAGCTCCACTCAGGTTGATCGGTACCTTGAGATTATCCGTTCTCCACTCATTCCAAACTTCAACACCCTGACTGAGCAAGGCTATCTGTTCTTGATTAGCCATCGTTAGTCCTCAAGAATGTTCTGAAGTTAATACTCTTATCCCATGCATGATAACAATGCTTTCGAGAAATTTTGGAGAGCACACATAAGACTGAAATCTGCATATTCCCTGTAGCCCAGAAACACCAGAGAACAGGCATTAGGAGGACTTTAGACAACTCATCTAACTTCGGCCAACTGGTATTTCTACATCACCCAGCCCCATTGGTCGGATTTATTTCTTCTTCAGACCAGCTTCGACCCGATTCACATCCTCAGCCCAGCAGTACCAAAAAGTATTTTTCCACAGTCGATCTGAGTTAGGCAATTTAGAATGAACATACAGCATATTGCCCCTCGCCTGCTTTAGCTCTACATAACAAGGGTATCTCTCAGCCAAGCTGCAAGGACTTTGAGTACTCGCTGGCTTGAACTTCTTCTTCTTATTGTCTCGTTGGAATAGAGGCATCAGCTCTGGGTTCATTAGCTTTAAGTACTGCTTGATAGTCTCGTCTGCCCAAACTGATAGTTCGTCCCAATCGATTTCAGTTAAGACCGATAGGTTGCAATTAGGTACGGCAAAGCGAACGTTCTCCTTTACTCCAAACAATTGACCGTTCCTTTTAGTTGTGGATTCTACTTCCACTTTTTTGATTTCAATCCGGGGTGATGCGGCAATAGGCTCCTCTCTGGATTCCGATATTTCCTCGAAGATACTTTGCCCAACGTCAGCGGCTCCACTGTCATTCATATAGTCAAATTTGGGTGCCATAGTTCGTCAAGTGTTTGCGGTGTATTGATTGTTGCACATACCAACATCAACTCATCCCAATGGGGCTAGCTAGTTGGATTTTTGACTATTTAAGGGAAGCCCGTTTATGGTCAACAACAGGCCATGCTTGAGTCCGAGATTTATGGTCAAAAGTGCTGATTGTGGCTTTGGTGAAGTTAGCGAATGAGCAAGATCGGGTGTTATCAGTGATTCGGTTTGAGTCGATTTGCTTTGAGCCAATTCAAATTCAGGTAGTGTCGCAAAAATAGAGTGTTGACCGATAGACAGTGGTAAATTGAGAGGCTCTGTTCCTTTTCTCTCCCATCAATGAAAACTACTGATCTGTTCAAATGGCGTCATTACCAATCTGAGATCATCCTGCTCAATGTTTGTTGGTATTGCCGTTATCCCCTCAGCTATAGAAATTTAGAAGAGATGATGATAGAGAGGGGCTTAGAGGTGGATCACAGCACCATCAATCGGTGGGTTCTCAAATATTCTCCTGAGCTAGACAAGCGCTGTCGTCGGCATCTCAAGCCTACCAATGATTCTTGGAGAGTTGATGAAACTTACATCAAAATCCGTAAAAAGTGGCGATACCTATATCGAGCCGTAGACTCTGATGGCTACACCCTCGACTTTTTACTCACAGCAAAGCGGGATGCTAAGGCTGCGAAGCGCTTTCTGACTAAAGCACTGAATGCCGTTCATACCCATGAACCTCGGGTGATCAATGTGGACAAGAATCCAGCATATCCTCCTGCTGTTGAGCAGTTACAGGAAGAGGAACGTATCCCTGAAGGAGTAAAAGTACGGCAGGTAAAATACCTCAATAATATAGTGGAGCAAGATCATCGTGGCATTAAAAGTCTCGTGAACCCTGGTATGGGATTTGGATCGTTTAACTCGGCTAGACGAACCTTAAAAGGGTATGAAGCGATGAACATGATCCGTAAAGGTCAGATCAAAAATGTGGGCAAAGATGATGTGGTAGGACAGATCTCTTTTATCAATCAAATCTTCGGATTAGCTGCATAGTCTCGGATAGAAATCTGAGGAGTTTTGTAACTGGAAGCATTTTTTGCGACACAACCACTTCCAAGGCCATATTGACGAATCTCTCAAGATCGTCCAATCCTTGACGAAGGGTGCTTGATTGAAACCGCTGCTGGCGAGCAAGACTGAGTTAAAAGCTGGGTCGTTAGGATGGCGTCAGCAGCACAAACTGACGTCGGCGAGACCAAAGTAAAACGCCTTGTTGTTCCAGATCACCAATCAGTCGAGTGGCTGTAACCCTTGTGACATTGGCGGTTTCTGCCAACTCTTGATGGGTGATTGGCAAGGTGGTACAAGTTCCTGCTGGTGTCAAATTGCCGAAACGTTGGGCCAACCATTTGAGTAGGCTTAACAGCCGATCGTCTGCTCGTTTAATGCTGATAATTTTGAGTAAAATCGAGAGTTGCTGAGCATGGCTGAGAATAGCTTCTGGATTGTTCCATTGATTAGAGACTAAGGCAGTCGCTTCAACGGTCCCTAAGGTCTGGATCATATACGGTGCAACGTTTGACAACGGCTGCCCTACAATATCTCCGGTTCCCCAAATTCCCAAGGTGGTGATGTTGCCATTGGAGTCCCAGGTATAGGTGCGCACGAGTCCCCGCGTAATTTGCCACAATTCTTGCGATTCAGATGGTAAAAAGGCTCGATCTGAGAAAAATGTTGATTGTAAGGCACTAGATTGAGCGTGCATGAACGAAGAAAGGGGAACGGTGGATAGTGAAGAAACCATCGGACAACCAAAGTAAAAAACTGATGCGGAATTAAACAGAGCAAACATCTAAGTTCTTAGCTGGAATGGAAGGCTCTGACTCGATTTGCCAAAAGTCCAAAATTTGTTCAGCAATGGGTTGAGGATGAAAACAGTGGAAAAAGTGGTAACCGCTCTTGTATTGCCAGATGCGATCGCATCCTTTCATCCAAGGCTGCCATTCCTTCAATGCCTGACTATCGACCACTGGATCGGTTTTGCTTCCACAGACAAACAGGGGCATTGATACGCCACTAGGAGGCAAACTGTAGCGTTGAAATAATGAATGAGGCGAAGGAGAAACCATCATTTCCTTTTCCAGCAACCGACTGAGGTAGCAAGTCACGGTTGAATTTTGTTCGCCAAATAGATCGGGAATAAGCTGAGCTAGAACTTGGCGGCGGTTACTAGGAATAAACTGGAGATGAAAATAGTAATGGGCCATCCAATCTAAGGTGGCTGATGCCCCCACACCGAGCATCGTCAGAGATCGAACATTCTGGGGACATTGACGCGCATACAATAAGCTCACTAACCCACCTGTGCCATGCCCTATTAAGTGGATGGGATGGTCAAAATTCTGGATGTAGTCATGGAGGAGATCCACCGCTGTGCTGAGGGAGCTGGGTTCATCCGCAGATTGTTGATACTGCCACTGGGCAATCGTTGTATGCTTTCTCAACCGATCCAGTAGGGGTTGGTCAAAACGCTTAAGATAGCGACTAGTCGTCGTCCAAACGGCATCAATGGAGTGAGTCATGTATTTTTTCGCAAATGTAGTTAGAAGGAATTCTAAAAAAGGGGTCGATGAAAGGCCAGAGATTGTCCCTGGCCCAGCTGTTGGAAACCCTATATTCCGAATTCTGTTTTAACTTGGGCAACCCAAGCCTCTATGCGCTCATCAGAGAGTTCAGACTGGTTATCTTCATCCAGGGCTAACCCACAAAATTTTCCTCCTCTGTCTGCCTTGGAGCCATCAAACTCATACCCATCCGTTGACCAATAGCCAACGGTTTGGCCGCCCTTCTCAGTGATTTTTGCCTCAATCATGCCGATGGCATCCATGTAGTTATCGGCATAGCCCACCTGATCGCCTGTACCAAAGTAGGCCACTTTCTTACCGGAAAAGTCAATGCTGTCTAAATTAGGGAAAAAAGCGTCCCAGTCACTTTGCAGCTCACCGATATCCCAAGTTGGAGAACCAATCAACAAGAAATTGTAACTAGAAAAGTCTCCATCTTCGACATCTGGGATTTCAATGAGTGTGACAACATCTTCACCCCCAAAGGCCTCTTGGATCTTTTCAGCAGCTTCTGCTGTTTTGCCAGTGGTGGTGCCAAAGAACATTCCGATTTGTGACATATGTACTCCAAAGGATTACTACAAGAAAACTAAGTTTCGTGAAAAAGAAAGTGGCAAGAGCGTAAAACGGTCAGATTGTTCACGCTCTTACCGTGGCGCTCTTATTCAACGGAGTTGAATGGGGTATAAGGCCTACGCAGACTTATTCGAGAATGCTTGCGCAGGCGGAGCAGTAGCGGTTAGCAATTTTCAATTACTTTGGTTTGACTGCCAGCTGCTCGTCGGTCAAAGAATTGAGAAAGTGATCGACTGATCGAAAGTTAAAGCCTAGCCCTCTCAAGGCATGCCAAAGATGACCTTGGAGAAAATAGAAAGCAAAGATGTAGGTTGTATTCGAAAGCCAGCATCGAGCGGAATGGATGCCGTAGGGGAGATCTACCGTATCTGCAAAGTAGGGCGTAAAGCCAAACTCGATTTGCAAAGCAGGTCCATAAAACTCTTCTGGCCAAATATAGGTATTGACCGAACACCAATAGGCGGACAGGAAACCGAAGAAAGCCACTGCTCCTAAGGAATAGGACAAGATTGCTTCCCCATTGACAGGAACTCGCTTCTTGGCCCAAGGCAACATGGGAACGAGCAAGTGGAAAATCCCACCGACAATATCTAGGACAGCAATAAAGATATGGCCACCGACAATATCTTCCAAATTGTCAACACTGTCGAAATGGGTTTGATAGCCAAAAATAACAGATGGACTGAGGGTGGGATCTGTGACCAACCTGACTTCTTGCAAATCAGGGTCATAGAGTCCTCCCCAATACATGGCCCAACCCACAAATAGGAGGGTATACAAGCCCAAAATGAGGAGATGATGGCCTAAAATTCGACCGAGTTTAGTGGTATTGTCCCATTCGAAATGGTAGGTGCGAGCTGCACCGGAGGCATCACTTAAATCTAAGGGAGCTTTTAAGAGATGAAACAGCGCTCCAGCCCCTAATACAGCCCCTGCAATGATGTGGACCATAGCCACGGCAACCAGCTGTTGAGGATCATCCAGGATTCCACCTGAACCGAAGCCAATGCCCTCTGCGGCCAAATGAGGGAGGAGAACGAGACCTTGGTCCCACATGGGAGAGTCAGTGGTGTAGCGACTTAGCTCAAATAATGTAAAACCACCCGCCCACACCGATATCAAGCCAGCATGACCCGTATGGGCAGAAATAAATAAACCTGAAGAGCTGGCTACGCGCGAATTACCCGCCCACCAGCCATAGGTAACTTCAGGGTTACCGTAGTTTTGCATAGGAAAGTCTCCTTCCTTTTAGAATGTCCATATTTATCGCTCTGTTGCGAACATAGTGAAAGATTTAATAAAGGCCAGAGGTTGAGGGAACCAACCTCTGATCAAGATGTGAGGGCTGTACTAACCAAAGAAATACCGTTTCCAACGAATGTTTTTTGGCCTTACGTTTTCTTGCTATTCAGTCCCAGAACCGAATAGGAAAGAAGTGTGACTTATTGCTCGCTATTTATTGAGAATTAAAATCAATAAGCCTCTTCCGCTATTTAAGCAGGTATTGATAATATTGGCAATAAATTAGTGGGTCTTTTGCCAGCAACGACGATGGGTAGTTAAGAGAATCACTGTTAAGCCCTGTATGCTTTAAGCCCAGATATTTGTTTTTCAACTTGGATGAGGTTTAGGGATCGATATGATTAAGTGAGAAGAGACTCTAATTGAGAATCTATTTAAAAAGTAAAATCTATTAACATCCGATTGATGTTCTAATCTGAAGCATTTAGGCCAGAGTTTTTAATAAAGTTTTGCTGAAAGCCATGCTATGAAGCTGTTTTATGCTTAAGGCTCTAATTTGAGGGTTGATCTAAGCCTGAAAAAATCTGAAATTCACCCTTATATTCTTCTATTTATTGAGAGTTGATCTGAATAAACGGTAGGATGATGCCATCTCTGTTGAAAAACTAAGTGACTACAATGAAACGTTCTAAATCAGTTGAGTTATTTCTTGCCCTGGGTTTATCTGCTACCCTTTTCGCCTGCGATGGCGGCACAACGAATGGTGAAGGGGGAGAACAGGAAAGCCCCAGCCCAGCTGTGGAAAGTCCTGCCGATGATGGCGGAGAAGGTGGAGAGGATGGCTCTACCGATGATGGCGGAGAAGGCGGAGAGGACAGCTCCTCTGATGATGGTGGTGAAGGCGGAGAAGGGTAACCTGCCCTAATCTTCGTTCGTTCATTTAGGTAAATCTTCTACCTAAATAACGATTCTTATTGATTGCCCCTCTCATTTTCATGAACTTTGTTTGGTTTAGAAGATGAGGGGGGTTTGTTGACTTATAGCTATATTTTTGACACTGGCCACAAAAACTAAATCAATATTGCCCGTGAGGGAAAGCCCATAGATGAAAAGATATGGATGTCATCTGAACTATGGACTAAAGCTTTAACCCATCTAAATTGAGGCAAAGCTATGGCCTAGCTGTGGAAAAGGTAAAAGCTTGCCATGCTGCGTTCTGAACCGTGAAAGCTCTAAATATGCAGACTTAGAAAATCCTCTCTTTGCTTGGCAACCGTTGTTAAATGTCCCCTATTTCAGATCTTTAAGATGTAGAAAAATGGTGGAAATTTGATTAACAGGGTAAATCGCTTTTTCTGAGTCATTTAAGATCTCTATCCAGATTTATTCATAATTATGAATAAAATCTCTGTGAAAATATTTGCGATTGAATTATTAAGTAACTTGTTATAAGCCTTCCTCTGACATCCAATCCAATCCTGAATTATTCCTTATACGTAACAATATTCACTTCGCGAATGAAATTTTGCTACTTTGGGAAAGTGTATTCTGTAGGCTAAGCCATGACCATTGGCCCCACCCTCATTCAAAATTCTCACAAAATCGGTGAGCGATTGTGTGCATCAGATCTGATTTCAGCCCATCAGTTGGAAACTGCTCTGTATGAGCAGCGACTCTATGAAATGATGCGGTTAGGTGAGATTCTGACTCTGCATGGATGGGTGCAACAGCAAACGGCTGACTTTTTTGGTGATCAGTGGCCTTACCCCGATACTCAAGCAGATCCAGTTCCCATTGGTAGCTATTTACGTCGGGCTGGACTGATTGATAGAAATATGGTCGACGCTATTTTGGCAGCTCAGCAAAAGACGGGGTTACGGTTTGGAGCCCTTGCTGTTTTGAATGGCTATATTCGCCAAGCCACCTTGGATTTTTTTGTAGAGCAGTTTTACCCTGAACATATTGGGGAACCGCCATACATGATTGTTGATCCAGATAGTCTCACGGATATTAGCGTTAATCCGTTTATTCAATTCGATCCTAATGAAGAAATGCCTGCGACTTCAGAGCCTAATCAGATTGATGACTGTCCCCCTACGTCTGGCAATGGAGTCCAGTGGCTCGATTAAGGGATGACTTTTAGCGGCTATTAGATTCCTAAACCATTAGATCGTGCTTGTATCTTCTGAAGAATGCCAGCTTTCAGGAGCAGTTTGAGCCCAATATTTTTCTTGGAGGATATGGGCAGTGAGATGGATAACGGATAGGAGCAAGGCTGCGATCGCAAGTACGTAGCTGTGCAAGGTATACATATGTTGAAGGGTCAGGGTATTAATGGCACTCCCGCCAGCCAGTACCTCCCGTAGAAATGAGCCTGCGGGTAAAGAGCCAATAATATTGAGCTCAATCTTGAATCGCCAGAAACCGACCTGGTCCCAATTGAGAATAATGGCTGTCCAACTGAGGCCTATTGTTGCTAGTGCTAGGCAAATTCCGCTAATCCAGGCGGTTAACCAAGATCTCATAAACTGCCGTCCCAAAAACATGACGACAATTTGGACTAATGCGAGAACAATCAGGCCATTCCCAGCGATGTTATGCAGACTGAGGATGAGATTGCCGTTGACGATCTGATATGCGATCGCATGCAAGGATGCATGAGCCCCTACCGCTGTCGGCTGATAGTAGAATGCCAGCATGACTCCCGTCATTGCTGCTAGACCACATAGAGTCAATTCCGCCACTGCTAGAAGTGTCGCTATTCGTTGCAGGATAAAATAGGTGCGATTAATTTGTAGGGATTGAGTTGCGATCGCTCCCTGCTTAACGATAGGACCATTATTTGTTTGTTGAGGTCTGGATAACTGGGTGAGAATCTGAGCTACGGTTTTCCGTCCCACCATCCCAAACATATAGATGCCAAAATACAGCAACCGCCATCGAAAGATCAGACTTGCTACCCCCTCTGAATATCGTTGTTGTAGTTTTTCCTGAGAAGAGACAATAGCTCTTAACCAGTCCTGATACTCCTGCCATATATCGGGAAAACGACGGACAAACTGCCCTGTTTTTTCTGCGAGTTTTAAATCCTTCTCATTCATTTCATGCCCCTTCCGTTTCAGGTATCCAGACTGCTACCTCAGCTAGCAGCTGTTGTTTGACATCTAATGCTCTGATGCCTACAGCAGTAATACGGTAGTATTTTCGTCTTGCCCCACTATGCTCTTCTGGCTGCTCATCCCCCCATTCAGACTGGACGAGTCCTTTCTTCTCTAATTTCTTTAAATTGGGATAGAGGGAATTAAAACCAATCTGTTTCCCCCCACTATTTTCAATCGCAGCCAGAATCTCAAGACCATAGCGTCGATGTAATCGTAAGGCCGCTAAGATAACCTCTTGATTAGGCGTCAAACGCAAGTTGGATTCTGACATAGCAGCGCTAGATGTTTTTGAAATATATATTCAAAAATAACACTATATTCAATTATTGGATATAGGGCTTTACTAGGTATATAGCTGGCCACCTATCAAGGACTTTCGGTTATTGATGACTTTTGACTGACGATAAGACATTCCCAAGCCATTCTTTGCAGGAGCGAGCTAAATAGATTGAGACAAAGGGGTATTTAAGAATTGGGAAATTCCTTCTCCATAAAGTTCCTATATCTACTTTTAGCTTACCCATTCCCATTTTGAGGACTCTGTTCCGTGGAGTCCTGAGGAAGAGGTGAAATGAGAGGATGCGTAACCGCTAGAATTTCGTCATAACGAAACTCGTATACTAAATGTCTGAGAGCTTCTTGCAATGGCTGAGCAGTATCATCAAGCTCATCGAGGAGCAGTTCCACCATATGTTGGTCGAGATTATTAGTCGCTTGATGTAATTGAACTAGCCAAGGATGAGGCATTTGAGCTAGATGGTCCACATTTAAGGTGGGAATCGTTGATTTGAGAGGTACTTTATCTTGGTAATGATACTCCACCTCTAAATGTAGAGCCATTTTTTCGAAAATACTTGCTTCTCGATAAGGCTTATGAACGAAATCATCACATCCTGCTCGTAGTGCCAAGTCACGATCTTCATCAAAGGCATTAGCTGTTAAGGCAATGACGACAGGGGGATTCTCCATTTGCTTGATCAAACGCGTAGCGCTCAATCCGTCTAGGATAGGTAGTCGCAAATCCATCCAGACTAAATCAGGTTGCCAGCTTTGGCATAGTGTAACGGCTACTTCACCATTTTTAGCTGCCTTAACCGTAAAACCAATAGTTTCTAGTAGGGTTACTAACAATTCACGACTATCCATATTATCTTCCACTACCAGAATTCGATATTGAGGTTGATCTGGTAATAACCCCATGAACTGACGATGAGAGAGAGATTGCTTTTGCTGTAGAACTTTTTCAACCACAATATTGAAGGTGAAAGTTGTGCCCTGGTTATGGATACTCTGGGCAGTCAAATTTCCGCCCATCAGCTGTACGAATTGACGGCTAATAGCCAATCCTAAGCCTGTTCCTTCTTGGGATTGACGCCCCGTTTCTGTCTGGGCAAACGGCTCAAATAACAACTTAAGTTCTTCTGGGGCAATGCCGGACCCTGTATCTGTCACTGTAAACCGCAGCTCTAGTAATGGAGGTGCATCTGAACTCTCAGAAGTGTCTAAGGCACTGGGCTCCAGGTGCAGCTGGACATGACCACTGGTGGTAAATTTAATGGCATTACTCAGTAAATTCATTAATACCTGTCGGAGTTTTCCGGGGTCTGTCCGAATGTACTGAGGTGGGTTAGGCCCACGGTTAATTAGCAGTGTCAGCCTTTTTTGCTTCGCTTTAATCCCGAGCATACTTTCCACAGTATCCAGAAGCAACGGTAAATCTACAATTTGGGAGTGGAGAGAAGAACGTCCTGCTTCAATCTTGGACATGGTGAGGACATCGTTAATTAAGGCCAGCAGATGTTCACCGCTACGATTAATAATTTCTAGTTGTTCTAGCTGATAGTTCGGGGTACTGGGGTCACGACTGATCAACTGGCTAAAACCTAGGATGGCATTTAAGGGTGTCCTCAATTCATGGCTCATATTTGCCAGAAATGTACTTTTGGCTCGATTCGCCTGCTCTGCTTTTTTCTGAGCTGTTTCAGCTTCTTGTTTAGCGGCCGCCAACTGTTGATTGTTGAAGGTCAATTCTTGGCTTCGAACCGATAAGACATGGCGTTGATGCTGTTCTTTAAGCAGGAGTTCAGCTTGATATAGGGCAATACCCAGTTGATTGGCAATCTTCTGCACAAACTCTATTTCATCCGGCTGCCAAGATCGCGGCCCTGAACATTGATGAATACAGAGCAATCCCCATAAGTTATCTCCCTGGAGTAGGGGCAGAACTAAGTTGGCACGGATATGAAACTGGGCCAAAATTTCAATATGGCAATCACTAAGGCCAGCTTCATGAATATCGGCAACAGCCTGGAAGCGACCGCTCTGATAACGATTTGCATATTGGTCACCAAAGCATCGGTCTCGCACATGGGCTGTCAGGGCAGATGGAAACTCTGGGAGTACTTCTTCTGCGACCATCATGCCTTGGGCGTGGTCCGTATCCTCTATAAATCGATAGATGCAGACGCGATCTGCAGCTAGTAATTGTCGTACCTGAGTCACGGCAGTGCGGAAAATTAACTGTGGTTCAAGACTTTGCCGAATTTGTTGAACAATTTTCTCTAACAGTTCAGCTTTTTCGAGTTGCTTTGCTAATGCTTTCTCGGCCTGATTTCGATGGGCGATCTCTTCCTGCAGGCGGCGGTTCTGAAGTTTTAAGTCCTGACGCTGCTTCTGTTCATCCGCTAATAAATCAGCATGGGCAACAGCAATCCCTAGCTGGGCTGCAACTGTTCCCAATAAAGAGACTTCATCTTTGGTCCAATTCCGTCTGCGCTCGCATTGGTCGAGGAATATAATGCCATTTGGATGATTTTTAAAGGCTGTTCTAACGCTGAGATAGGCTCTAATTCTTAGGGTAGAAGACAGGCTTTCTTTTTCTGATGTCGCCAGACTAGGCTCTTGCCAAATATCAGACACAGGGCGAACTCGATCATTCGCAAGTAACTTTAAAAGACGAGGATGATCTGAGGTGAGGAGGGGATGAGAAAGAGCAGCTTCCCATTCTGGCTGTGAATAGGCTTGGGCAGAGAGTACGAGTTGAGGGTTGGGCTGGTCAGTGTAAGTAAAAAAGGAACACCGACTGACTTGGAATAAAGCACAGAGCTGTTCTACTGCAGATTTTAAAAGGATGTCCAGATCGAGGCTCTGACGAATTTGGTTGGTAATTTCGGATAAGACCTGTTCTCGTTGGAGTTGTTGCTGCAACTCGGCTTCGACCTGAATCCGCTCTGTAATATCTTCGGCAGTTCCCAAAACCCCTACCACTTTTCCTTTAGGGTTATGAAGAGGGACTTTATTGGTGTCCATCCACGTTTTTGTCCCGTCGGCGCGTAGCTGAGTTTCAAGGACATGGAATTGGGGTTGGTTGGAGTTTATGACTTCTAGATCAGAAAGCCGATACCATTCTGCTTCTTCCGGTGGCCAAGGCATCTCTTGGTCAGTTTTGCCAATAATCTCTTCTGCAGTGTTAAAACCCGCTTCTTTGGCAAAAGCACGATTACACCCTAAATAGCGAGAGGTTCTGTCCTTCCAAAAAATGGCTTGAGGAATGGAATCCATCACGAGTTTGAGAAGGGTCTGTGTTTGTTTCTTCTCTTCGATTTCAGTATGTAGTTGTTGGTTCTTTTGAGAGAGTTGTTCTCGCTGGTGGAGTTCTTGGGTGAGTAAGTTGGCGTGGGCTAGGGCAATGCCCACTTCTGTGGCGACTGCAGTGAGTAAGTCTAATTCCTCGGGGGTCCAATCCCGGATGCGATCGCATTGGCTAATCGTAATCGCTCCATTCACATTGCCTTGGTAAGACGTGCGAATACTAACCATAGATTGAATGGAAAGGGCTTCAACCATTGGCAAGCAACTTACCAATAATGGATCGGATTGAGCCTGGGGGCTGGCAATTGCTTCTGGTTGGTTTGCCAGTTGCCGCACATACTCATGATCGGCTAAGCGGACAATCTCTGGTCCTTGGTCTGGATAATCTGCTTCATAATCATGGAACATCAAAGAGAAATGAGGGTCATCCACAGCACTATAGACAAAAATGTTGCATCGACTCGCTTTAAGAGCGCGACGAATTTCTACTACTGCCGTTTCAAAAACATGAAGGCTATCCAGACTTTCATGGATTTTCTGAGTGATTTTACCTAAAAGCTGCGATCGTTGTAACTCTTGAGCTAGAGCTAGATCGCTCTGTTGCCGTTCTACTAATTCTTGCTGTAACTGTATAGCTAAGTCAGCTTGTTGAATCGCAACTGCAAATTGATTGGCCACTTGCTGCAGGAATAAAGCTTCATCTGGCTGCCATACCCGAGGATAGTCACAGGCATGAACCACTAATAACCCCCATAACCTTTTGTGGCCATGATTTTGGGATTGCACAATGGGGGCCACAATCTTAGATTTGACCTGGGCTGGCATCCAGAATTGTTTTAAGCAATGACTCCAGTCGTCTTGGTGTAAGTCCAAAACGATTCGCGGTTTTCTTTGGAGATAAAACTCATAGCATTCAGGTGGGAAATCTTGATCTTCACCATCTAGCTCTTCCATAGCAGGATAGCTAGGGAGAACAGATTCCTCAAGAATGATGCCTCCCCCTCCTGGCATTAAGCGAAACAGCAAAGCTCGATCTGCCCTAACCGTCTGACGGACTTGATTGACAACAAGAGACTGCAGTTCCTTAATATCTCTGGTGCTATGAATGTCTTGGGTAATAAGTCGTAGTAGCCTTTCCTGCTCAATTTGTTGGTTTAATTCTGCTTCTGCTTGCTCCTTGTCTTTAATTTCCTGTTGAAGTCGAAGATTCTGTTGTTCCAATAGCTGGGCTCGATCCTTGGCAAGGATAATATCCTCTAGCAACTGTTGTTGCTGTTCCAAGCCATGATTCCAGTCCTGCAATAGGTTGATTTTTTCTTGTTTAAACGGCTCAACCTGTACTTGCGGGGTCTCATTCATCGCCAATGGGTCGAATAAATGGAGCAGATCATCTTGATTGACAATCCCCAAGAGATGATTACTATTATTTGAATCAACCACCACCATGCGGCGGATGTGATGGTGATGCATTTGTTGATAAACCGACCACAGGCTATCTCTAGGATCGACAAAAAATAGTGGGCTACTCATGACCTGCTCAACGAATGTAGTGGTCGTAGGAATCCCTAAGGTTTGTAATTGCAAGATATCTCGTTCAGTAATGATGGTTGTGTCGCAAAAAATGCTTCCAGTTACAAAACTCCTCAGATTTCTATCCGAGACTATGCAGCTAATCCGAAGATTTGATTGATAAAAGAGATCTGTCCTACCACATCATCTTTGCCCACATTTTTGATCTGACCTTTACGGATCATGTTCATCGCTTCATACCCTTTTAAGGTTCGTCTAGCCGAGTTAAACGATCCAAATCCCATACCAGGGTTCACGAGACTTTTAATGCCACGATGATCTTGCTCCACTATATTATTGAGGTATTTTACCTGCCGTACTTTTACTCCTTCAGGGATACGTTCCTCTTCCTGTAACTGCTCAACAGCAGGAGGATATGCTGGATTCTTGTCCACATTGATCACCCGAGGTTCATGGGTATGAACGGCATTCAGTGCTTTAGTCAGAAAGCGCTTCGCAGCCTTAGCATCCCGCTTTGCTGTGAGTAAAAAGTCGAGGGTGTAGCCATCAGAGTCTACGGCTCGATATAGGTATCGCCACTTTTTACGGATTTTGATGTAAGTTTCATCAACTCTCCAAGAATCATTGGTAGGCTTGAGATGCCGACGACAGCGCTTGTCTAGCTCAGGAGAATATTTGAGAACCCACCGATTGATGGTGCTGTGATCCACCTCTAAGCCCCTCTCTATCATCATCTCTTCTAAATTTCTATAGCTGAGGGGATAACGGCAATACCAACGAACATTGAGCAGGATGATCTCAGATTGGTAATGACGCCATTTGAACAGATCAGTAGTTTTCATTGATGGGAGAGAAAAGGAACAGAGCCTCTCAATTTACCACTGTCTATCGGTCAACACTCTATTTTTGCGACACTACCAGAAATAGAGGGGATCGCCTCACTTAGGTTTATTTGTATCTGTTGAGACTTCTGCAAAGATGGGATGCTCGTCATACTAATCATGCTGCTGCCCTGCACTTGGATAAACTGCTCACCGTGAGTAGTGGTTACTTTAATGACGAATTCTTGGGGCGTTCGATAAATTTCAGGTGGAGCTGTCCAACAGCCTGTTCCAAAACTATTACTAGACTGTTGTTGTTGTCCAGGAGTACCCATCATTAAAGTGACTAAGGTCTGAGCACCTTGGTTGTCAAGGTACATGCTGTGGCCGGGGCCTAATTCACATACATAAGTCATACTGATATCCTTCTCCAGCCATCTGATTTCTATCATCTTCAAACAACGTTTTGGTCTTCGCCATAGTTAATGCAACATCTTATAGTGCCATGAAGCAATCAGAACCTTAACCATCTAAATTTAGCCTGGTTGCACTGTCTGGATTTCCATCTCTTGTACCCATACATAGTTAAAATGCTCAAAGTCTTCCCCAGGTGCGATCAGGGTAGTCGATTCCTTTTGACTGGTGATGAATTTCTCGTGCCACAATTCCCAGGTATAGATGGATGGCAACACCAAGTCAGAACAATACTCAAACCAACATTCTCTTTGAAATCGGGAGAGATCGCAGTGAGCCCGGCTCCTTTGAGTCTTGACCAACCCCAAGTCAATCATTTCTTGAATTAGCGAAGGATGATTGGTCGGTGGTTCTCTATTGTCTATCACATGAGATTCAAAAGATAGCTGCATATTCTCACAAACTTCGCCACCCCTTTGGAGGGCAACCTCGCCGGTCAAATAGCAGCAACTTCGCCACCCCTTTGGAAGTTATCTTCGCCGGTCAAATGGCAATAAACTTCGCCACCTCTGTGGTAATAACTTCGCCGGTCAAATGGCAATAAACTTCGCCACCCCCTAACCATCATTTCGACAGGTCATTCCCCCTAACCAGACCAGGCCAACCTCTAAACTTCTGTGCATTAGTCAGAGGAATGGAGACAGCAATGAAAGCGTAATTTTTGTACATTATTCAAGTTTTTAGTGTTACTCTATCTCTTGCAGAGGTTCGAGAGTAACGGTGAGAGATGGACTACGAATTTAGAGTGATTGTGGAGAAAGTTTCGGTTACCACTCAGGAAGTCGTTAAACGAGACACTCTAAAAATCTATGACATCAAGCAACCAGAATCTATTCTAGATCTAGGATTGCGTCACGAAGAACAAATCTCTCTGCTTTCCAAAGTCCAAAGTGCTCTGTTATCCGAACAATCTACCCTCATCGATACTGGAGTTACGCAGTGCATCAAATGTGGTGGGAAAATAGGCAAGCTTGGTTTTCAACCATCTACATTCCATGCCGTCTTCAGCGATCATAAACTCCGTATCCAAAAACATCGGTGCAAGAATCCTGAGTGTCGATGGCAAAGTATGCCATCGGTGTTGAGCGTCTTTGGCACAGATACTCATCCTGACTTAGTAAAACTGCAATGTGAGAATGGTGCCTTGCATAGCTATCGAGAAGCTCAGGATAATATGGAGCGGCTGAATGCTCAGCGCCGGAGTGTGAATAACCATGTCCAAATCAAAAACGTGACCAATCAAGTCGGTGAGCGTTTATCTCAAGCGAACACTACCCCTCCAGATCAAGAAGAGTTACCCACCCCGGCAGCAGAACTCATTGCTCAAGTCGATGGGGGTCATATTCCTACCAAAGATAAAGACAAGCGCAGTTTTGAAGCCTTATCTGGCATCGTTTATCGTCCTAGTGCCATTGAAGTAGTTGATAAACATCATCGCCAAATTACGGAAAAGACTTGTGTTGTTTCCGCCTTAGAGGATGAGTTGCAAACCATCAAGACCTATCTGCATCATGCGGCACTTAAACAAGGGATGACAGAAGAGACACAGGTCACTGCCTTGGCCGATGGTGCTAGCAACTGCTGGTCAGTCATCTCAGTTCTTGAGCCTCATTGCAAAGCATTAGAGCTGATCTTGGACTGGTTTCATATCGGCAAGAAATTCCGAAATGTCAGCAATGCACTGGGTGAAACCTTTGCAGAATCCCTCGATAGTGCGAAGGGGAGTTTATGGCATGGAAAAGTAGATGATGCTCTGCAGAAGATTGCCATGCTTCGAGACAACATTTCAGATGAGAAGAAGCAAACAAAGCTCAAAGGCTTATACGATTACTTAAAGAATAACAGTGAATATCTTGTCAATTATGACGAGCGAGATAAAGCGGGGCTAGCTTATACCAGTCAAGTTGCAGAATCTCATATTGACACCCTCATTAATGCTCGCCATAAAAAGAAGCAGAAGATGCAATGGACTCGGGTAGGTGCCCATAATGTCTTGCAAATCAGGGCGAGTATGATCAGTAATGAATGGAGTGATAATTGGCTAGATTTAGTTCTTCCTGAAGAAGAAAAAGCTGCTTGAGAATTAGGCTTTTAATGTAGGATATTTACGCTTACAGTCGTATTTGCCTGTACCTTTGTTATCCATCCAAAAGCGCAAGCACTTATTACGAATGAATTGAGCTGTCCTGATGGCTTCATCAATCGCACTTGTTTGATGCTGACTGGTTCTTGCTTTAAACTTTAGTACAATCATACTATTACACTAGCATGTTCGGCATAACAATATGCTTGGAATGGAGTGCTATACACATCTCCAACTAACATTCGTATAGTTGGAGTCTTCACGCACATTTTCTAGATAATGCATAAAAGTTGGGAAAGTTGCTGACGTTTGATTAGTGGTATATCTTTTGAGCGAGGATGGATTAGCATTAACCAACTAGAAATCTGTCATTAGATATTGTCTTCGTCCATCTGAGGTAATAGAGCCACGTTACCTACATAGTTTTCAAGCACGTTCTCAGCAAAACTAGAACAATGGTGCCTTATGACGACAGATATTGACCTCAAGTCAGAAAATCTAAGTGGTTTAGAATCACAATCCACCGCTGAAAGACAACCCTTAAATTGGCTGAAGCAGTGGTATCCGGTTAGTCCCTTAAACTATTTGGATAACTCTTGCCCCACCCCCATCACCTTGCTCGGTAAAAATTTGGTGATCTGGCAACATCAGGGTCAGTGGATAGCAATGGATGATGTTTGTCCCCATAAATTGACGCGGTTATCCCTAGGCAAGATTCAAACGGATGGCACCCTTGTCTGTCGTCAACAGAAAGCGTAATTTTTGTACATTATTCAAGTTTTTAGTGTTACTCTATCTCTTGCAGAGGTTCGAGAGTAACGGTGAGAGATGGACTACGAATTTAGAGTGATTGTGGAGAAAGTTTCGGTTACCACTCAGGAAGTCGTTAAACGAGACACTCTAAAAATCTATGACATCAAGCAACCAGAATCTATTCTAGATCTAGGATTGCGTCACGAAGAACAAATCTCTCTGCTTTCCAAAGTCCAAAGTGCTCTGTTATCCGAACAATCTACCCTCATCGATACTGGAGTTACGCAGTGCATCAAATGTGGTGGGAAAATAGGCAAGCTTGGTTTTCAACCATCTACATTCCATGCCGTCTTCAGCGATCATAAACTCCGTATCCAAAAACATCGGTGCAAGAATCCTGAGTGTCGATGGCAAAGTATGCCATCGGTGTTGAGCGTCTTTGGCACAGATACTCATCCTGACTTAGTAAAACTGCAATGTGAGAATGGTGCCTTGCATAGCTATCGAGAAGCTCAGGATAATATGGAGCGGCTGAATGCTCAGCGCCGGAGTGTGAATAACCATGTCCAAATCAAAAACGTGACCAATCAAGTCGGTGAGCGTTTATCTCAAGCGAACACTACCCCTCCAGATCAAGAAGAGTTACCCACCCCGGCAGCAGAACTCATTGCTCAAGTCGATGGGGGTCATATTCCTACCAAAGATAAAGACAAGCGCAGTTTTGAAGCCTTATCTGGCATCGTTTATCGTCCTAGTGCCATTGAAGTAGTTGATAAACATCATCGCCAAATTACGGAAAAGACTTGTGTTGTTTCCGCCTTAGAGGATGAGTTGCAAACCATCAAGACCTATCTGCATCATGCGGCACTTAAACAAGGGATGACAGAAGAGACACAGGTCACTGCCTTGGCCGATGGTGCTAGCAACTGCTGGTCAGTCATCTCAGTTCTTGAGCCTCATTGCAAAGCATTAGAGCTGATCTTGGACTGGTTTCATATCGGCAAGAAATTCCGAAATGTCAGCAATGCACTGGGTGAAACCTTTGCAGAATCCCTCGATAGTGCGAAGGGGAGTTTATGGCATGGAAAAGTAGATGATGCTCTGCAGAAGATTGCCATGCTTCGAGACAACATTTCAGATGAGAAGAAGCAAACAAAGCTCAAAGGCTTATACGATTACTTAAAGAATAACAGTGAATATCTTGTCAATTATGACGAGCGAGATAAAGCGGGGCTAGCTTATACCAGTCAAGTTGCAGAATCTCATATTGACACCCTCATTAATGCTCGCCATAAAAAGAAGCAGAAGATGCAATGGACTCGGGTAGGTGCCCATAATGTCTTGCAAATCAGGGCGAGTATGATCAGTAATGAATGGAGTGATAATTGGCTAGATTTAGTTCTTCCTGAAGAAGAAAAAGCTGCTTGAGAATTAGGCTTTTAATGTAGGATATTTACGCTTACGTGGAAGGTCGAGAATGAAAACAATAATGTGCTCAAAACCAAGGGCTATCATTTGGAACACAACTTTGGCCATGGCCAAGAGCATCTGGCTGAATTACTGGTGACGCTCAACTTGCTAGCATTTTTGATGCATACAATTTTAGAGTTGCTTGGCGGCACCTATGGGCAACTGCGAGAACTGCTGGTAACTAGAAAGGACTTTTTCCGTGACTTATTTACCCTGACTCGCTATTTTTGGTTCGCTAGTTGGGATGCGTTGTTTGATTTCATGCTCACCGAAGGGGCTAACTCTACTTGAATTCTAAAATGAGAATTGCTGGTTGGGATTTGGCCAAAGTGTTGATAGAGCCTGGAAAGGTTACTATTCAACTGGCTTGAATAAAGCCAAGCTATCCTGTAATCAAGGGAGTAAGACGGTTTACGGGAATAACACCCAAGTCTTTACTAATACCATTAACATGAAAAACCAACTGGGCTGGAAGGGTTGCCTTATTCGTGTCATTTAAGTGAAGAGAAGAACTTTAATCAGGCAGACTCATAGCTCAAAAAATAAATGAGCTATGAGTTCCAACCCCCTTAATTCAAATTAGCTCTACCAGCGGTTACCACCACCACCTCTGTTCTCACGGGGCTTTGCTTGATTCACTTTGAGAGTACGTCCCATCCATTCAGCACCATCTAGTTCTTCAATAGCTTTAGCTTCCTCAGCTTCATCACCCATTTCGACAAAGGCAAATCCACGCTTGCGCCCTGTTTCACGGTCAGTGGGAAGCTTGGCACTTTTTACGGTCCCATATTCAGCAAAAGCGGTATTTAGATCTTGCTCTGTAACATCATAAGAGAGGTTACCAACGTAAATTGACATGCAGTCATTTCCAATATTAGTGATGTTCATGCTACCCGATTCCCATTTTTCCCTTTGAGAATAAAAGCAATCTTCATAGAGATGTGATGGGGCGTAAGCAAAGGATCGGGGATGCATGGCTCAAAGAAAAACGGGTCAAGGACAATAGATCCTGTACCCGAACCAAAAAACTATCATGACCCTACCATCGCAATTGCTAACCGTGCTAGCCCATGACGAATTTCTAGAACAAACTGAAGCACTCAAAGTATCAACCAGCCTGAGTCAGATGGTTTATATCGTTCTGCAAATGGGCTTGTTTCTAGCTCGCTGTCTTCTGGAGGATGAACTCTCAAGGCGCGCGAAAGCAGTATTTGTATGGCCTGTATGTACTACCTGCGGAACCCGCTTACATTCGAAGGGATGGGAATCTCGTCAGATGCAGACACTGGTAGGCACTATCTCTTGAAAGCGACGGGTGGGCCGTTGTCCCAAAGGATGTCCAGGCAGTCTGTTGACTCCCCTGGATCAAGCCATTGGGATTGCCCCCTATCAGCACAGCAGCGAAGAACTGGTGCGTCTGGGCTGCTTGTTGAGTCTGTTCATGCCCTATGAACTGGCCAGTTGGATGCTGGGTCAGTGGAGTGGTCTATCCGTGAGTCCATCCAGTTTGTGGAACTGGGTGCAATCCGTGGGTAACAAAGCTCAGCAGGAATTAGAAGCTCAACTCAACGCTCAATCATCAGGGACTCAGGCCCCTTGTGAAGCGATTTCAGAGATGTTATCTGCTCTACCTTTGGCCATTGCCGCCGATGGTGTGATGGTCCCCTTTCGCCCCACCCCGAACTCACCCAAGGGAAAAATCCAGTGGCGAGAAGTCAAAGTCGCCATCTTAGCTCGCCTGGGAACACGGGTTACCCGAGCTAAAAAGGAGGTCCCCCAATTACTGCGTCGAAGACTGGTGGCAGTATTGGGCGATATCGACCAGTTCATCCCTTTACTTCAACTCGAAGCTCACAAACAAGACTTTGAATCTGCTCCAAAAGTCATCTGGCTCAGTGATGGGGGACGAGGCTTCTGGCGAGTCTATCGCACCTTGTTCTCTCATTGTGCTGTGGCAGTCCTCGACTTTTTTCATTCAGCAGGCCATCTGGCACGAGCAACTAAAGCGATGTTTGGAGATGCCCGCTCTGCTCAAGCCCAAGCCTGGTTCCGGCACTGGCGACACCAATTGCGACACGGGCAACACCTACTTGTATTACGGTCCTTGACGATATTGATTCACTCACAACTGTTAACGGGAAAGTCTTTTTCAACGTTGCTCCAGGTGCAGGCTTATTTCCAACGCCATCATAACCACATCCGTTATCGGCACTTTGAACAGCAACAGATTCCTCTCGGGTCAGGAATGGTTGAAAGTGCATGCAAGTGGTTGATTCAGCAGCGCTTTAAGGGAGTTGGCATGCGCTGGAGTGAGGATGGTTTCAACCATTTACTGATCTTGAGAATTGCCTGGGTCAATGAACGGTTTGACTCCTTATTCCCAGAGGTGACCATTCCGAAAACTAAGGCATCCCCGATCCGCTAAATACGCCCGATGTGATGTATTCCAGGTATTCAGTTTGCTGACTTATGCTTAAGCCCAAAGCTATTTATAAGGAACTTGTCAATCTCTTTCAGGATGTGAGATAGCAGAATATGAGTGTTGTTAGATTCTCGCGAGAAATCGAATTAATTTTGGGTAAAAGCGTAAATACTCTTATTTATCTTCCGTCAATTGAGTTAGATGAATGTGCTTATAGCCGACCTTGATTTCAAACTCATCACCCGTCTGTAAACCCATTTTTTCGGTGTAGGTAGACCCGATGACCACCTGCCCATTCTGATGAACTTTGACTCGATAGGTTGCCTCTCGACCTCTACCGTCGTTATTGGCATCACCATCTAGTGAAATGCCCTTGGCTTCCAAAATGGCATTCATAAAACCACTTAGGTTAACTTGCTTGCCGACTACATAGCCACACTCTTTCGCTTTATCCCGCTTCGAGAGGTGAGATAAATCCTTGAGCTTTTTGAGTAGTTCTTTCCCGACTAGGGGTTGAATATCTTTTTTCTTTGCGGCTGTTTTTTTCTTTGCGGCGGCTGTTTTTTTAGCCATAAATACTGTATATCCTTGACTGAACTGAATTGAGAACAATTTTGCCTACTACAATTTCTGATTTTCCGGTGAGTGCGGGGTAGATGTCAGCAAAATCAAAACTGAATCAAAATATAGAGTGTTTTTTTACTGAATTATCTGCAAGTATTGCAGTTATTGGATTATAGGTGAATCTGGTGGTCAGAATTGAGTGGGAGTATGAAAACCATCCCTGATCAAAACTCTGAGTTATTTGCCCGCCGAATAAAAGTAAATTTCGTTGTGTCACAATGAACAGAACCTCTGAGCATTAGATAGCCCTATGAATAACCTAGTTCCATTGCACGGGAAGACTCCCTGTGAAATTCGTCTGTCTCATCCTAGTTCATTTACTGAAGCAGAAGCGGATGTACAATCCTTGAAAAAGGGACAACTGCTATTGGTAAATTTGGCTGACTTGCCACCTTCTTCATCCCAGAGAATAAGTGACTATTTAGCGGGCAGTGCCCATTCTCTATCTGGTCAATGTAAAGAGGTAGGAAATGGAGTGTTCTTATTTGCACCCCCAAGCGTCCCTATTCAAACAGCTTCATAAATAGCTGACATCTAAGAAATTAAGCTTTTCCCAGAAATCCCCCAGACCATATTCCCGAAGGCTAAACTGAACCAGCCTTAGCACAGGATATCTGCAATGCCCCCTCAACTCATTTCCCTGAAGCCCAAGCTACCAGCCGACCTCCCGGTGAAACCCTCGACAAACACCGAAGCACCCCCCGCATACCCAGACAAGACATCATTCCCGACCATCGACCGGAAAGACGATCTGCCAGTGAAGCGCAAGGCGACTCCACAGCCTGAAGATGATGATCGCACCACTGAACCCACCCCCAGATACGACCGCAGTGAACCCACCGATACTCGGAGAACGCAGCGAGGGTATTCAGCTCGGCAAACACCAGGAAGGGTCCGACCCCCCAGAGTGTCGAGAGCTTTTGAGTCCAAATTTCACGCACTGGAGAAGCGTCAAAGGAACTTGGTTCAGCAGACCAAGCAAAAGGGTCAGCTTGAGTATCTGACGGTTTCCCAAAGCAGTTCAGGGAAATATTGGATCACCATCGAGGGCAGCGGTATACCGTTCATCAGAATTTCGTTTGAAACACCCGAGTTCTGCTTTGAGTGCGCCTTGGAATTAGAAGACACATTCGATGTGTTGCAGGTGTTGAGTCTGCGGCCAGGGGAAACGATTGAGCGGATTGAGGAGATGATCGGGGTGTGGTTGGATCGGGAGCGGGTGAGTAGGGTTTGGGGGTGATTGGGAGTAGAAAGAAAGTTGGTAAAATCAGCCTTATGCAAGGTGAGGTCGCCAGATGTCTTCTATTATTTGTCTAGAGATTTCTACCCTTCGGCGTGATGGAGGGCTGCACTGTCACACAGGTTTAAATGAAGATTCTGTTGCAATCTATGCGGCTGCATTGAAGAGTGGTGCAAATTTCCCACCTGTTGTCGCTTTTAATGGTGGGCTAACTTACACCTTGGAGTACTAGAAGCTTGTTATCAGATCTGACACGTGCTCATAAATGCTTGAAACCCAACTTGCAAACTTATCGTGTTTACCCAAAACAATAAGTTTCTGTTCAAGTACCTCCATGGGGCCAAAGTTGAAGGTTTGGCATCCCTTGCCGCGGAATACTACTCATGAAATGCGAGTGCAATTTTGTGAGTCCCTGATGTCCTAGAAGACTTAGAATTGCAATTGCGAAGCATCCCAGACTGAGTCGGACTGATAGTGGTAGCAAAAGCATGATTCCCCCCAGAATTACCGTCACAGTCGTCAAACGATGGCAAACTCTCTGAGTTTTTGCAATCCACTCTATAGAACGGCAACAGTGAGGACAAAGTTTAGTATGGCGATGCCAGCGGTCATAGAGTTGCTCATTGCTTCGGCTTTCCACTCCTTCTGCGTAGAGAGAATTGGGTTCAGGACCACCATTTCCAAATCTATTCAGCCAGCTTTTAAAAGTCAAAGTTCCCTGATCCGCAGGAGAGGGGAGGAAGGGAGTACGTCTACGCCCTGTATCGAGAACAGCCTCATTCTGTTCTTGGGCATACATAGCTGTAATATCCTGATCATTGAGTTTGTAAAGCCCCAAATGTTGTAGTCCAATCTGCACATATTCGGGTAGCAACTCTAGCATTTTTTTGTTCATCCACGGCATCAAACTAAAAGGACGAGCCGGAAAATCTAAGTCCATCACGAACTTCATAATATATCGACAATATCCTGGTGCTGTCGGGACAAAATAGAGTTGAAAGGTTTGGACACCAGCCATTGGCAAGTTGTACTGGGTGATGTTGGCACAAGGGGGACGGAATGTTCGAGTTGCCTCCATCTCTCGATTAAAGGTGTTATATCCTTTATGACTAAGAACAAAACCATCCTCTGCCGATAGCTCGTCTACGAGTTTGAAACCTTGCATTGGAATCGCGTTCGCGGGTGAAAAACCGCTGATTCCTTCATGCAGAAATTGAGCATGTACAGGGTCAAAGCTGTTTTCAATCGAAACGGTGTAGCCTATGGGAACCTCTATCATGTGCCAATCAGCCTTATGCCACTTTGAACCAGGTTCAGGCAGGGTTGCGGGTTGTTTCTGCTGACAGTCTGTAAAGGCTTGGGCATTATGATCTGGCCAAATCCAAAGCAACCCTTGTTCAACCTGGGTCGGATAGGTAGTTACATGAGATCGAACATTGCAGTAAGCGACTGCCTGCTCAGTCGGATCAGCCAGCATCGGGTTCTTGACGCACTGTCCCTTCTGATCAAAGCACCAACCATGTTGACGAGTAAGCGTAAATATCCTACATTAAAAGCCTAATTCTCAAGCAGCTTTTTCTTCTTCAGGAAGAACTAAATCTAGCCAATTATCACTCCATTCATTACTGATCATACTCGCCCTGATTTGCAAGACATTATGGGCACCTACCCGAGTCCATTGCATCTTCTGCTTCTTTTTATGGCGAGCATTAATGAGGGTGTCAATATGAGATTCTGCAACTTGACTGGTATAAGCTAGCCCCGCTTTATCTCGCTCGTCATAATTGACAAGATATTCACTGTTATTCTTTAAGTAATCGTATAAGCCTTTGAGCTTTGTTTGCTTCTTCTCATCTGAAATGTTGTCTCGAAGCATGGCAATCTTCTGCAGAGCATCATCTACTTTTCCATGCCATAAACTCCCCTTCGCACTATCGAGGGATTCTGCAAAGGTTTCACCCAGTGCATTGCTGACATTTCGGAATTTCTTGCCGATATGAAACCAGTCCAAGATCAGCTCTAATGCTTTGCAATGAGGCTCAAGAACTGAGATGACTGACCAGCAGTTGCTAGCACCATCGGCCAAGGCAGTGACCTGTGTCTCTTCTGTCATCCCTTGTTTAAGTGCCGCATGATGCAGATAGGTCTTGATGGTTTGCAACTCATCCTCTAAGGCGGAAACAACACAAGTCTTTTCCGTAATTTGGCGATGATGTTTATCAACTACTTCAATGGCACTAGGACGATAAACGATGCCAGATAAGGCTTCAAAACTGCGCTTGTCTTTATCTTTGGTAGGAATATGACCCCCATCGACTTGAGCAATGAGTTCTGCTGCCGGGGTGGGTAACTCTTCTTGATCTGGAGGGGTAGTGTTCGCTTGAGATAAACGCTCACCGACTTGATTGGTCACGTTTTTGATTTGGACATGGTTATTCACACTCCGGCGCTGAGCATTCAGCCGCTCCATATTATCCTGAGCTTCTCGATAGCTATGCAAGGCACCATTCTCACATTGCAGTTTTACTAAGTCAGGATGAGTATCTGTGCCAAAGACGCTCAACACCGATGGCATACTTTGCCATCGACACTCAGGATTCTTGCACCGATGTTTTTGGATACGGAGTTTATGATCGCTGAAGACGGCATGGAATGTAGATGGTTGAAAACCAAGCTTGCCTATTTTCCCACCACATTTGATGCACTGCGTAACTCCAGTATCGATGAGGGTAGATTGTTCGGATAACAGAGCACTTTGGACTTTGGAAAGCAGAGAGATTTGTTCTTCGTGACGCAATCCTAGATCTAGAATAGATTCTGGTTGCTTGATGTCATAGATTTTTAGAGTGTCTCGTTTAACGACTTCCTGAGTGGTAACCGAAACTTTCTCCACAATCACTCTAAATTCGTAGTCCATCTCTCACCGTTACTCTCGAACCTCTGCAAGAGATAGAGTAACACTAAAAACTTGAATAATGTACAAAAATTACGCTTTCATCCTCATACCTCTCCCCCCACGGAAGCCACGACCCTAACGAACAGTGCTTATTGAGTAATCTGGGTTACGCCAATTCAACCGTTAGAGATGTGACAATCTAACAGCAATACAATGGGCAGCCCATCATGTATCGACATAGAGCAATAGGAGCCTCGCTGATCATGGGGTTAGTAACTCTAGCAGGCTGCATATCACTTCAATCTTCTCAGGCGCAAAAATCGCCACCCCCCTCGGCAAAAGAGAAGGGCAGACAACCCATCACCCTACGTAATGGTGCGATGACTCTAGGAACGACGGTCCCTGACTATTGGCATCATCAGTGGGTGGGAAAAGGCAAGATCTCCATTACACGGGATACTCAAATTTTTAAACAGGGCCCTGCTGCCCTAAAGGTGGCTAGTACGTCTGGCCCTGCTAAAGGACAGGCATTTCAACTGATCAAGGGGGCATCTCGTCAGTCTTTCACTGTCAGCGGTTTTGCTAAATCCACAGGGAAGGTCAAAGTCAATATTGCCATTCAGTCTTTTTCTAAACAATCACGCCCGCTCCAATTTCAGCAAGTCAAGTATCTCCACAATACTCAGGATTGGAGTTCCTTCTCTCAGGAGGTTATCTTACCTCCCAAAACTCATAAGTTTGGAATCGTTTTGCTGATAGAAGGTCAGGGGAAAGCCTGGTTAGATGAAGTCAAACTGACTGGCTCAAACATCAAAAACATAGCGGATCATCTTGAAAAAGCATCTGCTCCGAAACAACCAAAACCCACTGTCACTCCGAAACAGCAAGATCCCACTGTTCCCATGCCCGGTCACTATCCAAAATTTCCCCAAGCATGGTTGAAGCTCCATCAGCAACATCTCAAACAAACTCAGAAACGCCAAATCAATATTGTCTTTTTAGGTGACTCGATTACCCGCGGGTGGCGAAAGCATAAAAAGCTCTGGCAACAACACTATGGCAACCTTGGCGCCGCAAATTTTGGTATTGGTGGCGATCGCACACAACAAGTTCTTTGGCGAATTGACCATGGCCTATTTGACGACATACAACCTCAGTTAGTCGTTCTCAATATTGGCGTTAATAATCTCTGGCAAGATTCTTTTAGTTCAGCCCGTATTGCGACAGGAATTGAGAAAATCGTTGCCAAAATTCGGATCAAAAACCCACAGACTAAAATCCTCCTCCTTGGAATTCTTCCATCGGGCAAGCAACCCCATACGCCCAACAGAAAAAAAATTCAGGCTATTAATAGACAAATTGAGCAGCTTGACAATGGTTCGACCATTCGATTTCTGGATATGGGGCCAAGTTTTCTAGAACCTGATGGCAAAATTTCTAAAACAGTAATGCCTGATTATCTACACTTATCTCCACAAGGCTACCGAATCTGGGCTAAATCAATGAAGAACACATTCGATGAGATATTAAGGCAATAGACTTATCTCTTCTTCAACGATTTAATCAAATCATAAAATCATGACATTCCAACTTTTTCATGTCATTAAAATAGATGCTCTGGGAATTCTATAACCAAGCACTATATTTTGCTTCAGAGCTTTAATATCAAGCTTTGATATTTTTACTCAGAACACACTTTACCTCAGATAATCTTGCATGATTAGAATTCGAATTCAATGCATGAAAAATATCAGCCATGCATATTGACTTATAGAATTCTCTTGTTAATTCATGGCAAAGTATTTTTGAGGAAGAGATAGTATTCCTGAGTGCAAGTGACAGAAGTTGGGGGACATCTAAATGTCGAGATTTTTAATGAGACAAGAAGCATCACTACATCGTAGCTTATTGACCTCATACACAATTTTTACAGTAATAACGAATACAAGATAATAGCTCCACAGAGGTTGGCTTTGCGTACTTCTGTCTCCATAGAATAGATTTTCTGGCGAATAGCTAGGTGCAAAATAGAATGCCTATCAGTTTATGGCATTCCAAAAATTACTATGCAGCATAGGCAGACACTTTACTCCAAATTGGTTTAACGATAGCTGAAGCAATTTTAGGACTGTTAAGCCTACTCAAAATTGTCTCCTTGCTGTGGTCATTTTTTATACGCCCAGAAAAGTATTCCTTTTTAGCATTAGGAATGCGATATCAACTTGTCAAAAAATGAATAATTTATTGGAATCATACGAATAAGAGATCATGCTGAATTTCAATAATTACCAGATTGAATCCTATGGAGGCTCTCAAGATCAGAAACTGAGCTTTTCCACTCTATCCAATGGCAATATATTGCAGTTATCTGGGAATGGTTGGAAAAAAATCAAGCTGCCTTACCAAATTACGAAAAGTACTGTTTTAGAGTTTGACTTTAAAAGCAATGTTCAAGGAGAAATTCACAGTATTGGATTTGATACTGATAATATTCTGAGTCCGACCCAAAGTTTTCAATTATTTGGTAGTCAACCTTGGGGAATCAGCCAGTTCAACCATTATCAGACTGTTATCGGTGACTGGCTCACTTACCGCATTCCTGTAGGCGAGTTTTTCACGGGCAATATCGCCTATTTAACCTTTGGCAATGATCAAGATGTCCCACACCCCAAGGCGGATAGCTTGTTTCGAAATGTCAGGATATTTTATCAGACACCTGCACCGATTGTTTCGGGGACAGCTTTAGCCACTTCTCCCATACAGTCTGCAGTTCCTAGGTCAGCAACATCCATTGCCACACTAGGTGAAGTAGGGCAAATTTCTGGTCTGACCCATCTTAAACAGACCATCCAACTTCAGCATGACTACATAAACCCTGTCATTTTCGCCCAAACCCTGAGTTTTAATGGTGGACAGCCTGCAACAGTTCGAATTGACAACATTCAAAGTAATCGTTTCGAACTCTATATCCAAGAACCCAGTAATCATGATGGCCAACATGTAGCTGAGGATATTAGTTATATCGTCTTGGAAGCTGGGTCATGGGTTTTAGAAGATGGCACAAAGCTAGAAGTTGGCACCCTAGATACCAGTGGCTTGGTCACCAGTAGATTTGAAACCGTTAACTTTAATCAAAAATTTTCGGATTCCCCCATCGTTTTCAGTCAAGTGCAAACTGCGGATGGTTCAGATTTTGTGCGCACGCGGCAGCAAGCCACGACAGTCAGTGGCTTTCAGGTGGGCATGGAAGAGGAAGAAAAGAAAAAATATTCTGGTCATGTGTCAGAGTCGGTGGGATGGTTAGCGATTGAGTCAGGGTCAGGAACGTGGGGAGGGTTAGCGTATCAAGTTGGGCAAACAGGAGATACCATTACCCATGATTGGGCATCCATTGATTTTTCCGGTTTCACCTCCACTCCAAATTTTTTAGCGTCCCTTGCCTCATACGATGGAGGCGATTCTGCAGGGGTTCGTTATCGTAATCTTCACAATACTTCTGTAGAAGTCAAGGTAGAAGAAGACACCACTGCGGATGCGGAAACTTCCCATACGAGCGAAGTTGTTAGTTTTTTAGCCATTCAAGGCAGTGGGTTGCTTCAAGGTTCTAAAACTACTAGCTCTACAACCAATACAGGAGGAACTGTGGCGACACGGGATGTAACCCTGCGGCCTTTTGCTGCCAACTCGATATGGAATACCCCCATTGGGTCTAATGCTGAATATGTGGATGCCAAGATTGAAAAGGCAAAAAACGCCACAGTAGATGTGGATCACTTTTACATCCTTAAGGGGGATGACCCGTTACAACCCCTCTATAACCAGGGAACTTGGGGACCAGGTCGCACCACTGGCAGCACCTATCAAGGAATATCCCTGCCCTTACCTAATGATTTATTGATTGCTGATTCGACCAATAGCAAGACCCCTAACAATTCTGCGGCTTTTTTAATGCCCGATGGCCGCACCCTAGTTCAGGTGAATGCATTAACTCGCGATCGCAACCGTGATTTCGTCTACGGCCAACGCTTACCCTATACCCTGGATGTTGCCAAATATGAGGATATTTATGGAACGGGTATCGAGGGGGCCCATGCTGGGTCTGGGTTATCCTCCATCGGTGGCACCATTCGACAGGGTGAACTCATTGGTGATGATCCCATCCGCCATGCCCTAAAAGTGAATCTTTGGACGAAAAAGTATTTTTCTCATACCAAAGGCCCAGGTGGAGGACTAGGATATCGTTGGCCTGCTGTGAAAGCAGACACCCATATCAGCCCACAGACCTATGCGGGTGCTACCCCAGAACTACTCAACGGCAGCTTGCTAGCTATTCCACCGGACATGACGCCAGATAAATTAGGGATTCAAACCGAGGTTGGCAAAAAACTTTTCTATGCCCTTCAGGACTATGGGGCTTATCTGGCCGACGATACCGGATGGGATGCCCATGCTATTGCAGTTGAGAAAGGGGTCACGCAAGAATTTTCCAGCCACTATGGCTTTAGTTTTACCGACAACAGTGGTCCTTTTTATGATGACTATATGCAGTTATTTTCGGCCCTGCATGTCATTGACAACAATGCCTTAGATAACATCGGTGGCGGTGGAACACCCCGTACTCCCCTAGCTCCAGACTTTGATGTCGCTGCCCCGCCAGCATTTATCGGCAACGCCGACTCAAATAATCTTGAGGGGGATGACCAAGCCAACCGGATGGATGGCAAAAAAGGGAATGATCTGATCCAAGGACGAGGTGGACATGATTTCATCACCGGTGGGTCGGGTAAAGATACCCTCGATGGCGGTAAAGGCAATGATCACCTCATTGGTGATACCAGCTCCGATCATTTACTAGGGGGAGATGGAAATGACTACTTAGATGGAGGTGCCTATAGTGACATCCTGGAAGGGGGCAAGGGCGACGATCATCTGACGGGAGGAACCGGTAAAGATCGCTTAATGGGTGGTACTGGCTTTGACACCGTGATCGAGTCAGATGATATTGACCTTGAGCTGACGGAGAACAAGCTGATTGGCACCTGGACCGATACCCTCGATAGTATTGAACATGTCATTCTCAGTGGTGGGGATAGCAATAACAAACTAGATGCATCCCAATTTCAAGGCACCGTCCATTTACATGGTGGTAAAGGCCATGATCAGCTAATCGGCGGGAAACAGGGGGATGTCCTAGTTAGCAGTTCGGGTAAAGACAGCCTGACAGGAGGGGCAGGTTCCGACACATTTGATGTCGTCGGTCGAGTCGAGTTTTTACAAAGTAATCGTAGTACCCCTCTGAAGCAAGATGAATTTGCCCAAATTAATGACTTCAGTAAGGATAAAGACACCCTTCTCCTTCTAGGATCTGCCCAACAGTATGTTGTCGGTACCAGTAATAAAGGGGCAGAAATATACTTGGATACCAATGGAGATGGCATTACGAATCAAGCTGATGAAATCGTTGCGATTATTAAAGGTGCAAATTCCTTTAACCTAGACGGTTCGTTTGTTAAATATATTGATTGAGCTGTCAATTGCGAATGGGCGGTGCCAATGGCGCTCTAGGGGTGCCACCTCCGCCCACTGACTCAGGCGTATTGTTAGATACGACCGAAAGCTCGGTAAACAGCTTAATCACATCATCGAAGAAAGGACCTTCTGAAGTGTTGAAGGAATAGCCATAGGTCCGTCGAAACTCTTTCAGTACACTATGCTCCAAAGGGATAGCATGGGCGTTCCAGTCCGTATCATCGACCACGTAAGCCCCATAGTCTTGGAACGCATGAAAAAGCTTTTTGGCCGGTTGCGTTTTGAGTCCCAGGCTGGACACTGAGAGATCAGGGGGAATCGCTAATAAGGCACCTTGAACCAACTCAGGATTCTTGCCCCCATACTGTTTGGCTGCATACTTATCAGCACGATCTGCTGGCCAACGATATCCAGGGATGCGCTTAGAATAGTAAAGATATTTTTTACCCCACAAATTAATCTTTAACGCATGTCGAATCGGGGCGTCATCGACCAATTCCCCTTCTCGGATTGAGCCACCGATAGAAGATAGTCCTGATCCAAAGTGAGCACCACCAATGCCTGCAGTGTAGATATCAACGTTGGGAAAATACCGCCAGCCATAAATGGGACCTCCTGGCTCACAGCGTGCCAGCGGTTCAAGCTGCACCAATGTCTTGCCATCAGGCATCAGAAATGCCGATGCATTATTCGGTGTCTTCCCCTTCTCCGCATCGGGAATGATCAGATCGTCTGGAACCGGAAGGGAAATCTTCATGGACTTCTTTTTCCCTTTGCAGCGTTTTTTCCACGAACCTGGTGCATAAACTGGTTGACGAGGATCATCCCCTTTAAGCTCAAAGAAATACTCTTCATCAGATCGCAAACGGGGGGCTGACTTAATGCGGGCTGGCTTATATTGAGCATCAGAGCCAATGGGCATATTCCATATGGAGTCTGAGGAAAACGGCCAGAGAAATTTATCCCTAGAGGTTGGCGCATTGTGGCCATAGTCCACTGGACGAGACTCAACGCGAGCCTGAGGCGTCGATGAGGAGCTGCTGCTAACCTGCTGACAGGCTAATAGTCCGAATATGCCTAGCAGAATGCACAATGAGATGAAATACCGTTTATAGCGATTTCTTCTGAACATGGGCTAATTACATAGTCACGTTTTCATTCCCCCGGACTGGCATCACACTTAAAGACGACTAGCCAAACTTGAGTTGTGCCTTTACCCGCTCTAAAGCCGTTAAATGCTTGATAAAGGTCAACACAAACCACAATCGCAGTTTTTGTTGGACGGTATCTACCCGCGCCCGACCAAAGGTTTTGAAAGGGGGGAAAACATCTCTAGCGATATCTTTGATAAATTTCTTCAGGGAGTAGGTACTAGACTGACTCAAATCGTAAGGACCTCGGGTTGTTCTGAGGATTTTCTTATAGAGCTGTTCAAAGGAATATCGAGCTGGGTGATAGACATAAGCCTCTGGTGAATAGACCTGCTGATACCCTGCGGCAAAAACCCGTTGCCCCCATTCATAGTCCATTTCTTCTGAACATGGGCTAATTACATAGTCACGTTTTCATTCCCCCGGACTGGCATCACACTTAAAGACGACTAGCCAAACTTGAGTTGTGCCTTTACCCGCTCTAAAGCCGTTAAATGCTTGATAAAGGTCAACACAAACCACAATCGCAGTTTTTGTTGGACGGTATCTACCCGCGCCCGACCAAAGGTTTTGAAAGGGGGGAAAACATCTCTAGCGATATCTTTGATAAATTTCTTCAGGGAGTAGGTACTAGACTGACTCAAATCGTAAGGACCTCGGGTTGTTCTGAGGATTTTCTTGTAGAGCTGTTCAAAGGAATATCGAGCTGGGTGATAGACATAAGCCTCTGGTGAATAGACCTGCTGATACCCTGCGGCAAAAACCCGTTGCCCCCATTCATAGTCCCCCCCAGATTTCAGGATTTGATCAAATAAACCGACTTCGGCAAAGACTGATTTGTAGGTAAAGACATTTGCCGTAGCGCCAAACTTGGCATGCTTTAAATACAAATCTTGCTGTAAGTACAGCACACTATCGCAGAGTTCTATGGAGTTCGGCTGCTGGGGGTTTTGGTAGCTGAATTCAATTCTGCCAGCTACCAGACCACAGTTCGGAACGTCGCGTAAACTCTGAACTCCTTTTTCAATCCAGTCGGGGGCTGGTATACAGTCTGCATCTGTGAAGGCTAGGATGTTTCCTTTTGCGATCGCAATCCCAGTATTGCGAGCCGCATAAGACCCCTGCTGGAGTTCCAAGGTCGTGGAAGCATAGGGAAACTGGTCTACCACAGCACTGACATCATCATCAGAAGCATTGTCGACCACAATTACTTCATACGTTTTACCAGGATAAGTCTGATTTTCTAATGCTTGCAAACATTGAAACAGCCGCTCTGAATCATTGAACACAGGTATGATGACTGAAACAAATGGAATGGTTTCTGGTTTTGCGATCTTGATGGCTGGATGAGTAACAGTATTAGACATAGCAATGCATATTCATAAACATTAAATATTCAGCCTGAAGCCTCTTTATCCATTAAGCATTGGACTTCTGTAAATATATTTCGAGGGTTTGCTTCGCAATAGTAGTCCAGTCCCATTGTTCTGCTAAACACCGATTATGCGCTCCCATAGATAGCAAATCGGTTTTTTTGTAAGCTGTTTGCTCCATTGCCTTCAACAAACCATCAGTTTGATCAGGTTCGTACAAAAAAGCTCCAGCAGTATCTAAAATCTCTTGGAGACAACCCATTCTTGGAGCAACACAAGGTTTACCAAAAGACATCGCTAAGATCGCCGCGCCTGATGTTAAAACATCACGATAAGGGAAAACGACAGCATCACTGGCATTCATGTATATTTGAATTCGCTCATCAGGGACGAAGCCAGGAATGAACTTGATGTTAGTTTGGGTTGCAGCTTTGGCTTTGATCTCTTGAGAGAATGTATCGTTTAAGGTTTTTCCAGCAATGATGAGTGTTTTATCAGGGTGCTCTAACTGATTAAAAATTTCAATTAATTCTCCTACTCCTTTATAGGGTCTCACTAAGCCTAAAAAGAGAAAGACAAGACTGGTATTTTCGATACCTAAAACCTGACGGGCTTCAGGCTGAGCCATTGAGTTGTCATAGGACTGAATGTAATTTCCATGGGGAACTACCAGTATCTTCTCTAACTTTTTGAGCCGATATCTTTTGGCAATTGCAGACTTAGCAGCATGACCGTGAGCAATTACAGAATCTGATATATGTACAACAACCAGTCTGCAAATGTAGTCTAACAGAGGGAATAAAGCCTCATGGCTCTCAAGATTATGGGCAGTCCAGACAAGCTTTACACCCGCAATTCTCAAAAAAATTAAGCCCAACAGAAATTTTATAAGGGTCAATAATGCAAAAGGGAATCTTAAAACCTTGAGGATAGGGAAATTTCTGAACTCCGGGGCTCGATAGTATTGATGTAACCAGTGCAGATGGACAACGTTCAGATTCCTAGATTTGATTGCTGTGGGTAAAAATGCCTTCATCCCATTCACTCCCTCAACTCGAACTCCCAGATCTTTTAGGGAGCTAGCCAACTGCTTTTGATAGGGATTAATGGACAAATACTGGGGTGCAAAGTAAACAGTCATTTTCAGATCAGATCTGTTCCCAGTTGATTCATTAGCCGCTTGGCTCTGCCTAGATGCATGCTTTATAGATGAAGAGAAATGCATAAGTGATTTGCCTCTTTCAAACTCAATAGCTAGGCTTAATGCCGTGGGTAGGACGAACAATCGTCTTGTTAAGGGCAGTTACCACTTGCTGATAACGAACTAGATGTTGATTAAAGGTGACTGGCAATAACAGTCTTTGTTTAAGCCGATCGACAGCTATATCTTCTGCCTTAATCCCTGCGGATAATAAGTGCTTAATCTCGCTCGCTAGTGCTTCTGGAGTGTAGGGTTGAAACGTTTTAATTGAATCTGGCTCGATCCGATTATATTCAGCAATTTGTGGAAGGTTAAAAGCTAATAGCGATCGACCAACAGAGATCCAAGTTGAGAGTGATCCTGAGGCAGCAAAGGATTGAAATGGGCAAATAGCCAAATCTGTGGCCATCAAATAGCGCTCTAAATTAACTTCAGACAAATAATCCGTGATACGTAAGCGATGCTCAACGCCATCTGTCTTTGCCAGGGCTAGTAGGTCTTTGAGAAAATGTTCATTGCCAGGACTCGCTCCCCCAGCAAAAACCACTATGACCTGTTCTGGGAGTTGGGAAAGCGCTTTCAGTAGTAACTGGTGCCCCTTACGTTCATGAATAAATCCGAGAAGTGTAATGACCTGAAATCCATGCAAGTTTAATGCCTGCTGGGCTTCTTTCTTGGAAAGAGTCGGCGATCGCTGTTCAACAAAGTGCGGAATCACTGTTGTAGAACCTATATCACCCTGGCTCAATCGTCTTCTCTCTTCTTCAGAAGAGACAAAGACCAATTTGACCTGTCTCAATAACCAATACAATGAGATGTCACCAGGGATTCTGAGTATTTCTCCCTGCACAAGCCAACGGTATTGTCGAATTGAGTCAAGCAGATTCGCTAAGGAAAGTTTCTCTGCCTGAGATAGAGATTTATTTGGAGTGCCCTTGGCCAGAAGATTGGGTGAGCACCGGTGCAGGATGCGAGAGACATAACCAGGAATTTTGCTCGGATTGGGGGGTAAGTCATAAACATCATGAAGAGTGACGACTAGTGGTTGTGCACAGTACTGTCTAAAAAGCCGAAGATGAGTCAGCTGGGTCCAACCTAGTCCCCACAAGCCTTTGTTATTTTTTATGCTGTACTGAAGATGAACAATATCCACCGATGAGAGATGTCTTGCAGCTTTAATGATTTCTGCTCGGTTTTGCCGATGATCTAGGGTTAGCTCTACCTCAGCTTCTATGACAGAAAGAGTAGACAATCCGCGCGCCTCTGTCGCCAGTAAACGTCCATAGCGACATACGCCATGTTCAGGAGAACCAATATGCAAATATCCAAGTTTCATCTCTATATCCCAAGGGTTGGAGATTTCAAGCGCGATATCGCCCTCTGAAACTTACTTTGCACGATCTTAAAAGTTTTTGTAGTGGCGAGGGCTACACGGTTCGTGATGGGACTATAGCCAAAATGCATCATTTCTGGCCAAACAACCACCTCAATTTCAGCAATCATCGAGTTGGATAATGTGGATTGCCAACGGCTCAAGGAGGTTTGGCTTAGTTGCTTTTTTGCATTAATTTTCCAGGGTTCGCGCTTAGCATTAACAGTATGAGATGGTTGTTGATGATACGCCAGCATGGCTGGTTCGAACTGAATTTGGAGAAATTGGCACAGGGCTTTTAAGGTGATTTTTGGGGTCTCAATGAGGGCTTCGTAATGAAGTGTATATAGTGAGGGCTTCAAAGCAACTGGGCATCCTCTTGCTGTTGACATATAACGTCGCCACACTGCTGCATCACCTGCTAGGGTTCCCGTTGTCCAAGGGACCGTTTGCCAGGATGCAACAACAGCTCGGGGGTCCCGGACAATATGAACGAATCGGGCAGTAGGGAAAAATTGCTGGAGTATTGATATGTACAGCAAATGATTTGGTGTCTTTTCCCCAACGATAGCTACGTCCCTTTTGTGGGCAAATTGTTCCAAGAGAAGACGTAAAAGCAAAGGGTAACTTCGCGAAGATTTCCAAGCAGCTGCTCGGTAGACCTCTGGATCTAATTCCATTTCTTGAAATTCTGGCAACGAAATAATATCTTCTACGAGCTGGTAGTAATTATGGTCTTCTCCTAAGTTTCCATATTTGTCTTGCTTTAACCAAAAGTTTCGGATAAAAAAAGTTTCGGGTGCGATCGCAATATCAGGATGGGCATCCAACATTTGCTGAAGGAGAGTTGTACCTGAGCGGGGACAACCCACTAAGAAAATAGGATCTTGAATTGTTTTAGATACATTTATTGCGTTTTTCATGATCCCTGCAGATACCCCAATGCTTGAAGCATCGGACCTGCCTCCTGTTCTATCTGTTTTACCTGTTCAGGGGTCAATGCATCTTTCCATCTCCCCACCGACTGGGAATTAGCACGAGCAAAAGCTTCATGTAGGCGTTCTCGAGAGCTAAATTGAACAATATTCAGATAGTTCAGCAAGCGATCAGCCTCTTCATGGGGACAAGTGACGAAAGCTTCATAACGAAGTTCATAATATTGAGCTCTTGGTAAGTTTTTGGATTGTGCCAGAATGCTTTCAGTATGGCGTCTCCAGGCCCAGATACAGCGGTGTATATCACTTGTAGTTTCGAACTCATCTTTTCTTTCAGGTTCCACCCAAAAACGAGCATAGGGGCCGTAGCGATAGCCACTCGACTCTCGCTTGCCGGACTGGGCAGAAGCGGCCTGTAACCATGGTTTCTGACTATGGGAGAGGGCAGCATCTCTACCATCTCGAATAATATGGATAAACTGGGCGTCAGGGAATATCTGGTATAAAAAGTTGATTAGAAAGCAGTTTCGGGGGGTTTTCTCCGAAAAACGCAAATCTGCATCAAAATGAAGTCGCATCAACCAGGCATACACCGCTCGATAGAAGCTCTTAGCTTTACTGAATTCCCACTGTCCCTCGTGAACATAACGAGCTGCAGCTTTAGATGCTACCGGTTCGAAATGATAAGAGATCTCTGGTAATTCAGCAATACAAGCTCCTAAGAACGTTGTGCCAGAACGAGGAGAACCAATGATAAACAACGGTTGATGTAAGTTAGGCGTCCACATCGCCTTTAATCGTTGGATAGAGTGTGATCTCGGGTGAGATTGATATGAGTGCCGATCTTGTTTTGCAGTTTCAGTAGCCCAACTCAAGACATTAGACCATTGAATCGGTTTGATTGTTGTGTCTCTTTGAGAACTTAAGATATTTTCATGCATATCCACTTCTCTATTCACCAAGATTTATATAGGTCAATTTTTTATAATTTTTAATATTTGAAAATAACAACTTCAATCCACAAAAAATAGCATAGTAAATAGTTATAAATACTCTCATGTCTTGAGATTAAAAAATTAAGCTAGTTTGCATACAAAAATCTAAAACAAGGGAAATTTATTCGTAAGAAAACCCAGGTTTATTTTTTTGTGGGTTGGTTTAAGATAGTTTTTATTGAGTATCCCAAAGTTATTGCAAAATTGTTGAGCAGAAATATTGCCAATAATTTTATCCATATGAACCTCACCTTGTTTAGGGCCATCATGGTTGCCATGGCCACATCCTTTTGCTGCACCTACGAAGTTAAGGGGTGCCAACTTAAAGTATGGACTTTGCTTGATATGCCTACCTAAAATATTGACAATATTATTTTCACTTAAGTAATGTGGCTGAGAAATATCACTGAGCCACATTACTGGCTCAGCAGGAACAGTCACCGATGCATTTTGCGATCGCAATGGCCAGTAACTAAATCGACTAGCTATATCAACATCAATTGTTTCTATTGATTTCATTAGAGCATCTGTCTTAAAAACTCTACAAGATCCACAGGTTCGATCAAATTCCTCAACTAAATACGCCACTTCATAATTCACTGAGTAGTCAGCAGCAATTTGGAGGTTTACATGTAGCCCTTTCTTTAAGATATATCCATCTCTATTACTATTGAATCTATTGAATTTATCTTTTTTTACCAATTTACTGGCAAGCTTAACATTCACATAGTCATCTGCATCCATCGGCATGACTAGATCTGGATTGAGATTATTTTTTGCATATAAAATACCAATAATATATTTCAATCCCTTATCTACTCTTACAGGATTTTTATTGGCAGGGAATGCTGGGATATTTGAGACATTTAAAAAAGTCACATTGTTTCCTATTGTCCCTCCCCATGAAGGGATTTTGTGGCAAACAATAACAATATGGGTGTGACTATAGGATTGCTGGGTAAGTGACCTTACCGTTTCATGTAATATCGCTTCAATACAGCTATAATCAATAACCTTTTGGTCCTGAGGATTTCGAACAGGAATTACTAAAACAAATGCTCCTTTATCTTTTCTAATCATTACACTTTTTGTTAACTATTCTATAAATTTTTCTTGCCGATCAATTTAAAAGATCACCATTGCTTATCCATTCTTAAACGATTCTCTTTGTAATATAAAAATTATTTCATAAATACAATTTTATGCTCTAAATTCTTGTTTCTCCACGCAGCATTTCTAACAGACTGAATATTTATATCGTATGCTCTTCGATTATTTAGTAGCTCTAGTAACCTGCCAATTTTAGTCTCAATTTTCAATACATCTAAGCTTCCTTCCATCGGACGGAAAAAGGAGGTAAATAATTTCATAGGTGTCCAAAGCAACTCTTTCAAGACTGAAACAACCTGAAAATACCAAACTTGCCGCTCAAATTTTTGATCAGATTTCTTAGTGACATTCCACCAGAAAGAAATATGATGTTCGCTCCCCTTTTCTTCAAACGCAAATCGGTAAGGATCAAAGCCAATAGTTGCTTTTCCTCCATTTCTACGTAAACGGCGCAAATAAGACCACTGCAACCGTTCTGCTTGTAAGTGATGCTGTAGTGTGAGCCGGGGTTCATACCATATTCGCCAACCAGCTAGTACAAGAGCAAAGGTTAGCTCTGTATCCTCACCTCGATTCAATGCTTTTCCCTGGCAACCTACGAGTAAAGAGTTGAATCCTTTATCAACAAGTTGTTGCCATGCACACTTGCGAATCGTTAGTCCTGCACCAATTAACCTCCCTCTTGACCCAGTAATATCTCCTCCTTCATCAGGCCCTTGTTTACCAACCGCATAACTTCTAGAACTTAGGTCAAACCACCAAGGTTTTTCCCCATCAAATGCCGGAATATTATGGCTGCCACATGCCCCAATCTCAGAATTATGAGACATCAACTCTGAGACTGTCTGCACCCAATTTGAACAAATCCAGTTATCATCATCGATAAAACTGAGAATCTCATATTGAGCTTCTGATAATGCTCTATACCGTGCATTGATTAGCCCCAAATTAGATTCATGGACAATCCTGAGCGGAGCAGGTGCAGAGTTTGGCCAAAGAGATTGGGCTACTTTTGCTGTCGCATCCGTTGAAGCATTATCGATGATTACCACTTCCCAGGGCACGTCAGCCGAGACTTGTTGTAATACTAGATTCTGAAGGGTCTGTGGTAGCTCCTGAGCACTGTTATAACAGCAAATAATAATACTAACGCCTAGGACCATCTCATGTTTACCTCGCTGCAGAATTTACAAAATTGGCTAAGTTCCTATGTTTACTGGACTTCATTAAGGCCCTCAACACCATTTTCCAAGTAGTTAGCGAATAAGGCCTATTGACTAAGAGAATAAAGAAATGCTTTAAGCCAGTAACTAAATATCCTTGGGATATGGCTGTTTGAGCCCAATGATTTCTACTTTCTATGGGAGATAAAATTGGCTGGCTATTAAGTAAATCTTTGGGTGGAGCACCCATGCCCCGCTTGAACCAAGCTTGGTGTACAATCTCGCGAACTTTTTCCAACTGAATGTCCCTTCTACGATTGGTTGTTCTCTGACAATGAAGGCGATACTTAATCAACACTTGAGGAAGATTTGCCAGCGTACCAATCTCAGAAAGCCGAACAAATAAATCAAAGTCTTCTGCCGGTTCCAAATAGCAACGATATCCACCAATTTTTTCAAGGGCTGCACGAGGAAACATCGCACTAGGGTGGTTAATAATCCCTCCTTTACCATTCAATAAAGCTTGGAGAATTTCTTCATGTTTGGTCGGCTGTCCTTTAATACCAATGGGTAAACCCTCTGGATCAATTCTCAAGATTTCTGAACCTACTGCCACGCACTCTGGATTCTGGGCTAAAAATGTCAGTTGGGTCTCAAATCGATTTATCAAGGCAATATCGTCTGAGTCCATTCGGGCAATATATTTGCCTCTGGCTTTTTTCAGCCCTTCATTAAGCAATATTGTTAAGCCCCTATGCTCTCGGGCAAACAATTGAATTCTCTTATCTTTGTTTACATATTGCTGTAACTTCTTCAGAGAACCATCAGTAGATCCATCATCAAAAATCAAAAACTCAAAGTCTCGAAAACTCTGCTGTAGGATACTATTAACTGCTTCGTCCAGATAACGCAGAGAGTTAAATACAGGCATAATTACAGAAATAACAGGGGTAGAGCTATCCATTAGCTATTTCTCCCATGACTGACAGTTTAATCTTTCTAAATACATACATTAGAGAACTTTGACACTCTTAAATATTTCCGCAATATTATTTCGAACACTATATGCTGGCCTCTGTATTTCCAAGAATATTGCTTTCTTACTGAGCTTTTCTATCGATTGTCTAACCACCAATTGGGGAGACCAACAAAGAGAAAACCAATAAATTTGAAGTTTAGCTAACAACTGCTTGCGTAAACTTAGTCTATTTGCCCAATCCAAAAACTTTTGTGCAATCAAAGCACGCAGTGGTCGCCGAAGCGAAGCAGCCTGTTGAGTCGCATAGGCAAGATAGACATAACAGAGCTGTCGATTGAGAAGCCTAGCCATTTCAGTTGGAGGGAATCGCTTGATCTGAGTCTTTTGATTGGTCGACCAAAGACAATGTAGATTTTCAACCTCTTTCTTTAAAGGCACTTTCCCAGTCAACTGCTCGATATTTCGTGCTATCTGGCTAAATACCAACTCATTCTGCTCAGCTCGTTTAATGCTAGAAATGCTGGAGCTGTGAAATCGCTGATGCAGTAAAACCTCTGGTAATATGAATAGTTCACCAATTTGAGCTAGACGACACCACAGTTCATAATCTTGGCTATATCGATATGCTTCGTTATAGCCACCCAGTTGAAGGACGGATTGGCACCGAAACATGACTTGACTATGACCACCTAGGTGATTATGAAAAAGCAAGTGCCAGGGTAGCAAATTTGGAGGGCAGCTCCTTTCACTGACATTACCAAAATTCCCATTGGGTCTAATTCTTTGAATTTCAGCAGAAATCAAAGTTGTTTCAGGATGATTATTTAGCCAGGTGACCTGTTTCTCAAAGCGTGTTGGCATAGATATATCATCTGCATCTTGCCGAGCAATATATTCTCCTTGAACAAGACGTAACCCTTTATTTAAAGATTTGGTTAGTCCAATATTTTCTGAGTTATGTGACAACCTTATTCTGCAATCTTTACTTGCAAAATAACTCAATATAGATTGGGTTTCATCTGAAGAGTTATCATCAATAATCACTACTTCAAAGTCAGTAAAAGTCTGATCAAGAATGCTATTCAAAGACTCTTCTAGATATCGATCTCCATTGTAAACAGACATCAAAACGCTTACTTTAGGTATATGTCTACTCATTTCTCAGAAAAGTTCTCGAATAAAATGTAGGAAAAGCATTCAAAGAATTACTAATATTTAGATTTAAATAGGTAAACTATATCTTAAGCATAAAGTATGATAAAAAATTTTATCATAAAATCTTGTTTTCATTAAAAAATTATTATCGGCTTTAAATTCTCTTGACAATAATGAGTTTCCACGCTTAATAAGCCTAAAGTTTTACTCTAATCTAAATAAACTTACAGCTTAAAAAGAATAGATGATAGATACAAAAAAATTATTAAAGTAAAACTAAAATCTCCATAAGAAATTTTCAAACAAAGAAATCAACTAAAATTTGTAGTTAAATCGAATTATGTCTTGTGAATATCTTTCTGAAAATATACTAAGCGATTCATCTGAATAGTATTCTCTATAGTTTTTATGGCGAGTCTTATTTGACCGAGATAAACTCAGTTCTGAAGACGCATTCAGAGTTTTGAGTATGCTGTCAAAGTCTTCATTAATATTCTCAAATCTTCCCGCAAAATCAACCAGAGAATTACCATGAGCATCAACTATAAATGTATATTGAGATCGAAAGTGTTGTTCTGCTTCATGATCCGGGATACTTGCAACTGCCTTTAGGAATTCATTAAAAGGCATGTTTGCTTTAAATATGCCATATTTTACAAATCCCTTATGGATACCGTTGACAAAACTTCCTGTTATACCAGAGAAGTTATTATCAGCTTTAATTTTTTCTGTATAGCAAGAAACTAATCTATCCCAAGGGTTTCTCACAAAGCAAAATTTCCAATAATCATCATATTGATGCAGTATATCTCTATCAACTATTGGATAATGCGCATTATGAATGTTGATACCATTATTAGGGATTTCAATTTTGAGGAATTCAGCGATCGCTCGCTTGATGCTAGAGCAAGCAACTTTAGGTATTGGTATATAGAGTGCTTTTAAGGGAGCTATCTCAATAATTTTTTCTCCAACAATTTTTTTTGTAGAATTTCTCTTCGATTGATTTAGAAGTGAGAGATTTCTAATCAGAGAGTTCATTGCTTTCATCTCGCTCGAGATTGACTTTCACAAAATATTGGCGCTATATATGAAATCCGAGAAATGGTAGTCGTCTGAAAGTAAAATTTTTCTTGGGATACTCTGTTGTCTTCTTATGATTAATCAAACTTAGGCTCATAAAACGCAGCCATGTCGAAAAAGCATTGCTATCTGACTTATTACAAGAAAGCAATTTCCAACAGACATGGTAAGTTCCTTTCACAGGTACTCTTATAGTGGGAGATATCCACCGTGATGCGCCTAATTTTTTTATCAACCTATATTTATAGCTTTGTCGGCGCTGTAGTTTCTCTTTACTATCTGCAAAACCGCCATCTACATTGTTTTGTAGTCGTAAGAGAGCCTTGTACGCAAGGGTCATTGAATGCTTAACATCTTTTTCACGATAATCACTCATAGCCGATGCTTTAGCTAATAGATCAATAGCGTCGAAATCTAAACACGTTTGACCAACTACACCTCCTTCACTAAACAATCCATGGGGTCGCTGTAAACTAAGGCATGAATCAATGATTTTCTCTAGATATTTGATGGGTCGACCACGATAGCGGTAGAAAAATGTGAAATGAAATGTAGCAGCCATTGCATTGACTAAAGAGACCTCATGTGGCCCTCTCCATAAACCCGTATCCGGACTTTGGTGATTATCAAGCCAATCCAAAGCACTATCAACATAGTTCAACAACTCTTGTTTTTGATGACGTTCAGCATCATGACAGAGTTGACTTAGAACGAACATAACGGGGTTTGAATCCATCCAAGCATCTTGCCAATCGAGTGCTTCAAAATAGAGGCTTATACCTCTCTTGATACGGTGATCAGACTCCCAATCGCGAGGAGGAGGAGGAGCGGCTGATAAGGCATCAAGAGCTTGTTGACAAAGGGTTGTAGTTTCTTCTTGGAAATAACCTAAATCATGATATTCACTTAAAGAGTCTTTGAGATTGAAAAGAGGATCAACAAAAGAACCATCATGTTTAACATTTGCTTGCAAATAGTCGATGACTGCCTCTTTTTGGAACAAGTTCAACCTATCCAAACTATTTGTAAGCTCTAGCCCAAGAATGGTATAAGACGTTGCCATTAAAGTTACTGGCTGCGCAGGTGTAAATCGAAAACCACCTATTGTACTATCCCAAAGACTACAGAAATATTGAGAAACCTTATGACTTATGAAGTCTAGACTATCTAACTCTTTAGAATCATTTAATTTCATATCAAAAAACTAGAATATTTTCAACGTTTAATACCCTTATATTCTTTGATCTCAGTAGGTTCAAAGCAATCATGAAAATATAAAATAAGCTTTAGCTTACATGTCCGAGTTCATGTTGTATCTGATGATACTTCCATAACTTCCCTCGTCGCTTTAACAACTCCTGATAACCTCCTTGCTCAACGACCTGGCCTTGCTCTAGAACTACTACTTTGTCAGCACGAACAACTGTAGATAATCGATGAGCAATCGAAATCACTGTTCGACCTTGAGATAGTTTCTCCAATGACTCTTGGATCAGCCGTTCAGTCACAGAATCTAGGGCACTAGTGGCTTCATCCAAAATAAGGATCTCTGGATTTCTAAGCAATGCTCGTGCAATCGCAATTCGTTGTCGCTGTCCACCGGATAAGCGAATACCACGATCGCCTAATTGAGTATTTAATCCTTCAGGTAGTTCTTGAATAAAATCAATCGCATTAGCTTGGCGCGTAGATTCCCAAATAGCCTCTTCAGATACCTCATCTAAGCCATATGTAATGTTGTATAGAACAGAGGCATTAAAAATAAACGTATCCTGGCTAACTATGGCAAGTTTATGACGTAAAGAATGAATATCATAATCGCATAGTTCAATTCCATCAATCAGAACTTTTCCCTGTAAAGGATCATAAAACCTAGGAATAAGATCTGCTAATGTTGATTTACCTGCTCCCGATGCTCCTACTAATGCAGTTGTTTGCCCTTTAACCATGGAAAGTGTGATGTCCTGAAGAATGGGTTCATCAATGGCGTAACCAAAATTTACAGACACAAAGTCAATAGAATACTTTAAGCCTAAAAATTGAGTTTTACCATTTTCTAAATATGGTTTATTATCACATCTTAAAAGTTCTTTGATATTATGAAAGGCACCTTGAAAAGAATTTAATTTAGTCCAGGCTCCATTTAATTTAGTAACTACAGGCATTGTTCGAGATAAGGTAAGCAGAAAAGTCAGTAATGTGACTGTTCTCATCTGACCACTTTCCACCAATGAATTATATGAAAATGCAACCATAAGAATTAGCAACGTTCCAGATATGGCTTGAGTCAATGGTCCAACTATTGCGGAGAGCTTGGCAACTTTAACCATTGATTTTGCAACCTGTCGTGTCGACTTGTAAAAACGTTTTCGTTCAAATTCATGAGTAGCTGAAGCATGCACTGTCCGAATTCCATGAATAAACTCAAGTGTATTCGTTGAAAACTGGCCATTTGCTTTTGGGACATCAAAGCTAGCCTCTCGAACTCTTGCAGAAATATTAGAAACTACAATAGAAAGCAAACAAAAAACTATGAAGGCTGCTGCTAAAAGCTTCCAAGAGAGTACAAACATTAACCCTACATAAATTAGAAGAGTTGCCCCTTGAGTTATAAATACTGATATAACTCCAAAAGCTTGTTGAAGTTGATTTGTCTCACCTCGAATACTATTAATTAACTCGCCTGCTTTAGTTGTTGAATAAAACTTTAAGCTCAACCTTTGCAGCTGTTCGAATAGGCTTCTACGTAGACGCTCAGTCAAATTAATAGCGACTAATCTAGAATATAGTTGACCCAGATAAATAAAAATTGCCTGTAGCCAAATGACTATTAAGATGAGTGCAGATAAACGCACAATTCGTTCAGAAGAGGGAGAATATGTTCCGAGTACCCAAGAGTCCAGCCAATAAATGCCAGTGTAAATAGGTGATTCATGAGGATTTGTAAGTCCCTGCAGAAAAACTCCTATTAGAGCAATCGTAGAGCCTGACATAAATGCAGCGACTAAAGAGAATGCGATCGCAGCCACAGTAATCCCAGGAAAATATTTAAATTCCTTCAGGATCAACCGATTTTCCTGCCATAGTGCAGTTGCTTTTAAGAGATTCCGAATAGCAATACGTATATTAGAAAACATATCAATTAACTAGAAGTACCTAAGGGATTAGATAGCACACGGGAGCATGTCACCTTTGCAAATGCACAAAGTTTGGAATTAAAAATTTGATGCCTGAAAGCAAGGCTAGCAAGGATTTTTGAGATGAGTATAAATACTAGCTTACAAAGGTGACATGCTCCCATAGCACACTGGTTCGAGAGAATATTTTCCGCATAGTATTAAACAAACTAAGGCACCAAACATAGCTATCCATTCCCATAATTTGCATCATGCTGCTGGCGATAGAGAATGAGAGAAACTCCCTAGACAATCGCAAACTTGGATAATGACTTAATGCTTGTTGGCAGAAAAATTTAGCTTTCTCAAAATCTGGTTCTTTAGCTTGAATACATTTCCACGCAATACACAAATTTACTCGACCATAACTCCGACTTCTAATCGGTAAATACTCATAGGGCACAGATTGAAATGCCCGCTCAATAATTTTTCGAAAATCTTCAACCATTTCTGGATATCGTTTCGATTTACTCGAAGGATGAATTCTGTATTGAACTAAAAGGGCTCTAACCACAGAAATTCGATAAGATGCTGCTACCCTAATCCATAAATCCCAGTCTTCAGCAACTATCAACGTTGAATCGAAAGTACCTGCGATGTCTAAACAGGCACGTCTTACCATCACAGAAGAACAGGCAATCATATTAGATTCAACAATTTCTTGCCATATCTCTCCCTCACTATGGGGCTTCATAACTCTGCCCGTGAGCCGACTTCCTTCATCCATTAAAGCCAGCCATGTATGGACCAACCCCACCTCCTCATGAAGGTCTAATACCTTAACTTGCCGTTCCACCTTTGTCGGAACCCAAACATCATCCCCATCCAGAAAAGCGATATATTCTCCTCGGGCAAGGCTGATGCCTGTGTTCCGAGCAGAGGATACTCCTTGATTGGATTGGGAGTGGAAGATTATCCTTGAATCTTCAACAGAAGTAATCCAGTCAGAAATACCATCAGAACTACCATCATCAACAACGATGACTTCGATCTCAGAAAAGGTTTGTCGTAAAACACTAGCTAACGTTTCCGGAAAGAAACGCATAGAATTAAAAGTCGTAATAATAACGGAAACTTTAGTCATCTGATATATCTAGTACTAAATTACGATTATTTTATTACTACTAAAAAAAGGAATAAACGATTTAGTTAATTCAACTATCTGTTAACGTATGACAAGTCAGAATGAATGCTATTTAATCGAATAATTTTGGCCGGATTACCAGCTACTACAGCATGTTCTGGAACATTTGATACCACAATGGCTCCTGCTCCAATTACAGCATTATTACCAATCTCTATGGGTCCAAGAATAACAACATTACAACCAATTTCAACATTGTCACCAATAACCGGAGAAGAAGAGGTAGAACCATCACATAAAATCTTATTTCCAATCGTAGTAGAGTGCCGAATTATGCAATTACTACCAATAGTTGTAGCGTGATTAACGACAAGACTAAATCCATGCTGAAGCTGTAAATTACTGCCAATTTTGGTATCAAAAGGTAGTTCTATTGCAAATAGAATTTCAGCAAAAATCTGATATAGATAAGTTACCAATCTAAACGGATAGGGCAGCTTTGATAATAATTGAGAAGCTCTAAAGGAAGAAAGCACAAGCCGTGACTTTAAACTAGTCTGCTTATTAACCTCCCAGTCTTGAAAAATATATGTCAAAAGTTGGTTCATTATGTTCTATCCCAACTGAATACCAAACATCAAATTGGATGTTAAAAAACTAGGACAATATAGGGGAAGGTTGACCGTTAGTCATTTGCAAAGTGAATGACTGATCAAGCCTATTAAGTAAGCCATCACATAATTCCTGGATATCTTCTGATAAATCTATAGACTTACCTTTGCCCACAGAACATGCATTAATCTCCCAAGTATTTTCATCTCGAAACTTTTTCCCTAAAAAGGAATAGATATGGTTTAAGAATTGATTTGAATAACAAACCATATGCTCGTACTTACACATCATCACTCTTGAATTCTGATTAAGCTCTAACTCAAAAAAGAATGCATTTCTGACATACCAAAATAGAGCAATCGCATCAGTAGGTTGAATATCATCCTTATAGAATTTAATCAAGGTAGAGCGAACAGAAGAAGGGATCGATTCCGAGTACCAAAACCCCGTATTCCCATCAACAATAGCTTTGATATTTCTTATACCTACATTAAGATTAAATTTATTCAAAAATGAGTTTACGACATCTCTATAATCCCTATACATCCATAAAGCTTTTGATTGAGGAAAGTGATTTAATAAACACAAAATATTTTGTGTTTCTACTAACGGCTTTAAAACAATGGTAGGAGATTTATCTTTCAACAACTCTGCTTCCAAAGACTGGAATGAATTCAGTCTTAGCTTCAAATGCCCAGAATGAGTTGAATCATTAGATGAAAGACAGCTAGATTCTCTATATACACTGACATGAAAATCTCTTGCAAAAATCCGATTAATTAAGCTTGTGCCTGAACGTTGGCAGCCAATAATCATAAGAATTTGTTGTTCAGGACAGGTAAGATAAAAAATCTTTTGATATAAAAATTTCAACACATAGATAAGATATAAATCCAAGGTGACATGCTCAATATTTAAACTCTTTTTAATTTCATACATAAGCATCTTTTTAAGAGAGAACTAGTAATTAGCAATCTAATTATTAAGGCATAATATATCCGGCGAACTCCAATCCCAGCTTGATATTGCAAACAAGACAGAAAAATAGAAGAAAAACACCGTATGACTCCATATGTTTTCTGTTACCATTCCTACTAAAACTGCAACAACTAGAGCAGCAACAACTAGACTCAAATCTTTGTGTGAGTCTAAAGTAGAAGATCGGACTACTTTAATTGATTGCGCAAGATATAAACTCCACAATACTAAATAAGAAAAAATCCCTAATATTCCACCCTCAATCAATGCTCTTATATAGTCATTATGTGGTAAATACTTACTGTCGATAGATTGCTTGCTTAGTCCTAGGCCATAGCCAAGGAATGGGCGTTTTTCCCATGCCTTTAAAACTGTATGCCAATGAGATAAGCGCCAGTTAAAACTATTGTGGTCAGATTCGGAAAGAAGAATCCCTCTATTAATACTAATCTCTGGATTTAGCAAAGGCGTACTTGCAATAGATTCCAGTCTTGACTTTCCATAGTCTGTACTAGAAAATAAACTGATTACAAGAGAAAAACTTAAAACTCCAAAAATCAAACTTTTTAAGCTCAATTTAGGAATAATGATCACCAATAAAGACACTAGCAACATCATTAAAACGAACAATGCTTTAGTGCTAATCAATAAAAATGAGATTATCCCTAATAGAGTAATCCATAACCACTTAAATCTAGTAGAATTTTTATATTTCCACCATACTATCCCCATAAACAACAAGAGAAATGAAGCGAACGCATTCGCATGGGCAAAAGTTGAATTAATTCTTACTATTCCATTTTTTAACTGAAATAATGCCAGTAAAATTGGTAAAGGTAAGGCCAGCAATAAGACAGAGAGAATCTTTTGAGGTGAGACCTTCCCTTTTAACTGCATTACGAGAAAGTATGCGGTTGGCCATATCAATATTCTTAGCCACTCTCTAACACTTTCAGCTAAGTAGGTTGCATCAAATCCCAATGCATCTACTGGCATTAAAAATAGCCATAACCCTTGGAAAAGGGTCCAGCCCAACAATAACCACCCAAAAGAGTCTGTTTGTATTGATTTATTTCTTATAAAACAAAAAACCATATAGCATATTGCTAATAACTCGATCCCAACTCCATAAGCAGCAGGTATCTTAAGTTGAGTAAAGAAATCAAGTGAGCTTCTAAGTACAAGCAAAAAAAGTATGCTGATTTCAATTTCTTTCAGAAAAAAAGCTAAAATAGCTGCAGCAACTATCAATAAAATTAATAGCTGTAAAGTCACTTCTCCCCACGCTGCTGTTGCCAAAGCAACCAACAACGAAAGTAAAAAAAAGCTAATATTTTTTTTATTTAGTTCGAATATAGTCATATATTCATATCAATTTCAGAAAAAGATTCATACATTAGAGGTCATGCTGCCAATGCATAATCTTCTTTTAAGTACCGATAATATTTGTCAGTTGAGGAAGATACACCATTTATTGCCAGTCCTACAACATTGACATTATTAGAATTTAAGATGTCTATAGATCGATTCAGAACTTGCTTAGGAGTGACGTCAAGCCTAGCAACCATAATTGTTTGACGATCTCCTTGACTCAATACTAAAGCATCAGAACAAGCCATGACTGGCGGAGTATCAATAACAATCACATCGTAATGTTGTTCCACCTCAGCCAATAGTTCCTTAGCTCTTTGGGTTTCAAAAGAGAAGACATTATCATATGAAAATTTCCCAGAAGTCATCACTGATAAATTCTTAATTGATGTGCTATGGATCGCTGAGGGCAAACCTTCATTTACTGCGCCTCTTAGATAATCTTGCAATCCAGGATCCTGAGAGACTTGAAAAAGCTTATGGATGGTAGGGCGCCGCATATCAGCATCAATTAATAAGGTTTTTTTCGATAGCATTGCCGATAGAACAGCTAGGTTTGCTGCCACAAATGATTTACCCTCACCTGAAATCGCACTCGTTATAACTAAAACCTTGCTTTCAGTTGAATTTTTATACTCAATATTCTTAGACAAACCTCTTACTGATTCCAATAATGGCAAGTTATTATAGAGTTCAGCAAAGGGTAATGCTGGGAACAAACGACTACTCTTTTGCAGGGGTATTACACCTAACAAAGGTACTTTTGCTAGCTCCTCTACATTCTCTAAGTCTCTTAGCCGTCCATCCATACCTTCAGCACTTAAAGTGACCCCCGCTGACAGTGCAACAGCAGCCATAATGCCTAGCACGAGAAAACTAGGAATATTAGGATATGAAGGTAACGTTGGCTTATTCGCTTCCTCAATAATTCTCAGATTACTAACTAGTTGCGCTTCTGCAATACGTGCCTCATCAAGCTTCTGACGCAGGAGATTAACTGATTCTGTTGACCCTTCTTTTTTTCTTTGCAATGAGGCTAAAGTCTTTTCCAAGACTGGATACTGCTTTCGCCTAGCATCTAACGTAGAAATATAGGATCTTGTATTGGCCAGTTTGTCCCTAAGCTCATTTCTTTCTACAACACTAAGGACTAATTTTTCTGACAATTCTTGGGCAACTTTCTCATTCGCAACCTGAACCGTACCATTCGAATTCAAGCTACTCCCAGGCAGTATGGTTGATAACTTTTGTTGGTACAGTGCTTGTGCAGCTTCCTTTTCAGTTATTAGCTTTTGTATATCGGGATGATCATCCGTTAAACTCTCTCGCTTGATCTTTAACTGCGACTCCAGGTTAGACAGTTGATCTCTCAAACTAATTAGCTCAGGGTTCTGTCCTGCCTTTGTCGATAAGTAGGATTCTTTGTCAGAACTTTGGTCTATGATTTTGCTGAGTGCCAATCCCCGGGCTTGTACTTGCTTTAATTCAGCCGATATCTCCTCAGCAACTTTTTCTGCTTCAGCAATACTCTGCGTCAAGCGCTTATTATCTGTTTCCTCTAGTGAAACAATGTTGTATTGTTGCTTAAACTGACTGATAGAAGATTCAATTTTAACGAGTTCCTGTTGCCTGCGAGGAATTTGATTCTCTAAAAATTGTCGTGTAGCCCTTGCTTCAGATCGAATAGTCTCTGCATTTTCTTGAATAACACTCGAGGCGATCAGATTCAATAATGAAGAAGTGACTTGTGGATCAGTATGCCGAAATGAAATCTCAATGATCTGAGTGCCAGGAATAACCTCAGTGGAAACTTCTTGCTTAGCTTCGCCTAAAGTAACTTTCTCAACTGCACTATCTTCATTGCTTTGATTAAACAGGACAATAGCTTTTGTGAGAACACTTTTTGAGCGGACAAGCTCTTCTTGTGTTGCTAACCCTTTGTTGTTATCCCCTGGCGTCTGAGCAATATCACGGCCTAGAGGGGAAATACTAGTGGCTGGCCTTTGATCCAGAATTAACCGAACCTTTGCTGAATAAAGACGAGGAGTAATCAGCAGATACACTACTATCCCAGTAAAAACAGATAGAAAGGTCCCTGCTGTAGTCCAACGATTCCTATGAATTATTTTGAATACTTTTGAAACAGATTCGTTCATAACAGGATTAAAAAGCTGATGACTTACTTGTCTGACTTAGTACGCTTAGCTCAAGCAAATAATTTTTGCCCTAACCAAGCCGAACCCAATACCCATAACGTCCAACTAAATCCATTCAACAATAGAAGAGGAGAAGTCAATAAACCTTAGTGATCATGAAGACAAAAGCCCACCCATTACTTCACATCTACAGTTTCACTTTCTTCAGGATGAAGAGAATAATCTGATCTTAAAAGAGCCGAATAGAGATCTAAGTTGTCAGCAGTAATTTTTTGCCAAGTATAGTTTTCAGCAACATGCTGTTTAGCTCTATTAGCCATTTGGGAGAGTTTTTCTAAATCTTTTAATGCAAAATCAATGCTATCAATGCAAGATTGAAGATTTCCTGCTTGAAACAACATACCTCTATCGTTACCAAGCAACTGACGATGTGCCAAGATATCACTTGCGAGGATAGGAATACCTTCCCGCATTGCTTCCAACATTGCTAATGGCAACCCCTCTAAATCTGAAGGCAAGGTAAATAACCCAGCGCCTCTAACAAGCTCTGCTAACCGTTCACCTTTTAGCTCGCCTGCAAACACAACATCCTCTCTATTCTCAGCCCTCGTCAAGAGTTCTTTGTGATAGACCGTTGTATCGCTAACTCCGCCAACCAGTACTAACTTCCAACCACAATTTTCTATTCTCTTAAATGCTTCAATGAGGAGTTCAGGTCGTTTTTCAGGAACAAGCCTGCCTAAAAAAATAAAATATTTTCCAGATTCTAAGCCTAGAGATTTCCCGAACCTAAAGTCAGGATCTGAATTTTTATAGGTAGCTGGTGCATTGGGAATATAGACTGTCTTTCGTTGATAAGTATGCCAAAAATAAGCTTCAAGTTCTCTTGAAACAACTGTTATTTCATCTGCGAACATAGCAGCTGCTCTTTCACCCAGTCTAATAACGGTGCTAGAGAATGTTCCCCATTTCGCCCTTTGCCAGTCTAAGCCTTGACACGTTACGACAATTTTGGGAGGTTTCTGAAAAGGATTTAATTTGGGTAACCAACAGAATAAAGAAGGACCTAATGCATGAAAGTGAACAATATTATATTGTCCAAGAGAAGCCGATATTGTAGCAATAAAAGAAGATAGAAAAGCGTCAATCCCCCGCAGCCAAATGCTGGGAAGGTTTACAACCTCTACCCCCTCATAGGAGGTTCTTTTGAACCACGACAGATTTGTATAAGAAGATCTGGCAAACAGAACAACAGAATTTCCTTGGGCAACCATCCGAGGATAAACCTCTGAACAGTGATGTTCTATTCCACCTTGCTTTGCAGGTAGACCCTTTGGTCCAATAACGGCAACTTTCATTTGGCAACCTTATTCATGACATCAAGTACTTGGGTTGAGCGGACTCAGATTGGCGTCGGGGACCGCAGATAAAACTAAATCGTTTGAGTGTTAAGAGATATTCAAATTAAAGCAACATTACAAACTTGGAAATATAGTTTTTCATGGCATTCAACTTGAATTCAACATTGCTTTTTAGCTCAAGCTATCTAATGGGTTAGATCTGAATTGACTAATATCACTGAAAATTGCTGCTAGCATGGGATCAGGCTCCTATATAAGTACTTGGGAGTTAAGAGAGCAGTCTCAGATTGGCGTCGGGGGCTGTTCTCGCAGCTTCGAAGTAATGACGCCCAGATTCATCCGAGACAAAGCTATCGAAAATTACACTGTCGAGAAAGTTTTCTCTAATAATTGCTGTTTGTTTTTCCATCGTTCTCGCATTTCGTTATAGACTTCAGAAACAACCCACCTAGCCCAGTAGGGACTAGATGATTGGGCACAAGCTTTGCTAGGAAAACTTTGAGAGTTTCTCAACACAGTCCTGAGAGAATCAGCGGTAGATTCAGGTGTTCTAGTTGGAATTACAACTCCTGTGTTCTCCGTCAAAAGTTTAGAGGTTTCACCTGAATCTGTGGAAACGACTGGAATTCCACAGGAGAGGGCCTCCAATACGACCATAGGTAGACCTTCATAGATACTGGTTAGGGCTAAAAGTTCACTGACTCTAAGAATATCTGCGATTTCTCGCGAATTCATAGCTCCCAACAAAGTTATTTGACTATCTAGCCCTAAATATTTGATTTCTGACTCAATATCTTCTTTTAATTCACCTTCTCCAATCATAAGTAGATGAATATTGGCATCATCGAGTTCTGCGATTGATCTAACTAATAACAATGGATCCTTTTGAGGATGCAATCGCCCCACATAGGCCATGAAACGTGTTCCCAGTGACAACCCCATTTCCGCTATTAGCTGCAGACGCTTCTGGTCTTTCAGTGGAGTAGATAGTGGGAAAAAGATTTCATCATCTACAGTATTTCGGATCAACTGATACCGATCTTCGGTAGAGCAGTAAGTTTCCCGAAAATACTGAAGTGATTCTGAGTTACATGACAGCACATAAGAGAATTGCTTAATTAGAAAATTTTCAAAAAAGAAGTATGCCGAAGGAAAATATCTCCATAAAAAAGCTTTATTATCTCCCTGACCATTAACTTGCTTTTTTATGTCTGCATGAATAAACAATGTCTTTTCTCCATGCCAATTCATAGATACTAAGGAAGGTTCAATTCTATGAAAATGCAGAAAGTCAGAGTCTAACTCTTTTCCAAACAACGCTAGAAGAAATTTCAGCGTAGTGGGTATAAGACCTCTCACATTATCATCTTTAACATAAAGTAGAGGAAGATACTGTATCTGCCTGTCAAACACTAAAACACTCTGCCAGCGACCAATTTCGCACTCTTTTCTAGATGAGATCCCTACCAATCGAATATCGAAATCTTGAGGCGCATACTTAATAAAATTCAGAATGGTTGTCTGGATACCACCGATGCTGATATCGAGGGGATCAATCTGATAAAGAATAGTCAAAGAGGGATTCAACATAAAGGAGATTGCCAACCACTTAGCACACGCTTAGATAGAAACAAGATTATCTGAGACAAGTAATGATTCTGTCTTAAGAATTTCGAATAATTATCGAAAGATGTAGTCTTTCTTTAATGACTAAGAGGCATCTGCATTGACACAAGTAAGCTAATTCAATAGTTCAAGCAAAACTGTGTAATAACATACAAATAAATCTAATTAGTGAGAGGAAATCTGGTTATGTAAAACACACTACATTGTTGTACTTTTAACTGTCTTAGTAATTTCTCGACCTGACGTTGCCATATTACACATAGACCTTCATCTTCCGAGTAACCTAGGTTACATTACGCAAAAGAAAAATGGCTTTCAACAATTATCATCTATATTTACAATTAATATTTAACGACAGCAAAATAATCTTTCTCTTCACTATCAATAAAAATTAAAAATGACATCAAGACTTTGAATCCACCCTTCTACTAGGCAATTTCTCTTATAAATCATCAAGAAAGCCATTCTGTACTCCTTCAGATCCGATATTCTCCTAGTATTGGCGAATCGTACTGTTGTACTTTAAGTAAGTAGCATTCAATGTTCACTCTCTGACTCCAACACACCTCGAAAAGGATAGAGTGAGAGGCATCGCCAAATTATGCGGACACCATGAGAACGGGAATTATTGCAGCAGTGCTCTTTGTTGGACTGTTAACTTGGCTAGGAAATAGTTCTAAACCATCTCCACAAAGCCTTTCACCCACAACCGTTTCTTCTCCTCTCCCTGAATCTTCTACCAATGTACCGACTGTCCCTGTGGACGAATCAGCCGGTCTATCCATCATTGCTCCCAGTTCTGAAGAAATTATTGAACGCATTCGATGGACAGGAAGTTGTGCTAACTGCAATTTAAGAGGCATTAATCTAGAAGGGGCTGAGCTGGTCCTATATCGGCAACCCCAAAAAGATGAATTCTTCCAAGCGGAACAAGCTCCTGCGATTGGCGTTAATTTAGAAAAAGTCAATTTTAGTAATGCCCAACTCAGCAAAGCCAACCTTTCTAGAGCTTTTCTGCATAGTGCTGTCTTAGAAGAAGCTGTACTGAAAGAGGCAACGCTGACTCAAGCCATATTGAGACAAGCCAATCTCCGATCGGCCAATCTTGAGTCAGCACTGCTAGAAAATGCCCGTTTCCAAGATGCCGATTTAAGAAGGGTGAATCTACAGCAGGCCTTTGTTAAATCAGCAAATTTCGCCCGTGCAAATTTAGTGGGAGCAAATCTAACACAAGCAGATCTCAGGGAAACTAATTTTACGAAAGCCAATTTGGCTCAAGCAGAGTTACTACAAGCTAAACTGCGGGATGCTAACTTCAGTCAGGCAAATCTCATCAATGCCAACTTATCTGAAACCCGCATTGATGGCGCTAACTTCAGCGGTGCGAACTTAAGAGGGGCAAAATTACCTAAGGCAGGACTCAATAATGTAAATTTCTGCCAAGCAACCATGCCCAATGGCAAAAAAAATACAACTTGTCCTAAACCCTCACCCTGAACGAGACTCATATAGCTCGTTACTAAGAACGCTAGAGTAAAGTTGGGCGTGTAGGGAATAGATGAATTGATGCGACCTCCTAAAATCAGCTTCAGAGTGGGTTTGGCCCTCACAGTCTTCTTACCAATGGCAGGGTGTAGCGGAGACGCAGTGCAACAGGCTTTTTCTGCCGATCCACAGGCTAGTCAGTGGAGTAGTCCTTCAGCTTTACCCAAGGATTTCCCTACTGATTTGAGCTATCCCAATGCCAATTTACAGGGGGTGCAACAAAATCAGAGCAACTTGCCTTCTGACTCGAAAAGCCAACGTTCAACTCAGCAAACTCGATGGGCGACTCCCGATAACAGCCAGAAAGTGCAGCAATATTACAGTGAGTTATTGCAAAAAGGGAGCTGGCAGCTTTCAGGTCGGAAATTAAGTCAGCAGCAGCTAATTTTGCTTGCTAAGCGAGATCGACTTCAGGTTAGAGTTACTATCCCTGCCACAGGGACCTTAGTTCCTATACAAACAGGAAATAATGGTGGACGTCGCATCCCCATGACGGTCTTTTTCATCGACTATTCCCAAGGGAAGTCGTCATCGAGTTCCGAATCACCGACCAAGTCTCTACCCCAGCCTGGAGATTTGGATTTTATTGGGCCAGTTGCTAATCAGGCATCTGAGCCATCAAAGGATGAAACCAGCCAGAATTCTGCGGAGGTGCCAACAGCACTCAAAACCTATGTCAATGATGTTCAAAGACTTAAAGTTATTGATCTAGGCAATCCCAATCAGCCTATCCAGCGGGGGACTTTTGCGCGCTGGTTAGTAGAAACCAATAATCGGTTATATCAAGATCGTCCTACACAGCAAATTCGCTTAGCCGCAACGAGTCAAACCCCTGTGTTTAAAGACGTTCCGAGCTCAAACCCCAATTTTCCTTATATTCAAGGCTTAGCGGAAGCGGGCTTTATTCCGAGTCCTCTCTCAGGGGATGCTGACCAAGCTACGTTCCAAGCGAATAAACCCCTTACTCGCGAAATTCTGTTGAGCTGGAAAGTGCCGATTGATCTGCGCAAAATCTTACCTTCAACCACAACTACAAAAGTGCAGGAGGTGTGGGGCTTCAAGGATACTAAGCAGATTTCATCTCCCGCGCTCTCAGCAATTTTTGCCGATCATAATAACGGTGAGCTTGCCAATATTCGTAGACTGCTGGGATCAGCACTTTTGCTTCAACCTAAAAAGCCTGTAACCAGAGCTGAAGCAGCCGCTACCCTTTGGTTTATTGGAGTTGCTGGCGAAGGATATTCTGCTAAAGATGTATTGCGAGCGGAACAACAAGCTGAAGCGGCTAGTTCTTCTTGATTCGCAAAAAAAATTGAGACTTATGTAAATCTGAGGGCTGACTTAGGTCATCCAGGTGGTCGTCTGAGCTTCAATTTGATGGCTGGGATGAATCACAGATGCAGGCATTGTATTAGCATTATTCAGCCATTGAATTGAATAGCCAAAGAAGGGCAATGCCAACGTAATTGCTGCCGCATGGGAAATCAAAATGAATTGTTTTTGTATGGTATTCATAACGATTGCTGACCTCATCACCCATCACACTTTCGAGTATGCCCGGTTTATTCAATTGTCGGGGTGACGCGGTCAGAAGTTCCCAGTGATCTTGATCACAGAAGACGTTACACAGAAGAGATTTGAGCGATCGCGACCTCCAATCCCTGAATCAATGCTTGATTTTCGGTAGGTGTTCCCACGGCAGTGCGGAAATAATGAGCCCCTAACCCAGGCTTAGAACCAAAATCGGCAACCCAAATATTTTGGTCTTGGAGGGCTTTAACTAAAACATCTGATTGCAGATTTAAAGGCTGTGTATCAACCAATAGAAAATTGGTATCGCTGGGGTAGACTCTAAACCCTAACGTGACTAATGCTTGTTGTAACTGGGGTTTCTCTGCCAAAATTTTCTGGATATTGGCCTGAACATAGGCCTGATCTTCGAGGGCGGCGATACCGGCTGCGATCGCAACTTTATTCACAGGAAACAACTGGGCGGCTCGATAGAGGTAATCAACCACTTGCGCATTGGCAATCCCATAGCCAATGCGCAACCCGGCCAGGCCAAAACTCTTGGAAAGACTACGCAGCACAATCAGATTGGGGTAGGTGTCTACCAGATCCGCAATCGTGGTTTGGCACAGCTCAAAATAGCATTCATCCACCACCACCATACAGCTCACCCGATCGAGCACCTCAATTAGCGTTTCGCGAGGGACTAAATTAGCGGTGGGGTTATTGGGATTAGCGATATACAAAACTTTGGTGTCGGAGGTAACCTTTGCCACCAAAGCATCCACATCTAGGCCAAAATCAGGGGTCCGTTGAACGAAGACAGGCATCCCCCCCATCACCTGAGTCGCATGCCAATAGACAAAAAAGGTGGGCACGGGTAAAAGAACTTGTTGCCCCGGCTGAACAAACACCTTAATAATCAACTCAATCAGGTCATCGGACCCATTGCTGATAATGAGCTGGTCAGGGGACGTCCCAGTGTAGTCAGCGAGTTTATCTCGAAGAACCCCTCCAAGAACAGCCGGGTAACGATTACAGGTCGTGGCGGCTTGGGAAATAGCATCTACCACTTTGGGGGAAGGAGGATAGGGCAACTCACCTTTATCTAAGCGAATAGCCTGGTCGTTTTTCTGGAGACCCACGGTTTTAGGGGCAAGACTAAGGATAGATGGACTTACCCACTGTTCAATGGTGTCTAGATTTAGGGTCATGTCGGCTCAATTCCTAACACTTGAGGCAAAGCTTGAATACTTTCAATCACGCAATCACAACCCAGATCCGTAAACATCTGCACCTGTTCTGACTTAGCCCGACTAGCCGTAAATCCGGTGAGGACACCCACGGAAATGCATCCAGACCGCTGGGCTGCAACCACATCGCTAGCAGCATCACCGATATAGACAGCATGAACACGATCTTGTTGTTGAAATGCCTCGGTACAAAAGAGTTGAGGGTCTTCATCCACATAGAGAGCTTTAAGGACGACGAAGGGATGGGGCTTGCCTAATTTAATGGGAGTTGAGTTTGGATTCAACTGATCTTCGGCAGCCAGCACTTCATCATAGGTAACGATACGCTGAGGATCGAAAAAAGAGAGTAATCCCAAGGCTGTTAAGGGTTCGATGACTTCGTTGCGGGGGCGACCGGTTGCGATCGCAAGGGTAAATCGATCGGCGTCCTTAAGGGTTTGCAAAATAGCCTTAATCTGTTCCACATCCAGGACAGTTTCATCATCAGGCAGCGTAAAACCTTTGCGACCTTCATACCAAGCCTGGAAGTTTTGATAACACAGATTCCACAAGTCACTGTGGGTCTCAGGCAAAGAAATGCCCAAGTGTTTTTGATAGAAGGGGCGGACGTACTCGGTAACTGCTGAACCTTTCAGGTCAGTGGTCTCCTGCCAAAATTGAGCAATCGTCGCCGCACTTTCGTTGGGATCAAAGGTTAAGCCTTGTAAGCTTTGCCTTAAAAGCTGCCACTGTTCTGAGTTGGCAAGATCAATTTCAGGGTTGAGACCAGACCATTTTTGGGGTTCCCGTTGCTGGAGCTGACGAAGGATTCCTGCTAAATGAAGGCAGAACACAAAGTAGGTCAAATCCCAATTGGAGTTGATGGCCCGTCGTTTGAGTTCATAGATAAAGTCGTTGTTGATGGTCTGTTGACCACTCACAAGGACTTGTTGGGGTTGAGTGGGGCCAAAATAATTCGTTAAGCCCAAGTATTCGGGCTGGGTGATCAGTTCCCAAACCGTTAACCGAGCGGTATTCCAATATTTTTGTTCGCTGGTAATCACCCCATCTAAATCAAAGACGAGAAATTGGATGCGATCAGTTTGGTTGAGGGCTGAATTGTATGGGGAGGGGGCTTGATTCACGCTGGTATCCGTTATACCCGTATTACATTGAGGGTATTTGAGTCTCAAAGTCTGACGATAGCATCCAGACTGGGTTAAACCCAAACCTCAGGGATGGTTCAGGGATAGGTCAACAACGATGAGGAATACTGATTTTTTAATGAAATCAAAAAAAGCGTTAATACTGCAGTTTTCTCACGATTCACCAGTCAACCATATAACCCCGGGTTCAATTTCTTCATAATCTGTGTTTCTAAAGCATCATTTTGGTCATATGGTCCATACTTGCCACAAGGATCGATTATGTATGCCCCGTCCTTAAAACAGGTGTTAATAGTAACGAGCATATTGATAAAGCTTGTGTATAAGACATCAACACCTTCATGGATATCAATAACTGGACGAGTTAGTTCTGGGTACAAGGGTTGTGAGGAGGTTGGTAAAACGTATATGCCCCCTTCATCATGGGCAAAAGGGAAACAATAACTTAAGAAATCGTCCTCAGGATCTTCCTTATAGGTTTGAACGGTGTAGTAGTCATTGAGGGCTTCTTCTAACGAAATTAAGTAAGAGCCCCGAAATAGAGGTATTACACCCTCATCATCCTGGCCATTATGCCAACTATAAAGCTCGTATAACTCATCTGGAATTTTGAAATGTAGGACCTCTGTTCTGACGTTAATCTCTTCTTTTGTCAGACCAGGCTTTAGGTCGTTACTAATTTGAATTCCTTTGGCTTCTATAAGCTCAACTAATTCATCTAAATGATCTGTGATAGTTGACATGACAACGCTTAAAACTGGCTCGATTTATATTGGACAATCCTTTCCATAATTCATCAGGAGAAAAATAGCCATTTTTATGAACCTCAGTTCCCAGTCGAAACCCGATTTATAGGGCATCACAAAAAGTTTTACACTTCATTCTCGGGCTTAGGGATGATGATAGTCCTCTCCAAGGCCTCTCCTCGCTTGGTTTTAAGCAGGTGAGTACCCGGACCATCCTGTCCCCACATGGGTAAAGTCTCAATATTCAAGCGAGCGGCTCGATCCTGGTTACTGAGGACAATCACATCCTGGTTGGGGCTTGCAGGCAACAGCGCTATCAGTCCATCGGATTTGATCATAAACTGCATCGCTTGGGTCCCTAAATCACCCACCTTTCCTAACCGCAACAAGTCAATGGGCAACCGTTTGCAGTAGCCCTTACTGGATATCAGCAGCAAATCAGCATCATCTTGAACTGCCGCCATCCCTACAATAGATTCCTGCTTTCGTAACCGAAATACTTGATTACCCTGGGCAGTGCGGCCCATTTCAGGAATTTCGGTAACGGGAATATTTAACAGGCGTCCAGAAGACGTTGCGATCGCAACGTTGGTTTCCTGTTCAGCTTTAACCACCCAGCCTAGCTGATCTCCTGATTTTATCTTGGCAGCCCCCAAGCCTCGGCTGGTCATCTCGGCAAACTCACTCATAGGCAGACGCTTAATTTTTCCCTGCTGAGACAGCAGAATAAGCTGACTGGTATCTGAAATTTCGGTGCTGAGAAAACGGGCAATAATTTCATCATCGCGTCCCGAATCGGGTAATAGAGTGACTAAAGGTTTACCCTTGCCTTTGCTGGATGTAAATGGGATGGATTTCAAACTCACCCCCAAGGCTTTCCCACTGCCCGTAAACAACAGCAGATCTGTTGTTAATTCAGCTGTTTGCCGAAAAACAGTCAGATCTGTCGAGAATTCGGCTAACTCCCCTGGTAATTCAGCAGATCCACTTTTACGCTTCGAAACTCGTAAGCAGCGAACATACCCCCGCTGGTTCAGCTCTACAACGACGGGTTCGTCACTGACCGGTGCTGCTAATATCTCGGTTTTAGCTGCAGCCCCCAAGATAACGGTCCGTCGCGGATCGCTATATTGCTTTTTCAGGGCTCGCAGATCTTTCTTCAAGGCTTTTAGAAGTTCATGACGATTTCCCAGTAACCGCTCCAAATCGCCGATTTCTTGGGCCAGATCATCAAATTCTTGTCGGAGGTTTTGTTGCTCTAACCCCGTCAGTCGCCGCATCGGCATTGCTAAGATCGCATCGGCCTGACTGTCACTCAATTTGAATTGAGATTTGAGTTCAACTTTTGCCGTCGTTCCATCCGGGGCATGGCGAAGAATCTCGATCAAGTCATCCAAACGATCGAGAGCATTAATAAGCCCCTCGACTAAATGTTGACGACTTTGAGCTTGCTCTAACTGATTTTGATAGCGGCGGGTGACCGTCTGCTCTCGGAAATCGAGAAATTCTTGCAATACCTCTTTCAAGGACAGTTGCAGGGGCACTCCATTGACTAAAGCCAACATAATCACCCCAAAATTCGACTGCAGAGGGGTAAGCCGATACAGCTGCTCCAAAACAACTGGAGGTTGAGCTTCTCGCTTCAGCTCAATGACAATTCGCATCCCTTCCCGATCGCTTTCATCGCGCAGATCTGCAATTCCCTCAATCCGGCCTTGGTTAATTAAGCTGGCAATTTTTTCAATACAGCCTGCCTTATTGACCTGATAGGGCAGTTCCGTCACAATAATCACGGGACGGCGATGACGCCCTCGTCCCGGTTGGACTTCCTCAATGGAGGTCACAGCCCGGACGGTGATGCTTCCTCGACCATTGGTGTAGGCATCAATAATCCCCTGTTTGCCAACAATCTCTCCCCCAGTGGGAAAGTCTGGCCCAGGCACCAAGGTCATCAATTTTTCTAAGGTCATTTCTGGGGAATCAATCAATGCCACCAGAGCATCAACAATCTCACTCAAATTGTGAGGGGGAATATTGGTGGCCATTCCCACGGCAATCCCAGAACAGCCGTTGAGGAGGAGGGTGGGGAGTTGAGCCGGTAAGACCGTGGGTTCTTGCTGGGAGTTATCAAAGTTGGCGGCAAATTCAACGGTGGATTCGCCAATTTCCTCCAACAGGGACTGATTGCCAATGGGAGACAAGCGGGTTTCCGTATATCGCATGGCTGCAGGTGGATCGTTATCCACGGACCCAAAGTTGCCATGCCCCGCCAGCAAGGGATACCGACTCGAAAAATCTTGAACCAGCCGAACCAAGGCATCATAAACTGCCTGATCCCCGTGGGGATGGTATTTACCCAGCACATCGCCTACGACTCTGGCACATTTACGATAGGGGCGATCTGGCGTCAATCCTAGCTCATGCATGGCATAGAGAATCCGCCGATGCACAGGTTTTAATCCATCCCGGACGTCGGGCAACGCTCGCCCAACAATGACGCTCATGGCATATTCCAAGTAGGACTGCTCCATCTCGGTATGCAAAGCGGTCGCGATGACTTTACCGGATGAGAGTAGGTTTAATTGGTTGGACATGAGTGAGGTTCCTTCAGATCTGGCGAAATCAATGGGGTATAGGAAGGGGGCAATCCAATTCTGCCCAACCCCCACGAAAAGGTGTCAGGCTACAATGCACTTGTACTATGGAAACCCCATTTTTCTCAACTCTGTCCATAAAACGCAATTTCTTAATCTGTCTGGGTTGTCCCATCCCCTGAACACATTAGTCCCATCAAAGCTCATCACCATGCATCTGCTGTTATCCCTGCTCTTTAGTTTAGGTATCGCTATTGCAGCAATTTTGTCTGTTCAAAATGCTACAGCGGTTTCCGTCCACTTTTTAGCCTGGCGCTCTGTCCCCATCCCCGTGGGGATTGTATTGGGGTTTGCCACTGGGATGGGCGTATTGGCAGGTGCGATCGCAACCCCGCTCTGGTCCAAACGACTATCCCGCCGTAGACGATATACCGAGTTCGAAGAGTCTGAATTTACCGAAAACAACCCCTATTGACATTCCATATTGCCAAGGAGTGCTGTCAGAATCCTATCGACCAAAGCCCTAGTCTGAAGAGGTATGGGTTAATCGATGATAAATGGATCGTAGATGCCCGGCACTATCAACCGGCGTCCGGGGCTGGGGCAGCTCATTATTAGGCCAGTTCGATAAGTCATGACAAGGACATTCTGGGGATGCGATGCCTGCAACTGGCAAACTCACGGGCATCTGACAGCGGGAACAATCCGTAATTTCCCATTGATCCGTCAATAGATCTTCTACCGTGGGCACAACACCATCCAAACAGCACTCTCCAGATTCAGTGCTTTGGATATATCGCCAAAGAGATTCGAACTCAGGACTATAGTGCTCACCCAGAACGACTCGTGAAATAGAGTGGGGTTCTTGTTGTAGACCCACCCGGATCGGTTTACCAAGCTGCAACCAAGAGGCTAAATAATCTTTAACTTGTTGTTGGGAAGCCATAATGCTTAAACGCTCTTTGGGTCTCACACTGATAGGGTGACTCTAACTCAAATTTTAGGGTAGCGACATCGGTCCCGAGACAGATCTAAAAACACTTCAACACCTTACGGTCAATCTCTTTTGAGATGGTCAGGTGGCACCATAGGAGCAACATAAGTCCCTAAAGCTTTAAGATTTAGGGCATAACCTGCCGACACTAAGTAGACTTGATCTGAGATCGCCCCAATCTGGCGCAGCAATTCCCCCATGCGATCGCGAAATAGTCTCCCCAAAGGATACGCTGGCACCACACTCCAACCCGTCTCCTCGCCGACAACAATAACTTGGCCCTCAGCCTGCACCAAAGCTTTCAACAATTTCTGCAAAGTATCTGCCCACAGTGCAGCATCCTGGTCCAAAACATTGGTCAGCCAAGTGCCTAAGGAGTCAATCAGTAAACACACCGACCCAGGTTGTGATTGAATGATCTCAGCCAAATCAATCGGTGCATGTATCGTTTGCCAATCGGCAGGACGGCGCTGCTGATGGGCTTGGATGCGAGCCTGCCATTCCTGATCTTCAGGATAGTCAGCCGCCGTAGCCACATATATTACCAACAAATTAGACTGACTCGCCAGGTTTTCAGCCCATTCACTCTTACCGGAACGAGCTGGCCCGGTCACTAGAACTAAATGCCGATCACCCATAGCCTTTATGTCCAGCAAATCGCTGCATAAAATTCCTAACGCATGCTCAGAAATCTACGAGAAATCTTTAGAGTACGTCTTTCTGCTCCGAAACTTCGTACTTTGAGATAAGCTGCATTACGAGCACTATCCCTAATAATAGCTAGAGAGTTCAACCACTACCCGTGCAAAAAAAGTCTAACCGTTGGTTCATTTGGGTTTTTGTCGTTGTTGCCGTCGTCGCCTTAGTCGGGTTTTCTTTCGGCTCGATTTTCGACAGTATCCTTAGCTCCCGCCCTTCTCCCTCACCCACTGTTCCGACCCCAGGCACAACTCCAACGCCACCCGTCGTTTCAGACATCGAGAAAAAGAACCTGCAAGACCTCGAAAACGGCTACTTACAAATCTTAGAAAAAGAACCAGACAATCCAGATGCTCTGCGCGGTTTAGCCGAAGCCCGGAGTCAAATGATTAAAATCGGCCTAAAAACCGAAAAAGATCTGCTTGACCCCTTAGAAAAACTAATTGAGTTGAATCCAGAACAAACTCAATATCAAGTTCTTCTCGCCCAAACCCTGCAGAAAACAGGTAAAAGGGAAAGTGCAGCTCAAACCTATCGCAGTATCTTAGTCACCGAACCCGGCAATATGGATGCCCTCCAAGGTTTTGTGAGCCTATTGGTAGAACAACAACGCCCCTCAGCCGCCACAGAACTCCTGCAGACCACCCTTAAAAACGCTCCACAAGCGAATCAAGTAAAGCCCAACAGCATTAATGAAAGTGCTGTCCAGCTTTTGCTCGGGCAAGTCTATGCCACGCAAAAGCAGTTCGATCAGGCCGTTGGAGTCTACGACAAACTTATTGCCAAAGACCCTAACGATTTTCGCCCAGTTTTTGCCAAAGCCATTCTCTCTAGAGAACAAGGAAAAACCAAAGAAGCAGGCATTCTCTTTAACTCAGCCGAGAAGTTAGCCCCTGGCCAATACAAAGACCAAATTAAAGCTGCGGCCAAAGAAACGGCAGAAGCGCCTCCCAATCCAAATTCACAGCCTCCTAGCACGAGTCCCAACCCCTCCCCCAATCCAGCACCAGCAACCCCTGAATAAACCTAAAACTTTCCCTCGCAACACTCTCGTTGCGAGGGAAAGACACAATATTCAGCTGTATTTTTCTAAGGGCTGGCAATGGCAAAGGAATGTCCGCAGCTACAGGTTTCAACCGCATTGGGGTTGTAAAAGCGAAACCCTCCACCCATCAAATCCTCGGTATAGTCCAGGGTTAAACCGGAGAGGTATTTCATGCTTGCCTTTTCAACAACCACCTGAATATCCTCACAATCAAACACTTGATCGTCTAGTTGGGGTGATTCAGCAAACTGCATTTGATAGGCCAACCCTTTACAGCCACTGGCATCAACAACAATACGGAGCTGGCCAGTAGGTAAATGCTTCTTTTGAAGGCGTTTTAATTCACCAATGGCAGTAGGGCTGAGTTGAATCATGTTGAGCTGTGTATTCCCATCGCTAATGACTATCGTGCGTAATCATCATCAAAGCGCACAATATCATCTTCGCCTAAATACTCGCCGTTTTGAACCTCAATCAAAACCAAAGGCACCATGCCAGGGTTCTCCAGCCGGTGTTGGGTAAACCGAGGCACATAAGTAGACTCATTGGCGCTCAGCATCAAATCTTCCTCGCCTCGCACAACTTTAGCGATACCGGCAATGACAATCCAATGCTCACTTCGGTGATGATGCATCTGCAAACTCAAACGGTGCCCAGGCTTAACCTCAATTCGCTTGATCTTATAGCCTTGGCCTTCTTCCAAAATGGTAAAAGATCCCCAAGGACGCAGCTCAGTTGCAGCAACACCTTGGTGAGCAGGCACAGGTGCTGCTAAAAGGTTGGATGGTTGAGTTTGGACCACGGTTCCTACTTACCTCAATAGGGTTTTTTAATTGACATGAGTAGACAATTGCTTAATCAGGACAGGGCCATGCCAAAATCCCCAATCGTCTAGAACTAAATTGATCGAATGCACTTGGGCATTCAATGCATAACATTATGATTTAAGCAACCAGAGGATTTTTTTTAGGTGATCTTTGTCACGAACAAAGGTCAATTTATATAAACAAACAGTTATTCACAATCAGCTCAAAAAAGAGAAGTGTCAAAAACATTCGCTTACAGGTTTTATTCTTAATGCACTCTAGATTAAGAACAAACTCGTTGACAGATTGTCAACCTTGAACAATCTAACTCAAGAACCTAGGTTCAGCAAATTACTTTGCATTAGGCTGCCAAAACACCCCAATACCATTTTGAACCCGAGCTGCCGTCACTGGGTGGCGATCCAGAAGTTGACCCCCTAGATACAAACTGGTCGAACTTCCTCCATCTAGATTTAAAGCATTGACAGATCCCAGCCGCTGCATGATCAAGGCCCATTCCTTCAAGGTTGGGCCAGGACCACCGACTCGGTTATGAACCGCTGCCAACAAAATCGTGCCATCTGCCGTTTGCCCAATCCCACTCCGAGGCGCAGATTGAGTATCAAAAGGAGGGCGGAATTTTTCAGCCTTGGCATTCAACACCACTTGACTATTACTCACCAACAAAGGTCCAGCACCCACAATATTGGGAAAGGCATTAAAGCTCGCAGGTGTAGTGGCAGTTTGGATCTGAAGCTGAGTTCCAGAAGCCAAGGCTCCACCGACCTCAAAGGACCTCTGTACTAGCAAATAGCCGTTTTTAGGAATCGCAAAAGATTTGGCGCTCGTACTGACTTTTTCCGAAACGACCTGATTATTAACAACAGTAATAATTTTTTCAGTTTTGAGAATAGGCGTATAAGTGGGGCCCCAAGTCGGCGTATATCGAGCAATTCCTTTTTGGGGATAGCCACTGTCAAGAGACACAATCGATAATCGCTTACCAGAAGACGTACTCAGGACTTGCTGTAGGTTAATGCGTCCCATTTGGAACTGCCCCTGCGGATTCCAAGCCACCACACCTCGATTTAAAATGGGGCTCGAAATCCACTGACCATTTTGACGAATGGCTCCCAAGGGGGTCTTATTTTTACGATTAAAAAACCCTGCGTTAATGGCTGCTGCAACCTGGGTTCCTTTAGCCATCGACAAGAGAGGATGAATCCCCAATAGAGCATTCCGATTCCCCCAAATGGGCTGAAGCTTCAACCCTGGTGTCTGCGGATTTAAGGCTAACCAAGTGACGGGATATTGTTTGTTGCCTAAGGCAATGACTCGCTCTTGCCGAAGAATACCCGGGGCCCATAGGATACTGCGTTGTTCAGGAACGCCACCTTTAATATCAATGACCAATCGATTGGGATTAGTCAGCATCCACACCCGAGGACGCATCGTCCCTTTAATAACACCACTTAAGAGCGTTCTTCCCTGCTTTCGGGTGATTTTCAAAGACTTTAACGCGGATTTCGCAGGAAATTTCCAAGCTTTACCCAATCCGGCTGCAGCTGTAGCATCAATGGCCAAGACAAATTCGCGATCTTTTTTCCCGCTTCGACTATTGGTCAACCGCTCCATTTGCCAGGGGGTAGGCTGATCGAGGTCAATTACCAAACGATGTCCCCATTGCTGTCGACCCGCCCTTATCTTGCCAATCTTTGCGGGAGGAGACTTAATTTTGAGGACATTACCCTGGGGTTGAATCTGCCAGTTAACCGATCGGGCCAAAGCTGAAACATCGAGATATCGAGAAGTCCCGTTTTCACTAAACCGAGTCGTTAAGGCAATGGGCTTAGGGGTAAACCATTGCACAGGCTGCTGCCGAAAATCATTCGAGCTGGTTAAGTCCACTCCAAACCGGCGATTTAAACCACTATCGCTAATCCCTATGGATGGAGAGGATTGGGCCGAATCTTGCCATTGGGTCCAAGCAACTGGATAGGTACGACCATTGAGTTGAATCTGATTGCCCTGATTAATACTGGCACTAGCGACCTGGACAATCGGTTGATTAACCGCAACTTGGGCTGCAGGCGTAACAGCCAGCACACCTGGGCCCAGCATCAAAAAAGAGGATAGGTAAGCCAAAAGCGAGAAAGGGGAATAAAGGACAAAAAAGAAAGCTATTTACCCAAGATACCCAGCAAATAGAACAAAGATTTCGGTTCGAAATAGTCCTTAAGGTATGTCGATGTCGGTACCACTGGTCTCAGGAGCAGACTGGGTAGGTGAACCTAACTGTTCCTGCTGTTTTTTGCGAAAGGCATCAACGGCTGAGTCAAAACTAGCAGATTGATCCTCGGCAAACTCGCTACCAGAACGACTATTCACCTGCTGTAAGCGATTCAATAGATTCAATAAGGATCCGGGTCCGCCGCGATCAGTGAATATCTCCTCGGCACTATTTGAATCCTCTAGCTGAAAATCCTGTAAGGGATCGTTGGTTGGCGAGGACTGAGCCATTGCAGGAAGTGATGCGAAGCAGGTAAGAGCACTCAGCATTGCTAAAGTCGAGACTTGGGACCGAATCAGGCGGATATTCATGATTTTTCTCAGCTCAGAAGCAAAATAAACGATTAATTGATGGACACAAACTATATACGATATTACCCATATCTACCTATGCCAAGTTGAGGTCATACCCGTCAGGGATAGAAATACCTGCAACTTTTTGGAAACCTGGGGTTGAAAGGTGATCAAACTCACTGATTAGAGTATGAACCATATTCTTTAATGATTCTTAGAATAAAAGATAACCAGTAAGCATTTAGACTCTCTCGCCGGTTCGAATGTTTCTTCTTCAGAAACTACACTAAAATTCCAAAAAATAATTTTTCGACGACTGTCGAAATTTAAATGGAATTGGTCGATCCTAAAGAATGAGGGTTTTGAAGACGGAGTCATAGGTAGACAGATGCAATCATCCAATACGCAGCAAGATATCGAGAAGCAGCTTGTTCCATGTCCTGAAGCGGGATGTTTAAGTCAGTCAGAATCTTCATCAAGATTTGTACAATTTGTCTCTGTCACTAATCCCGAACTTGAAACTGGATTGTCGCAAGCCCTCCATTTCAAGAATCAGTTCAAAGGCCAAATGGACCTTAAAGCTGACAAAGCAACGGTAATGGCCTATTTGGATGCTCATCAAGGCTGGTTCTGTCGATGTGCCCATCCCATGAAGGTAGAGCCCGTCGGCAGTAATGGGTATATTCTTTCCTTGGGGCGGTATGGCTCCTTTGGGTTTGAAGTGGAGCCCCAAATTGGCTTAGAGCTCCTTCCTCAAGAGGAAGGGGTTTACCGGATTACAACTATCCCTGTCCAGAACAAGTTTGATCACTGCTATCAAGTCGATTTTCAAGCTGCAATGTATCTAAACGAGACCTCTGATGCTAAAGCCAATTCATCCACCCCCCAAACCTCTGTGGAATGGGACTTGGCTTTAGACGTTGCTATTGTGTTTCCTCAATTTATTCTCCGTCTCCCTCGCAAAATGATTCAAGGGGCAGGTGATAAGTTGCTACAACAGATTGTTCGACAAATATCCCAACGACTCACTAAAAAGGTGCAAAGTGATTTCCATGCCACCCATGGCATCCGTTAACCCAAATGCGGTTGGGCCACTCACCCTCTCTCTAACGGGTTCATACCTTGAAAAAGCTGCAAAGGAGAGGCATTATTCACGTTGTTGGGAAAAAGCTAAACCTTTATGATTGCTCAACGCCCAAGACCAAAGACTTTAGGTGTCATCCATTAGCAACTATAATTTGAACGAAAATTTGAGAATAGTGACCAAAAGGGCAACTTTCCCTGCTGTAGGCAGTCATGAATGAAGGTATTTTCCTCCTTGCAGCTAAATATTTTGACTTTACCTACCCGTCAGCCTGTCATAAAATCATGCAGGTTAAGACTCGTATGATGTCAAACTTCTTTGAGGGCAAAGGGGGATTAAACACTCCGTTGTCAGTGCCATTCCTGGTTACATTGCTCAATTCCTCAGTTCATCATTGGCCTATGCTTTCGGCATCACAGTTCAAACTTCATCGCTATCTGTCATTTCCTGTGGGATGCTTATCCCTGCTGTTGTCTCTAGTTGCGAGTCCTGCGATCGCATTAGAGTTACGTGTCGCCCTATTACAGGGACAAGAAGATGTAGTTATTGGGAGTTCCACCTCCGCCAACATCGTCAATGGCCAAGGGACAACGGTAGGAGCGTTACCGGCCTTAGAAGGTTTCTTCGCTAAATCAACGCCTGGAGCCGTCACCTTCTTTGGCAAAAAAGGATGGCAACTTTCCATCGAACCCTCCGAAGATGGTTTTGTTTACATCAAAGATCGATGGTATCGAGGTCAAGTTCGATTAATCACGACCGCCCAAGGCATATCAGTGATTAATGAAGTGGATTTGGAAGACTATCTAGCAGGGGTCATTGGCAAAGAAATGCCTAGAACGTGGCCCCAAGAAGCATTAAAGGCTCAATCCGTAGCGGCCCGTTCCTTTGCCCTATATCGAAAAGGCAAACAAAAAAACCCCCTCTACGACTTGGTCAATACCACCAAAGATCAGGTTTATGGCGGTATCGATGGTGAAGCAGAAAGCACTCGATCAGCGGTTCGAACCACGGCGGGGCAAGTGTTGACCTATCAAGGCAATATTGTTGAAGCCTTGTTCCATGCAAATTCTGGTGGCCATACAGAAAACTCCGAGCAAGTATTCAGCGGCGTTATCCCCTATTTGAGAGGCGTTCCTGATTTTGACCAAGAAGCGCCTAACTTTCAATGGTCTGTGAACTTTTCTCAAGCACAGCTGCAGCAAAAACTCTCCGGACTGGGTAATATTCTTTCTATGACCCCTCAAGGAGCTACGGCCCATGGCCGTGTCAAACACATCAAAATTGTTGGAGAACAGGGGACAAAATTGATGAAAGGGCGTGAATTTCGCCGAACCCTGAAATTGAAAAGTACCTTATTTCAGGTTGTCCCCCAATCTGATCTAGTGGCGAGTCAAGCTCAAACTTTGCCCAGTAAGCCCCCCGGCTTCACCATTAGCGGACGCGGCCATGGTCATGGGTTAGGGATGAGCCAGTGGGGCGCTTTGGCCCTTGCCCAGCGAGGGAATACCTACCAACAAATTTTGCAGCATTATTACAAAAACACTGTTCTCCAGAATACCTATTGACCGCATACACTCAATCCCTGAACCATTTGGCAATAGGATCAAAACCATTCACTTGTATTAGCAGCACAGTTGAATCACACATAGGACAAATTTCATGGCAAAAGTCGCCCTCATTACCGGTATTACGGGTCAAGATGGAGCTTATTTGGCAGAGCTATTATTGGCCAAAGGCTATCACGTTCATGGGATTAAAAGACGCGCTTCTCTCTTCAATACCGATCGAATTGATCACTTATATCAAGACCCCCACGAGAAAGAGCGACGCTTTTTCCTGCACTACGGCGACTTAACTGATTCGACCAATCTCATTCGAATTGTGCAACAAGTCCAACCAGACGAGATTTATAACTTAGCTGCCCAAAGCCATGTGGCGGTCTCATTTGAGACTCCTGAGTATACCGCCAATGTCGATGGTCTTGGTACCTTGAGATTTTTGGAAGCCATTCGCATCCTAGGGTTGGAGAAAAAAACCAAATTTTATCAAGCCTCCACATCTGAGCTATATGGCTTGGTACAAGAGGTGCCTCAAACAGAAACAACCCCCTTTTACCCCCGCTCTCCTTATGCCGTTGCCAAACTCTATGCCTATTGGATTACGGTTAATTATCGCGAAGCCTATGGCATGTATGCCTGTAATGGAATTTTGTTTAACCATGAATCTCCACTCCGGGGTGAAACCTTTGTAACCCGGAAGATCACACGTGCGATCGCACGGATTTACCTGGGCAAACAAAAATGTCTGTACTTAGGAAATATGGACTCCTTAAGAGATTGGGGTCATGCCAGGGACTATGTAGAGATGCAATGGTTAATGCTCCAGCAAGACCAACCCGAAGATTTTGTCATTGCCACCGGTCAACAATACAGCGTCCGCCATTTTGTCTCGATTGCCTGCAAAGAAGTCGGCATTGAAATTCGCTGGGAAGGGGAAGGCATCGATGAAAAAGGCTATGACCAAGAAGGGAATTGTATTGTTGCGGTAGATCCGCGTTATTATCGCCCCACAGAAGTAGAAACCTTACTGGGTAGTCCTGAGAAAGCGAAGGAGAAACTCCAATGGGTCCCCAAAGTTAGCTTTGCAGAATTAGTCCAGGAAATGATGGCAGAAGATTTGAAAGCTGCCGAGCGGGATAAGATTATCGAAGAGCATGGCTATCCTGTCCCCCTTGTTCATGAATAAATCTGTGATTTAGGCTAAGTTTTAAGCCTATGGATAGGGGCGATTCCCAGTGAACGTTATTTAGTAATGAAAGTACTGCTAATTCATGGCCTGGGACGCTCTCCCCTGTCTGTATTTGGGTTATCTCAATACTTACAACAAGCGGGATATCGCACCGAGTTGTTTGGCTATTCATCCCAAATCGAATCTTATACTCAAATTATTGAGCGTTTGCAGCAACGTTTAGAAGAGCTAGAACCAGACCGCTATGGCATCATTGCCCATTCCATGGGGGCAGTGTTAGTGCGGTCTGCCATTGCACCTCATTCTTCATTCAAACCCCACCCAGTTATTTTGTTGGGACCGCCCAATCAGTCTCCCCGTATCGCTCAGTTGGCCCAGCGATTGAGTCTCTTATCGCCATTAGCAGGAGAATGTTTGCAGAATTTAGCGGACCCCAGCTTTTACCAGCAACTCCCTAATTTAGCCATTCCTCATATTATTATTGCGGGGACGAATGGCCCCCGAGGGACTTGGAGCTTTTTTGGCAACGAAGTGAATGATGGCATTCTCACCATAAAGGAAATGCAGCTGGACGATTGCAGTCGCTCCGTAATCCTACCTGTCAACCATATTCAAATGTTGAATAATCCCCTGGTACAGCAAACCATATTACAAATTCTTGCTGACCCTGCATCGAAACAGAAGTCTTTCCCTACTTAGCCACTCAGGCATTTCTTGTCTACAGTAAGGGTATGACCATCATCACTTGCGACCATCTTGATAAAGTTTATCCAGTTGCCATTAAGCAACCCGGATTCAAAGGCACTCTATCTCACTTTTTTCAGCGACAACATCGCCTCGTCAAAGCGGTGCAGTCCGTCACCTTTAAGATTGAACCCGGAGAGGTTGTTGGCTTTTTAGGTCCGAATGGTGCAGGCAAAACCACAACCTTAAAAATGTTGACCGGTTTGATTCATCCTTCGGGGGGGCAGGTACAAGTCGCAGGCCAAATTCCGTTCCGACGCAGCTCTGCCTTCCTAGAAAAGATCACCTTAGTCATGGGGCAAAAGCAGCAACTACTGTGGGACTTGCCGGCTTTAGATTCTTTGCGGATCAACGCAGCAGTTTATAAAATCAGCCCCCATGAGTTTCAGTATCGGGTGGATGAACTCTCGGAGATGCTGTCTTTAGGGGGGAAGCTCACTCAACCCGTGCGCAAACTTTCCCTGGGGGAGCGGATGAAAGCAGAGCTACTGGCTGCCCTCTTACATCGCCCCCAGGTTCTCTTTCTTGATGAGCCCACCCTAGGTCTAGATGTCAATGCTCAAGTCAGCGTTCGTGAGTTTCTGCGGGAATACAACCAACGCTACGGTGCTACGATTTTGCTGACCAGCCACTATATGGCAGATATTACGGCCCTGTGCGATCGCGTTCTCTTAATTCATCAAGGTCAACTCATTTATGATGGCGTCCTCAATCAGTTAATGAACCGCTTTGCTCCCTATCGGGAAGTCAAATTAGAACTCATGCAAACGCCCGATCCAATCACCTTAGGGCAATATGGTGAAGTCGAAGAGATCGCTGGACGAGAAATTCGCCTACTAGTCCTTCGGGAAACCCTTACCCACACCGTCTCGAAAATATTGGCCAATCTTCAGGTACTCGACTTAACTATCACAGACCCACCCATTGAAGAAATTATTCGGCGAGTCTTTCAATCGGGCAAAGTCACATGAGTGCTGTTCTCCGGAAAATCACGACTTTCTTGACCGTCTATTACGCTTATATGTTGGAATACCGAGCAGAGTTGCTGCTATGGGTATTAGCCAATTCACTCCCCCTTATCATGATGGGAGTCTGGTCTCAAGCAGCCACAGAGGGGCAATTCTCACTCACAGCCCTAGACTTTGCCCGCTACTTCATCTCTGTCTTCATCGTTCGACAATTCACGATCGTCTGGGTGATTTGGGACTTCGAGCGAGAAGTCGTCGAAGGCAAACTCTCCCCTCGCCTGCTACAACCCATCGATCCCGTATGGCACCATGTCGCGGGCCATGTGGCTGAACGACTGGCCCGGTTTCCCTTTTCGGCAGGATTAGTCATCCTATTTTTTGCTCTGTATCCTCAAGCCTTTTGGTGGCCTAGCCCCCTTGGTTTAATTGGGGGATGCTTGGCCACTGTCTTGGCCTTTATTTTGCGCTTCATTATTCAATACACCTTTGCCATATTTGCATTTTGGGTCGAACGAGCCACTGCGATTGAACAACTGTGGTTTTTGTTTTATTTATTTCTATCGGGAATGATTGCCCCCCTCGATCTTTTCCCAGAATCGGTTCAGGCAGTTGTGGTATGGACCCCTTTTCCTTATCTTATCTATTTCCCTGTCAGCCTCTTAATCGGACTTCCAACTCCTGTTGCTAGAGGCTTTATGGTCATGCTGGCCTGGTGTATTTTGGGCCTAGTAATTAATCGCTGGCTATGGCGTCGAGGAATCAAACATTACTCAGGGATGGGAGCTTAGGGTCTCAAGCAGCAATGGCTTGAGTAATGGCTTGGGCCATCGCCTGGGAATCAACCACTTCAAAACCAACTGGAGTCAAGTCAGCAGCCGTATCGCCTTGATCTCCAACCACAGTCTCCACTGCTGCCTGTAGCCGCCGAGCCGCATCCTGTTCTCCTAAATGTTGCAACATTAACGCACCCGCTAGGATCAGCGATGTCGGATTGTTGCAAACTTCACTGAATCCCGTTGATTGGGTACCAAACACTGCATATTTATCTCCAATATGTGCATTCGGTACATTCAGCCCACCCACCATGCCAGCACAGAGATGAGCGAGCAAATCACCGTATAAATTTGGCATCACTAACACATCAAATGTGTCAGGTCTCTGCATTAATTCCCGACAGATCACCTCTATGGCTCGATCTTCAAACTCTATTTCTGGGAACTCTTGGGCAATATCGCGGGCAATTTCAAGAAAAAGACCGTCCGTATGGGCCATCACATGAGCTTGATGAACAGCGATCACTTTATGCCGTCCATTCTTTCGCGCATAATTAAAGGCAAATTCAATAATTTGACCACAGCCTTTAACAGAAATCGGTTTAATTCCCACCGCAGCATCTTCTCGTATCCGTTTGCCAGACAGTTTCGACAGAAAAGAACGAGCATCTGCAGCTTCTACTGAGGTTCGTTCAAATTCAATGCCAGCATAGATTCCCTCTGTCATTTCCCGCACTATCATTAAATCAACATTTTGATAGCTGCTGGGAATACCCACCATCGTTTTTGCGGGCCGTAAGTTGACATAAAGGTCCAGGTTTTCTCGGATATCCGCTTCCATCTGGCGATAACTATCTGGCCTCATCAACGGTCCAATGACAGCAGTTTTTGCCCTTCGGATAACATCAAAAATATGGCTAGGCCATCTGCCTTGCTGACCCTCACTCTCCGTATCGACAATCTGCCAATCAATGTCGACGCCTGTCGCAGAAATGGCCATTTGCAACGCATTCGTCACCCGTGCTCCCAGCTCACCCTCTCGAATCAACACAACCGGATATCCCATTTACTTATCCCCCTCAATTTAGGACTTTAGCCGCGATCGTTCATCATCCGAATCTTGTTCACACCTGCACGGGCAAATCGCCCCATTTCTGCTCTCGCAACACCACTACAAAATACTTCTTTGAGGTGGATACACTGATATACTCCATCAGGAAACGCTTGGTCACCTTACTACTAGGTTACCCATACAGCTGGTCAAGGTGCTGCAACTTTTAGAGAAGATACATGTCCCCAAAAAAAGCCACAAAAATCATCTACACCCACACGGATGAAGCACCCGCCTTAGCCACCTATTCTTTCCTACCCATTGTCAAAGTTTTTACCCAAGCAGCCAATATTGAGATCGAAACAAGGGATATCTCACTAGCGGGACGAATTATTGCTAATTTTCCCGAGAAGCTAACTACTAACCAGAAACGACCCGATGCCCTTTCTTACTTAGGAGATTTGGCAAAGACCCCTGAAGCTATCATCATTAAGCTTCCCAACATCAGTGCCTCTATCCCCCAACTAACGGCTGCCATTCAGGAGTTACAAGGCAAAGGGTATAACATTCCTGACTACCCAGCCAATCCTCAAACTGAGCAGGAAATCGCTGTCAAAAACCGCTATGCCAAAGTCCTTGGCAGTGCTGTTAATCCAGTTTTAAGGGAAGGGAATTCAGATCGGCGAGTCGCTGCAGCCGTCAAACAATATGCCCAGAAGAATCCTCATTCTGTGGGTCCTTGGACATCCAGCTCAAAATCCCATGTGGCTCATATGGATGAAGGTGACTTTTATGGCACCGAACAATCCGTTGTGATTAGCCAAACAGGAAACGTCAAAATTCAGTTAGTTAAAGAGGACCATTCTCTGGAAGTTTTGAAAGAGAATATCCCTGTTCTTGCAGGTGAAGTCATTGACGCGGCAGTGATGCGGATACACGCGTTAAAAGCCTTTTATGAGCAGGAGATCACTGCCGCCAAGACTGAAGACATTCTCTTGTCTTTACATGTCAAGGCAACCATGATGAAAGTCTCCGACCCAATCTTGTTTGGCCATGCCATAACCGCTTACTACAAGGATGTGTTTACTGAAAATGCCGATACGTTTCATACCCTTGGGGTCAATCCAAACAATGGATTAGGCGATCTTTTTGCCAAGATTCAAACCTTGCCTGATGCAGAGCGATCAGCCATCACAACCGCTTTTGAATTGGCCCACCAAACCCGCCCCCCACTGGCAATGGTCAATGCTGAGAAGGGCATATCGAATTTCCATGTCCCCAGCGATATCATCATTGATGCGTCTATGGCAGCTGCCATTCGGAACTCCGGCAAAATGTGGGGACCTGATGGCCAGCTCCATGATACGAAAGCGATGATTCCAGATCGCAGTTACGCAACCATGTATCAGGAGTGCATCAAATTCTGCCAAGAGCATGGCGCTTTTGATGTCCAGACGATGGGAAATGTCGCCAATGTAGGGCTAATGGCTCAGAAGGCCGAAGAATACGGCTCCCATGATAAGACCTTTGAAATTCCTGCCAACGGGACTGTCCATGTGATGGATCAAACAGGTCAAATTTTAATGGAGCACTCGGTCCAGAAAGGGGACATTTGGCGCATGTGCCAAACCAAAGATATTCCGATCCAAGACTGGGTCAAACTAGCAGTCAATCGAGCCAGAGCCACAGGTTCTCCGACCGTTTTTTGGTTAGATGCAGATCGTGCCCATGACGCTAACCTTATCCAGAAGGTGCAGAAATACCTACCTCAACATGACATTACGGATTTAGATATTCGCATTTTGTCTCCCGTCGATGCCATGCGCTTTACCTGTGAACAGATTAAAGTCGGCAAAGACGTCATATCGGCTACCGGGAACGTCTTAAGAGACTATCTAACGGATCTATTTCCAATTCTAGAGCTAGGTACAAGTGCCAAAATGTTATCCATTGTGCCTTTGCTAGCAGGAGGAGGCTTATTTGAAACCGGCGCGGGTGGCTCTGCCCCCAAGCATGTTCAACAATTTCTGGCGGAAGGACATTTACGGTGGGATTCTTTAGGAGAATTTCTGGCCTTGGCTGCAACCCTGGAAGATGTGGGAAATAAAACCAGCAACCAAAATGCTCTAGCCCTAGCTAACGCCCTCAACCAGGCGAATAGCCAATATTTAGAACAGACTAAATCTCCTTCCCGTTCTGTTCATGAATTAGACAACCGGGGTAGCCATTTCTATTTAGCCCTCTATTGGGCCCAAGCCTTGGCCGAACAAGATCAAAATGTTGCCTTCAAAACTCTGTTTACGGACTTATTCCAACAACTAAGCAACAACGAAGGGGCTATTGTAGCTGAGCTTAATGCCTTCCAAGGTCATCCAACAGAGATTGGTGGGTATTACTTGCCGGATTCGGAGACAACCCGCCAAGCGATGCGTCCTAGTAAAATATTGAATATGATTTTGGCATCACACCTTAGGAATGATGTGTAATGGGAGATTCCCAACAGATCATCAACTTCCTACCGGAACTAAGTCCCTGTTGTTGATGAGACCTTTTAATCGTTTTGTCGTTACATAGCTTTCGATGGGCATTCTAGAACCGGAAGGTTCTGGGATAAGCCTAAAAGTTTATCCCAGACCTGCTGCTCCCAAACTCACTGTGTCAGAATCTTGTATTCTGCGCAGTGAGTTAAGATTACCTCTTTTATATCCCCCTGCCAATTGTTGGCAACCTAAATTACCATAGTGGTTCATTATTTTTTTGCTGACCTGAGCCAGGTCCCCAAAGGGGTTCTTGCCGTCGTGGGGCGGGGGCAGGAGCTGGGCGTGGAGCTGGCCTAGGGGCTGGCCTTACCGCAGGGGCCGGGGCTGGGCGAGGGGGTACATAAGTCGATCGTTGGGGTGGCACATAAGCCGGGGAAGGTCGAGCCGGCACTGATGCGGCTTGAGCGGCTTCTAATTTTCGCTGAGCCTCTGCAGCAGCCGCAATTTTCTTTTGCCGCTGTTCCTTCAGAGCTTTAAGTTGCTTGTCAAAGTCTTTTTGCTTCGCTTCAACCCGTGATGCAACCAGGGTGTCTTTGGGAACATCCTTGAGCAGTTTGATGGCCTTTTCCCATTCTACTTTGTGTTGATCGAGGGTAGAAACAGAGTCTTCACTTTTCGCCTTCTTTTGCACCGCTTGGGCAATGGTCGTTGCCTTCTTGAAGGTTTCGTCTGCTTTATTTTCTGTCTCAATCCGAGTCGTTATGGCTTTGCTCTCAGATTGGTACTCAGCTAAAGCCTTTTTCGCCTCATCGTATACCTTGACGTTTTTAGGAATCTTGTTTAACTCCGCAATAGCTTCATCCATTTCTTTCTGGGCCGATTGGAGATCAGCAACCGTTTTTGCCTGCTGATTGCGAGTTTCAGCAGCTTTGGCATCATCAACAGCTTCGTCGAAGGTTGCTTGAAATTGAATGTCCTGAGAGCAGTTATTTAAGACAGTGCAAACGGCTTGGATATGGGGTGAGGTGAAAGCCAACGCCGTCCCCCCCATTAGCAGCGCAACGAATCCCCCAGTCAATACTTTAGTTCGGCTCAACCAAGCGGTCTGTTGCGATCTAGGAGAGACCGCAACAGTTTCTGGGGGCATTGCGTCGATTGCATCGGCAGGATTTGTCACAGGCACCTGTGGCGTCGTGGGGTTGGGATCAGCCTGTTGAGAGGTATCTCCTATTTGCGGCGCACCATTAGAGGTAACTGCATTGGGAATATTGGTGGATTGCTGAGCCGTTGTTTCTAATTGCTGAACGGTATTGTCTGTTTGGGCCGTCGTTTCTAATTGCCGAACGGTATTTTCAACAGCAGGTAAGGGTTGAACAGGACGTTCAGCACCATTACGAGGATTGACAACGGTTTCAGGCAAATTATCCAGGGGAGGGGGCGGTGCTGCTTCTGCCGCTCGAGCTGCCATTAAACTTTGAACCGCCAATAAGGCATCATTCGCAGACCGATACCGCTGCCGGTAATCGTAAAGCACCATCTTTTCTAATAAGGTTGCAAAGGCTGGCGATACGGAAACGCGATCGCGCCAGGCAATTTCTCCCGTATTTTCATCTTCTGGCAGCTCGCCAAAAGAAGGACGTAAACCAGTCAATGCTTGCAGGGCAATGATTCCCACCGCATAGACATCACTACATAGGCGGGGTTGTCCCCGGAATTGTTCACTAGGCATATATCCCGACGTACCAATCAGGACAGTGCGGGGCATTTGGGTTGCAGATTCCGCAATCTGAGTGGTGACCTGTTTCACCGCCCCAAAATCAATCAATACAAGCTTGCGATCGCTCTGACGCCGAATTAAATTAGAGGGCTTAATATCCCGATGAATGACTTGCTGCTCATGTACAAAGGACAACACCTCCAGGATGTCATGGAGCAGTGCAATCGCCGTTTCTTCATCTGACTGTTGGCCTGGAACCAGCTCGTCTGCAAGACTTTCTCCTTCTACATATTCTTCCGCTAGGTAGAATTCTTCTCCATCTTCAAAGTGAGCCAGCAAACGAGGAATTTGAGGATGATCCCCTAGCTGGTGCAACACCTTTGCTTCCGAATCAAATAGTCGGCGCACGGTATGCAGCAAAGCAGGCTCATGGGAACCTGTTTTAAGCTTCTTCACCACACATTGAGGGGAGTCGGGCAAATGGGTATCTTCAGCTAAGAACGTCTCGCCAAAGCCACCTTCAGCTAAGGGTTTAACAACGGAATAGCGTCCTGCCAGTTTGCGTCCTAACATGGGATGGATCTCAGCGTCTAACAACGATGTGAAACAATGAAGGGTGTTTCTTTTCAGAACACGAACTGTGTCACTCTCGGTAATCACTCTAACACCTACCACAGGCCAACCGCCCGCTGGTCTTTTCGTGGGTTTACATGGATGGGGATCTAACGCTGAAGATCTCGCATCACTTGCGCCCTATCTCAATTTGCCAACCTATCAATTTTGTTTTCCCAACGCCCCACTACCCCATCCTCATGCCCCTGGCGGTTTTATGTGGTACGACCTCAATACCCAAGCAGGCTTACCTGAAAGTCGTCAACTTCTCTTGGATTGGCTACAAGCCTTAGCCATAGAGACTCAGGTCCCTTTAGAACGGATGATTCTGGCTGGATTCTCCCAGGGCGGCGCCATGACCCTAGATATCGGTGCCCGCTTACCCTTGGCTGGGTTAATTTGCCTCAGTGGCTATTTACATCCTTCTATTGCAGCTTTATTGAATCCGAATACCCCACCCGTACTCTTAGTTCATGGTCAAAACGATCCAGTCGTTCCCCTTAAAGCGGCACAAACAACGGACCAAGTCCTGCGCCAAGCCGGTGTGTCAGTTCAATATCAAGAGTTCCCGATGGCCCATGAAATTAATCCGCAGGCCTTAGAATTAGTTCAAGACTTTGCCGCCTCTATTACCCCATAAAGCATGCCCCAACACACTGTTCACAGCTAGTTTCATCAAACTCATCCTCGTTAAAATCTGCTGACCCAAGCACTATTAAATCGCCTTAAAGCAGAGTAAGGAAAAATTAAATGCAAATTCCTTTAGAAAACCTCTATAAGCGTGTAACAGCGGTCTGATAGACTTGTAAACTAGTACTTAAAGATACAAAACAAATAAAGTAGCAGTTACTTTAAGACACAGACGCGAGACATAGTCAGGCATTTAGGAGGAATCTTTGCGTGGATAACGTTATCGGCCTAGAAATCATTGAGGTGGTTGAACAAGCAGCCATTGCCTCAGCTCGATGGATGGGAAAAGGAGAGAAAGATACTGCCGACCATGTTGCAGTTGAAGCCATGCGCGATCGCATGAACAAAATCCATATGCGAGGCCGCATCGTTATTGGAGAAGGGGAAAGAGATGATGCCCCTATGCTATTTATTGGCGAAGAGTTGGGCATTTGTACCCAGCCTGATGCCGCCGAAGTATGCAACCCCGATGAGTTGATGGAGATCGATATTGCAGTGGACCCCTGCGAAGGGACCAATTTGGTCGCTTACGGTCAGAACGGCTCCATGGCTGTCCTCGCAATTTCCGAGAAAGGTGGGTTATTTGAAGCCCCTGATTTCTATATGAAGAAGTTGGCTGCTCCCCCTGCGGCCAAAGGCAAAGTGGATATCAATAAATCCGCAACAGAAAACCTACAAATTTTGGCCAAATGTCTGGACCGCAACATCGAGGAATTGGTCGTTGTGGTCATGAAGCGGGAACGCCATAATGACCTGATCAAGGAAATTCGCGAGGCAGGAGCAAGAGTTGCTCTGATTACGGATGGAGATGTTTCTGCGGCTCTCTCCTGTGCATTTTCTGGTACAAATATCCATGCATTGATGGGTATCGGTGCTGCACCTGAAGGCGTCATTTCAGCTGCTGCGATGCGCGCGCTGGGTGGGCATTTCCAAGGCCAACTTATTTACGATCCCGACATCGTCAAAACAGGTTTGATTGGTGAGAGCAAGGAAAGCAACCTAGCTCGCCTCAAGGACATGGGTATTAACGACCCAGATAAGGTCTACACAGCTGAGGAATTAGCCTGTGGTGAAACCGTTCTGTTTGCCGCCTGTGGCATTACCCCAGGAACCTTGATGAAAGGAGTTCGCTTCTTTGGCGGGGGTGCAAGAACACAATCCCTTGTTATTTCTACTCAGTCTAAAACCGCCCGATTTGTTGACACCGTCCATATGTTTGAAACGCCTAAACGTCCTAAGGCACTCCAGTTACATTAGGCAATTGCCTCTATGTTCTGAAGTTTGAATCTCTCAAACGAAACGGCTAAATAAACAGAGAAGGAGGACACATGAATATTGCGGTTGTCGGTTTAAGTCATAAAACAGCGCCAGTGGATGTGCGAGAAAAACTCAGCATTCCCGATGATGTGAAAGAAAAGGCTACCTCTCAATTAAGGAGTTATCCTCATTTAGAAGAAGTTGCCATTTTGAGTACCTGTAACCGCATGGAAGTTTATGTGGTTGCGCAAGAAACCGATGACGGTATTCGTGAGCTGACGCAGTTCCTATCAGAGTGGAGTCAAATTCCTCTATTGGAACTCCGTCAGCATTTGTTCATCCTTCTCCATCAAGATGCTGTTATGCATTTGATGCGCGTGTCCGCCGGGCTAGATAGCTTAGTTTTGGGAGAAGGACAAATTTTGGCTCAAGTGAAGCAAACTCACAAAATGAGTCAAAAATACAGCGGCGCTGGCCCTATTCTCAATCGCTTATTCAAACAGGCGATTTCTGCTGGTAAGCGAGTCCGAACAGAAACCAGTATCGGCACAGGAGCAGTATCAATCAGTTCGGCGGCAGTAGAACTTGCCCAGATGAAGACCGAAAATTTGTCAGCCCATCGGGTTGCCATTATCGGCGCAGGCAAAATGTCTCGCTTATTGGTCAAACATCTGCTCAGTAAAGGGGCCAATCAAATCACGATCTTAAATCGGTCGATGAAGGGAGCTGAGCAGCTGGCCAGTCAATTTCAGAGTGCTGACCTGAAGCTGCATACTTTAACTGACATGCAGGAAGTCTTATCCGTTTCTGATTTAATTTTTACTAGTACGGCTGCAACTGAACCCTTGTTAGATCGCGACATCCTAGAGCCCATCGTCTGTGATCGTCAATCCTGCATGATCTTCGATATTTCCGTACCCCGGAACGTTCACAGCAATGTAAATGAATTGACGCAAGTCCATGCGTTCAATGTAGATGATTTAAAAGCAGTCGTTGCTCAAAACCAAGAGAGCCGAAGACAAATGGCTATAGAAGCAGAATCTCTCTTAGAAGAAGAGGTGGCTAGTTTTGATGTCTGGTGGCGTTCCCTAGAGACAGTACCCACCATCAGTAGCTTAAGAACGAAGGTAGAATCCATTCGAGAGCAAGAATTAGAAAAAGCGCTTTCTCGTCTGGGCACAGAGTTTGCCGAAAAACACCAAGAAGTGATCGAAGCCTTGACCCGAGGCATCGTCAACAAGATTCTGCACGATCCCATGGTTCAACTTCGAGCTCAGCAAGATATTGAAGTTCGCCGCAAGGCCATGCAATCACTCAATATGCTCTTTAACCTTAATTCTTCTCAAGGAGTTGCCAAGCAACGCAATACCTAAGCTTGTTTTTGTTGGCGTTGGAATTTGTGTTTAAGCAACTGTTGACTCACTAGAAGTATAAACATGGGGTTGTTGATTAGATAACGACGCCAAAGTCTTCGCGGCTCAACGCAAAATCGGTACAACCACTCTAGACCGAGCTGCATCATCCATCGGGGAGACTGCTTAACTTCACCACTATGGAAACTGAATGCAGCTCCTACACCAATCATCACGGCGTTTATTCTGCCCTGTTGACGAGCCATCCATTGTTCTTGCTTGGGGCAACCAAGGGCAACAAAAACAACCGATGCACCTGATGCGTTGATGCGATCGCAATCTTGCTGTTCCTCTTCTGGAGTTAATGGCCGAAAGGGAGGCGAATAGAAACCTGCTATTTCCAAGGTGGGGAATTTTTGATTCAAATTCTCGGTTAGTTTTTTGAGCATATCTTCGGTCCCTCCATATAGGTATATGGGAAGGTTTTTCTCAGCTGCTCGCTCACACCAAGCCAACATTAAGTCTGGCCCGTAAACTCTAGATTGGCTGTCACTTCCTAATTGCCGCATAACCCAAACTAAGGGCATGCCATCAGGTGTCACCAAAGTGGCTTCGTTGATAATTTTTTGATACTCGGATTGCCAGACCCCTGTCATGACGACGTGGACGTTGGCGGCAATTATGTAGCTAGAGGTTTGGGTTTCGGCCAATACTTGGATGCGATCGCAAGCGTCAGTATAGCTAGTGATGTCAATCCTACTTTTCAATATCCATTTGACGTCTCCAGTTGTCTTCATTGTGGTTGGAACCATTTTTTATCTTTTTTTGAGGCCTGATCGCCGTTACTTGAGTCCAAACAATTTACTGAATCGTCAATTCTTAGTATGGAGTCATGCCAAACCGAGAGGTATTGGTATCGAGAACCCAGCCGCTACTAGAATAGCAAGCGCCCAGATAGCGCACCGTGAGACTTTGATACAAAAAGACTAGGGATGGGTACATTAGGGTGAGAAACCCGTAATTAATAGGTTTTAAATGCTGTAACAAGCAACCATCCTATCAGTTGAAAGATGATCTAAACAGATTGCTCTGGCAAGGTCTTAGAGATATTAACTAAGTAAATATCTGCCTAATATTTCTACTCAGGATTCACAAATATAGAAACAAAATCGTTAATTCTTTAGGTATCTTCTGATGGTCCAGACTTCTTTACCTGAAATGGAGAGTTTTGAGAACTTCAACCACTTCTCCCGACTTCAAGATAGCATTCTCAATCACACTGCAAAAGTATGTGTAATTGGTTTAGGTTATGTTGGACTCCCGTTTGCTGTAGAGAAAGCTAAAGCAGGATTCGATGTTGTTGGCATTGAACAGAATCCAGCAAGAGCGGGCCAGGTAAATCAATCGGACAGCTATATTGATGATGTCAGTTCTGCTGAACTTGGGGCTGCAGTTAGTGCTAGTAAGCTAAGGGCTTCAACTGACTTTGATGAGATCCAGAATGCAAATGTAATCGTCATCTGTGTCCCTACTCCATTAACGAAAAATCTAACTCCCGATTTAAGTTATATCGAAAGTGTCACCACAGAGATTTCACATCGGTTACAACCTGGGCAATTAATTGCATTGGAGTCTACAACGTATCCAGGCACAACAGATGAGGTTATGCGACCTATTCTGGAAGAGAATAGTGGCTTAATTCAGGGAAAAGATTTCTTCCTAGCTCACTCTCCTGAACGGGTAGATCCTGGTAATAAGCGTTATACCACTCAGAATACAAATAAAGTTGTGGGTGCATCTGATACCCAGTCCTTGAAAGTAGCGCTGTGTTTCTATCAACAAACGATTCAACATGTGGTTCCGGTTAGCAGTGCAAAGGCTGCAGAATTGGTAAAAGTGTTTGAAAATACTTTTCGTGCAGTTAATATTGCCCTGGTGAATGAGTTGGCATTGTTATGCGATCGCATTGACTTAGATGTATGGGAAGTGCTAGATGCCGCTAATACTAAACCTTTTGGGATTATGCCCTTCTACCCTGGCCCAGGAGTAGGTGGGCACTGTATTCCGATTGATCCACATTATTTAGAGTGGAAAGCAAAAGAAGTCAACTTTAATACCCGCTTTATTGCTTTGGCAGGTGAGATTAATCGCCAAATGCCCTCTTTCGTAAGGAGCAAGGCGTTTAGAGTACTAAATCAGTTGGGAATAGCACCTTCTAAAGCCCAAGTTCTAGTTCTAGGAGCTACTTACAAAAAGGACTTGGCAGATTGGAGAGAGTCGCCTGCGATCGAGGTGATGGCAGCCTTAAAGAGAGATCAGGTTAACCTGTCCTATCATGATCCTTACATTCCAGAAATTCAAGTGGATAAAAAAACTCTAAACAGTATTGAGTTGACTTCACAAGCCCTAGCTCAGGCAGATTTAGTCATCATTGCAACAGATCATAGTTGCATCGATTTTCTTCAAGTAATTCAATATTCAAAAGCAGTATTAGATACCCGTGGAATCACCAGGAAAATTGACTGCGGCCAAAGTAAAATAACCTTATTATGATATTTACTAGTGGGCAGAAAAAGGCAAATATTTCCCGCCATAGAGTATCCACCAGCAACTCATCATGATTTTTTGTCTTATTAGAAGATTCATTGATCGTTAAGCTAAATAAAACAATATTTTTAAAATGAAAAAAAAAACAACCATTGACAATATTTTTTTTGAGGCCAGTTCCAGATTAAAATCCAATATAGTTGATCAAATTCGCCGATTAAAATTCAATGAGGTCATATATTGGGAAAAAAGATATTCTAATGGAGGTAACTCCGGCATTGGATCCTATGACAAGCTTGCTCGCTACAAAGCAGGTGTCATTAATTCATTTATAGAAAAAAATAATATTCAAACCGTAATTGAATTTGGATGTGGTGATGGAAATCAACTCAGTTTGTATAAAACACCTAGTTATATTGGGCTTGATATTTCTTCTCGAGCTATCAGTTTATGCCGGGATAAATTCGAAAAAGATCCTACAAAAAACTTTATAAAGTACAACGATAGATTATCTAACCTGGATCTTCAAAAAGCTGAACTTACACTATCAATTGACGTTATATTCCATATCACAAAAACAAAAAATTTAAATAAGTACTTAAATAACTTATTTGATTATTCAAAAAAATTTGTGTTAATATATTCTACGAACTTTAACAAAAAGCACAAGTCAATACATCAAGTTGACAGAAAATTTTCTGAGTATATTGAAAATCAAATCACTAACTTCTCTCTTATCAATGTAATTAATAATCCTCACAAAGGCAAAGAAACTATGTCTGATTTCTATATATATAAGAGACATTAAAAAGCTGAATACTCATTAACATGAGAAAAGTTCTAATTCTACCATCTTGGTATCCGAATAAAGATAACTTTGTGAGAGGGATATTTTTTCGTGAGCAAGCTTTAGCCCTTAAAAGACATAGATTTCAAGTCAGCATCATTCCCCCTCCATACTTGTATCATCCAAGAGTTTTTATTAAGAAATTTGGAAAATTAAGAAGTGGGATCTCACTCGAAGAAGATAACGGAATGCCAGTTTACCAATGGTATGGCTTAAACTGGATTCCTCGTTCACATAAATTCAATTTAATGATTATTCTTCGAGCAGGCATGAAAATGTTTGGAGAATATATCTTAGCATTCGGTAAACCTGACTTAATCCACGTTCATTCAGCATTCCCATATGGGATCCTAGCTTTAATGATAAAGGATCAGTACAAAGTTCCTTTTGTAGTTACAGAACATAGCTCAGCAATTGCTACTGGAATTCTTCAAGACTGGAAAAAAGAACTTATTTCGAAAGTATACTTCGCGGCAGATGAACTAATTTCTGTAAGTCCATACTTAGGAAATTTATTAAAAATACAATATCAAAATGTATTTAAAGACTGGACTTACATTCCAAATATTGTTGATCATAAATTCAATTTAAGGGAATCATCTGCGAGTTTAAAATCTGGACCAAATGATGTCTTTCGATTTCTAAATATTGGTTCACTTACAAAGAACAAGGGACAGTCTGACCTAATACATGCTTTTGCCCGAGGATTTAAGGGAAATACTAATGCTGAACTCCGTATAGGTGGCATAGGTCCTTTACAGGAAAGCCTAGAGACATTGATTAGTAATTTGAATGTTAAAGATCAGGTCACTTTCTTGGGCCAATTAACTCGTGAGCAGGTTTTACACGAGATGCAACATGCAAATACTATTGTTCTTTCTAGTCATTTTGAAACATTCGGAGTAGTTCTAATTGAAGCTCTAGCATGTGGTAAGTGCGTGGTTGCTACTACCTGTGGAGGACCAGAATGCATAGTAAATAGCCGCAATGGTCTCCTTATTCCTGTAAAGGAACCTAACAAGTTAGAAAAAGCAATGAAACAGATCTATGAAACTTATTCAAGTTATAGTCCTTCAGAGATCAGAAAAGAATGTTTAGCGCATTTTGGAGAAAAAGTCGTTATTGATCAGATATCAGATGTCTACAATACTGTGTTAAGTCGGTGAATACTAAAAAGCAATCTTAGTGGTGTCTATACTTTGAGTAATGGTCAAAATAGCCGAGTAGAGGGTCAGAAAAACCTTAGTCGTAGCATTTTACAAACATTAGGGCGACAAATACTTGTTATTGCTTTAGGGCTTGGCACTATAGTGTTTTTAGCTAGGATATTAGGCCCAGAAGGGAGAGGCCAATATGCTATGACGCTTTTATTATCTACATCTTTAGCAAAGTTTCTGAACCTAGGAATCGCTCCTGCAAATGTATATTTTTTAGGCCAAAAGAGAATTTCAATTAGCGTAGCTTTTGCAACTTGTCTTCAGTTATGGTGGAAACTTAGTCTTATTGGTACTTTGATAGGTATCTTAATTATATATTTTAAAGCAAATACTTGGTTCCCCAGCACCTCTCAGTTTTTACTGTATTTTGCATTACTTATTTTTCCAGTTTCACTTCTCCAGGCTTATCTAATTAGTCTTTTTCAAGGTATTCAAGATTTTAAAAATTACAACAAATTTCTCTTGGCTTCCCCAATTGTTACTTTTATTGTTGCAATTATTCTAGTTAAGTTTGCTAACCTTGGGGTGTTTGGAGCTTTGAGTGCTTCAGCTATTGGAACCTTAATAGGTTTATTAATTTGTTTATCAGCACTTAAAGTCTATTTTTTCGCGGATACATTCTGCCACGATAAAAAATATGAAAGAAAATGTCTGAGCTATGGTTGGAAAGCTCATTTAAGTAATATCTTGGCTTTCGTCAATTACAAAGCGGATATTTTTATGGTTAATTTGTTACTTTCCTCTTCAGATGTAGGAACCTATGTTATTGCAGTTAGTTTAGTTGAAAGATTATGGCTATTATCAAGTGCGGTAAGTACCGTTACTCTTCCTCGTCTAGCTGCTTTACATCAAAACGAAATAGCTCGTAAAACACTTACACCAATTATTGCTCGCTTAGTATTTTTTTCAACACTAATGGGAGCGTTATTGTTAGCGATTTTTTCTCAAAAACTAGTTTTCATTCTTTTTGGTCCAGAATTCAGTGGAGCTTCAGATGCCATCCTTTGGCTTATTCCAGGTATTGTAGTTCTTAGTCTCGCTCGGGCCTTGGCTAACGATATTGCAGCAAGGGGATATCCAGAATTAAATATGTATGTAAGTATTATTGTTGTTGTTGTTAATATATTGTCGAATTCCTTTCTAATTCCTAAAATGGGTCTCTCTGGCGCAGCATTGGCTACAAGCATCTCATATATTTCAACATGCATACTAATTATGTTTTTATACTCTAGATTAAGTAAGAATCACTGGTGGGAGCCAATTGCTATTCAGAAGCAAGATTTTAAAATTATATTGAGACTTAAAAAAGCAATTTAGAAAGAACTAAAATATAAAAGTTAGAACATTCCATAAAGACGATCAATGATATCTACAATTTCATGAAAAAAGTTCTAGTTATTTCTTTTTCCAATCTCAAGACTGACCCTAGAGTATATAGACAAATTCTATTTTTAAAAAGTGTTGAAGATTTCGATATTACAGCAGTGGGTTATTGTTCTCCAGATATAAGTGGACTCAATTCCATTTCAATAAAAAAAGTTAAAGGTAGTATAACTAGCAAATTAACTAGAGGATTTCAATTAAAAAGCAATCAATTTGAGAAATACTACTGGACATCTCCACCAGTCAAAGAATCATTAAATAAGCTTAAAGACAATTTTTTTGACTTAATAATTGCTAATGATATCAATACACTGCCATTGGTAGTTTTTTTGGCTAAAAAAAATGGTGCAAAAGTTTTATTGGATGCTCATGAATATCAACCAAGACAATTTGATGATAGGTGGCTTTTTCGATTTTTCTTTCAAGATTACTGGGACTATATTTGTCGTACATACTTACCTAAAGCCGACGCTATGGTAACAGTATGTCAGGGTATAGCAGAAGAATATTCAAAGAATTATGGCATTGAATGCGGAGTGCTTACAAATGCACCTTTCCAAGAATTATTGAAACCTAGTCCTGTCGACGATCAAAGTATTAGGATGATTTATCATGGTTTTCTCAATAGTTCTAGAAAAATTGAGAATATGCTCTATTTAATGGATCTGCTTGATGAAAGATTTAGCCTTGATTTAATGGTTATCCCTAATCAAGGAGGCTATTTGCAAAAACTACAAAAACTGGTCTCAATCAGAAAACGCATCAGCTTTCGTGAGCCAGTACCAATGCCTCAAATATCTAGGGCTTTAAATGAATATGATATAGGCCTCTTTCTACTATGGCCAGCATCATTTAATTATCGTTTAGCATTACCCAATAAACTCTTTGAATATATTCAGGGTTGTTTAGCCGTTGCTATATGGCCATCTCAAGAAATGGTCCGAGTTGTTCATGAGTATAATTGCGGAGTTGTTTCAGATGATTTTACGCTTGAATCCATGGCTAAAGTACTAAATAATCTTTCTACTGAAGAGATTAAGAAATTTAAGGAGAATTCACGTATTGCATCCCCTCATCTATGTGCAGAAAAAAATCGTGATATTTTACTTGATACTGTGGCTTCACTAATAAGTGATTAACATCATAGATTCAGGGAATATTAACTTATTTATCAATGAAAGGTACTTATTTATCAAATATTGATCCTGATAATGTCCAAGGGTATGACGTAAAAATAAGTGGACAAGTAAGTGGTTTCAATAAACTAAATATAGATATAGATTTAATATGCTTTACTCCTAATTCGGACATCATATGTAGGGAAAGTTTTATTCATGTTACTCCATCATTGAGTACGAATATACTAAAACATAATGTCAGAAATTTAGTTCTTAGAAGGATCTATCTTTATTTTTTCACAATCAGAAAATTATGGCAGCAATCATCTGATTTCTTATACCTTAGACATCCTCGTTCTGATCCTTTATTCATCCTTTTTTTGACGTTGATTCGTTTGTTGTATGGCAAAATCACAATATTTTATGAAATACCGACTTATCCGTATGATCATGAGTATGAAAATACTACTAAAGTAAAAGATAAGATAGTATTTTTCTTTGATAGAATGTGCCGAAAACAACTTAAAAAGTATATCACTAGAATAGTTGTTGTTTCCTTCTATCAGCCAATTTTCGATATCCCTATATTAAGTATTTCAAACGGAATAAATATTTCAGAGACCATAGAATTAAATCGACCACCTTCTCTCAACAAATCAATTCATATTATTGGTGTTGGAAATATTGAGTTTTGGCATGGATTTGATCGAGTAATTAGTGGGCTTAAGAATTATTATATTAGTTCTGTTAAGCCAGAAATTGATATTAACTTTCATATTGTTAGTCCCTACAACAAATGTATAGAAGAACTATTATCGCATTCGGAGTCTTCTCATTTAATTGATAAAATTAAATACCATGGCGAAAATTATGGGGATAAGCTTAATAAACTTTATGATCAATGCCATCTTGCCATTGGCGATTTAGGCTGTCATAGAAAGGGTATGGAAGAAACTGCCGCTCTTAAGGTTCGTGAATATGCTGCTAGAGGTATACCTTTTGTAAGCAGTGCTAAGGATCCAGACTTCCCAAATTCATTCCCCTATAGACTTCTTCTAAAAGCTGATGATACTCCTATTAACATGTCTGAGCTAGTTGAATTTGTTTTGGGAATTTACGAAGATACCGAGCACCCAAAAAAAATTTATGATTATGCAGTAAATCACCTTGACTGGTCAATCAAGCTCAAAAAAGTGATTGAGGCTATTCCATCTTCAAATACATGAAGTTTTTGGTCTAAAAAAACTGATTAACAGGAATCTTAGAAGCTTCCATTTAAACACTGCTTTTTGTGAGTTTAATTGTACTGTATTAAACAGAGAAAGAGTTTTTCTCGTATTCTTAAAATTTCCTATTCTTAAATAACGAATTGAACCTGCAAGGATAAATTGATGAAAGTAATTAGTCTTGCAAAATTCAAGCAATTCTAGATCTAACCACTGTTCAGCCTCTATCCAATCGAATAATGACAACAGTTGGTTCACAACTGACTCATTGAACATGTTCATAGTCAGTGCATCAGCATGAACTGTGTAATTCGCGGTTGTGATAGGGACACAACACACGCCATACGCATTGAAAATGCGAATCCAAAGATGAATATCAGCTATTCCACCTACCTTTTCATCAAAATAGCCGACTTGTTGAAAGACATCACGCTGTAATACGATCCCTGGAAATCTTACAAAAGAAGAATTAAGTAGCAATTGCTGAAGTGCAGCCCTTCGGTCTAGATATTCCATCTTTGAAAACTGTTGTTTCTTCCGCACATGTTCTTTAGCCGTTACGACGTTCACTCCAAATAGAAAAGCCGATGTTTGAGGATGCGCTTGTACCGTTTCCAGAATATTAGCGATGGCCCCTGTCTCTAAATAGTCATCATCGTGGAGGATCAGAATATACTTTCCTTTCGCCATTTGGATGCAGCGGTTCCAGTTTTGGGCCATGCCTAAGCTGGGAGAATTAACTTGATACTGCCAAGGCCCTTGCCAGCCTGAGAGTGACTGATGGGAAATTTGACCACACTCAGCAATAGTGGAATCATCCGAAACAACAATTTCGATTTGAGCTTGCTGAGTTTCAGGTGTTGTAAGAATTGATGCTAGTGCCCTAGAAAACCATTTGGGCCGATTGTACGCCGGAATGCAAATACTCAAAACAGGGGTTGACATTTGTGGAGCATCTCTACCACATAAGGTTGATGTCAGAATTTAAACTATTTGGTGACTAATGTTGAAGAGTAACCAGAGGACATGAAAATTACCTCATCCTGACTAGATATAGTGTTCACATATCAGCGAGTAAAGTTACTCAAGCCCGCATTTCTTCAGAAGAAATAATAATCTTTACTGCAGGATGTAAAGTTTAGGCTTTGACATTGACAGAATACTTTGTAGGTTCATGTCAAACCATTAGACTACAATTGCATAGCTAGATAGTGCAATATTGCATCATCAGTGAAAGTAATAATTCATTCTTCGGAATCTTTACGAGATTGAGTTTTTTTTTAAGTTTGGGAGAATGACAGATGACGAATGGGGTTGTTTCACAGCAAGCCGTTGGGGCATTAGAAACATCGGGTTTGCCAGGAAACCTCTCAATTGCTGATGCTATGATCAAGGCTGGCCGGGTCACACTGGTGAGTTATATCAAGGCCGGTAGTGCTCGATTCGCCATTTGTTTTAGAGGCGATGTATCCGAAGTGAAGCGAGCCATGGACGCTGGGATTGCTGTGGTGGAGAACACCTATGGGGCAACATTACATACGTGGGTCATTATCCCTCGTCCTCATCCTAATGTGGAACAAGTTCTACCCATCGGCTACCCACCTGAAGTAGAAGAATATCGTCTGCAAGCAAATAAAGGGAAATAGTTGCAGCTTTTTACAGTAAATTTGTAATCCATTACAGCTATCTCTTCAATATGCTGTGAACAATGTAGTGTTTTCAGAATTCGATAATGACACGTTTAGCCCTCTTAAGTACATCAGATAAAACTGGTCTGGTGGAATTGGCCCAGCAGTTGATCAATGGATATGGTTTTACCTTGGTTAGTAGTGGAGGGACAGCAGCAGCCTTAGAGAAAGCAGGGTTGCCAGTCACAAAGGTGTCGGACTATACCGGATCACCTGAAATCTTGGGGGGGCGAGTCAAGACTCTTCATCCTCGAATTCATGGCGGGATTCTGGCCCGTCGCAGTTTAGAGTCGGATATACAGGATTTATCGGATAACAATATCCAAGGGATTGACTTGGTTGTTGTTAATCTCTATCCCTTTGAACAGACGATTGCCAAACAAAAGACTCAGGGAATTACTGATCCAGACCAAGCATTGGCAGATGCTGTTGAACAAATCGATATCGGCGGACCGACGATGATTCGGGCTGCCGCTAAAAACCATGCCCATGTGACCGTGTTATGCGACCCCCAGCAGTATGAGTCTTATTTGCAAGAGCTGAAGCAAGGGAAAGGAGAGACGTCACTGCCATTTCGACAGGCCTGTGCGCTCAAGGTGTTTGAGAGAATGGCGAGTTATGATCTTGTGATCGCAACCCACCTCCGCCAATCTATCGCCTCTTCCGATTCCCAAACCCAGCTCTCCATATTGGGTACAGCTAAACAAACCCTTCGCTATGGCGAAAATCCCCACCAAAATGCAGTTTGGTATCAAGAAAGCGATACGCCTTCGGGATGGGCTGCTGCTCAACAACTCCAGGGCAAAGAACTCAGCTACAACAACCTGGTTGATTTAGAAGCAGCTCGACGGGTGATCGCCGAGTTTGCCCAGGCTGAAACCCAGCCCACGGTAGCAATCCTTAAACACAACAATCCTTGCGGGGTGGCCCAAGGAGAAACCCTGCTTCAAGCCTATGAAAAAGCTCTAGCCGCTGATTCAGTCTCAGCCTTTGGCGGTATCGTTGCCATGAATCGCCCCATTGATAGCGATACGGCCCAGGTGCTCACCAAAACCTTTTTGGAATGTATTGTTGCCCCTGAGTGTCAGCCCGACGCAGCAGCTGTACTTCAGGCTAAATCTAACTTGCGGGTATTAGTGCTACCAGATTTAATTAGTGGTCCTGCGGTTACGGTCAAAGCGATCGCAGGCGGTTGGCTTGCCCAAGCAGCCGATGAAACTTTAACCCCGCCTGTTGATTGGCAAATCGTCACCCAAGCAAAGCCCACTGAAGCTCAGTTAGCGGAACTGCTGTTTGCCTGGAAAGTGGTCAAACATGTCAAATCCAATGCCATTGTGGTGACCAAAGACCACACCACCCTGGGAGTGGGTGCAGGCCAAATGAACCGCGTCGGTTCCGTCAATATTGCTCTACAGCAAGCAGGAGACCAGGCTCAAGGCGGAACTCTAGCAAGCGATGGCTTCTTTCCCTTTGATGATTCAGTACGGACAGCTGCCGCTGCCAGAATCACGGCCATTATTCAACCCGGTGGCAGTATTCGGGATAAAGACTCTATCCAAGCAGCCGATGAATTGGGAATTGTGATGGCCTTTACAGGCACTCGCCATTTTCTCCATTAACGTATTCGGGGCTCAGACGGTTTGTAGTGATTTAGGCGATCTCAGTCCTTTTTTCTGCACCTGAACCGATTGTTTTTGTCCCAAAGTCACCCCCCGACGCCCAGGTTGAACCGGTTGTTTATTGAGTAAGCCAAAATCACACTGGGTTAGCAGTGTTCCCAGAACAATTTTCATTTCGTACTGAGCCAATGCCGATCCAACACAGCGCCGCACCCCTCCTCCGAACGGCAAAAACTCATAGGGAGAAAACTTTCTTTCCAGAAAGCGTTCAGGGCGAAACTGTTGGGGATTGGGGTACAAATCTTCTCTTTGATGAATGAGATAAATGCTACCCATAAGTAACATGCCAGGCTCTAGCGAATAACCACACATTTCCATGGGTATCTCTACTCGACGAGGAAATGTCAACATCGCAACGGGATGAATACGAAGGGTTTCGTTACAGACGGCTGTGAGATAAGGGAGTTTGAGAAATTCGGCGGGATCATCTGGATTATCAACGGCATCTAGTTCTGCTAGTAATTTGTTCTTTACCTCTGGCAAAGAATGAATCCAGTACATGGCCCAGGTCAAAGCCGTGGCCGTCGTTTCATGGCCTGCTACCAGCAGCCCCATCATTTCATCTCGTAGCTCTTGATCCGTAAGGCCATGACCTTCTTCATCCCGAGCAGCTAGCAGCATCGAGAGAATATCTACCCGATCAAGATCTGGATTAGCCCGTCGCTCTCTAATTTCCGCAAACAGCAGCTCATCCGTTTGGGCTGCAATCTTAAGCAGACGGCCTCCCGGACTCCATGCCCCGTAGTCTTTTTGTAACCACGGCAAAAAGACGATGGCAGATGCCAAAGGAGACCCTGTCATATCCAAGCGAATTCGAAGTAACTGCTCAAGCTGTTGGTAGCGCTCACCTTGATGCAGCCCAAAAACTGCCTGCAGGATGACCTGCATGGTGATTTTTTGCATGATTCCACGAATACTCTGTGACTCATGCAGAGGCCATTGTGCGATCAGATCGGTACTGATTTGCTGAATAATTGCCCCATAAACGTTCAACCGCTCGCCATGAAAAGGTGGCAAAACCAACTGTCTGCGGTTTCGATGTTGATTGCCGCTGAGCAACATCATGTTTTGTTTACCCACCAAGGGTTCCAGAAGTTTGTTAACTTCCCCCGGTGATGTAAACTCCTTCCCCGTATCGTGGGTGAGGAGATACTGAACCGCTTTGGGCTCGTTCACCATAATCAAGGGAGCAGTATTGTCCCAAAGAACGCAAGCTTCGAATATGTCACCATACCGTTTGAAATTCGTATTCATATAACCCACTGGATCGAAGATCCACTGAGTTGTTTGTAGGGGCATCGGTGTGCTGGGAGAAGGCAGTGTTTGCATATTTACTGATCACTTGCTTCTGGAGGTCTCTAGCTGCATTCTATCAAAGCTGAAATAAGGCGGTAGGCAAGAGAAAAAAGTTGATCTTGCAACTACTTCAGAGATTGAGCGTATAGTAATGAAGTTAAACAGCCAAGCAGAATAATATGAGAATTTCTGGCACTTTTTTGGATGAGATCACCCACGATATTCCATCCAATAACTGGGGGCGGGCAGAATGGGCCGAAGATTTTCGCATCATGAAATCTGTTGGCATTGATACTGTGATCATGATCCGGGCAGGAGTAGGTCGAACTGCAGTTTGTCCTTCCCAGGTGCTCTCAGAACAGGCCGATATCTTTCCTGTCTATGAAGATCTAGTGGACCTGTTTCTAGATCTAGCTGAAGAAAATGAGATGACCTTTTTCTTTGGTACCTATGATTCCGCCACAAGACCGTCTAGAGAGCGTACTTTAGACCAGGAAGTACAGATGGGCAAAGATTTTATCGATGAAGTCTGGCAGAAATATGGACATCGACAAGCGTTTAAAGGCTGGTATCTCACCTTTGAGCTGGGCAAGATGGAGAAACACCGGGTTGAATGTCTCAGACAGTTGGGGGCTCACTGCAAAGGGCTGTCGCCTCATTTACCCAATATGATTTCACCCTATTTGCATGGCAGTAAATTGGTAGACGATCCTATTTCTCTAGATCAACATTGCGAAGACTGGGACGAAATCCTAGGGGTGTTGGCAGGAGCCGTTGATATTGTGGCCTTCCAAGACGGGCAGGTGGATTATGATGATTTGCCTGATTTCCTACGAGCCAACCGTGAACTGATTGCTAAGCATAGGATGCAGGCTTGGTCTAATGTGGAAAGCTTTGATCGAGATGTGCCGTTTGATTTTCCTCCCCTAGATTGGCGGAAGCTGTGGTGGAAAATGGAGGCGGCAGAACAATCTGGCGTTGAGAAGCTAATTACCTTTGAGTTTTCCCATTTTATGAGTCCCAACTCTTGCTGGCCAGCGGCAAAGAATCTCTTCAATCGCTACTGCGACCACTTGAGAAAAACGGGTGAATTGGATTAAACACCAGCTTTTGAAGACTTGGGATCAATTGCAGCTTTTGGGGGACTTGAGAGGGATAAGGATGCGATCTCAACCCACAATTCACGTCAAACACTAATAGGAAATTTTCCCTCACCCCTACTGCACCCCAGTTTTTTATCTTTATGTATTTTCGGTTGATATCCAGTGCATTAATGCTCATCAGCGGGCTACAAGTACTGGTTTATTACAGTCCTGTAAAGTTCCGTTGGCCGCTAGCCCTCCTGGTTGAGCTGTGGCCCTACTGGAGTGTCATTCCTTGCTTAAGTTTTATCCTGGTCATCGCCATCCCTAAGCTGCGACAGCAATCAGTTCGTATAAGTATTGCCACACTAATCCTAATTTTGATTGTGGCTCCTGTTCTCAATTGGATCGGTCTTCCCCAACTGGGTTCCGCTCCTAACGGATTGCGGGTGATGGCCTACAACCTCTGGATTGATAACCCCAATACCAATGCGATCGCACAATCAATCCAGAGTGAAAATCCAGATATTTTATTCCTATCAGAAGTCAACAAACCGGTGATGGCCGCACTGCAAACTCGGTTGGATTATCCCCATAATTATCGAACGGAGGGCGGCAATAATGCCCTGTTTAGTCGATATCCAATCCTGGAAGCAACAACAACAGACTTTGAAGTTAAAACCAAAGGCCGAACCTTTAACCTTATGGCAAAGCTTCAGGTTGAGGGTGACCCTGTAACGATCATTGGGATTCACCCACCTGTCCCCATCATTCCAAGATTTTTTCATATCCGTAATCAGCAATTGGATACCTTTGCCACAACTAGTCAGTCCATAGAAGGAAAACTAATCGTTTTAGGGGATTTTAATGCCACTCCTTGGTCTCCATATTTTCAGCGGTTTGAACGTTTAAGCCAACTTCAAAATGCAGGTCATCGTCAGTGGATTTGGGCAACTTGGTATTTCAATCAAACCCTGACAACCCGATATATCAAAATCCCATTGGACCACATCGAAACGCGAGGGTATAAGGCCCTCAAAACCTGGACCGGGCAGACAGGTGGCTCTGATCACAAGCCGATTATCACTGTTCTAGAGCCAACCTGATCTGTCTCGAAACCTCTAAGCAGTCAGTTGTAAGAAGTCTTGCAGCTCTGCAATTAGCCACTCATTTTCTAAGTTATCCAAATCCCCACTAAATTGATAAGTTTTTAATCCAGTCCGTATCTGGCAAACTTTGGTCGTATCTTTCCACGGCAATCGTTTGGTAATCCAAGCGACCTGATCGATATCAGGGGTTTTACCGGAAGTTTGATACTTTATCCCCAGCAAGGACCAACGAAGCTTAAAGTCAGTTCGATTGATTTCCAGATGGAACCGTCTGATCCGAAAAATCAGGTCAACCCCAAACACAGAGCCTGTGCCCACAAAAGGAAACGCGCAAAATATGCAGATGATAAAAGCTGCAATATTATGATTGGAAATGGCTGACACTTCTGGTGAAAAGGGCAACCACAATATACTGCTGCCAGCCCCCAATAAAACAATACTGAGAAGCACTTTGATCAAATTGTCGAGGCTAAACCAAGTGGCAGGGACATCAATGATCATGCCATCACCCTTTCGTTCCAACTTGACTCTGCTGCCCACAGGTTGACGAGCAATTCCACCTTTGCAATCTTCAATATCTCTTTCACCCTTGAGGACTGCCAAAGCCTCGGCAGCAGATGCAAATCGGTCTTCTGGCATTGGTGAAAGCATCATCTCTAACCAATTGGCAAAGGCCGTAGACACCTCGATTTCATCTCGAAAATCAATTTTAAAGTGGTGTTCCGGCAAGGCTGTAGGCGGACGTCCAGTCAAGAGAAATAACAGCGTCCCGGCCAATCCGTATAAATCCGTCGCCTTGGTTGCTTTACCCCGAAATTGTTCTGGGGCCATATAGCCATAGGTACCCACCACAGTGCTGCCATAGGTCTCTGAACCTTGCTCGCTAACCTGAACCGCTCCAAAATCGACGAGAACAATTTGGTGATTATCTTGCCGAATCAAATTTCGAGGTTTGATATCTCGATGAATCACAGGTGATGGCAGGCTATGCAGATAAGTCAGAATTTCCAACACTTGTTCAGCAATCTGTTTGGCTTCGTCTTCACTGGCACGCCAGCCATCGTGAACTAAATCAGCGAGGGAGGTGCCTTCAGCCAATTTTTGGGCAAGGTAGAATTGTCGATCTTCAGGTAAATCGACTTGAAAATAATCGAGGTAATGGGGAATAGCTGGGTGTTCTAACTGGGATAAAATTTGGGCTTCCCGTTCAAAGAGTTCTATCTTTTTCCAGTTATCCGCTTGACGTAAAGTCAGAACTTTTAAGGCTACCTGTTGATCGGTAAGCTGATCTTTGGCTCGATACGTAATACCACTTCCACCCTGTCCCAAAACGTCTAAAATCTCGTAACGCTGGGCAATGTGTTCACCGGACTGGTGAAGTAATAATTCCATTTTTCGCAGAAATTGTTGATTCTTCTATTTTAGCTCGCGAAAAAATAATCGCCTTTCAAGTGTCTGTTGAGCGGTGAATCTTAGTTGACTAACAACGACTGCAAGCTATTTCAAAACAAACTGAGCTGGGTTGAGGGAGGTGTGAGTTGATCCCAGGGTAACGGTGGAATATCGATCTGTTCCTGCAAAAGCTGTTGAAACAACTGAGCCGTTCTGGGGGACTGCTCTTCCAAAGGACAATGGACAAAGAAATAAGTATTAATCCCCTGTCGCAACCAGGTCTGTAGAATATTTACCCAATTTCCCAAAAACACATCATTTAATTCTTTTTGGGGATGACTGATATAGCGAACTACCGTAAAGGGTGCTGTCGCTGCAGGCTGTAGTGGCAGCTTCGGTTTACGGCGTTGAGAATGCACTTGTGGATCGTCCGGTCCTTGATAAATGGGGCGCGAGTCTAACAAGACTCTGCCAGCTTGGAGTGACGTCAACAAATTATTCAGTTTGTCAGCATGGGGCGGTTGAAACCATTGTGGATGTCGAACTTCTAAAGCTAAGGGTACATTAGACGAATTAATCTCAGTTAGGAACGTCGCTAAGTCCGGGAACTGTTGAGGACCATAACTGGGGGGCAGCTGGACGAAAAGCGGACCCAGTCGAGGACCTAAGCCTTGCATGAGCTGGATAAAATCAATCGCTTCATCAATATGGGGTTGTAATAGGCCCGCATGAGAGACGGTGCGGGGAAACTTGGGGCAAAATCGAAAGGATTCTGGAGTTTGCTCAGCCCAGCGACTAACCGTTTCTGAAGACGGTGTGGAGTAAAACGTAGCGTTGACTTCAACCGTCGTTAACCGTTCAGCATAAAGCTGTAGCAGCCGGCTGGAAGCACTGCCCTGGGGGTAAAAATCCCCCAGCCAACCCTTATAGGCCCAGATTGCACAACCTAAATAGAAATTGCCCTGGGGCTTGGATAATGTTGCAGTCATAGTTTCCCCCTACAATTGGAGTGTTTGCTTCCTTGAGACCCATTTCTCAAGAGGGAAATCTCCTTATTATCTCACCACAAATCAGATGAGCATTGTAACGCTACAGAGCATTCGCAAGGATTTTGGCATCAAGGAAATTCTGCGAGATGCGAGCTTTAGCATTGAACCCGATGACAAAATTGGTCTGATCGGTGTGAATGGCTCGGGCAAGTCCACAGTCCTGAAAATGATTGCCGGGATGGAATCCATTGATGGGGGCAAACGCCAAGTCAACTCGGGAGCAACTATTGTCTATCTGCCCCAACAGCCAGAACTAGACGATGAACTCACCGTCCTGGATCAGGTGTTTAACGACAGTAACGAGCAGATGCAGCTAGTCCGCACCTACGAGGACTTGTCCCATCAAATGTCTCAGGTAGAGGGGGCCGAACTAGACAACCTGATGGCCAAGCTAGCCGGAATTTCCGCCCAAATGGAGACGACAGGGGCCTGGGAACTAGAAACCAATGCCAAAATTATTTTGAGCAAATTGGGGATTACGGACTTTGAAGCGAGGGTTGGGGATCTCTCAGGTGGTTATCGGAAGCGCATTGCCCTAGCAACCGCTCTGCTCTCGGAACCTGATCTACTGTTGATGGATGAGCCTACCAACCATTTAGATGCTGAATCAGTGGAATGGTTACAGAGTTATCTAAAGCGCTATCGAGGAGCGTTGCTGTTGATTACCCACGATCGCTACTTTTTGGACCAAGTCACGAATCGGATTCTGGAAATTGATCGGGGGGATTTGTATACTTTTTCCGGCAACTATTCCTATTACTTAGAGAAGAAATCCTTGGCAGAAACCGCAGCTGCGAAAAGCCAACGCAAACATCAGGGCATCTTGCGGCGGGAGCTGGAATGGCTGAAACGGGGGCCAAAGGCCCGCAGCACTAAACAGCAGGCTCGAATAGACCGGATCCATAATATGCAGGATCAAACTTTTAAGGAAGCTCAGGGCAAAGTAGACATCGATACACCAGGTCGCCGCATTGGCAAAAAGGTGATTGAGCTGGTCCAGATTTCCAAAAGCTATGGTGATCGAACCTTAATTCAGGATTTTTCCTACGAATTTAGCCCTGAAGACCGCATCGGCATTATTGGTGGCAATGGCACCGGCAAGTCTACCTTAATGAACATCATGACCGGGCGAGTTGAGCCAGATGCAGGCCAGGTTGAGATAGGTCGGACCATCCATATTGGCTACTTCGACCAACATTCAGATGATCTGGTTGCCGCGTCCAACCAGGACCAGCGAGTGATTGACTACGTCAAAGAAGTGGGAGAGTTTATCCAAACGGCAGATGGCAGCCAGATTTCGGCCTCCCAGATGCTGGAGCGATTCTTGTTCCCGGGCAACCAGCAGTATGCCCCCATTCACAAACTGTCTGGAGGAGAGAAACGACGACTGTTTCTACTGCGGGTGCTGATGAGTGCCCCCAATGTGCTGATTTTGGACGAGCCCACCAATGATTTGGATGTGCAGACCCTAGCCGTCCTAGAAGACTATTTAGAAAATTTTAATGGCTGTGTGGTGGTGGTTTCTCACGATCGCTATTTTCTCGACCGGACCGTCGACTACATTTTTGCTTTGGAGGATGCTCAAGTTCGCCGCTATCCCGGCAATTATTCCATATATCTGGATATCAGGCAGGCCGAGGCATCAAAAGCAGAACTCAACCAGCCAGCAAAAGTCAAGGAGGCAGAAGTCACTCCAGAAGCACCTGTAAACGAGCCTCAAGACTCTGCTCGGTCTCGTCGTCTGTCGAATTATGAACGACGCGAGTTTGCCAATTTGGAAGATAAGATCCCGGAATTGGAAACGAAGAAAGCCAAATTAGAGACAACTCTATACGGCTCACCCCCTAATGATCTTTCTGAAGTACAGCAGCTCTCTGATCAACTCGCCACCCTGGAAGCAGAGATTGAGACCGCTACAGAGCGGTGGATGGAGTTAGCTGAATTAGAATCGTGAGATTCAGGTATTTTTATTTACCCATCGAGAAATTTTTTCCCAAACTTGACAGCGCTCTATGCTTGAAGAGTGCCAAATCCCCATTATCTGAGTAAGATAAGAAGCGGCATCCGCGCCAACACCATCCTTTTCGTCATCAAAAACAATGGAAAATCCATCTCTCCGTCAACAACCTCGCGAACAAAAAGCTCCGATTATGGAGTCTCGACAAGATGCATCTATCCTGGGATGGCTGGAAGGATCGGGTCGGTTAATGGATCGAGATAACCAGGAAAGGGCCAAAACGGTCGTAGGAGAAGAGGAAAGCGAAGAAATCAATGCCCTGATGGGTGGCGAAGAAGAGTCGGATGACGATGAGGATTAAGTAAAAAAACATGGTCCTTGCAAATAAGACCACTGCGTCAACTCGATCTGGGGCTGGCCGTAATTTGTATGGGTTATTGCTCCTGAGTTTAAGTGGCGTCGCTTTAGCCACTGATATTCATTCAGGTCGCACCGATACCCCTGCCCTGACGATTGTGGCTCCCCTATGGACAAGCACCCTATTGGTGACTCTACTGGGGTTTTGGGCGGTTCCGGTATTGCGATCGCTGAAAGCATCCCAAGTCATCCAAGCCGACGGTCCTCAAAGTCACCTCAAAAAAGCAGGCACGCCTACCATGGGCGGCATTTTCTTTATGCCAGTTGCCTTGGTACTGAGTTGGACCTGGGTGGCCACGACCAGCGCTAACGTACTCGAAGTATCAGCAGCCGTCCTCCTCACTCTATGTTTGGGGTTGGTGGGCTGGTTTGACGATTGGCAAATCCTGCGCAAGAAATCAAACAAGGGCATCTCAGCTAAGTTGCGATTGGGCATTGAGTTAGGCAGTGGTCTGATCTTCGGATTGTGGCTATTTTTAACCCGAACGGATATTAGCGGGTTGGCTTTACCCTTTGGGTTCACACTTCCGATTGGTGTGTTGTTTTTGGCCATCTCTACCTTTGTGGTGGCGGCAGAAAGTAATGCCGTCAACTTAACGGATGGCATGGATGGATTAGCAGCTGGGACAAGTGCGATCGCATTCCTCGGACTTGCCCTTGTGGTTGCTCCTAGTTGGCCGGGATTGATGATTTTCTGTGCCTGTCTATCGGGAAGCTGCTTAGGCTTTTTGGCCCACAACCATAATCCAGCTCAAGTTTTTATGGGCGATACCGGATCCTTGGCTTTGGGTGGTGCCCTAGCAGCAGTGGGACTGATTACCAATACCTTATGGGCATTGCTAATCCTTAGTGGTCTTTTTCTGGTGGAATCCCTATCCGTTATTGCTCAAGTCACCTACTACAAAGCCACTAAGGGACCGGATGGCGTAGGCAAACGTCTATTTAAGATGTCTCCCATTCACCATCACTTTGAGCAATCTGGCTGGCCCGAAGTCCGGGTCGTATCGACGTTTTACGCCTGCGTTGCTGTTTTAGCGGTGGCGGCCTGCGGCCTCAACGCCCTCAGCTAGTTTTCTTAATACACCTATTAAAACTGATCTTTCATACCCCGTAACCGTGCAAAACACTGGACCGGGGTATTGCTTTTTGTATGGGTTATTAAATGGGGCTGATCCCACCGCAGAAAGGGATTGGTTTGTTTTTCCAGACCAATGTCTGAAGGAACCGTCGGTTGGGATTGACAGCGAGCATCTTGCACCTGTTTATAGCGATTTTTTAGGTGTGAATTGTCTCCATCAACCGTGAGAGCAAACTGCAAATTTTTGAGGGTATATTCATGGGCGCACCAAACTCGGGTGCTCTCAGGTAAATTGCGCAGCTTACTTAGTGAATCCACCATCTGAGCTGGGGTACCTTCAAACAAACGTCCACATCCCCCTGCAAACAAGGTATCGCCACAAAATAGTTCACCCCCTTCTTCTCCTGAAGACGGGGGAAAGTAATAGGCAATATGGGCACGGGTATGGCCAGGGACAAAGTACACGTCAGCCGTGCGATTGGCAAAAGAGACCTGATCGCCCTGTTTTAGAAAGTGCTGCTGTCCGGGAATCCGACCTCGATCCTGTTCTCCCCCATAGACCACAGCGTTTGGAAAAGCCTGGAGGAGTTTCCGATTGCCCCCCACATGATCCGAATGGTGATGGGTGTTAAAGATCGCCACCAATTCAGCTCCCCAATCGTCCAATTTCTTGAGAACGGGCTGAGGATCAGCTGGATCAACCACAGCAGCGATATTCTGCTCTGGATCATGGAGAACAAAAATATAGTTATCAGAAAAGGCAGGTAGTCGGTGGATTTGCATATGCGATCGCAAAATTCAATTTCACTCACATTTTATTATTTTGCGATTCCAACAAGTGTTGCAAGTCTTGTTGAACGGCTTTCCTCAGCCAAATAGCAAACTCAATACCCTCTTTTTTGCATAGGATCGAAGGAGGCATATCGGTTTAGTCATTCACCCTTGAACTATGCGCTACAACAAACTTCCGTTGATTTTGCTGTCCTTCCTCCTGGCAATCTGTCTTTGGGGACTCAGCCCATGGACCCTTCGAGCAGAATCGAATCATCCGCTTGTCGTTGCCCAGCAACAGTCCTCTGCCTCAGATCGCAACCCTGGAACAGAAAATAAGCCCTTTCGAACCATCAATGCCGCAGCACAACAGGCTCAGCCCGGTGACACCATCCTGGTCCATGCCGGGATTTACCGAGAGCGTGTCATTCCTCCTCGAAGCGGAAACCCGGATCAACCGATTGTCTATGAAGCTGTACCAGGAGAAACCGTCGTCCTCCGAGGGTCAGAGGTTTGGTCAGCAACCCCGGTATCAGCCGATGCCTCAACGACCTCATCTGCTTATTGGGAAGGCCCCTTGCCCAAGCAACTATTTCCAGACCCGGATCCATTCACAAAGCAACTTGAGCGGATGCCAGAGGGGTATTTACGCGGTCAAGTTTTTTGCCAAAGTCTGCCCCTACGCCAAGTTCTAGATCAGAAAACCCTGACTGCCCAACCTGGAGCTTGGTATTTCGATCCTCAAAAACGTTGGCTTAGGGTTCACCTAGACCAGGCTTATCCCGTATCAAAGCCTCCTTTTTTAGAAGTCAGCACCCGTCGAGCCGTCTTTGCCCCCAAAATTCGTGGACTAGGCTATATCCATGTCAAGGGATTTGTTATGGAGCATGGGGCTAACCCCTTTCCCAGCGGGTTTTGGCGTAGTCAATCTCCTCAAGCAGGAATTTTGAGCACCCGCTCCGGACACCATTGGCTCATTGAAAACAACACGGTTCGCTTTGCCAAAAGCCTGGGGATTGATAGTGGTAGCGAAGGACGCTATGACATCGATGGTTTAGAGCAACCGATCCCAGAGGGCGTGGGGTATCACGTTATTCGAAATAATCGGGTTACGGACAACGGCGCAGGGGGGATCGCGGGCTGGAAACAAACAGAATCCTTAATTGCCTACAACGTGATTGAACGCAACAATCGCTTAGGTTTTACAGCTCCAGAAACAGGGGGCATCAAAGTTCACGGATTTGTGGATGGTCAAATTATTGGCAATGTCCTGCGCAACAATGAGTGTTTTGGCATTTGGGTCGATAACGTCTATCGAAATGCCCGTGTCAGTCGCAATCTCGTGTTGGGTAATCAAGGGGCTGGCATATTCGTGGAATTGGGAGGCGGCCCCATCTTGGTTGATAACAACGTAGTTGCATTTACAAAATTAGGAGAAGGCATCTACACCCACGATGCCAGCGGCGTCACTCTTGCCCACAACTGGTTACAGGCCAACACTCACTTTGGCATATATATGCGAACCGTTACCGACCGTCGATACGCCAAAGCAGATGGCACCCCTGAACAAGCGGGTACAAGGGGGCAACGGATTTACGGCAATGTTCTTGTTGATAACTATCGCGGCCATATGAGCCTGCCGTACCCCATGGAACCCGAAATTGATAACAAATCTGACTACAATTTGCTAATTAATGGCACTCTTTGGCAGTGGGCAGGCCAAGCACCTCAACAATTTGTGTGGAACCACCGTTCTAAATTTGTAAAACGAGAACGCATCGTCGCTACGTTAAAAAAAGCTTTTGAAACAGGCCAACTACCCAAGGCAGAGCAGCCCAATTTTGACCAGTGGAGCCAGACCCTCGCTTTACCTTTACCTTGGTGGCAGCAGCTCACAGGAAATGACACAAATAGCATTGCGCCTTTGATTCAGGGGGGTGAAGTAGTTAATGGTGCCATTGCCCAGGGCGCCATCACATTAGGTGTATCAACGCCCAATTTAGATGTAGCCGATCCTGCCGTGTTTCCCCAGTTAGCCATCCCCACCTTGCCCCTTCCTAGTCAAGACTTTTGGGGAACTCCCATCAACAATTCCCCTCGATTTCCAGGTCCATTCCAAAACTGGCCCCAAAAGGGGTCAGTGCATTGGCATCTCTGGCCTGTGGAATCACTCGAATCAACAAATATGACTCAGTAGCTTAGGATAATACTTGGCTTAGAAGTCCAAGCCCATAGAACATTCCTGTCATATCCAATTGAAAGAGTAAGCACCATGCTAGCCAAGCGAATTTTGCCTTGTTTAGACGTTAAAGCTGGACGAGTCGTCAAAGGGGTGAACTTCGTCAACCTGAAGGATGCTGGAGACCCTGTTGAACTCGCCCAAATCTATAACGAGGCTGGGGCCGATGAGTTAGTGTTTCTAGACATCACCGCCACCCATGAAGATCGCAGCATTATCTTTGACGTGGTGTACCGTACCGCTGAAGCAGTATTTATCCCCCTAACCGTAGGAGGTGGAATCCAATCCTTAGAAACCATTAAAAAACTGTTACGGGCAGGAGCAGATAAAGTCAGCCTCAATTCCTTCGCTGTCCGCAATCCCGACTTTGTTAATCAAGCAAGCGAACGGTTTGGTCGCCAATGTATTGTCATAGCCATAGACGCCCGCCGGCGCACCGACGGCAATGCCGGCTGGGACGTCTTTGTTCGTGGAGGTCGCGACAACACAGGGTTAGATGCGATCGCCTGGGCTAAAGAAATGGAAGAACGGGGTGCAGGGGAACTCTTAGTCACCAGCATGGATGGTGATGGCACCCAAGCCGGATATGACCTGGAATTAACTCGTACCATTGCCGAGCAAGTCGAGATTCCAGTGATTGCTTCTGGTGGGGCTGGCACCTGCGAACACATTCGAGAAGCCTTAACAGACGGTAAGGCTGAAGCGGCTTTACTAGCATCACTGCTTCATTATGGACAACTCTCAATTGCTGAAATAAAAGCGCATTTGCAGGATCACCAAATTCCCATTCGCCAAAGCTGATTCTTAAATCAACCTGTAATCCTGCATTTTTGTGGTGGATTAGTCTTTAATTTTATTAAAATAAGTAAAGTTATGATTATTCTGCTTGTCGGTGCTATTGGACTTGTGATGTGGTCCTTGCAATTAATGAAGATGGCTCACCACTCTAGTGAGAAGTCTCTCATTTTTGCCGGGGTACTTGTGGCTGTGTCTGCAGTAGGCCTCGTAGCAGTTTATTTACTGATGGATGGCTGCATGGGGTATATAACAGGTGGAGAATCCATCTCGGCTCAATCTTCTTACCTGCCAATAATGATGATTTCTCATTTCTCTTCAATCCTTTGAGATCATCTCAGCTCATCATCCCAATATCAGAATTTAAAGTACCCAGCATCAAACAGGCAAGTGAATAGCTCTAAATTAGCTTAAATCCTCGATTCCAAAGATTTTCTAGTTCGTAGCTGCTATATCTCAATCATTCTCCCTTTAAAACGCAGCATAAATTCATTTCTTACATAAGGTTGATCTCTTCTGGAGAATGGTATGTAGCCTCTCTATATTGGGCTCTATACGACCATAGTCTGGCAAAGCTAAGAACCTCTTCTATCACTAAAAAATTGGATTCCTCTACAAAATCAGCCTTTCAGGGGTTTTAACTCACACTGGCATGGAACTTCATATCTTGTATTTTCTAGACTGTAAAGTATCAAAGCTAGTGTCTCAGGGGATTCTAGGGTGATCACTACAATGCTCATTTCTAGAGCCAAGTCAGGCTTGTGATACATCTCTGCCAAAGAGGGGAACACTCTTCCTAATCAATTCAGAGTAAATACTAATATATTCAATAAAATTAAAACAATTATAGATAAAGTTCACTGAAGCGCTAATATCCACACCATTTACTAGAAGCATCTTTTTTCGTCACTGTTTTTTTCTAGGCTAAATAACAATTAAAATAGATTTTATTCTTTCAAAAAAGACTAATGGTGCAACGTCTTTATACTTCTGATAAATAAACAAAAGCTATAGCAGTCATTGTTTTCAGAATAATAAAAATTGCATCAACTGATACACTATTTCTTTTTTAAGAATTTAGTAATCATTATTTTTTTTATTTGCGTTATCCTAGATAAATCTTGTCAAACCTTGTCTATCTTAGGGGGGAATATGCAGATCTGGAAACTAGTAACCATCGAATTAACTCTAATTTTTGCTTATTGCGTTGTTTTAGTCTTTAACGTCTTTAATTCTAATCAAAACGCCCAATATCCTAGTCAATCAAATATTCAGGTCACCCGCCCGGATTGATGCTTTCCAATACGTGTAAAAGCGCTGATTGATCACCCAAAAATTAAAGCCCCTGCTAGTTTTGATGGCTAGCAGGGGCACGTTTTATCGTTGAGTTGCAAGGTGATCAAGAAGAAGACTATCCAGATGGGATAATTTGGGAAAGCTTGCCATTTTTGCGGAGCTTATATCGATATCCACGCCATTCCACCGTTGTCCCTACCATTCCATACCCCCAAATAGCAAAATTGACTAAATCCCGCAGGGGAACCAGCCACCATAATCTCTGAGCCACCCGGTCATGGAAATAGTAAATCGCAATCACCCAAGCCATTAGCCAGCGGCTCGCTAGCATGATTACCAGAACTGACCACCCCAAAATTGACCCTTGAGTCGCCAACAGAAAAAAGACTCCGCTTGTGGTGCCAAAGGTAAACAGTAATCCCACATAGCCCCAAAATCGTTCTACCCGAATGCACCTAGCCCAGCGGGCTTGACGATGAAAGAACTCAGATAGATTCGTGGTCGCCAGTTGATGCTCCACGATATAGGGGGACAAAACAACTTGATAGCCTACTTGAGTGGGTAAATTCCCCATGTGGAAATCATCAGCCAGGTGATCTGCTAATGCCGCAAAACCTCCAATTTTGGCCAAGGCAGCGTGACGAATCACAATGGTCGAGCCAAAGGCAAAATGCATACCTTCCAACTTATGGGCTGCGAGTACATTGGCATGGTTGCGGGTAGCAATCCCCAAGGCTTCAAATCCGGCTAGCCACCCTTTGGCCCAAGAATTATAGAGACACGTCACTACGCCCACCTGGGGGTTTGCCAAGGGTTGGACAATGTGTTGTAAATAATCAGATTGGACCAGAATGTCGCAGTCTGCCAGCACAATCACGTCATGCTTGGCCTGTTCCACAGCATTGGCAAGGTTGCTGACTTTGAGGTTGGTACCAATAGTGCGATCGCAAACCACTAACTCAATATCCACACCAGGGAAAGCCTGAATCAGCTGCTCCACAATCGGCAAACTCGGATCCGTGGCCTCCCGCACGCTAAAAATAACTTGATATTCGGAGTAATCCTGCTGACAGAAGGACGCTAAATTCTCATAGGTATTCACATCCACACCGCACAGGGGTTTGAGGATGGTAACGGCAGGGTGGAAATCAGGATCAAAAGGTTGGGATTGCCGAAAAAAATCGACCGTCGCATAGATGGCATAGCAGTAATACAATACCGCCGTACAGCAAAACGGAAAGATCAGCCAAGGAAGATAAGCAGTCATACACCCAACATGGAAACAGGGGCCTAACCCGTTAAAGAGATTATGCCCACACCCCAACCAATGACAATAATGCCAGCTAACCGTCCCGGAGAAATATGCTCCTTAAGAATAAAGTGGGCACCACAGAGATTGATAATGTAGCCTAAACCCGTGGCAGGGCGAACCAAGCTAATATCCGCCCAACTCAGGAGCGAAATAAACATCAGAAACGACACGGTATAGCTCGCAACCCCGATCAGTACCCCTGGATTCATAAATACACTCTTCAACCATCGCAAAATTGATGTCAGAGAGCGGGCTGAAAATGTGCCAATTTTCTTGACACCACGGGCCACCAAGATATCCGCAGTACAGTCGGCCAACACCAACACCAATACTCCCAGCCACATCTTAGGTAAGGAGAAACTCAAGGGAAGCAGCAGCAGCAAGGAGGATTTTATATTGGGATCGGATTCTTGCGGTGACTGAGCCTTGCGATCGTCAATGCGCTTACTCCAGCCCACAATAAACACCCCCAAGGAGATAAAAATCGCCGCTAACCAACGGGCCAAAGAGACCGGCTCCTTTAAGATCAGCCAAGCCATGAGGGCATTGAGAACATAGCTAAAAGCGTGCATGGGCAGCACGAAGCTCATATCTAGTCGGGTGAGGGAAACGAGATAAATGAGCATAGAGATGGTGAGGGTGACGACCCCCATCCCAATCCAAGGGCTGGTGAATAAATAGCCGACTAGCTGCCCTAATGCCTCGGGATGGTAAGACGTGATCTCACCAAATACTTTCATTCCCCGACTCAGCCAAATATCACCGAGCACTTGAGTGGAGATGAGGAAGACAATAAGTAGGAAATTGATCAAAATGCAGCTGAAGCGATGAGTTCAGGATAATTGGTTAATTGAAATCCACTAGATTGAAGCTGGGCTTTCACAGACTGACTCAGCAACGCCGCCAGCTCCCGCTCTCCCGCTCCTTCAGGCCCATTGATCGGTTCGTGGGGATATGGGATCGCAGGATGGGCATATAGCTCTATGACATTGGCCTGAATTTGGGGAATTAACCCCAACAGATAGGACTCTGTCACTGAACCGGATTGCAATAGCCCGTAGACCCGCTCAGCATACCGTATCCCTTGGGCGGTCAGCACCTGCTCCCCATGATGGCGCAGCAGCCGAAACACGGACCAGCCCAGTCCCTTCCCTAGCCAGCCCTGGGAATCTGCTTTCAAGGTATAGGTCAACTCCTCATGGGGAAGCCGGATAATGGGGATGTTATATTTCGGTGCCAAAGCCATCAAGACGTCCAGGACTGCGGGATTAGCATGATGGTGCAAATGCCCATCCACATGGGATAGGGGCAAGCCTGTGGCGAGGAAATGCTGCAGTTGGGCCTCAATTTCTTGATACAGCTCTTGCCGAGCGGCCTGATTGAAGTAGTATCGCCAACCTGCCTGGGCCGGATTATCTGGAAACCGCCCCTGCTCATCCACTAGATGAGGAATTTGATCAGGCGGCAGGGCGGCTTTGCCACAGCCCAAAACGACATGGAGACCCACCCCCAGACTCGGATGCTGTTTGGCCAGGTCAACCGCTTCTTCAACTGCCTCCCCCGTCACCATCAAGCTGGTACTGGTGAGAATGCCTTCGGTATGGGCCTGAATAATACCTTCATTGACCCCGTGGGAAAACCCAAAGTCATCGCCATTGACAATTACATATCGTGGGGATGTCATGGCAACCCTACCCTAATCTCATTTGGCATCTTAGCCTCCCTGTAACGATGGGACTGGATTGCGGCTGGGCCATAGACGCAGACAGGTCAAGGCCAGTTTGGATAACCGAGGCATCAATAGAGGCTGAAGCAATTGCTCATCAAACCGTTCCATGCGTTGGTGGTTGGCATCCAAGCAGGTCTTAAAGAACTGATTGGCCGTCAAATCGTCCATAAAATGTCCTGCTTCAGAGGCGGTAAAAGGTTTCCCTTCCTGCTGATTCCCATTGCTGCCAAAGGCTTGAATTAAAGTTTTCAAGGCCTTGCCATAGTGCCAGAACGCTCTCATACTGCGTAGTTCTTCTAGGTTCCAGCCCTGTTGGATCTGCAGATAGGTCACCCAATTCACGAAGAAAACAATATGGCGGGCTTCTTCATCCAAAATCGGATCGAAAATTTTGAACATGCTCTCCGGCATGTACTGGGCTTGGCGGGCTAAATCAAACATGCCAAAGGCAAAGTAGGAATCCAGACATTCCCCAAAACCAAAATCAGTGAATGCCGTTTCCATCTGTTCGGGAACGGTGATTTCAGGTAAAGGCGACACTTCAATGTCATACCGCTCAATCAGATGCTGTAATAAACGGGCATGGCGACGCTCTTCTCGACCTTGGAGGGCAACGGCTTCTTTGATCAGGGGATCAGAAATCGTTTCGGCAAAAGCACTCACCATCACCCCGGCTTCACTCTCCGTTAAAAGCGCTTCCCGCCAAAAAGGGATTCCCCGCAATCGCTTTAAGGAGACTGAATCGAGGTTCGGCCAGGGTAAATTCTCGGGTTCGTAATCTAAAGAAGTGTCCAGAAAGCTGCGACAGAATAGTTGCTTATGTTCTCTGCTACCCAAATTAATCATCACTTGCATAACCCCCAATGATTTCAATGTGTATTAGATGGTTCCCTAACTGACGTTGAATTTCATTGTTTCTAAAATCCCTAACTCCCCCCTCCTGGGCGGGAGGGAAGTTCTATGGAGAAGGCCACTCAACCCTCCAGGGGACAACCTTAAGCTTTAGCTGCTGCGCCGGTTTGTCGCTCCTTCAAATAAGCAAAGAACTCCCGCCCTTCCCGTAGGCGGCGGACCAACATTTGCGGATCTCCCAGCATTTCACCCACAATCGGAATAATGGCTTGGGGCCGGAAATAGAAGCGACGATACATGCGTTCTACTGCATCCTCAATCGCTGCACTAGAGAGGTTGGGATAGGCCAAGGTGGAGGTTTGAATCCCTGACTCTGCTAATAGAGACGTATCGCTAAACCAGTTATTCTCTTGAGCCTGGGCATAAAGGGCTGTACCGGGATAGGGAGCTGCAATCGAAACTTGAATGGTATGAGGGCTCACCTCACAGGCAAACCGAATCGTTTCTTCGATGGTTTCTTGACTTTCGTTGGGAAGGCCAATAATAAAGGTGCCGTGGACGGTGATACCGAGTTTGCGGCAGTTGGCCATAAACTTACGGGCCACTTCCAGTTTGATGCCCTTGTTGATGCCGTCTAGAACGTCCTGATTCCCAGACTCGAAACCTACCAGCAATAGGCGGAGTCCGTTGTCTCGCAATTGCTTGAGGGTGTCGTAGTCGAGGTTGGCCCGAGCGTTGCAGCTCCAGGTGAGCTTAAGGCGTTTGAGATGTTCACTAATTGCGATCGCACGGGGTTTATCAATCGTGAACGTATCATCATCAAACATATATTCCCGCACCGTATCCCCAAACAGAGATTTGGCCTGCTCCATTTCTTTGCCCACGGCCTCGGGACTTTTGGCTCGATAATTATGGCCACCGATGGTTTGGGGCCACAGACAGAAGGAGCATTTAGCGGGGCAGCCCCGCCCGGTATAAAAGGAAATGTAGGGATGAAGGAGATAGCCGATGAAATACTTTTTGATATCCAGGTCGCGATTATAAACGGGAAGAACACTGGGCATCGCATCCCAATCGTGGATTAAGTCCCGTTCTGGATTATGTTGAATTTGATTATCCGGGTCACGATAGCTCAGCCCCTTAATCTCTGAAAGGGGTTTGCCTTCGGCCACATCTTTGCATGTATAGTCAAATTCGCTGCGACAGACAAAATCAATGATGGGGTTATCCCGCAGGGTTTCTTCTGGTAAAACTGCGACGTGAGCGCCAATAAAACCTACCTGAGTACCAGGCTTTTGGGCCTTAATCTCTTCCGCACATTTAACATCGTTGGCTAAAGAGGGAGTGCTGGTATGCATAATCACCAGATCATAATCTTTGGCGACCTTGAGCACATCCTCAACAGTTTGTTCATGGGGAGGCGCGTCAATCAGCTTACTTCCGGGTACCAAGGCTGCCGGTTGGGCAAGCCAGGTGGGATACCAAAAAGAGGTAATTTCTCGCTTGGCCTGATATCGAGCCCCAGCCCCACCGTCAAATCCATCAAAAGAGGGGGGACTCAAAAATAGGGTTTTCTGCATGGTTTCACTCCTCATTTAAGATGCAGTCACAGGGAAGTTTCTTCGGTTAGAAACATCAATTGAGGTCCATCCCTCAAGCGTCCAGATCACTGAAGCAACCATAGCGTATCAAAAACCAGCTTTACCTGGTGGACGATCCTGGATCGGTTGCAGTTGATTTATCCAGTCGGGATAGATATTATGGCAGTTCTGCTCCTTGAAGCGCCAAACGTTAGTTTTAAATTGCATTCTGGCTCGGTTTGCAGCCATTTATTCAGTCCGTAAGCAACGTCATTATTGGGGAATGCCTCTCGATATTCTGTGATCACGATCAGTTAAAGGATGAGATATGGTTTCGGTTGGGGTCTTTATAGACTTGAGATGGCACCAAGCCGCAGGTGGGCATGTGAAATGCTGGGAATCCTTTGCCAAAGCTGCCGCCACGTTGCCGGAAGAGCTAGAGTTAAGTCTGCATTTCTTGGGTGATCAAGAACGGGACATCGAACTCGCGCCCAACGTTCGCTATGTCTTACATCCCCCTCGGTTTAGTACTGAGCGTCTGACCTTCCTCAAGGATGTGCCCGGTCATACAGATATTGCCCCCTCGAATCCTTCCCTGATTCCCTATTTAGATCAGCTGGATATTGTCCATATCACCCATCCTCAGTTCACTTTTGGGAAGACGGCCAAACGATATTGCCAGCAACAGGGCAAACCCCTGATCGCTTCGATTCATACCGATACACCGGAATATTCCCGCATCTATACGGAACAGGCCCTGGAAAAACTGTTTGGCCAGGGATGGTTCAACCATTTACTCTCCCAACAGCTGCAAATCCCCCGGCGGTATAAGCAGTTGATGGTGGCTCGGCAAAAGCGCTACTGGCAGTCTTGTGCACATGTGTTGACGGCTCAGCCCTCTGACTTTGGGGTAGTGAATGGCGTTTTGCCCCAGTCACACATTTCTCACCTCCGTCGAGGCATCGATAAGGATTTATTTCATCCCCACCATCGCGATCGCCCTGGGCTAGAACAAACCTATAGCCTACCTCCTGGAAAATTTCTGCTGTTATTTGTGGGGCGCTTAGATGCCTGCAAAAATATCCTCACCTTTGCCCAAGCGGTCAAAATTCTTCTCGATCAGGGTCTACCCGTTCATGCCCTCGTCGTCGGTCAGGGCAGTAGCGATCAAGCGGTGCAGGCTATCCTTGGAGACCATGTGACCCTAACAGGTACGATTGACCATGATCAGCTAGGTCCCATATTTGCTAGTGCGGATCTGTTTGTGTTCCCCTCCCAAACGGAGACCATCGGCAATGTGATTGTGGAAGCAAAGGCATCTGGGTTGCCTGTGATTATTTCCAGTCATGGCGGAGCGTACCAGTCAGTGCAGGCGTCTGGGGAAGATGGCGTCGTCATTGAAGATGATCTGCCAGAGACGTGGGCGGGTGCGATCGCAACCCTGTATCATGACCCAGATCAGCTAGCCCAGATGAAACAGGCCACCCTTGCCCATATCGATCAGCATTGGCCCACTTGGTTAGAAGTCTTACAAAACGACTTGTTACCGGTTTGGCAGTCGGTGGCCGTGATTCCAGATCGAGTGACTGAACGGCCTTAGAAAAATTTAGCACTTTCCCGGAGTGCCATCCTTTAGTATGAGGGGTAGGGGCTACCCTATTTTGTATATTCTTCAGCGGCTGCATCTCTGAGCAAGATTATGACCACAACAACTTCGGACCCCACTCAGACCTTGAAGGCTGAAAAGCGCGGGTTACCCGTCACCATTATCACGGGCTTTTTGGGCAGCGGCAAAACGACGCTATTGAATCACATTCTTTCCAATCAGGAAGGTCTAAAAACGGCTGTTTTGGTCAATGAATTTGGCGAGATTGGCATTGATAACGATCTCCTGATCTCCACTGGCGAAGACATGGTAGAGCTGAGCAATGGCTGTATCTGCTGCACCATCAACAACGATTTGGTAGAAGCCGTTTATAAGGTTCTGGAGCGGTCCGACAAGATTGATTATCTGGTGGTCGAAACTACTGGGTTAGCTGATCCTTTACCTGTTGCTTTGACTTTTTTGGGCACTGACTTGCGAGATGTGACTCGCTTAGATTCAATTGTCACCATGGTCGATTCTGAAAACTTTAGTTTGGATCTGTTTAATAGCGAAGCGGCCCAAAGTCAGATTGCCTATGGCGATATTATCTTGCTTAACAAAGCTGATCTGGTGGATGAAGCGGATTTAGATCTGCTAGAAGTGCGCGTTCGGGAAATGCGAGAAGGCGCTCGGATCATTAGAACCACGAAAAGTCAGGTTTCCCTACCCCTGATTTTGAGTGTCGGGCTATTTGAATCCGATAAGTACTTTGATGATGAGCACGACCACGAACACGGCCATGACCACGGCCACAGTGATGACCATAGCCACGACCATCATGACCATGATCATCACGACCATGACCACAGCAATTGCGAGCATGATCATGATCACTCCCATCACTTAGATAACGATGGGTTTACATCCCTCTCATTCCAGAGCGATCGCCCCTTCTCAGTGCGCAAGTTTCAAAAGTTCCTGGATGAACAACTACCCCTCAACGTTTTCCGAGCCAAAGGAATTCTGTGGTTCGATGAAAGCGAAAAGCGTCACGTCTTTCACTTAAGTGGTAAGCGCTTCTCCCTCGATGATGAGGACTGGAGAGGAGAGCCCAAAAATCAGCTGGTACTCATTGGCCAGGATTTAGATCATGACAAGTTGCGATCGCAAATCGAAAACTGCTTAGCCACCGTTGCCAGCAGCCGCAGCAAAGGATTCGGCTAAAATTCAAGTCTTGTGGTTATGGCAACAACCCATAAACGCTATACTGGCGGGTAGATTTTGTAATCTACCCCAATGGGGGCATGTAGCTCAGTGGATAGAGCATCAGATTCCGGTTCTGAGGGTCGGGGGTTCGAATCCCTCCATGCTCGTTTTTGAAAAAAGCTCAAAATATATACCAAGAGAAACCGAAAGCAGGTTATGGGGCCAGCCCACACCTCTTGCATAAAAATTGTAGCCTCGCCTAACTCGCTTACTCTGTAGCTTCTTCGAAAGCTCCCATTAATGCAGTTTTTGGGCTTTTGGCAATACTCTATGCCATTACATCTCAGTGCTGTTTTGGGCGGAGAGGGGTAGCGTAATTCTAAAGGTAGATCCGACACCGGGTTGGCTTACCAAATCAATTTTTCCTCGGTGAGCTTTGGTAAACGCTTTCACAATAGCCAGCCCTAAACCCGATCCATCTGATTGGCGTTTGCCTAATCGAGCAAATCGGTCAAAAATTCGCAGTTGTTCCTCTGGGGACATACCCGATCCGTTATCTCGTACCCAAAAAATGACTTGAGTGAGGGTTTGCTGACAGCCCAATTCAATCGTCCCGGTTGGTGGGGTATGTTGAGCAGCATTTCTCAGTAAATTCAGTAACGCTCCGGTTAGCCGTTGGCGATCGCCCATCATGGAACCAGAGCAATCTAGATTCAATTGCCAGTCACGTTCTGCCAAGGCTTGCGCTTTCGTCAATAGATCATGAGCCAACTGCCTCAGATCAATCATTTCATATTGGAGAAAATCTGGATGTTCCGACTGGGTCAGGGTAATCATATCCTTAACTAGGCGGCTCATTCGATCCAGCTCATCCATCACCAGTTCAATCGTTTCCTCCTGTTCCTTCGGATCTTTCCCCATTAATTCCAAATGCCCTCGGACAATCGTAATTGGGGTCCGTAGTTCATGGCCAGCATCATTGACGAAGCGACGCTGACTATTAAAACTATGTTCGAGTCGGTCCATCATGGCGTTAAAGATTTGAGACAGGTCTGCTAATTCTCCCGAGCCTTGAGGAGATAAGCGCTGGGTTAAATCGGTCTCATTGATGTTACGCGCTGCGATCGCAAGTTCTCGCACAGGTTCAAACAATCGCCCCGTCACAAACCAAGCCAAGAGTAAGGAGATCAGCACGACAACTCCCTCCATTAACATAAAGGTATAGACGCTTGCTAAAGCCTCATGCTGTTCTCCCGCTGTTGCATGGGCAAGAACCATCACGCCGAGTGGGTCACCATCTACAATCAGCGGTTCGGCTTTATAGAGAACGGTCCCAATCTTGGGATTATCTGTGACCTGCTCTCCCCGAGTGAACTGAGTAATATCGAGCCACTGCTCATAAAGTTCAGACCCAGGTCGCATGGGCTGGAGTAATTGAGGGGGATTGGAGTGGTATAAGTCTCCCCCAATAATAAAGATAAAAAAGTTATCGTCCTCCGGGAGTTGATTGACTAAAAAATCATCTGCGAAGGTCTCTAAATCTTCCAATGTTTGATTGGGCAGTCGTTCCCAATTCATATAGGCTGTATGAAAAATTTCATGGGCTTCGCTCAAATCATTGCGCACTCGCAGAGAGACCTGTGCTGTTATCAACGCCTGAAATAGGGGAATAGCGAGTCCTGTGAATAGCCCCATCAGCACAACATACAACAGCAAAATGCGCGTTCGAGTTTGGCGGAAAAAATCCCCCAAAATCGAGCGTGTTGGCAGTACTACGGTTTGTTGCTTAGGGTTAATCACAACAAGTCTTTATCAGGTTTGAATTTGAGAACCGGAGGAGGTAGGCAGATTACCCACTTGAACCAGCGGGAGTGTTACTTCTAGATTTGTGATAAGGGTAAAGGTGACGAGCTTGCAGCTAAGACTCGGACTCCCCTTCCTTAGGTGTCTTGCAAACATACAGTGTTTTGTACCAATACTCTATTAAGACTAATCGGTTACGCGGAAAGATTTTGGCAGCAACAAGCTTCCTAAGCAAATTTTTTGGTTCAACTTTACCTACTAGTCTTAAACGGAAGTAAGCAATACGCAGCAAAAATAAGCTCAAAAGCGGTCTGATCAGACCGCTCGTTTGATTTCACAATATCCTTCAAAAGACAAAGTCCAAATATCGACCAGGCAATATTTGGACTTTGTTTATGCTCACTCTAAATTACACATAGCTAATGTAGGAGGCATCCAGGTCAAGGGATTCGACAGTTGTATTTTCAACAATGGCAATCAAGTCATTACCACGATAGAGTCCTGCACCCGAGACATCACCCTCGGAAGCTGCCCCCAAACTATATTTGTTTGCATTGCCGCTGAGCTGAATCATATCTTCAGCAGCATTGAAGTCGGTCAAAACAGCATACCCATCATAGAAAGGAGAGTCATAAGCTGAACCGCTGGCATCTCCTAAAACAAACAGGTCATTGCCGATTCCACCGGTGAAGATGTCATACCCTTCTAAATCAATCAGGGTATCGTTACCTGTTCCACCCACTAAGCGGTTAGAGCCAGTTCCGCCCACCAAAGTATCATTACCACCTTGCCCTTCTAGAAAACCTTCACCTACACGGGAAAGCATGTCATCAGCAGATCCGCCTGTTAGACCACTTTCAGTAGAGGTTGAATCTTGGTAGACCCGGATATGGTCAATATCAAAGCTGCTAGGAAACTCGGTAGTTTCATCCGGAGAACCGGGCCAGTTACCACCCACAGCCAAGTTAGCCAGCATATACATGGGTTGGTCAGGAACGTTCTCAGTTGTATTGAACACTTCCATGCCATCGATGAACCAAGTCAGTTCTCCAGGTTGCCAGTCCACCGCAAAGGTGTGCATGCCATCGGCAAAGTCGATCCCACTAAACCAGCTTCCTTCCATGCCGTGATTACCTGCTTGGGAGGGATCTTGGTAGTGAACAGTGGTATAGGCCGTGCTGGTGTCATCTCCCAAGATTTCCATGATGTCAATTTCGGGGGGCCATTCACCGGATTCAGGCAACATCCAAAAAGCTGGCCATAGTCCCTGTCCGGTAGGAGATTGACCACTAATTTCAAAGTGACCATAGGTAAAAGAGAGGCTGTCGTGGCCTGAGATCATGCCAGAAGTGTAGTCAAAGGTTTTACCGGAGTCAAACCAGGTTTCTCCTTCAACGGTTTCTTCTTTGGCAACAATGGACATCACGCCGTCATTGAATTCGAAGTTGCCAGCATCGGTGTAATATTGCAATTCGTTATTGAAGGAGTTAGTGCGGCTGCCGTAGTAGTATTCGGTGTCCCACTTGGTGCGATCTAGCTCGGTTCCGTTGAACTCATCATTAAAGACCATGCTCCAGTTGGCTTTAGAATCGGGATGAATCCCAGTATTGAGATCATCATCAACGGTGACACCATCTCCAAAGTTCTTTTCCCAACCTTTGCCTTTGATATTGAGACCTCGTTGCCAGTTCTCAGGCTTGGGCTTGTCGAGTCCAGGAGGAGTAAATCCATTCCCTAAGCCTAATCCCTTCCCCTTTCCAGAAAATAGGGTTGTAGGCGCAGTATTGGAAGTATCTATCCCGGTACTGCTTTGTGAGGGAACTGGATCAGAAGCCAAACCCAAATTACCTTGGTTAGATGTTAGGTCTAAAACATCGGGCTGCCCCATACCAAGCTTTGCGTTTCCTTTGTTTCCTTTAGTTGTGGGCTTGGCCATGATGTTACTCCTAATATGTAGATGAAAACTATGAATTGTGAAGCCAGTAACCATCACTTTGATCGAATGGCTGATGGGTTCTTAAAAATGGATGCTTGCCAAAAGCATCCAAAGAAATTGTCAAATTTGTGTTAGCGGTCTTTTGAAAACTGTTGTTGTGATGATGATTGAGATGGACTTTATACTCTAGGGTGAGTATTTAATATCCGATGCAATTCATCTAGTCAGTGTGGCAAAAGAGTTATTAGTTTTTGACTCGAACTTAAATATAGACTAATCGTTGTAGTTACCTTCAATGTCAAGAGTTTTCTCAATAAGAAAAACTTATATTATTCTCTAATTCCCTAAGATTCTTACTGCGGCACCGTTCTAAGATTTGATTAGTAGAAATACTAATTTATTAGCTAAAGATGAGATAAATAAAATACCAAGACTGGATATTAATATCAGTCTTGTTCTGGATCGAATTATTTTTCTTTATCTGACATATCACAAGCAATTTTTATCTAATAATAATATATAAAAAATCTACTTTTTAGTTCTTAAAATATCTCAAACGAACAATAATACATGCTGCAAAAATTCTTGGGGTTCAGTCAGATAGGTTATTCCATGACTTTCACTATATCTCATGCAATACCTCGTGAAGCTTTATAAAACATTTATCACTGACAGTGTCTTGATATTAATCTAATATAATTTTTAACAAAAGAAATCACCTCAATTCTTGTAGAATTGAGGTGATACAAAACACACAAGATTTATCAATAATCAGTAGACATTAATTTCTGGTTTACTATGGTTGTTCTTGAAAAATTTTAATTATATTTCTTATTTATGCAAGATTTTAGAATAGCTGCAATTTGACATATTAATCGAGAAATTAATTAATTGTTGTTATTTTAAATTTCAAAAAAATATTATTGAGTGATCGAAAATATTTATAATTTTATGCTCATATCATTCAAATAGTATATCTAGCCAATGCATTATTACCTGCCTATGAATCTATTATGAAATATAGATGTTTAATATAATGTCTTCGAAAAAAATTCTTGTGTATAAGAAATGTAGAATAAGTATTATTCGCCACATTTCTCTTATTCACCCTTGTTATGGAGAGGATGGCACATCATTACTTCTGAGGGTCGCAGTATATTGCACAAGTTGAGTTGAACCGTTCGGCAAATCTCCCAGCAGGCATAACCGAACGGATCGCGTGCTCGGTGTCAGGGAAGAAGGCGATACTTCAAACCCCGACGTCCCTGAACCAGAACATCCTGGAGAAGCATTAGACACTCGATCAACTAATGGATTTCCGGCAGTATTAGAGACTGTTGATCGGTAAATCACTTGTGGTCCCTGCCAGTTTGATCCCGAAGATGTATCAAATGCGTAGTAAGCAACCGTTGAATTATCTGGTTTAGTGAGGTAGAGAATAGCACTATAGTCGGCAGGAACCGTCCAACCTGATGGTGCAGTGGTAGAAACTACCTTGGCCTCTCTAATATCGTCAGCGATAAAGTTTATGGCACGGTTTAATTTAGTATGCTGATCCACCTCAGCCTCTGACTGACGATGGCTTTGCAAAATGGAAATCAGTCCCGACCCTGCAAAAACAAGGAAGATACTGGTCACTACCATTCCGACCAACAGCTCAACCAATGTAAACCCTTGATTACTGGCATTCTCTGATGTATTAGAGACCTGATTAATGCCCTGATGTTGGCAACGATGTGGAATATGGCCAGTCACAACTTCTGAAATTTTAGAAATCATAGTGTAGAGGTTTTGCAGTTGCTGGCCAATGTTGTCGTGGGTGTGCCTATATATTTCCCCACTCGGATCAATCCAATGCCAGGGGCAATCACTAAACACTTTGAAGGAGTATTGGTTTCATTGGCGATAGACAGAACGATGGTTTGTTCTGCCGTTAAAGAAGAGGGAACTCGCCCTTTAAAGTCAAAACTGAGGGAGGGAGTGGCTAGTGAATGTCTGAGTTGAAGCCCTTCTAGCGTTCGGTTGCCAGTGCGTAGACAATCTGTAGGTGAACTGCTCAATACAGGACTGCTCCCTGTCGGCAGGTTAATGGTGCAAGTCTTACTCTGACGAATCGCTTGGTTTTGGCCTTCGATGAGTGCCCCTTCCAGTTCAGCTAAGCCTACTTCAAGCTTTCGGGTGTTAACCCAATTTAGAAAGCTGGGTGCTGCAACCGCCCCTAAGATACCCATCACTACCACAACAATGACGATTTCGAGCTGGGTGAACCCTTGTTCACTATGGACAGGCAAAGAACGCATTAGGTACCACCTCTGAATTGGCTTGGGCTACTGTCTCCAAATTTTCATCAGTGACGTTATAAGTAACTTCCAAAATTTGATAGGGCTCTGCTGGCCGAACGGAGGTTGTCCTTTGCAGGGTGAATTCTTGGCCTAAGATAGTTTTTTGCCCGGATTTAGGCGTGCTACTGTTGTCCATTTCTGATTTGACTGCAGGTAGCGATTCATCAAGATAGGCGGCGAAACCTCCGGTAGCCAGATGAGATCGGCATCTTGCCAATACGAGGGCTGTGGAGTCCGCTTTTTGGTTATAGGCTAAAGGATTGAGTAAGGTGACTTCTAAATAATTTGTGCCAGTGATGGGGTCAGTTTGAATTTGCAGATTGGTTATGACGTTACTGTTCGTCTCTGTACCAATCACAATAGAATCGCCTGGCCTAAATCCTAGTTGAGTAACCTGAATTGTTGTATCCCCTGGAAGTGCATCAGCATAAAGCAATGCTGAAGTGAGGGGCACTTGGCCCACATCACTCGCTACAGCTTTGACATCTTCTAAGTCTTGCTGAATCCAGTTATTGGCTGCAGTCAACTGTTTGGCGCGTACCTTGAATGTTGTTGAGAGAACCAAACCTTGCATTGCAGTCCCAATAAAAATTGCCATAACCAACATGGCAACTGCAACTTCAACTAAGGTAAATCCTTGTTCATGAGATTTTTTGTGTGTTCTTATGATCACTGAAGTCTTCCTAGCTGTGAGCCTAAGGGATGAGAATTCTATAAATAGACCCATAGGGTCGCTTATTACGGAGTTGCTTCTAAGCGATTCCAACTGGTTGCTGCAGACGTTTTATGGGACGCGGAGGTAACCACAACGCCAGAATCTGTTAGCAGTTGCTTCATAGCATTGGGCACCGTAATTTCAGCAGTGTTGGAGCTTGAGCCATCCCACTCTCTGACCCAAATGGCACCCCGTATATCCGGATTGCTACTGCCGCCATTAATTCCCATACGAGTATCTGGGGCATGAATGAAAACATTGGTGGCGGTTGCCCCGCCATTGAATGTGAAATCCTGATCAGAGAAGCTATCCCCATCATCAGCATTGCCATAAATACGGAACCGCTCTGGGCTACCTAAACCACTCCCATAGGTGCCACAATTATGGGCGGTGCCTGAACAGGTGTGGGCCAATGTGGCTTGACCGCTCATATCGATATCACCCGTGACATAAAAATAAATGGGTGCTGAGGTAGTATCAACCGTCACCTGATCACTACCGCTTAGAGTGATGTCATTGACTTCATAGTGATAAGCACCATCAGCACCAACTGTATCTCCGGTGCGAGGAAAGCTAGTTGCTCCACTAATGGATATAGCAATTGCACCTGAAGGAATAACAGGAACAGGAGGCCATATCACTTCACGAACGTAAATTTGCCCCTGGACTACACCATTATTGAGAGCATCAATGGCATCGCGTAAACCATTATCAGTAGGTTGACCATTGACACATTCACTCACAGGCACTGCACAGTTAATCGCATCTGTGCAAATTACATTTCCTGAAATTGCCCCCAAGACGTCATTATTCCCTAATGTAATATCTTGAGCCATCAATCCTGGGAAGCTGGCCAGGGAAGAAGATTGAGAGATATTCATCGTCTGCTGAATTCGCGATACTGCAGATGAATTCGGTGGATGTCCCTTGACAATTACTGTTCCAGTTTCATCCCCGGAATTCGATATTCCATCTGGATCACTGTAGCGATAAGCTTCAACGGTATAGGTGTTGGCTGATGCCGTAGTCGGGATCTTGCCAGTCAAAAGATTATTCACCCCGGTGAAACAGGGAGGGGGTTTAGCAAGAGATGACCATTCATCAGGACTATCCGATCCTAAGAGACTGTTTGGGTCATAATTCAATCTCAGCAGCATGTGATAGTTATGATTTAAGAACCCAAGGGTTCGAGATATTCCACCTTCAGCAACAGTGGCACTTGCGGTTGTTTGCTTTTGAGAAACAGCTGAGACTTGATCGTCCCTGGATTTAATGCTTAAAGTCAGGGCGACCAGCACCATGATTAACCCAAAGCCGATGGCAATAGGTAAAGCAAACCCCTCATCGGTCGTCTTTCTTCTAGACTTCAACATATTCAAATTGAAAGAAAAATATTAGTTAGGTATATCTATTCGCTTGACCTATTCAGTATTGGATAGGGTACAGCGAGTCATCAATGACCAAAGCTAGATGATGGCTATCACCTTATACAATGCCAATACGGTATTAAATATTGATAAGTCAATCGAGCGAAAAAGAGAGCCACATAACCCTCATTCTCATGAATATATTCTTGAGATAAGCCAATAATATTTCAGAAATAAAATCAATTTTCCAAAGAATATTTTTTTGTGCTTTATTCTAGAGGTTTGATTTATATATATTTTTAGTATACGAAGCAATATATATTCTTCCTTCAGTAATTATACGTAGATCATAATATGAACTTACATAAATTCTATGTAAAATCACTGAAAGAAGCAGATAAAAAACAGTGTTCACATGGTCCTAGAGATTAGCTGTTAAAGCTTGATTTTTGTCGAATAGGTGAATAAAACAGAGAACAGATCATATCTAAATGGCACAGGATTTAGATTCATTAAAAGCCGAAATATTTATTATCACAGAAAATATTTTCTTAAATTAGATTAAGATCCAAGAGTGCAACTTAAAGGTTATTTTTTCAAGTAATTTCACTAAATCCAATATATTTCTCTCAATAACTCTTTATTTAAACCCTATCTCCCCACTCACCCATCACTGTTCTTCCCAATCCTCTGCTGTACAACGGCCTGCATCCGTAATAGCAGTGGGTTGGATATCACCTTTATAAGTGCCAACATGGGTTAAGCCCAACGTATTAGAAATAGCGATACAGTGCTTCTGGTAGTTAGGTGAGATTATCTCAGCCCCTCTAGCTAAGGGAGGCTCGAAAAAGGTATTGCGGAAGGGAGTTATTGAGCCAAGATACTCCCATGGAAGAGAAAAAAAGGCCATTACTTTCAGAGCTAGCTTGCGTGAACTCTAACTGTGAAAGCTATGGTCAAGCGGGCCTTGAGAATTTAACAGTACGTAAAGTCTACTGAACACATTTGGACCGAAGCTCAGATCCTCAGAGCACCGGTTTATATAGCTTCTCAAGAATAGGGGGCTGAGATAATCTCACCTAACTACCCCCCGAGTAAGACCTCTTTTTTACATTATTTTGTCCGCGCAACATTCAGGGCTTGGTAGAGCTGCAAGCCAGAACATATATTGCCATTGACTTTCAGTTCAATGGCCCTTCATTTAGTTAATCGTTGCCATACCCCTACAAGGTCTAAAATTAAACATGAACCTTCCCCGACAATACCGGCACTAGCAACAATGTCATATCCATCTAAACCATCTGCTGAGCCCTGCGTAACAACCTTCGATGAGTTTGTGCGATTAGCAGATTATTCTCTGATGAACAGCTTAAATGCCGATCCTGATGCTACAGGAGATGGTGATGATCACCGTGCCCGCCAGGTTTTTTCTGGTCATTTCGTACCTGTGACACCCACGCCCCTTGCAGAACCAGAATATGTAGCCCATAGCAGCACTTTTTTTAAGGAACTTGGGTTGAGCGATGAACTGGCGCTGAATGAAAAATTTCGCCATGTATTTTCGGGTGATATCTCTGCGTCGCATGAGCCAATGCGTCAGGTTGGCTGGGCAACTGGTTATGCACTGTCGATTTATGGCACCGAATATATCCAACAATGTCCATTCGGTACGGGGAATGGCTATGGCGATGGTCGGGCGATATCTGTGTTTGAAGGAATCATCAATGGCCAGCGCTGGGAAATGCAATTGAAAGGGGGTGGCCCAACGCCTTATTGCCGTGGTGGCGACGGGCGCGCAGTGCTACGTTCAAGTGTGCGTGAGTTTCTAGCGCAAGAATATATGCAGGCTTTAGGTGTGCCAACATCGCGCTCTTTGACACTGTATGTTTCTAAATCTGAGACCGTTACCCGACCTTGGTATTCTCAAGACTCCCACTCCACTGACCCTGATATTTTGGTGGACGATCCTGTGGCCATTTCAACTCGCGTTGCACCATCCTTTTTGCGCGTTGGTCAGCTAGAGTTATTTGCCCGCCGCGCTCGCAACAATGCTCATCCAAGAGCATTAGAAGAGTTAAGCATGATAGTGTCCCATTTAATTGAGCGAGAATACAAAAGCGACATTAATCAAAGCCTTGGTTTTGCAGATCAATTGGTTGAGTTGGCTAAGCTATTTCGCCAGCGTCTCACGACCCTGGTGGCCAATTGGCAACGTATTGGTTATTGCCAGGGTAATTTCAACAGTGACAACTGCGCCGCGGGTGGCTTTACCCTCGACTATGGACCATTTGGGTTTTGTGAAGTTTTTGACCCTTGGTTTCAACCTTGGGCTGGCGGCGGCGAGCAATTTTCATTCTTTAATCAGCCAATCGCAGCAGAAGCGAATTATCACATGTTTTGGAAAGCTGTGAGACCGCTACTTGCAGAAGATGCTGAAACTTTAGAACAGTTCGACCAAGTACGCCGTGGCTTTGCAGAAGCAATGCAAAAACAAATTCAAGAAATGTGGGCGACCAAACTTGGATTAACTGAATTTAACCCAGAGCTATTTAAGAAATTAATGCAGTTAATGACCGACTCAGAGGTAGATTACACCATTTTCTTCCGCGAGTTATCTCATATACCAGACGATGTCTCAGCATTGAAAAAGAGCTTCTACGTTAAAACTTCACAACAACTCGACGAGCAATGGCAATCTTGGCTAAAAAGCTGGCGCAACCTCGTCATTAACGACAACAATTTGGCTGAGATATCAACAAAGATGAAACAGACTAACCCAAAATACACATGGCGAGAGTGGTTGATTGTCCCCGCCTACCAACAAGCCATGCAGGGTGACTACACATTAGTTAAAGAGTTGCAAGATGTACTTAGCTATCCATATGATGAGCAATCACAGGAAATAGAAGATAAATACTATCGTTTAAGACCTAAGGCGTTTTTTAACACTGGTGGAGTGTCGCACTATACCTGTTCGTCTTGATTTTGAATAAAAACTGAAAAATTGGAATTAGGTTTGCGTTCTCAAGGCATAAGCTTCTGCTGGGCGATCGCCAGACCTGTTTTCAGCGCTAGTAATCGATCGTCCATCCAGTGATCTGCCGGAATAATTTTTCCTATGCCCAGCTTTTCCAGCCGGCTCTTGACCTTTTTGTTCGCGCCAATCAGTACCACTTCACGAGTCGCCTCAGTAGCTTCTTCGATCGCATTTTCAATGGCTAATGCCGAGGTTACCCCTAGCACGGGCACCTCACTGAGATCCACAATCAACACATCGTAGTTTGCGATCGCATTATGCTCACGCGAGATGGCCTTGGCTACTCCAAAAATCATCGGCCCGTTGAGGTGAAACAGGAGTACCCGGCCATTAGCCGCATCCAATACTTCTTTTTCTTCTTGATTCAGCACAATCTGATCGTCGCCGGTAGTAATCGCTTTCACTGACTGCGATTGCAACTCATCCAAGCGGGCAATGGTCAGAATATTGGCGATAAATACACCTACCACTACCGCTACCATTAGATCCACAAACACTGTCAGCAGCACCACACTATAGACAATGCCTGCGGCCTTCCAGGAGATTTTGTGAACCCGCTGCAAAAAGCCCCAGTCAATAATATCGACCCCTACTTTCAGCACAATCCCCGCCAACACGGCTAGGGGAATGCCCGAGGTCAGGGGTGCAGCCCAAAGGACTACCACCAGCAAGATCAGCGCTCGGCTAATACCCGACAGTGCCGTGCGCCCTCCGGCCTGAATGTTCACCACCGTGGCCGTGGTTGCTCCAGAGCCAGCAATACCGCCAAATAGGCCAGTAATCAGGTTTGCGACCCCCTGAGCAATCAGTTCTTTATTGGACTTGTGCTCGGTGCGGGTCAAACTATCCGATACCAGGCAGGTCAGTAGGCAGTCAATGGAACCCACCATCGCCAGCACCATGGCGTTGACAAATATTAGCCGTAGGTTTTCGGAGTTAAAGGTGGGCATCTGCAGCTGAGGCAACCCAGGGGTAATCTTGCCGATGGTCGCAATGGTGCGAATATCGATATTGCGCAACAGCGTCAGCGACACCACCGTGCCCACCACCAGAGCAACGAGCTGGGGCGGCATGACTTTCTTGAGGGATTTGGGATACAGAAATAGAATGGCAATGGTGAGCAAGCCGAGAGCGGTTTCCCACAGACTGGCATTAACGACCAGGTTGGGCAGATCTTTAATCACTCCAATCACCCCACCAGAGGGGGTTTCTTGACCTAAAAACGGCGCCATCTGCATAAAGATCAGAATGACGCCGATGCCGGTCATAAAGCCTGAAATCACGTTGTAGGGCAGCATTGTAATGTAGCGCCCTAACTTCAGCATGCCAAAGGCAATCTGAAACAGACCCGCCAGCATGACCACCGTAAACGCCATGGCCAATCCATTCTCGGGGTCACTGGCCGTAGTCTCAAGAATCACAGCAGTAATAATCACCGTCATGGGCCCAGTGGGTTCAGAGATGAGGCTGGGAGTACCGCCAAACAGTGCCGCAAAAAAGCCGACTAAAATTGCACCCCATAGTCCCGCTGAGGCTCCGGCTCCCGAGGCGATGCCAAAGGCAAGAGCCATGGGTAGAGCGACCACCGCAGCGGTTAAGCCGCCGAGGAAATCGCCTCTGAAATTACGAAAATTGATTCGATTGGTAATCGCCATGCCTGGCTGTTTCCTTCTGAAAAAACTGAGTTGTGGACAAGACTGAACAGAACTAAGGTGATTTCCTGAAAAGCAGTCCCTTACTAAATTGGGTGAATGAAAATATCCTCTTTAGGTAATTGCAGATTCTCTCCAATCGTTTCTCAATCCCGCTCATTGCTTTTTGAGTGAGTGAAACTCCTCTTTTATAGGTCTCCTCTGTCAAGGTCACAACGCAAGTCATGCGACTAGCCCAACCCAACAGGGTTTCGACATCGGTCAACAAGATGTCATGCCAATGCTGTTCCAGAATGCCCCAACATCGCTCAATAGGGTTGTACTTGCTGTGATCAAGCGGATAGCAAAGTAGTTGAATGGAGATGCCAACGCGGTCACTCAATGTCACCAGTCGATTGAGGAACTGAGTGTATATCCCACTATTCTCAGAACCGTTATTCACCTTGATCAAGATCAGCTTGATGTTTTGCTGCTCTGTTGGCGTGATTATATTCCACCAGTCTTGTAAGTTATCGACCATAAAGTCGTCTTTTTTGTAGGAGTTACCAAATTTGATGTGTAACCCTCCAATTTCCTCATCTAAGACGCCACAAGAGAGATATTTTTCTCCTTCATTTATGTCATATTCAGAGGCCTTCGTCTGTGTTCGGGTTTTTCCCAGCCGTGATGAGTTGCTGAGCTTAATCGTGGCTTTGCAATTCATGCTCAATCACTTAACTGTACCGTCATGCTCTTTCTGGTCTTTGAGTGTGAGGTTGGTAAAAATGACATCTGTTTCTGGGAGTTTTTTGGCTTGGCTGGGAGGATGGTCCGTAGTCGATAGCCTGAACGATTCAAGACGACTGCCATTGTACTCTGCGAAGGCACAGACTCGGAGGAAACCTTTGCATTCAACTCATTTCGTTTTTTTATCTAAATGACCTAAAATATTGGCCATTTAAACTAATATGAATAATTAAAAAAGAAAAAGCAGTAAATTGCATCGCATCGCCTTGAGAATTCCCCTCATAATTCTATTTTACAAACATGAAAAAATAGATCTCTGCGTAAGAGATCTCTAGAATAATTGGATCTGAATTTGAAACTAACCTGGGCAAAAATGCCGAAAATGGATCATGATGTAAGCCAAATTTTTTAGGGTAGCAAATTTACCCATGAAATAAAATCCGAAATGAGTAGTCCCACAAGATCAGTTCAATCATTCATTGAGTACGACGAAACTAGAGTACCCGTTGCTTCAAGGCCTGAATTTCTTTTTCCTTTTGTTGCAATTGCCCTTCCAACTTTACATTCTCATAGGCTAACTGGCTGACTTTTTGCTGTTCTAAAGAAAGTCGCATTTTGCAGGCATCTAGTCTTTGGAGTTGAATTTCTAGCAGTTCAGTTACTTCTACAAGTTTAGTAACATCTACATGGGCTCCTAACATCCGAATCGGCTGGTCAAACTGATCTCGAATAGCGATTCCTCGACAACGGACCCACACCATCTTTCCATTTTTTTTCGTATACCGAACGATTTGATCGTACGGGTGTGCGGGATTGGCAAGATGCTTTTCTAGATTTTTACAGGCCACGGCTAAATCATCAGGGTGGATTAAGTCTTTCCACTCTGATGCTAGGTGCTGTTTTTTGACCGGAGAATACCCTAGGAAAAGCCAAAACTCGGGACTCATCCACTCATGTTCTGGGTTAACCAAATCCCAATACCACACTCCATCTAGGGTCGCTTCCTGCAAGAAACTAAAGACGGAGGGATCATTTTGGATCAGTTCATACAGTTCCGTACAGAGATAATGAGAATCTTCAGCTAGTTTCATTGTTACTTCAGAGACTACTGTAATATCGGCACCATGGGCTGTAGAGGAAGTTTGATCAGAAAGGTTGATCCTCCACCTAGGGTAGACGTGCAAGAAATGGTTCCGCCATAACTTTCGATCACTTTGCGACACAATGCTAAACCAATTCCCGTCCCAGGATACTTGTTGGAATGATGTAATCGCTGGAACATCACAAAAATACGATCTAAGGATTCCTCAGAAATCCCAATACCGTTATCTGTGATAGAGATTGCCCAATACTCAGATTGCTCCTCTGCTGTGATCTGAATTCGAGGCAGAATTTCAGAGCGAAATTTAATCGCATTACTGATTAGATTTTCTATAACTTGAGTCACCTCTACGATGTGCGCATAAATCATGGGCAATGCGTCATACTCAATAACCACCTGATGTTCTTCAATGGCTAGGCTTAAATCAGACTGCACTATTTCAAGCACATGGTTCAAATCTACAGACTCTAGCGCTTTGTCACTTCGTCCAACCCGAGAGTATTGCAACACATCCTGAATAAGCTGTTGCATGCGCTTTGCCCCTGACATGATGTACCCAAAGTAGCGGCTTTGATTCTCGTCTAACTGGGGTGCCAAATCGTCTTGTAACAATTCAGCAAAACTTTGGATTTTACGCAGAGGTTCCCGTAGATCATGGGATGCGATATAAGCAAACTGCTCTAGCTCTTGATTCGATCGTTGTAGTTCTTGAATCGCTTGTTCTAATCTTTTTTGAGAATGTTTGATGTCAGAAATGTCCATGCAGGAACAAATCAGTCCTGAAAATTGACCTGCAGCTAGTCTGGGTATCCCCGTTGCCAATATCCAACGATAGACTCCATCTGCCTTTGCTTGCTGAAACTCCAGTTCGAAAGGTTGTTGCTGGACACTGCTGTCTTGAAATATAGATTGTACTCGGGCTCGGTCCTCAGGATGAATAGTATTCAGCCATCCTGATCCTAGCTGAGTACCCAAAGGTTGACCGGTCAAAGTTTGCCAGGTTTGGTTGACATAGGTACAGTTTCCTTGCTCATCACTGAGCCAGATCAGAACCGGGGCATTGTCTGCTAGGGAGTAAAATCGGGTCTCACTCTCTTCTAAACTGCCTTCGATCGAATGGAGAGAGGCATCTTTCTCAGCTAAATCGACTTCCAGATTGAAGTTGGACAATTCTAAAGCTTCCTCTGCTTTTTTCTGCAGGGTGATATCAAAACAGGAGCCAATCATGCCCGCAAATTCTCCTGTAGGTAGGAATCGAGGCTTGGCTGTATCGAGTAACCAACTAAAGGTACCGGTGCGATCGCACCGACGATACTCAGACCGAAAGGGTTGTCGTTCTGTCACTGCCTGCCGATAAGCCGTCACATTATGCTCTAAATCCTCGGGGTGAATCCCGCTTTCCCAACCTTGTTCTAGGGCTTGTTCTAGAGAGCCCCCTGTAAAATTCAACCACTCTTCATTTAAATAGGTGCAATGGCCTTGGGCATCCGTCACCCAGATCAGTACAGGGGCATGGTCCGCCATCGATCGAAACCGTTGTTCACTCTCTAGCCTTGCGGCTTCCGCCTTTTTACGTTGGCTAATATCTACCGAAACCACTAAACACCGAGAAATCTCTCCTAGATCATCGCGTTCCGCAATCATCGATTGCAACACATCAATCGTTGCTCCCGATTTAGTCAGTATCCGCATCGGTACATCAATGCTCAAACCAGATTCCAGAAACCTCGGCCAGAGCTTTTGAAACCGCTCTTGAGACTCCGGATTGAGAAAAACATCCACCGTCTCGCCCAAAATCTGTTTACGGGGATATCCTAATTTGGAAAGCCAAAATTTACTCACTTCTACCACTACCCCTCGTGCATCAATGGAGTACATCATCACAGGGGTTTCATGGTAAAGCTGCTGATAGCGCTCTTGAAAAACCGATAGGGTATCTTGGGCCAGTTTGGCTTTAATCCGTTGAGATTGAAGTTCAATCTGCGCCGTACGGGTGGCCGTGATATCGATAATCGACATCACCACTCCTTGCTGCTCATCACTATTATTGAGGTACGGATGGATGCGGATCAGCAAATGTTTCTCATCCGTATGAATTTCTTGCTCGGTGACTTTGCCTGTCCGGGCCGTTTCCGACAAGACCTCCAGTAAAGAGGGGTAATTAACGTTGCTGGCTAGGTTCTTGAGGGGACGCCCCACATCGCTCGGCAGGAATTGAAAAATTTGATTGGCTGCCGGGGTAAATTTGCGAACTTGCAAGCTTTGATCTAAAAAAACCACGCCAATTTCGGTACTCCGAAACAGATTATCGATATCGTTGCTCAGGGCCGTGAGTTCATTAATTTTGGATTGATGCTCGTTATTGACGGTGTACAGTTCTTCATTCACCGCATGGAGTTCTTCGTTCGTACTTTGCAACTCTTCGTTGGAGGCAATCAGTTCCTCGTTAGTGGCTTGCTGTTCTTCATTTGTACTTTCAAGTTCTTCAATCGTAGCCTGCAGATTTTCACGGGAATAGGACAGTTCCAGCTCCAACTGCTCAATTCGGTTGATCACTTCCGTACTGCTTTCCAACTCTTGCTGGGGGACAGAGACGGACTTTCGAGACGTCGTAGAAATCTCCAGCTTTAAGAACAGCTGTTGCCGAGGATTGAGTTGACAAGGGCTGACCTTAAACTTTAATTCAAACGGTTCACCCTTCTTCTCCCATAGGAGACCACTAAATTGGACCGGCTGCTTTTCCCGCAAAACCCGATTCAATGCCGATATAAAAGGCAAATGCATCACATCCGGCAGCAAAGATCGGACACTCTCAGTGGCTGGTCCTTCCGGGATGCGCAAAATATCTAAGTGATCGGCACAGACCCGCAGCAGTTTTTCGTCGGTATCCAACAACAGGCAAGTGATTTTCAGCTCTTCCAGATGTGCTTTAAAGGCTTGTTCTAGCAACGGATCACTTTGGCGACGGTGGCGAGTCTCTCGCCCCGCCATCACCGGGGTCGCAATCGTTTTATTGCGAAAATAATTTAGATTCAGTCGTTGCTCTCTGACTTTAGAAAAGATTTTATTTTTAGCATGGAGAACCTCAAATTCAGGCTCGACTTCACCAAGATCTTCTGAATTTCCCAACAGGAGAATCCCGCCCTTATTGAGGGAAAAATGTAAGTTTCGCAATACATACTGCTGCAATATGGGCTGCATATAGATCAGCACATTGCGACAGGTCACCACATTCATTCGGGTCAGGCTGGCATTTTTAGTCAAATCATGGGGCGAGAATATCAACATCTCTCGCAACATTCGTTTAATCGTGAAGTGACCGTTGTCATAGGTGAAATATTTTCTTAGCCGGTCTTCCCCCACGTAATCTGCAATGGATTCGTCAAATACGCCCAGGGCGGCTTTATCCAGGGCAGTCTGATCGAGGTCCGTCGCAAAGAGCTTAGTGGGTATCTGTCGCCCCAATTCCTCGCACAATTCTCGAATTGTAATCGCCATGGAATAGGCTTCTTCGCCCGTGGCACAGGCGGTTACCCAAACCCTAAGGGTTTCATTCTTGGGGAAGTCTTTGATTAAGGGGCGCAGAATCTCATTTCTCAAATATTGCCAAACCACTCCATCCCGAAAAAATTGCGTGACATTAATCAGTAAATCTCGACGCAACAGGGATCGTTCATCGGCGGAATCAGTTAAGAGGGTGGCATAGTCGTGTAAGGAGTTGTGCTGGGTCAATAGCCGGCGGCGCTCAACTCGACGGCCCAAGGTTGACAGCTTATATTGAGAAAAATCAATACCTTCATGCTTAGCCAGCAAATCGACTATCTTTTGGAGTTGATGGGTTTCTGCCCCTAAACCGTTAAATTTAATTAAATCAGCGGGAACAAGAGACGGATTTCCCAAATCGTTGATCATTTCGGCCAGCACTTTGGGGGGCGCGATGTAGTCAATACATCCAGTACTAATCGCCGTATGGGGCATACCGTCAAATTCAGCCGTTTCTGGGTCTTGAACTAGGGTAATTCCCCCGCCTTCATGGATATTTTGGAGTCCATGGGTGCCATCACTGCCCGTGCCCGATAGAACAATGCCGATGGCACGTTCTTCAATTTCTTCGGCCAAAGATTGAAAAAATAAATTAATGGGAAAGTTCGGTTTGTGATCTCTTTTTTGGGGATAGAGGTAAAGACAATGGTCCCGAACAATCATATTTTGACCGGCTGGAATCAAATAGATGGCATTGGACTGAAGTTCCATGCCTTCTTCCGCAATATGAATCGCCAGTTTAGTGCGACGACCCAAAATTTCATTCATTAAGCTTTTGAAGTCAGGGGACAAGTGCTGAATGACAACAAAAGCCACTCCTGACTCAGGATGTATATTTTCAAAGAATACTTCTAGGGGTTTAAGACCACCTGCGGAGGCACCCACCGCCACAACGTAGAACGAAGTATCGGCAGTTTGCATTTCATTGGAATTCATATCAAAGGTTTGATTATTATGAGAATCCATTGTCAAAAAAATCTATTCCGATGGGCCAAAAATTCAACACAGAAGTGAAGGGATATATCTAGAAATTATTATCTACAAATAGATACAAATCACTGATGTTATAGTCTTAAACTGTTGGACATTCTAATTCAACACTGACTAATTTGACAGGGAACTGAAGATTTCCTTAAACCTCAACCTTTAAACGAAATATTCTCTAGTCAAAACTAGTTTTTCTCACTATATATTTCCTCGTCGTTCAAAGTTAAACCCCAGCCCTACATTGATTTGGCAACTTCATTTATCACAAAATAATCCCTGCAGAAAAAATAATATTATTTTCACTTCTCTAGGGAAGAAGAAGTTTAATTCCCATCAGTTTAGTGAGAAAAAACAATAGACCTCTTGCAATATTCATTTCATGATGTGTTACTCACTCAATTTATGCCGCGATCTGACATGATTTTTTAGTCCTCTACCATATCGGTAGCTGAATTATGCAAGAGGTCTAATATGGGTTCTGATTAAAAGTAAGTTTCTTGTTCTAGACAATCCACAACCCTAAATTTTCTTCATCACATAATCCTTTATGATGGCGGTAGGTTGCCAACCGTTTAATTCCATTATCAGTAACTCAATGGGAGGCTGGTGAACAATTTTCTCTCTGACAAGATAATAGTGACTTAGTTTTCTGGAATGGTTTATCTTTTTAGGTCGCAATGGTGAATATGGGTTAGGTATGGAACGTAGAGAACTAGCGATTTCCAATTGCGATCGCGAGCCCGTACACATACCGGGTTGCATCCAAACCTTTGGGGCTCTGATTGCCACAGGTAAGCATATTGAGACCATCACCCATGTTTCCAGCAATATCAGCGACTTTGTGGATGTCTCCCCTGGGGATGCTTTAGGGCAACCCCTCAATACCCTGCTCCCCGAAGACGTGATCCATACCCTCAGGAATATCGCAGGCCATCCCACCATCGAGTCTCAGCGGGAACGAGCAGGCGTTTATCCCCTTCATCAGCACACCCTAGATATCAGTCTGCACCGCTGTGGTGCCCATTTTTTAATTGAACTAGAGCCCGTTGCGTCGGCTCAGCTCGATAGCCAATCCGCTTTTACTCAAGTCCGAATGCTACTGGCCCGCCTGCAGGAGGAAACGACAACCCCAGCCCTACTACAAATGGCCGTCAAAGACCTACAGCGGGTGACGGAATTTGATCGGGTTATGGCTTATCAATTTCTACCCGATGGGGCGGGAGAAGTGGTCGCTGAAGCCATGACAGATGATTTAGATCCCTATCTTGGCCTCAGATACCCCGCTTCAGACATTCCTCAGCAGGTAAGAGGAATGGCCTTAAGAATGCCAATCCGGGCCATCTCGAATATCGATGCTCCCACCGCTGACTTAATTGCCGCTGATTCAGCTGCAGATCCCTTAGACCTTTCCTTGACCCATGTGCGGGCAGTGTCTCCCATTCATCTAGAGTATCTAGCCAACATGGGGGTTCAGTCCTCCATGAATGTGGCGATTATTGTTCGGAGACAGCTATGGGGGCTGTTTGCCTTCCATCACAAGAGTGTCAAATTACTATCCCCTGATTACCGATCCACCTGCGATCTATTTGGCCAACTTTTTTCCCTCAAATTCCAGTTGGTCCTGGAAGAAGAGCGGTTCAACACCCGTAAACGCACCACTTCAGCCATCTCCCAATTCGTCCAAAAATTGACGAGTAGCGGCCGGTTTACGCAAACCGTACAAGCCTTAGGAGAACAACTCTGTTCCATGCTCTCTGCCCAGGGTCTGGCGGTTATTGCCAAGCAAGAAATTCAAACCTATGGAGACGTTCCCACTCATGGCATCATCAGAGAACTAGTCCATCAGGTTCAAACCCATCCCTGCCCTGATCTAATCCCCCTGGAAAACCTATCCCAACTCAACCGCCTTAGTACCACTCAATTGGGTAAAACCGCAGGTGCTCTCTGTCTAGGCATAGCCCCCAGCGACGACGTCTTCGTCATTTTCTTTCGCCATGAAATGATCTATGAAGTCCGATGGGCAGGATCGCCAGAAAAAGAGATTGTCGAAGGGGCTAATGGACCCCGATTACGCCCTCGCACCTCCTTTGCAGAGTATCGAGAAAAGATAGCAGGCCAATGCAAACCTTGGTCAGTCCTCGAAACAGAAGTCGCCCTAGAACTCCGCACTGGGCTAATGCAGTTAGCCATCAGTCAAGGAGAGGTTCAGCAACAAGAATGGTTAAGACAACGGCGACAACAAGATCTCCTCATTGCGGAACTCAACCACCGGGTCAAAAATATTCTGGCCTTAATCCGATCCATCTCTCGCCAAACCCGTCACTCCACTACTTCCATTGAAGAATATACCCTGCTCTTAGATCGCCGCATTGCAGCCCTAGCCCATGCCCATGATTTGGTGGCTGGACATGGTCTGGAGTGGCCCAGTCTCCAAAACTTGGTAATGACAGAACTCCGTCCTTACCTGGGGGAATCAGAACATCAAGTCAGTCTCTCGGGTCCAGAAGCAGGTCTAAAAGCCAACTTTGTCCCCATGTTTGCCCTAGTCATTCATGAACTGATTACTAATTCTGCCAAGTATGGAGCCTTATCCGTTTCTGCAGGTAAAGTTGATGTCCGTTGGAAAGAACAGGATGGAGGACTGGCCATTTATTGGAAGGAATCTGATGGACCGACCGTCTTTCCACCTAAACGTAAAGGGTTTGGACGGACGTTAATCGAGCGGGCGATCCCGTTTGAGTTTGAAGGAGAGGCCACGCTGCGCTTCCCCAGAACAGGGGTTCAAGTCAATTTTTGGCTGCCTGCTCACCTGATCCTCTTCCAAGATGACCAACCGGAAGTGTCTTCTACGCCAATGCCCGCCTTCCAGAGCGAGGAAGAACCAGACCTTGCCCCTGGTCATGTTCTGATCGTTGAAGACAACATGTTACTGGCCCTCGAAATGGAGAATCTTCTAGAGTCTTTGGGATTTAACGACATCGATACAGCCCCCAGAGTCAAACAGGCCATTAAACTTTTAGCCCAGGAAACATACATCTTGGGTATCTTAGACATCAACCTCAAGGAAGAAAATAGCTTTGACATCGCCAGAGAACTAATCCGGCGACGAATCCCCTTCATGTTTACGACGGGCTACAATTCCAAATTCACGCTTCCAGAAGACTTAGCCATTGTGCCCATGCTCAAAAAGCCCATTGACGGGGAGCAATTAAACCTCACCATCCATCAACTCTTAGCCTAGAGGGAGCTATACCATTGGCTAATATTCTTATATTCGAAGACGATACAATCTTGGCGGAGTCCTGGCAAAAAACCCTTGGTGATCAAGGGCACCAGGTTGAATACACCGCTAATATCAATGTGGCCATGTCCAAAATTTATGAAGCATATCTAGACATTGCTTTAATTGATATTTTTATCCAAGAAAACAATCAAGAAAGTCCTAGGGGAGGGATCATGCTGATTTCCAAAATCAACATGCTCGCCCTAGAAAGCAAGCCATGGCTGATTGCTATTAGTGGACGTTCTCATGATCCAGGTTTCTCAGTCCTAGAAATTGCCAAAACCGTAGGCGCAGATGAATACCTGAAAAAACCTATCGATTTGCCAGAGCTAATGACAGTGGTCGATCGGGTGATAAAAGCCAAGTCCAAGGAATGAGGAATGCTAGCTCTTCTAGGACCCGTCGGTTGTCTAGCTCATTTCATGGGGAGGCAACTTGACAATCGTAAACCAAAATTCTTCTAGCAAATTAACCACCTTAACTAGTCCCTTTAAACCCACAGGTTTCGTGACATAAGCATTAGCCCCAATTTTGTAGCTCTTCAAAATATCTTCATCCGCATCTGATGTCGTTAGCACAACCACAGGTATCTGCCTGAGACGGCTACTCTCTTGCATATCGGTCAACACTTCTCGACCATCTTTACGGGGTAAGTTGAGGTCTAGCAACATCAAGTCGGGAGTTTTTGCCGCCTCATAGGTCCCTTCTTGCTGAAGGTAGGCCATCGCCTCCATACCATCTCTGACAACAGTAACGTTGAGGGCAACTTTTGAGCGATTAAAGGCTTCCAAAGTGAGTTCTATATCCCCTTCATCATCTTCTACCAACAATATCTCAATCATTCATTGCCCCAAAGTCAAAATACACCCAACTGTTAAACATCATAAACAAATCCATGAAAATTGCAGGGATTTTAATTTCTTGTCCATATAAAATTAAATTCGAATGATTATGGCCATTATCTGGCGAATATATTATTCGAGAATTGCATCCAAAAAAATCTCATCGGGGCAGAGTGAAAGAAAAGATCGCTCCTTTACCTTCTTCCGAGTCCACCCAAATTTCCCCTCCATGCCGCTCAATTATTTTTTTACAGATGGCCAATCCAATCCCTGTCCCCGAATATTCTCCCCGGTGGTGTAAGCGCTGGAAAATGATAAATACTCGCTCAGCAAACTGGGGGCTAATGCCAATTCCATTATCTTGGACTGAAATAGCCCAAAACTCTTTATTTTGAGTGGCTCGAATGTGAATACTCGGACGATCCGCTTGGCAATACTTGATGGCATTAGAAATCAGATTTTGGAACACCTGCCTCATTTGCACCGGATCAACAGCAACGGTTGGCAACGAATCTATGACCATCTCGACCTGGCGTTGTTCAATAACCTTTTCTAAATCAGATTGCACCTCTTTCACTAGGGACGATAATGCAGTGGGATTCACCTTTAGTTCAGCTCGTCCGACTCGAGAATAACTGAGTAGATCATCTATCAACCCTTGCATGCGGGCAGCCCCATCGGTGATGTAGCGAATATAGCGATCCGCTGTCTCATCTAGTCGCCCCTGATAGCGTTCGGCCAATAACTCAGTAAAACTCCTTATTTTTCGTAACGGTTCCTGCAAATCGTGGGAGGCAACATAGGCAAAATGACCCAACTCTTGGTTAGAGCGAACGAGCTCCGTATTTATTCTCCGCAGTTCCTGCTCTGCCTGTTTGCGATCACTAATATCATGGAGCATCCCAACCATACGGAGAGGTTCCCCTTGATCATTGCAATCTACGACTTTGCCCATGACAGAAATCCATTTCCATTGCTCTGATTTCGTTCGCGTTCGATAGTCAAAAACATAGGGGATGGACTGATCTTGTAAATGCTCTTCCAGCAAAGCCATCATTCTAGGTAAATCATCAGGATGAGTCCAGCTTTGCCAAGTTTGAAACGAGGAAGGCAATTCTTCCATCTCATATCCCAGCATTTGATAGAACTGTATACTCCAGCTTGTTTCATCCGTGAGCATGTTCCAGTCCCACCAACCATCTCCAGAGGCCTCTAATGCCAGTTCCAAACGGGACTCACTCTCTTTTAAGGATTGAATGGCAATTTGTAGTGCTAAAGTTCGATTTTCAACCCGCTCTTCCAATTCAGCATTCATTCGCTTCAGTTGGTTCTCCAAACGTTTGCGCGTCGAAATATCTCGCCAGCTTGAGCGACTGTACCTAACCTTGCCTTGCTGATCGCGAAACCCCTGGGCATTGAGGCTGACATCCATGGTCGTCCCATCTTTGCGCTGTACGACTAGGTAGACATTCCTAGCTTCACCTGTTTCCAAAAAGGTTTGGAAGGCATTCTGTGCTTCAGTCCGAAAATCAGGATGATAAAGATCGATGACAGAGCAACCCACTATTTCTGAATAGCTGTATCCCAGTTCTTTCATTAGGGTTTGGTTGCAACGCAAAATCTTGGTGCTATCCGCATCGACGGACAGATACATGTCTGGGGCATTGTCATAAAGATCCTGATACTGAGCAGCAGATTTCTTCAAGGTTGAGTAAGCTGTATCTAGCTCTGTAGAGCGATCTTCAATGGCCAGTTTTAGCTGCCCAATCACCAAATTCAAGTCTGCTTCAGCCTGTTTGCGGTCAGAGATATTATCAATTTGAGCAATAAAATATAGGGGTTTATCCTCAGGCGTTCTGACCAGAGAAATACTCAACCTGCCCCAAACAATATGTCCTTGCTTGTGGTAATACCGCTTGTCAAAGCGACAGGCCAACACTTCTCCAGATAGCAGTTGATCACAATAGTGTTGTTCAAGGGCTACATCCTCAGGATGGGTCATACTTTTGAAGTTTGTCTGTAATATCTCGGCCTCTGTGTAACCCAATAGTTCACAGAGGGCTGAATTGACTCTGATCCAATCTCCATCAGGGGTGAGAATAGCCTTACCAATTAAGGCATATTCGAAGGCATCATTTAAAATTTGCTGGCTTTTATATCGTTCTACTTCTAGTTGTCGACAATTTTCAAGCTCCTGCTTCACTACCCGATTTTCATCCACTAAGGTGGGAGTAGTATTTTGAGACAAAATTTTTGTGCTGTCTGCTAGGAATTCTCTACTAGCGAAGATCGCAATGGCCAAGGTGAGTAGCTTGATTCCTGCTTGAACACCAGCAATGGGAATATAAAGAGAGGCTATATCCAGAATCGAATTGAGGCTACAAGTAGCCAATAAAGCAATAAATAGAGAAACAAGTTGGGGATAGGTCACTGGCTGATGGCGAAAGGCCACATAGCCCAAGAGAACAGCCATTCCTCCAAATGTAAAGGCAATAGCTATATCAGGAATAATCGCTGTAGGGAACTGCTCCAGCTGACTTAAAAAATTAGCAAACAATAAACTATCTGAAAGGTAAAAGATCTTGAAGAGAGTCAAATTTAGTATCCCCTTCTAAATCATCAAATCATCTACAAATATAGAAAACTTTTTCAACACATTGGAGGATTATAGACTGGCCTAAAAAATTCTCACCTTGCAAGTATAGATGAAGTTTTAGTTTTATACACTCAACTCAATCCAAGCCATCAGGATCAGGATAAAGACCGCATTACCTGATAACTTTACCTAAAGACAGCATTAGAAAAATCAACATCAAAAACATCCGGCTTCATAGGATTTACCTATGATCTTCAAACCCGAACAATGTAGAAATTCTACTAATTTTTACCTAATCTTCTTAGAAAAGACTCTGTATATATGTGGGGATGTTCTTTGGGAAAAAAGGTCCTCAAATCTTTGCGAAATTTGCCACCAATTTTGATACTTTTTTATTTCTCAAATGAGTCTAAAAGCTTTCGGAGTAATTGAGTAAGAGAGTCGATCTCTGATGGCTCCAATACACTTAGGAGAAGGTGTTCGTTGGCGACATGGGCTTCAAGGGTTTTTTCAATCAGAGTAAACCCCTTATCTGTTAACTGAATCAGGGTCCCCCGACGATCATTGGGGTCGGGAATTCGTTTTACCAGCTCAGCTTGCTCGAGGCAATCAATACGATGGGTCATGGTTCCGGACGTGACCATCATGGCGTGATATAGCCTTGTCGGTGATAGCTGATAAGGCTGCCCAGACCGTCGCAACGTTGCGAGTACATCAAACTCTCCTGGATTCAAGTCAAATTGAGCAAAGGTGGCCCCGATTGCTCCTTTGAGATGTTTTGCCAGTCGGGTCATGCGGCCAATGGTTCCCATGGGCGATACATCTAAATCAGGACGTTCTCTTTGCCACTGGGCCAAAATTTCGTCAACTGCATCGGTATCCATAGGAAAAGACAGCTCAGGATTTGAATGGCGATGATTTTAGCACCTCATAAATCTTAAGTCCAAGATACTTGGCATCAAGATAAATGCTAAAATCTCGATATCAAGTATCTTAATATCAAGATAAATAATGAACGCTTCTCCACCTCGGCTGTTCAATATCTTGTTGACGGCTTTAGCTCCTATTTCCTGGGGGACCACTTATGTTGTGGCGACGGAATTACTGCCATCGGGGCATCCACTACTGGTCGCAGCTCTAAGAACGCTTCCGATCGGCCTGGTCCTTATCCTGAGCCTGAGGCAACTGCCTCAAGGGATTTGGTGGTGGCGGATGTTGATTCTGGGAGGACTCAATATTGGTCTTTTCCAAGCACTCTTGTTCGTGGCGGCCTATCGACTACCGGGGGGAGTTGCAGCCACTGCAGGTTCGATTCAGCCCTTGCTGGTGGTCCTATTTGCTTGGCAACTCTTAGGTGAAAAACCTTCCCCAAGATCAATCTTAGGAGCAATCACTGGATTGATTGGCGTGGGTCTGTTGGTGCTCGGTCCTGAAGCTCGGCTCGATAGTGTGGGGATTGTGGCTGCGATCGCAAGTGCTGCAACCATGGGATTAGGAACAGTCTTGGTGAAGCGGTGGCAATCTCCCGTTTCCCTAATGGTGTTTACGGCCTGGCAACTCACGGTGGGGGGATTCATGTTACTCCCCATCGCTTTGATTGTTGAAGGTCCCTTTGAGCAAATTACTGGGACTAACCTACTAGGGTTTCTCTATTTAGGACTGATCGGAACTGGGCTTGCTTATGCCTTATGGTTTCGGGGCATTAGTAAACTCAATGCCACAGCTGCTTCCTATCTGGGGTTACTGAGTCCAGTTGTGGCAACGCTGCTGGGGTATCTCTTTCTCCAGCAAACCCTGACCTCCATTCAACTGTTGGGGGTTGTGGTCGTGCTGAGTAGTGTTTTACTCGGACAACAAACGTTTCGGAGATCCAGTGGGGCAGACTAAAGTTCGAGGGTCTTTTCCCCTCCTGCGACTATCACAATTTACCTTTGATCTGATGGATCTTGATTCCCAATCGCGACATACCCTCACACCGTAGATCTACCTATTCACGGTAATTTGAGGGCTGTTTAGAAATATTAAGTTATATGTTTTGTAGCCGATCTGATAGTGGGTTGCTGAACGATAAGCGTAGAATTGGGGATATCCAAATCTAAAGAAAATATTAATTTTTCCATAAAACACGTTTTCTGAAAAACACTCACCTAGGGTGAATGTCATGAATTCCAACCTTCTCCGGCAAGTCTGGGAAGTTATCGAAACGACTCAGACCGATATGTTGACCCAGCTCAACGACTCGCAACTGGTTCAGGTCCTGGTAGCCAATCTCAAAAATCGCAACCAGCTTCCTCAAGACGAAGAAGCCAATGCCAAAGCCTATATTCGCTCGCGGCTACTGCTGATCCGCGAGTTAGCCCAATCTCGAAGAGATCTCTGCTGCCCACTCAAAGTCAAAGTGGCGATCCACCCACCCCTGGAAGTCCACACCCGAGACTTAATCGCGGGCTAAAGGGCCGGGGCGTCCAACATTCGCAGCCCCTTGAAGATGTCGGCATATTCCCCCTAGCTCGCTGAGGGTGCTTCTTCCGGTAAGTACCGATTTAAGAACGCATTCACCACCGACAGGGCAATCGGCCCCAGAAAAAACGCCAACAAGCCGTCTACCTGAAAGCCTGGCACGAACGCGGCAGCTAGGGAGAAACATAACCCATTCAGCACGAGCAAAAACCCACCCAGGGACAGTAAGGTCAATGGGAAAGACACAATTTTCAGCACGGGTTTAACAATGGCATTCACCAAGCCAATGGCAACTGCAGCTGCGATCGCAGTGGAGATACTGTCTAAATCAATCCCTGCAAAGACGTAATCGACCACCAGTAAACTGAGGGCGGTAGCTAGAATAGTTAACAGAAGTCCACGCATTTCGATCTCCTCTGAATCAATGAGGTTGCCATAACGGCTTCCTTTGGAGTGGGAAGCTGGGGAATGTAGCTGCCAAACATGAAACTGTCTTAACTGTAGAAGACAAATCAGTTTATCTCCTTGAAAATAAAGATCATTTCACCTTTACTTTCTTAAGGTCTCTAGGCAATCGACCCTAGTCGATGCAGTCTTGACCTATTGAGGTAAGGTCAAAACCGTCTTTTCCCATCGTGAGCCCACCCATCCATAGGAGATCAGACCATGGGTAAATCTCTACCCCCCAAAGCCATCATCAGCCTGGGTAAGTTTGTTTGGACCACAATGTGGAATGTGATGATGTCAAATATGGCCCCACGGAGTAAAGGGGGTGCCTATATTCGACCAGAGAGCCAGTTCCGAGACAAAATTGGCAGCGATACCTTCCCAGCGGTCCCTCAACGGTATCGGCTATATGTGGGGCTAGGCTGTCCTTGGGCCCATCGCACCTTAGTGGTTCGAGCCTTACAAGGGTTACAAGACGTGATAGATGTTGTCGTGGTTCAACCCTCTGATACGGAAGGGGGCTGGGTCTTTGCCTCTGAACATCAAGGGTGCCGTAACCTTAGAGATCTCTATCTTCTGGCACAGCCTGGATATGAGGGCCGCTGCACTGTGCCAGTGCTGTGGGATACTCAAACTCAAAAGATCGTCAATAACGAAAGTTCTGAGATCATTGTCAACCTTAATTCCGCCTTCACTGACATTGGTCAACAGCCAGACCTAGATCTCTACCCCGAAGCCTTGCGTCCCACCATCGACCAGTGGAATGAGAAAATCTATCATGCCGTCAATAATGGTGTGTATCGCTGTGGTTTTGCCCAAACCCAAACGGCCTACGATCAAGCCTGCAACGAGCTGTTTGAAGTTCTAGACGAAATCGATACAGCCCTTGCCAACCAACGATATCTCTGTGGTGATACCTTAACCCTTGCGGATGTGCGGCTATTCCCAACCTTATTCCGATTCGATGTCGCCTACTACGGACTTTTTAAGTGCAACCGCCGACGAATCCAGGACTACCAGCATTTAGGCCCCTATTTGCGTGATCTTTACCAACTCCCTGGTGTAGCAGACACCTGCAACCTAGAAGCAGTCAAACAAAGTTACTACGGTTTTCTCTTTCCCCTAAATCCTGGCGGCATTATCCCTTCAGGGCCTGATATTACCAGTTTATCTGACCCCCATGGCCGTGAACAGATGGGCAAAGCACCTCAAGCGGTTTAGCTAAAGCATTAAACCTAAAAGGCTACTTTTGGCACCACTGCCGAGCAATGTGTCCCACAATACTGCCGTAGCTAGATTTAAAAGATTCAAGGCTAACCAGCTCTGAAATCGGGCATCTCTTTTGTATGGCTAAAGCGATTAGATGAACTATTTCAGCCGCACCCGCACCCACTACATGAGCCCCTAGTATTTGGCCATTATTTTGGATGAGGACCTTACACCAGCCGGTCTGGTCCTGGAGCTGACCTTGCTCAGTTTGTTGGTAGGTATGATAGAAACTCTTAAATGGCCTGGATGCTTGTTGGGCTTGAGTTTCTGTTAAACCCACCCTTGCTAACACTGGCATGGTCGAGATAGCCCAAGGTAAGGTGCCATATTCGATCGTCTGCCTGGCACCCAAGGCATTGTTCACCGCTACAGATGCTTCATACTGAGCAATATCTGCCAGGGTATATCCCCCCAGGACCGACCCGCAGGAATACACTTGGGAATGAGAGGTTCGCAATTGAGGGTTCACCCACAAGCCTTGAGAGGTATGACGGAGATCCACAGCAACTTGATTGGGATTCAGGATGGCTGAGGTTGTTTCTACAGCCCAAACTAAGGATCCGGCCCTCAACAAGCCTTGATTCGTCGATACCTGATAGCCGGATGATGGGGTAACGCCTTTGATCTGGCAGTGGCAGTGAATATGGACACGATCAGCCTCTAGGTGGGCTTGCACCCGCCAAGCTGCTTCAGCATCTTCCCAAGGCAAAATTTGATTATGGGGACACAGTAAGTGGACTGAATGTCCCAAACGACCTAAGGATTGGCTCAGGGAAACGGCTACCGGACCATCCCCTACCACCAGCACTGGATCGGTTAGGGACTGATTTGGATCGTCTAGTCGAGTTAGAACATCAGCCGGACTGAGCCAGTCCGCTTGCCCTGGAACATCTGGTGAAGATAAATCTGCATCTAGACAGAGGAGATACCGATGAGATTTCAATACCCGATTCTGACAATGCACCTGAAAATTCGGCTTGGTTCTAAACTGAGCGATACCATCGAGCTGCTCAATGCCTAAACTGGCTAATTTGGCCGGCGATCGAGAGGCCTGCAGCCGCATTGTCATCGCTTCAATCCATTCGGTCAAAGCCATCGGGGGCTGGGTTTGTACCCACTGCTGCAGAAGGAGATGATACGGGATGGGTTCTGGAGAAACAGAGATAAAAGCGACTCGGGCCGACCGTTCTTTGGCTGCGATCGCAGCCCAGGGAGCCACCGCATTATTGCCCACCACCACCAAATCATAATCAGCCATAGCCTACTCCCAAGGCGCTCATGCCTTTTCTCATCTAAACAGATAACTGAGGTAGGCAATCGGTCAGGGCCGTCAGTAATCGTTGATTTTCTGCTTGGGTCCGCACGGCAATTCGAAAATACTGATCTCCCAGTTCCGGAAAGCTCAGGCAATCTCGAATCAGGATACGGTGATGTTTTAAAAGCAACTCCTGCAACATAGGCACCGAAACCTTCGTTTGTACTAACAGAAAATTCGCTGCCCCCTCCAGGGGATAAGCCCCCAAATCCACCAAACCTTGCATCAGCTCAGTGCGAACAGGGGGTAACCACGATAAGGTTTTGTTTTGAAACGCTTGATCTTCCAGTACCGCTATCCCTGCCATCACAGCTAGGGAGTTCACGGACCAGGGATCGCGGCATTGTTGCCAGCGTTGTAGCTGATCAGGGTGGCCAACGGCATATCCCAACCGCAACCCAGGCAAACTATAAAACTTGGTCAGAGAGCGCAAGATAATGAGATTGGGAAAATCTTGCACTTTAGAAATCAAGCTGTAGTCAGCATTTGCAGGCAAAAAGTCTATAAATGCCTCATCCACCACCACCAAAGAGAACTGCTCTAGAAACGGTTCTATTTGACTGATGCTGACCAGCCCTCCAGTGGGATTATGGGGATTATTCAGTAACAGTCCAGCTTGAGCTGAATCGGCAAACTGACTAGCGCCCTGTAAGGCCTGCTCGATCAAATCACTGGAAGATTGTTGGTGAATCTGGCTAAGATCCACAGGTAAGGGTCGAATTTGGGCTTGAAACGCCTTCAGTGCCCGTTGATAGTCAGCAAATGCGGGCGTTAGAACCCCAGTCCATGCAAGTTGAGCCAAATCACGGCAGGCCCAAGTGAGTAATTCTGCTGACCCATTTCCCGGTAAGAACCAGTCAATGGGGAGCCGGTGAACCTCACTCAACACCTGGCAAATGGACTGATAGCTGGGATCTGGATAAGCCGTGAGGGTATCGAGATGAGTTTGAATTGCTGTGATTGCAGATTTAGGCGGCCCAAGCGGATTAATACTGGCCGAGAAATCGAGAATACAGCTGGGAGAACAACCTGCTATGTCTGCAGCCCACCGCAGGTTGCCTCCATGTAAAGGGCGACTCAAAAGTGACGCCTCATACCAAAAATTAAGGAATTACTTTTTAGGAGCAACTTTTTCCTTAAACAGCTTACCTGCAGAGAAAGCTGGAACTTTAGTTGCGGGAATCTTCATTTTCGCACCGGTTTTGGGGTTACGTCCTTCCCGGGCCTTGCGTTCGCGAGGTTCAAATGAGCCAAATCCCACCAATGTGACTTTTTCTCCTGACGAGACAGATTCAACAATGGCCTCTAGGGCGGCAGTCAGAACTGCATCTGCCTGCTTTTTCGTGACACTTGCCTTATCAGCAACGGCGTCGACGAGTTCTCCTTTATTCATTGATTGACTCCTATTTGTTCAGTTAAGCGTGAGCAAAAAAATCGAGTCTGTAGTTCCAGAAAAATACAGATAAATCTGATGTTCTATCTGGAGTGTAACTACAGTCTAACTGGCTGAAATGTCGCAACCACGTCGATTTAATGGATTATTCTAAATGCTATTCGCTAAATATAGATCGTCAGAACCTTGATAATCTCTGGATTTCAGGTTTTTTTTGGTAATTACGAGTTTATGGATAGAAAAGTTTGGAGTATTTCGGCAAAAGTTACGGACAGTCAAATAGCTCAAAAAGCTTTCTGGGCATACTTTTAAGACATCAACATGAAAACGATTCTCGATTATTGATGCCCAGTAAGTTTTATTTGTCAGAAGAAATTTAATCCTGTAAAAAATTATTAAGTTAAGCCACTTTTAGAGGTCTCAGCTGATATCAGACCCTCCTTACGGTTGAAAAAAAGTGAATGCAGTCAGCAAATTTTTCTACTTTTGCCTATCCATTTAGGTGCGATAGGTAAAGCTTCATCTGAGATTTAGTTTCTTCATACCCTATGGATTCCTGAGTATATTTACTAAAATCTTCGCTTTTGTTAATCAAATGATGAAGCAAGATAAAACTGATGGAAAATCTTAGAAAAGTTCACGGCTTCATTTAGCCTCTACTCAAAGTGGAGAAGAGGACCATTCTCTAATAGACCTTTTTACCCATCACAGCTTTTGTTCATGGAAGGCTTGCGCCTATGTAGAACCATATGCTTGGTGCAGTTAGACCTTTGGCTACTATCGGTCGCTCTTTCTGGCCCATAGAGTGAGGCTGGTCCCTCATCCCTTATCTGAAGCGGGGTGGGGCAGGCGGGGAGAGTTGTTACTAGGTACTTGCCATATGAGCCAAGGGGATCAGTCTCTAGGAGAAAACCAGAGAATCCATTCAGCTTCAGCGGGGTGCTCGCCTGGACTGTCTGATCTATCTGATCGAGACAGGGTTTTCAGATTAGCAGCCCAGATTTTGCAAGATCCACTGGCGCAATCTCGATTATGCGATCGCATCTATGAACTGATGCAAAACGACCTGCAAAATCAGCGCGAGCGGAACTATGGGGGCGGCACTAGTGGCTAGCAACAGCGAAACCCATAACCTTAACTACGTCACTGCCAATCGCTTCTATGTCGAAATCCAAGAAAAGAGCTATATCAGTGCTTGCTTTAGCGAATGTTCAGGGTTAAGCGCCAAAATCAAGCATGACACCTACTTTGAAGGCGGCGTCAACAACCAGCAGCGAATCATACTCGGTCAAACTGAATTCTCTGATGTCACCCTCAAGCGAGGGATTACGAATGATCTAGTGTTTTGGGGCTGGGCCAGTCGTATGCTCACCCAGTTAGAACCGACCGATCGTAATGTGAATCCCCAGCGTCGCAACATCAATATCCTCTTGTTCAATCAAGCAGGAGAAACCATTCAAACCTGGACCTTAATTGGTGCCGTCCCCGTGGCTTGGCAAGCTCCAGCTCTCCAAGCGGATACATCTACCGTTGCCATTGAAGAACTCACCTTGGCATACGAAGGTCTAAAGGTCGTTGCCAACCTGCAGCCCAGCAGTAACGCAGGCGGTGGGGCTACCTTCTTGAAAGGTAGAGATGCCGGAGGATTCTACCCCAGTAACTAACCCAAAACGTTTGTTTATGGATGTCAATTCAGGTCAAGGTCATCAATCCCAGCCGGAAGAGATTCCTTCCTCAGACTCGCTCGGCCTGCAACATCCACTGCTACCTCCTCCTGTTCTAGGACAATCCTTTCTCCAACCCCATACCCTATCTCCCTTGGGCACTGTATCCCTAATAAGCTTGGATGCCACCCTGCCTACCGAAACAGCTCGGACAAATCTTCTAAATACCCATTTTGCTGCCCAGGTGCCAACGGAAGCCATTGACGAGCTGTCGTCAATGGCTTCCAACATCTCTCAATCCGTCGTAACCCAGTTTCCTGGAGCGCAACCTAGCACTCTTGCTCCGAAAGCACCTGCCGAGAATCTGCAACCTAAATTAGAGCAATTATCAACCCATCAGGAGCCGCCAACAGCACCCAGCAATGCTAACAAGATCCATCGCAATGCACCAGAAGTAGAACCATCGTCATCCAGTGAGACTAATGCAGTCCTTAATGCTGCCCCGACCCAAGCTGCAGCCCCTTCTATTCAGCCTGTGCAGTATCAGATCTCTACCCAGTCTTTAGTCCCTCATTCTGAGCAGGTTGAATCAGAAAAACAGATTGCTCAAGATCAAAGCAGTCCTGACACAATACTTCAACCTAAGCTGGTCAGGACTTCTAAACTTAGCCCGCCATCCCATGAATCCCATGCTCAAGAGTCAGCACATTCCCCTGCTTCCTCCCCAATAGACAACACACCGGGACTTCAGACATCATCAGAGGGGGTTGCCGGCAAACCCAGTACTGAGTTCAACCCCCAGCCTGAACAAACGCCCCAGAAACCAATCGCACATCCCTCATCCAAAGCGATATCTCCTGAGGTGAGTGCTTCTTCCCACCCAACAGATGTGCCGCCCCTTCAGACTAAACGCCAGGATTTACCAGAAATCAAGGCAAATTCCGAGCCCTCCGCAATCCAAGAGAGTCTCCCTAAGTCTCAAGAACAGGCCACTCCTCTAGACTCAGACGTAACATCTTCTAGCCTAGACCCTTCACCTCTTGCCAATTCTACAAATTCTGATTCATCTCCAACTGAAGCATCAGAAGTCTCTACCCCCATTCAACCAAACCTCCCAAAAGTCTCTTCTGCCCCTGACCATTCATTAGCTCTATCTACTCAAAACACCCAGGTTGTCCAAAGTAAAGAAGAAGCTGCCCCAAAAGCATCTCCACTGTCTAGTCAAAAACCAGTTATTTCTTCTAAACCTGTTCAGGAAAAACCAGTATCTAACGTTCAACCTCCCGAGTCCCAACCCGTTCCAATCCAAACTTCACTTGAGGCGACTGCTCAAGACATCGAGCTAACCACTCCACCCACTGAACAAGCGACTGACATCACCACAGATCTACCTGCTAAGCGGACTATACAGTCATCTCCTATTTCTCCAAATGAACTGCAAACTAGCCGTTCACAGGCTTCCCTCGCTAACTCAAAAGTAGAAGCTAACCCAAGTCACTCAATTGATCGTGGTTCATCAATTGAAACTCCTGTAACACCTAGCCCTAAGCCCAAGACTAACGAAACCCCCATCAAGACAACAATTGTTCAAACAGTCACCCCAGCATCTCCTCAACAATCTCCAGATGATGAGTCTTTACTGCTTAAGAATTCCGAGCCACCCAGTTCAACGGCCAAGACTTCTGATAGCTCCACAGAGACAACAACTATTCAAAACTCAGAAAGTTCGGCTGTTCAGCAGTCTTCTACGGATCACCCACAGATACCAAAGGTAGAGACTAACCGCATTAATCCTAGTAACAACCTCCCATCCGTTGAGAGTCCTTCTATACCCAGCACTTCAGAAAAAATTGATGGGGAAGCGGTACAGTCAACAGCTATTCAACGAGCAGACGATTTAACTCCTCAGGCATCTACTAAAGCACCTGAAAAAAAACAAACGAAACAAAGTAAAAAAAGCAAACAGAAAAAGCTTCCCTTACAAGCTCAGCTCTCGCGAATGGGGAAACGAGCCCAACAGGATATTAATAAAGTTGGTATTCAGCTTAAGCAGGCATCTCAATCACTCCCTGTTGGTAAATCTAGAGCTAAGGCCAATGAGGTACAGAAATCCACGAATGATTCACCTCCACTGTCAAACGCTCCATTGCTTCAAGCCAAATCGTCCCCTGACTCAAAACAATCATCCTCTGAAGTATCTCTAGTCCAAACAGGAACAAAGGCTGTAGAGAAAGCTCCTTCTCAAGAACTGTCCCAAGAAAAACTGCTGTCAGTGAACACTGAGAATGCTGACTATGAAGAGAATTCTCCAACTGTTCAAGCAATTCCTGAGTCTATAGACTTACCCCAAGAACATTCGCCTTCCACTCCACTACAAACGAAGTCTCTTGGAATGTCTGAGCCAACGATTCATCAAGACAAACATCCTAATTCAATCGCTGGTCCTAATGAGGGGACTGAGTCCACCTCAGACTCCAAGGCATCTAGACCGGATCAAATTAAATCTGAATCATCCACACCCGAGGGGAGTGCCGATCAGCAAAAACCTACCTCATCATCAGATGTTACTTCTAATGCTGAGTCTAGTTCGTCTCGGTCAAAAGCAAAGACGCGGGGACCCTTCCCAGTTCAACCCCTGCAACGACTGACGCGTTTCAGTCAACAGGTCATGGATACGGTTAGTCGCCAACTTGAACCTCAGCCAAATGAAGAGTCCAATCCGCTCCAAAGACAGCAGCAGTTTTTATCCAAAAACTCAGAGCAGAATCGTAAAGACCAGACCATCAACCCTGTCTCGCCTCAAAAATCGGTAGGTGAAGATACATCGCCATCGCAAGGTAGTGGTGGTAAAGCTGTAGATAAAAACGCTGTAACATCTATTCAATCAGACATTCAGGCTAAGCCATTTTCACCCAATACAGTTCCAGATACAGCTATTCATTCAAAATCTAAACTTAGTTCAAACGAACAAGAGCATCCCAAGAATCAGTCAGGTCGACTCACCGATGTCACTGCTGATGAAAATCTCCAAACCCAAGAATTACCAACGGTACAAAAAGCTGAAGCATCACAATCCTCAATACCGACCCCTCTTCCTTCTGAGCAAGTAGACTTCCCTACCCCAAATAGTATTGAGGAATCTTCCCCACGGGAAGGGCATAACCCAGCACTTGTTGCCCAAGGAGAAGCACAACCCAATGCTGCCCAGCCTGGATGGCAAACCACTCAAAATCAATTCGCAGATAGAATCACAAATCTAGGTTCAGAAATTAAAGAGAGGGTTGATCGGTCGATCCGAAAACAAAGTTCGAGGAGGCAATTACCTCAATCCATACAATGTCAGGAAGCTGGCTCAGTTGAACCAGCGACCTCATCCGAAGTTGCACAGAAAAACATCTCCCTACAATCTGCAGATGTTCCTGAGCTTAATAGAGATAATATTCAGGCCTCTGCTGAGCCTAGTTCAGACAAAGTGTATGGCAATGAACAACCATTATTGACTGATTCGGTACAGCTAACCTCTACATCTAACCCGGCAACAGAAAGTCTTGTTCAAACGGATGTAAATCCCGCCATCCCTCCTTCCCCAGCAAAAGACACTAATAATCCACCAGAATCCACAACTGAGCCAATTATTCAAGCTAGCTCTGTTGATAAAGCAAAGACTCCTCAGCCACCAAAAGATTCAGGACAAAATGAGCCAGCTTTGCCATCAGGCAATGAGGACTCTATACAAAGGACTCCAGATAGCTCTGAGATAACCTCAACAAGCTCAGAACAGCCAATAACCGATGTATCGAGTCGAGGTTCAGAAAACCGTGGCTCAACACCAAAATCATCTCAAAGTCGCAATCTCTCCCTCAATTCCCATATCTCAAAAATAGGTACAACCATTGTCCAGCAGTTGGCAAACTTAAGGCCTAAAAAGACAAAGTCAAAACGCCAGACAAACAAGCAGAACCTAGCGTCGTCTCCCGCAAAAATTTCTAGTGAGAATACAGGAGCTGATACAACTCTCAGACCAACTTTACTGACTGAACAAGAGGAAACATCGCCATCGACACATCAGTCCAACCCTTTAGAACGACCAAACGTACCCACACAATCATCACCGACCACTGGACATACAGCAGTGGTCCAAAGGCAGCATGACACGGGCGATGGGAGCGAGGCAGCTTCGACCCGCGCTCCAATAGTCTCTGACCAGCCTTCAAGAAACACACCCCACTCTTCCATACAGCCCTCTGAGGTTCCTTCTCCCTTAGCTGATAGCTCAATTAAACGACACTCATCCACAGCAGAAATTATTCAAAAGCAGCCTATCCCAGCTGAGGAAATAAACTCTAAGCCCTTGGATTCTGAAAGTTCTAGCTCCTTTAGCGAACCGAACCTTCAGCACCGAACAGAGCTGTCTTCTCTGCCCACCTCAGATTCCATTCAACTTTCCCCTCAGAAGAATTCCATTACTCAAAGTGAGGCGATCAATCAAGCGACCTCAATTCCAAGTACTAATAACTCTATTCAACGTCAGGACGTCACTCATCAGCAATCATCACAACTCGACAATGCTGATGATCGAATAAAACAATCCAAAGCTGCTATCCCCCCAAGTTCACATTCACTTTCTCAAGCTGAACTATCGTTACAGGAGTCCACAGACTCTGATGAAAACTCAGAAGTATCAAATACCAGCGATCCAGACAACCTACTCCAGCGACAAACTATACAGGAGCAATCTCAACCCGATATACCTAACGCTCCAACCCCAAACTTTCTGGATCAACATGTTCTAGAAACAGAATCGCATCCTCCAGAACGTCCTCCCATTAGTGAAGTCTCCGTTCAAACTAAGGTTGAACAGCCATCGATCACTAGCCAAACTCAACAACAGCTTCCCGCTGGCTCAGATTTATCTATCCAGGAATTCAGTGAAGAACAGGTTCAGCTTTCCAAGAAGAGTAAGCAAAGTGACGACAGAGAGAGTCCAAAGGTAGTTATAGAAGTTAACCTCTCAGAAGCTACTAGTCAAAATCTGGATAGCACTAATATCAACACATCTCAAAGTCCGAAACAAGACGACAACGTATCGAATAGTGCTTCCCCAACGATTCAAGCCAACGTAAATCCACCGAAAGAGACAGTATCAGACCAAAGCTTATCTGAATCAGACCTCAAGGTAAACGCGCCCGACCATACGGCTATTGCTGCCACTCAGAATGCCAAGATTCTTGAATCTCAAGAAAATAATGTGCCACAAGCTCCAAGCAATACCAGTGATACTGCTAGCATCGCTGAGACGGGCAACATCGTTCAGCGAAAGATTGAGACTCAATCAAATAGTGATCAGCCATTAGTTGCTCGAAGAAAGGATGTCAGTGATGCCAGCAAACCGTTACATGCTCAGGCTAAAGCCCCGGAAACTCCTGTCCTAGACAAGACTTCTGCTCAAACAGAACCCAATACAGAAATATCGAAGTTGTTATCAAAGCAAACATCTACCGTTCCGATTCAGGCTGTGGAGATTTCTGTTGTCCAACCCGCGGTTGAAGCACAGCTACAGAAAGGAAGCAATGGGCAATCGTATGATAATTGCGATCGCATCCAAGAATCACCTCCAGATACTAGAGATATTCTTTCAATCCAGCCAACCCCAGACAGCCAACCTTCCCAGTCAATAGACCAGCCCGAACAACAGCAAGCTACACCAAATAGCCACATCTCTCCAACTGTTGATACATCACCTCCCAATAACTTGCCTGAAGCAACTATAGAGCCTGCCATCCAAGCATCCAGCATTGAGCAGTCTCACGATTCTAATACAGCTCTTACTGACATTTCAGACGCATCAGAAATTATCCAGTCTGCACATCAGCCCAGTACAATTTCAAAGACAAAGATAGGTTCAGATCTACCCACCCCAACAACCCGTTCGGATCAGGCTACTCCGGCCCCCTTAGCCAAACCGAGTATTTCTGACACCAAAACTCCAGACTTACAACAACTTCCAACTGAAAATATTGCTGATTCGTCACCTCAAAAAGTAGAAAGCATCCAGTCTCAACCGGACAAGGTAGAGTCTCTTCACCGTCGGGTTATTGAAATTACAGCTCAACGTCCTGATGGAAGCATCGAAAATGCTAATTTACCCAGTCAAGATATATCGTCAAGTCCATCCTCTGATCTCAACGAGAATCAGATCCTTCAAAAGAATTCAGAGAGCCACTCTTCTCAGGTAGAAACAGAGTTTGACCCTGCTCATACAGAAATCTCCTCCAACATTGTACAAAAATCTGAAGTTGCAGAACCGCCTCAAGTAACACCTGATTCAAAGATTCAGATTTCGGATGCAGATCGTTCGGACTCTTCACTTGCTTCAACCCAGCCATTATCATCGCCCCCCATTAAGCCTACGATTCAGCACCAAGACCCATCAGGCGGTACTCTCGATGCGCTGAAGATAGATCAGATAAATGCTCAGCCTGACTCTACAGATTTGCGCCAACGCCGAGTCATTGAGATAGCAGCACAACCACCTGAATTAGAACTACCACAGGAGAATTCTCCAGACCTAACCGTTGCCCAGTTATTGGCGACTGGCCAAGCGCCTTCTCCCCTTTCCAGCATTGCCGACAATTTTGTTGCTCCGAAATTAATCAGTAGCCTATGGCCTGCCAGCCAGTCGAATCGTCAGCATCGTGCTCAAAAACTCAGCCATTTGCAACGCCCGAATATTCCATTAGATCTAAGCCCTGGTGACACGGCGCTATCTGAGGAGGATTTTGAGGCGAATACGGAGAATGCGATCGCACCCACAATCCAACCCTCAGCACTACCCTCAAACTGGTCTAGTATCGAAGACCTATTCACAGTCCAATCGCCATCAGCCATCCAACGCCAAGCAGAGCCACAAACCCCAGTACCTGAAGACACTTCAGATTTAGTTCTCACTCCCACTGGAATTCACCCAGAAAAGCGAGTCCAAAGAAAAACAGCATCTGTCCGGCGGACTGCTCAAACCTTGCAAAAGGCTCTAGCTGCCCCTCCTCCAGTCTCATCCCCTCTACAAACGACAGAAGTGGTGATGCGTCAATCCCACACCGACACTTCAACCGCATCCAAAGTAGATGAGCAAAGCTTCGAGATCTTAGCCAGGGAGATCTATCATATCCTCCGACAGCGGCTGGAAGTGGAGCGAGAGAGACATGGAGGGTATCATTCTGGTCGCTTACCTTGGTGAACATTAAATGAAGAGGTTGAACCATACCCATGACCTATAGTGGCTCTCGCAGCAATAACAGTGCCGTTGCCTCTGGCAAGTTAGCCAAGGCAACCTTAGTCCACCAACCCACGGACAAGAGTAAAGATATTGAATTTATGTTCAACCCCACTGAATTGGTCTTTCAGCAGTCAATGCGCCTGAATGAAAGCCAAGGGGCACGAACCGCTAAGGGATTACCCAAAGTCACCTTTGCCTACCCGGAAGCCTGCTCTTTGTCCTTAAGCAATATATTGTTTGATACCTACGAACAAGGTACAAGCGTGATCGATGCCTATGTCAGCAAACTGATTAAAGCCTTGGATTTTGATGACAGTGGTGACGCTGCCAACAAACGACCGCCTATCTATATCTTCACTTGGGGAGACCAGCAATATCTGCGGTGTTTTGTCGAACAAATTACTTACAAACTCACCTTATTCTTGCCTGATGGAACACCGGTCCAAGCCCGGGTCGATATGTCCTTGAAGGAAATAGATGAGTCCAGCCTAGGTGCAGGAGGGAGTCAGTCTGCCTCCCCCAATCGCTCCCAGGATAGTCGCTCCAACCGGACAACCTTTGGTCGCTAAAGTACTGAAATTCAATTCTCCAACTGTTTACACCTATGCCTGCAACCACCTATATTGCCGAGCCACTTCTAGAGATTGATGGTAAAACAGCATCCAATGAGCTGATGGAAGATATCCTCCAGATTTCTGTGGAAGAAAGCTTGCACTTACCTGGGATGTTTGTCCTGGTAATCAAGAATGACTACTTTTCTGGACGCTCCGTTGATGCCCCTTGGCAATATGACGATCTCTTGCAGATCGGTAAAACCATCAAAATTGGCTTTAGCGGCAGTACCACCGCAGCTCAGGACTTTGATGATCAGAATCAAGGCTATGTGCTGGATGGAGAAATCACGGGCATGGAGACGAATTTCACCTCCAGTTCCCAAGCCCCCATTGTGATTCGCGGTTACGATATCTCCCATCGACTCCATCGAGGTCGCTACAATCGCTCCTTCCAAAATATGACCGACACCGATGTTGTCAAAAAAGTGATTGGAGAAGTCGGAATTCCCGTTGGCAGCATTGATAACAGCGGTTCTCCCCATGACTATATTTTTCAAGAGAACCAAACCAATATGGAATTTTTGCGGGAGAGAGCGGCTCGAAATGGGTTTGAACTCTATGTTCAAGACGGCAAGATGAATTTTCGGAAGCCCAAGGCCAACTCCAATATTTCCCTCACCTGGCTCAAAGATCTACATAGCTTTCGGGTGCGGGTGACCAGTGCAGAGCAAGTGAAAAGTGTTGAAGTGCGGGGTTGGGATTATGAACGGAAGGAAGCCATCGTTTCCACTAAAAATGTCGAGAAATTGCTAACCTCAACAGATCATGGCTCCGGCCAGAAGCAAAGCACCGTCTTTAATGGCAAACCCACGACTCCCAAAATGATTGTGGTGGATCAACCAGTCTTTAGTGCCAAAGAAGCCGATACCATTGCCCAGGCTTTAATTGATGAGTTGGGAGGTGAATTTGTAGTGGCGGATGCCAGGGCTGAAGGCAATCCCGACTTGAGAACGGGGCAAGTCGTCCAACTCAAAGATATGGGGAAATACAGCGGTAAATACTACATCACGGAAACGCGCCATTTATTCCAAGATCGGGTTTATTCCACTGAGTTCAGTGTGCGGGGATTGCGGGGAGGAGATTTATTATCAACGCTGGCCCCTGCTCAACGGCTGCAGGCAGGGCAAACCCTATTGGTCGGTAAAGTCACCAATAACAAAGACCCTAAAGGGTGGGGGCGAGTCCGAGTGAAATTTCCCACCCTGACAGAGGAACATGAAAGTAACTGGGCCAGAATGGTTGCCAGCGGCGCAGGCAAGAATCGCGGTTTTGACTGTTTACCCGAAGTGGATGATGAGGTGCTGGTGGGGTTTGAACATGGTGATATTCACCGTCCCTACATTATGGGTGGGGTGTGGAATGGCAAAGATAGTCCCCCAGAGAAGGTGGATAGTTCCATTGTTGACGGCAAGGTCAATCTACGAACCGTGAAAACTCGCACCGGCCATACCCTCCAATTTGTCGAAGAGGATAAAGATGCGAATAAAAAAGGAGTTTACTTAGATACGGTGTATGGCCACCATCTGTATCTCAATGACAGTGAAAAGTTCACCGAATTAAAAACAAAAGAAGGACATTATGCCCGGTTGGATGATCAAGGTAAAAAGTTAGAAATAAAATCCAAGGGAGGACATAAAGTCTTACTAGACGATAATGGCTCCGCCAAGATCGATATGATTTCGACAGGAGATATCAATGTTAAATCTGGAACCAGCGGTAGTTCTCGTAAAATTAGCCTGAACGCTGGCGAAATTACCCTAACAGCAACGACCAAGATTACGCTAAAGGTGGGTAGCTCATCCATTGAATTGAGCAATTCTGGCGTCACGATTCAAGGGGTTCAGGCCGCTATGAAAGGGACAGCCCAAACTAAAATTGATGGTGCCTTAGTGACTGTTCAGGCCTCTGGGGTAAATAGCATTAAAGGCTCAATCGTAAAGATCAATTGATAGTGACAAGGAGGAGTAGGCAATGGCTCAACAGGTCGTCATGGGAGCTTCATTACAATGTTCATTTGGTGCAGCACCGAGTTCCTTGATCGTGATTCCTAAAGGTCCCCCCGATCTGACGGGAGGTCCCGCAGCTGCCACCATCATGGACTATGCTCCCATCGCCAATATTCCACCCTTTGGCGTTTGTTCTTCTCTCGCGAATCCCACCGTAGCCTCGGCAACGGCTGCAGCGTTGGGAGTCCTTACCCCCATGCCCTGTATTCCAGTTATTCCTGCCCCTTGGGCACCAGGTTCACCAACCGTATTGATCAATAATTTTCCAGCGTTGAATAGCACGTCTAAATGCTTTTGTACCTGGGGCGGTATTATCCAGATTACTTATCCCGGACAAGTGACCACCCAAATTCCTTGAAACACCTTATAAAAAGGTGCCTGTAAAAATATCAGGATGAATCGGAAGCTGAATCCTGATCTGAGGGAAACTCCTTCTTCCGCCCGGCTTTACGAGCGGACTCTTTAAGCAGAAATTCCATTTGAGCATTGACGCTGCGCAACTCATCCGCCGCCCAGCGTTCCAGGGTGTCGTAGAGAGTCTGATCGAGTCGTAATAAGAAGCGCTTCTTTTTGCTCACGTATACAGGGTTCCAGCATTGATGATGGGCTGAGTTGAACTTTCAGAGACTAGGGCAACTAGTAAGTTGTTTACCATAGCAGCCTTCCGTTCTTCATCCAGGTCTACCACCTGTTGCTCACTCAGTCGATGCAGTGCCATTTCCACCATGCCCAAGGCACCTTCGACGATCCGTTCTTTGGCAGCAATGACTGCAATCGCTTGTTGGCGACGCAGCATCGCTTGAGCGATTTCTGGAGCATAGGCCAAGTGCGTAATTCGGGCTTCGATAATATCAACCCCCGCAACCTCCAAACGGCGTTGAACTTCTTGTTTGAGCAAGTCAGAAATTTGATCGGGGTTGCCCCGTAAAGACTCGTGGGTGTTATCGAAAATATCGTAGGCATAACGACTGGCTAGACTTCGCAGGGCCGTCTCACTCTGAATTGCGACAAAATCACGACAGCTTTCGACATCAAGTGTGGCCTTAGCAGAATTAACCACCCGCCAAACGACTACTGCTGCAATTTCAATCGGACTCCCCTGAGCATCATTGACCTTCAGTTTCTCACTATTAAAGTTGCGAACGCGAAGGGAGACTGGACGTTTACTGACGATAAAAGGAATGGTCCAGTAAAAACCAGGTTCTCGGATACTGCCAATGTACTTTCCTAGCAAGATTAATACCCGAGCTTGATTAGGGTCTACAAGGAAAAAGCCAGCCGCGACTAGCCCAGCCATAGTGAGCAATCCAGAGCCTAGCCAGAGCTGAGGCCCCGCTAATGTTTTCTCTAACAGAACAAAAGGGAATAGATACCAACTACTGATTGCCAAGAACAATAAGAGGGCGTATTTAGCGGATCGGGGATGCCTTAGTTTTCGGAATGGTCACCTCTGGGAATAAGGAGTCAAACCGTTCATTGACCCAGGCAATTCTCAAGATCAGTAAATGGTTGAAACCATCCTCACTCCAGCGCATGCCAACTCCCTTAAAGCGCTGCTGAATCAACCACTTGCATGCACTTTCAACCATTCCTGACCCGAGAGGAATCTGTTGCTGTTCAAAGTGCCGATAACGGATGTGGTTATGATGGCGTTGGAAATAAGCCTGCACCTGGAGCAACGTTGAAAAAGACTTTCCCGTTAACAGTTGTGAGTGAATCAATATCGTCAAGGACCGTAATACAAGTAGGTGTTGCCCGTGTCGCAATTGGTGTCGCCAGTGCCGGAACCAGGCTTGGGCTTGAGCAGAGCGGGCATCTCCAAACATCGCTTTAGTTGCTCGTGCCAGATGGCCTGCTGAATGAAAAAAGTCGAGGACTGCCACAGCACAATGAGAGAACAAGGTGCGATAGACTCGCCAGAAGCCTCGTCCCCCATCACTGAGCCAGATGACTTTTGGAGCAGATTCAAAGTCTTGTTTGTGAGCTTCGAGTTGAAGTAAAGGGATGAACTGGTCGATATCGCCCAATACTGCCACCAGTCTTCGACGCAGTAATTGGGGGACCTCCTTTTTAGCTCGGGTAACCCGTGTTCCCAGGCGAGCTAAGATGGCGACTTTGACTTCTCGCCACTGGATTTTTCCCTTGGGTGAGTTCGGGGTGGGGCGAAAGGGGACCATCACACCATCGGCGGCAATGGCCAAAGGTAGAGCAGATAACATCTCTGAAATCGCTTCACAAGGGGCCTGAGTCCCTGATGATTGAGCGTTGAGTTGAGCTTCTAATTCCTGCTGAGCTTTGTTACCCACGGATTGCACCCAGTTCCACAAACTGGATGGACTCACGGATAGACCACTCCACTGACCCAGCATCCAACTGGCCAGTTCATAGGGCATGAACAGACTCAACAAGCAGCCCAGACGCACCAGTTCTTCGCTGCTGTGCTGATAGGGGCAATCCCAATGGCTTGATCCAGGGGAGTCAACAGACTGCCTGGACATCCTTTGGGACAACGGCCCACCCGTCGCTTTCAAGAGATAGTGCCTACCAGTGTCTGCATCTGACGAGATTCCCATCCCTTCGAATGTAAGCGGGTTCCGCAGGTAGTACATACAGGCCATACAAATACTGCTTTCGCGCGCCTTGAGAGTTCATCCTCCAGAAGACAGCGAGCTAGAAACAAGCCCATTTGCAGAACGATATAAACCATCTGACTCAGGCTGGTTGATACTTTGAGTGCTTCAGTTTGTTCTAGAAATTCGTCATGGGCTAGCACGGTTAGCAATTGCGATGGTAGGGTCATGATAGTTTTTTGGTTCGGGTACAGGATCTATTGTCCTTGACCCGTTTTTCTTTGAGCCATGCATCCCCGATCCTTTGCTTACGCCCCAATAAGAGGATTGGCAACACCCCAAACCCATTAATTTTCCAAGCGGATGATTCTTGCGTGGAGTTCATACATTCACTTCCTTTAAATTCATATCACTAAGATAGCAAAGTGATATCACTTTGACATTGTGCTTATGGTTTGTCATCGCAGGCCATCTCAGTCTGCTGCTAACGTAAAGTAGCAGCAGACTAGAATTCAAAGGTGGGGCGATGAGAAAAATTGGAATGGGGGTGTTGGTGATCGGACTTGCGATCGCATGGCTACTACTAGCAGCACAACCCGCCACAGCCACAACCTGGAAACTCGCTGCAGAAACAGATCAAGGCCAAATTCGCCAATATTATGATCGCGATTCGCTCCAACGAACAGGTTCCGAAGTCACCGTCATCAGCTACTACATCAATGAAGGCAAAACGCCACAGCGTATAGATTACGTAACTGCGTACGATTGCAATTTAAACCAATTCAAGGATGTAGAGGTTAACGGCCAAGCAACGGCAGATGATTGGCAACCTCTGATAGCCGATCCACTCAATGAAGCAATTCGAGATTTACTTTGTGACGTATAGTCATTGCTTGCTCTAACAGATTTTTATTATCGTTAAATGTCAGTAATTTTCTTATTTTCACCACAATAAATTAGCCGATAAATCAGTCACTGATGAGGTGTGGTCTATCACCCTTAAATACACTGCATTCCACACGAGTAGATCCTGCTTAGATATTAGCTTTCAGGGATATTACTGATTTGATATCTCTAAATTTCACTTAATTTATATATAGAGGTAGAAAATTTAGAGGTTTCATCTCCCTCAACATTGGTGTCCTTTTAAGAGTTCAATATCTCCATGGTCACGGTTGAAGATATCAAAGTTTTTTATCAAAGGAATATCTCTCAATCTAGGCAAACGCCTCAAGAAGCCTCTCAAAGAATTCCTATCATTGAGTCATGGATAGGCTTAGAAAAATCAGGAAGACCTATTCTCAAAGGTCGGCTTTATGGTCATCCCCAGCATTCTGTGGGGGCTAAGATCATGACCTCAACGATTCAGGGGTATTTTGCAGGTGCAGGCCACGTCTATATCAAAACGAAACATTCACTCTATGAGTTGGGGCAACCCTACAATGAACTAGAGTTCTCGGAAGACTTTTCTGCTCACCAACATCCGGAACAAGTGACCCTCTGGAACGAGTGACATTCCTTTGACAAAGACGGTTGTATGACGTTCAAAAGACGACTTTTTACATCCAACCTAATTTCATTTTGAACTCTTCACTAAAAAAGGCTCCATCCCAGTTGTGAGCAGTTTTGATTTGCGAGACGGTTAGACCTTCAACCTTCCGGAGGACAGCACGATTCAAATTAGCATTATATAAATTCGTTCCTAGTAGCTGTGCTCTATGGAGATTGGCCTCGCATAAATCTGTTTCCATCAAGCTTGCTCCCATTAAATTAGATTCAGAGAGAATTGCTCTCCCCAGATCAACCCCATATAAATCAGCCCCTGCCAAAGTCGCACTGTCTAGATTAGCGCCAAATAACCTAGTCCAACACAAGTGGGCTCGGCTCATATCGGCTCCATTTAGTAGCCCCCCTAACAAATCAGTATTAGCCAAATTGGCACATCGTAACGCTGCCCCAGTCAGAATCGTTCCTAGCAGATTAGCCCCACTCATATTAGCCAATTGAAGATTTGCATTGCTCAGGTCAGCTTCAACCCAGTTAGAGGTCGTCAAATTTGGAATCACATCAGGAAATCTTTGTCTCCATTGGTTCCAGGATTGAACCCCTTTCTTTAACTCTGCAACATGTTTAGGATTTGCCATCATCAAGTTAAGAGTTAAATGGCCACATGTGGTCGCAATCTTTAGCAGCTCTCGAACAGTACCGATGAGTAATATCTAGGGATCATCACTCTTCATCGAAGTATTAAATCAATTGACACCAAATTGAGGCTGCTAGCTTTGGCATGACCAAAAGACGGGATTACTTGCATAGGTCCAAGCTCCCTATTTTGAAGATATCAAGATGAGAAAATGTCTTAGTCACCTTTATACTCAATATTAATCAATTGAAGATAGAAGGCTACTGTTGCAATATAACGATATTTTTGCCTGGCTGCAGAATTAGCTCAATAAAAGGTAAATTTCTCAAAAAAAGAGGAGAGGAGATTATTGTAAATCTTCTATCTCAAAATCAAATGCCCCTATCCATGGACTATTACTTAAAGACTATTGTGTCTAACAATATATTTTCAACTTCTTAGCCCCATTTAGGTGAAAGATACTTAATATCCTCTTGACTAACGATTGATTTAAATATTTACGACATGACTACCAATGGTTCAGGAATTCAACAGTCAAACCCTTAAGGAAAAAGCCAGCGAACTTGGCTGTCACAAATTTGGCATTGTCAGCATTTCTCAATGGCAGAATAAGGAGCAAATCTCAGCCCACCCTTTACAAGCATGGCTCAACCAGGGATATGATGCCGATATGGCTTGGATGAATGATCCACGTCGACAAGACATCTACCAAGTCATGCCCGATGTTCGCTCCATCATCTGTGTGGGCATCAACTATTACACACCACAGCAACGCCCCTCAGAACCAGAGTATGCCAAGATCTCGCGCTATGGCTGGGGCCGAGACTACCACCGCGTGGTGGGTCGCCGGATAAAAGCTTTAGCCCTGTGGATGCAGGAACAAGACCCGCAGGCTCAAGTCCGCTACTATGTCGATACGGGTCCTGTCCAAGACAAAGTCTGGGCCGAGCGAGCTGGCCTTGGCTGGATTGGCAAACACAGCAACCTCATCTCGCGGGATTATGGATCTTGGCTTTTTTTAGGAGAAATTCTGACTAATTTAGACTTGGAACCCGATCGTCCCCACACTCAACATTGTGGTTCCTGTACCCGCTGTATGACAGCCTGCCCCACGGACGCAATTCGTGAACCTTTTGTCGTTGATGCGAATCGCTGTATCGCCTATCATACGATTGAAAATCGAGAGACTACATTGCCCGATCAAATAGCAGAGAATTTGCAAGGCTGGGTCGCAGGTTGCGATATTTGCCAAGACGTTTGTCCCTGGAACCAAAGATTTGCCCAAGAAACCGATATTCCGGACTTCCAGCCCTATCCTGAAAATGTTGCCCCGACGCTAACAGAGCTAGCAACCCTGTCGGTATCAGAACGCGATCGCAGATTCAGAGCCTCCGCCCTCCGCCGCATAAAACTAGAGATGCTGCAGCGCAACGCCACAGCATCTCTCAAAGCCAATGCTCAAGGAGCTAAGCTATCTAAGACTCAGTACCGCCTGCACGAGCCGCCGCCGCTTCCTCCGGATGAATCCCCAATCGAGTCAGATTAATCCGACCTCGATTGTCTAGCTCACGGATTTTAACTACCACTTCATCGCCAACGGTGACTTCATCTTCCACCTTACCGACTCGATAGTCCGCCAACTGGGAGATATGAATCATGCCTTCCTTACTAGGGGCAATTTCCACAAAAGCTCCAATCGGGATGATCCGAGTCACTTTACCCAAGAAGACATCGCCAGCTGCCAACTTGCGAGTCATACCCGCGATAATCTGACGAGCACGAGAAGCAGCCTTCTCATCTATGGCAGAAATCGTCACGCGACCATCATCCTCGATGTCGATCTTGGCTCCCGTTTCCTCGGTAATCCCTTTAATGGTCTTACCACCCGGACCAATAATCATGCCAATCTGCTCAGGATCGATCTTGATCGTCAATAGGCGAGGTGCATAAGGGGACATATTTTCGCGAGGACTATCAATCGTCGCCAGCATCTTATCCAAAATATGCAGCCGAGCGGGTTTCGCTTGATGAATCGCCTCAGAGATCACCTTCATGGGTAATCCCGTGATCTTCATGTCCATTTGTAGAGCGGTAATGCCATCGGCAGTACCCGCCACCTTAAAGTCCATGTCACCCAAGAAATCTTCAATGCCTTGAATATCTGTGAGAACCCGGATTTCATCGCCTTCTTTGATCAAACCCATCGCAGCTCCACTCACCGGCTTAGCCAGGGGCACACCTGCATCCATCAAGGACAAAGTCGACCCACAAACCGACCCCATTGATGTGGATCCGTTCGACGATAAGACTTCGGATACGACCCGAAGCACATAGGGAAACTCTTCTTTACTAGGCAGCATTGGTAGTATGGCTCTTTCAGCCAGGGCACCATGCCCCACTTCTCGTCGCCCGGGTGAACGCATTGGACGAGTTTCACCTACAGAATAGGGAGGGAAATTATAGTGGTGAAGATAGCGTTTTTGGCTATCGGGATGGAGATCATCCATCTCTTGGGCATCACCCGGTGTCCCCAAGGTCGCAATAGATAAAACCTGAGTTAAGCCTCGGTTAAATAAACCACTACCGTGCACCCGTTGGGGTAAAACCCCTACATTACAAGAAATAGGACGCACTTCATCTAGCTTGCGGCCATCCACCCGGACCTTATCTTCAACCACTTGGCTGCGCATCAAGGTTTTGGTAATACTCTTAAATACCTTACCGATGGCCTTGGGACTTGCTATCGCTGCCACTTGCACAGGGTCGGTTTCTGGAAGCTCATCAATGGCCGCCTTCACAGAATCCTTAATCTCATCTAAAGCAGTATCCCGAACATTTTTGTCCTTCTCAAATCGGGCTAGAACTTCTTTAATAGGGGTAGTCACCCGCTCTTGCACAAAATTCTCTAGGGTTGGATCCGTTTCTGGAGCAGCCTCTTCAACCTGCTCAATCCCCAATTCAGCCATCAATTCTTTTTGAGCCTTGATGAGATCACAAACCACCTCATAGCCAAAATCAATGGCCTCGACCATGTCTTGCTCGGCAACTTCATTCGCCCCAGCTTCAACCATGATCACCCCATCAGGCGAACCAGCCACAACTAGGTCAAGTTCTCCTTCCGAGATCTCTTCATAGGTGGGGTTAATAATAAAGTCATCTCCCACTAAGCCGACTCGAACTGCAGCCATGGGCCCTTTAAAAGGTATCTTGGCCAAAAGGGTGGCGACGGAGGCACCCGTAACGGCCAAGACGTCAGGCGGAACCTGCTCATCCATCGAAATGGTGGTTGCCACAATTTGCAGATCATCCCGCAACCAATTCGGGAAGAGGGGTCGCATGGGGCGGTCGATCAGACGACAGGTTAAAGTTGCTTTCTCAGGTGGCCGACCTTCTCGGCGTAGAAAGCCCCCCGGTACACGACCGGCAGCATACAGCCTCTCCTCGTAATCCACGAGCAAAGGAAGGAAATCAATCCCTTCGCGTCCCGACGATCGTGTCGCAGTGACTAGCACTGAAGTTTCACCAGATTCAATCAATACACACCCACCGGCCTGCGGAGCGAAACGGCCGATGGTGAGTTTTATTTCCCGCCCGTCAACAGATATTGACTTAATAACTTCTGACATTAAGTGACTTGTCCTTACTTATTGTTTTGTCCTTTTTTTTTCTGTGGCAATCCTAACATTGATAGAGAACCGCTTGCTTTACAGAACAGCATTCAGACATGTTGCTTATTGATTCTCATCTGACCTTTAAAAGGGATATCCATATGACAAGTTCACCCTGTAGCATGGGTATAGAAGATCACCGCCTAGACTCATGACTCTTGAGTTTGGGTAGACCGTTTATGCTCATAACAATATTTTCAGATTGATGATGGCTCAAAAGACAAATCACAGCCATCTCTTCACAACATCATCATGAGGCAAAGGTTGTGCCAATATTGTCATCACATTAACGAGTTTAAAGGTGATATCTGTCCTGTTTTTACCAGTGAATGGACCATACGTCTCCCAGGGAGTAATTACAACTAAATTATGGCGATCTTGCATGGTAGTTGGCGGCCAACCTCAGACCTTAAAGATGGGCATCAGTCAAACGCTCCGTCTAAACCCAGTGATCAGCAACCTTTAAATGGAACATTATTTATTTGGGCTGAAACTTGGCGCAGTGCAACCGCAAAACAAAGCCCAATTTCTGAAGAGACGTTGCCCCATCCTTTGGGAATGGACCCAAAGGAATTGAGTCAGCTCCTGCTCACGTTATATGAGTCTCGACAGCTGTTCCTCAGTCCCTCCCTACAATCGGTCGTCCATTCACCCCCAAAGCGTAAAAAAGCCCGATCTGCAAAAACTCGTTCCCCTACAGCGTCTCCCAGCACAGCCTCTTGGAATGCTCAAACGGTTACTTTGCCCGCCTATACCGAGGAAGAAAGACTGATCCCGTTTCACTCATCTACTGTATTAGATGAAGATGAGTCCTATGAACTGCACCCTTTCGAAGTACAAGGTTTAGAACTCCCTCCTGAGCAAGCATTAGATTTCTTAGCCGGACTTCCCCTACACACCAGCACGGATGAGGAGGCTTTTCTAGGGGAAGAGCTCCTTTTTTGGTGCCATTCAGTCCGTTGGGGGCTAGATTTACTCACCCGTTCGAAATTTATTCCCTCGATTCAGGCCCAAACAGACCAATCCTGCCACTTCTACTGGCAACCCTTACTGGATAGCGCGACGGATCGACAGCGGTTTCAACAGTTCGTTAAAGGGATGCCTCAAGCTTGTCTGTTTTATCAAGCCACTGTTACTCAAGCACCAGCAGTGGCATTGCCGACCAAAGCGGGATATCTGCTGACGGATTTTTTAACCCATATTATTGACCATCAGGTCCGCCAAGGAATTGATGATGAGTTCATCACCTCAATGCAAAAGGCAGGGGTTGACTCAACGTTTGGGCAATGGCTACCGGCCTTGAGTTCATCTAGCTCCGTTCTCAAAGAGACAAAAGAAAACTGTGGCACCTGGGTTGAGACCCTAAATCAATGGTTACGCCCCATTGAACAAAGTCTTCAAGAACAGCAGTATCGCGCCTGTTTCTATTTACAACCCCCAACAGGTCATACACACTGGAAAGTAGAGTACTTTTTACAAGCGACGGATGATCCAACATTTCTAGTCACCGCAGAGGTGGTTTGGAATACGACTTCAGAACAAATGGATTATTTAGGCCGAAAGATTGAGCGTCCCCAAGAAACGTTGTTGCAAGGACTGGGATTGGCCTCCCGGGTTTACCCCTTGCTAGAAGAAAGCTTACAAGGGGCACGACCGACAAAATTAGGCTTATCTCCGACCCAAGCCTATGACTTTATCAAAGCAGCAGCATGGCGGCTAGAAGATAGTGGGTTTGGAGTCATGTTGCCTCCCAGTTTGTCAGACCAAAATGCCATGGCAAACCGGCTGGGATTGCAAATTAAAGCCGCTGCACAATCTCGCAATGACAGTTCTATTGGCTTAGACAGTTTATTGAATTTTCAGTGGGAGCTCGCCATTGGGGGGCAAACTTTGTCTAAAGTCGAATTTGATCAGTTGGTTGCCCAGGAATCTCCCTTAGTAGAAATTAATGGCGAATGGGTTGAATTTAGACCTCAGGATATCAAAGCAGCTCAAAATTTCTTCGCCTCTCGCCAAAACAAAACTGGCTTGTCCTTGGAAGATGCCCTCCGCATCAGTACCGGGGATACCTTAACCATCGATAAACTCCCGGTGGTCAGTTTTGAGGCATCGGGGTCCTTAGAAGCATTACTGACGACCCTCAGTGGCAACCAAACCTTAACAGCCATTTCTGAACCCCCTGGTTTTGAGGGAAGTTTACGCCCCTATCAAGCCAGAGGGGTGGGCTGGCTGACTTTTCTAGAGCAATGGGGACTTGGCGCTTGTTTAGCAGATGATATGGGCCTGGGGAAAACCGTACAGTTTATTGCCTATCTCTTACACCTAAAAAATGAAGGTCGACTAACAGGTCCGATGTTACTCGTTTGTCCCACCTCTGTGTTGGGGAATTGGGAGCGAGAAGTGCATCGGTTTGGCCCCAAGTTAAAGGTAGTAGTGCACCACGGTTCGGGGCGCCCCCAAGGCAAAACCTTCCTCAAAAAAATCAAACCCTTAGATTTAGTCATTACTAGTTATCCGCTAGTCTTTCGGGATGAAAAAACCTTATCAGCCCTCACCTGGCAGGGAATTGTCTTAGATGAGGCTCAAAATATCAAAAACTCTGAGGCCAGACAATCCCAGGCAGTCCGTAATCTGCAAGCTAAAGTGCGAATTGCCCTGACGGGTACCCCCTTAGAAAATCGCTTAACGGAGCTCTGGTCTATTCTTGATTTTCTGAATCCGGGCTATCTCGGACCTAAGCCCTTTTTCCAACGACGATTTGCTACCCCCATTGAGCGATACGGTGATACAGCATCGTTGACGACGTTGCGATCCCTCGTCCAACCCTTTATCCTACGTCGAACCAAAACAGACCGAGACATCATCCAAGACTTACCTGAAAAACAGGAAATGACTGTCTTTTGCAGCTTGACTCCTGAACAAGCGAAGCTTTACCAAACCACGGTTCAGGAGTCGTTGGATGCAGTAGATGCTGCCAAGGGAATCCAGCGTCGAGGGATTATCTTAGCGACATTGGTCAAACTCAAGCAGATTTGCAATCATCCTGCTCAGTTTTTGCATGAAGAGACTTTAGATCTTGATTTACAGCGTTCAGGCAAATTGAAGCGGCTGCAAGAAATGCTAGAAGAATTACTAGATGAAGGGGACCGGGCGTTGATATTTACTCAGTTTGCAGCGTTAGGCAAACTGCTCCAACAGTATTTACAAACTAAGTTACAGCGAGAAACATTACTTCTCTATGGAGGCAGCAGCAAGAAACAGCGAGAATCGATGATTGATCGATTCCAACATGATCCCCAAGGACCTCGTATCTTTATTCTGTCCTTAAAGGCAGGTGGAGTGGGCCTCAACCTCACCCGTGCTAATCATGTTTTTCATTTCGATCGCTGGTGGAACCCCGCCGTAGAGAATCAGGCCACAGACCGGGTTTTTCGGATTGGCCAAACTCGCAACGTCCAGGTGCACAAATTTGTCTGCACTGGCACCTTAGAAGAGCGGATTCATGAACAACTTGAAAGCAAAAAAGCACTGGCAGACCAGGTCGTCGGTGCAGGAGAGAACTGGTTAACCGACCTCGATACAGATCAGCTCCGTAATCTGCTGTTACTAGACCGGAATGCCGTTATTGATGAAGAAGGAACATAACTCCATCTGTCAATAACGGCATCATCTATTGGTTACTTCAGTTCACCCCATGCCTATAAAGTCAACATCTGGTTTTGAGCTGCGGTAATGTCACCTTGCACAGTCAGAGTATCCCCACTACTCAAGCTGGCAGTCATTCGGTCATGGCTAATCACAGTAGTTGACAGCAAGGTTGCTGATCCTAAATCCAGTTCATCCAAACCATCAAAATCCTTAAAAACAAACTGTTGCTGAAGATTATCTTCAACTACGTCCTCCCCCAGGACAAAGCGATCGTAGCTCCCACTTCCTTGCAGGGAAGTCTGAGAGTTGTCAGCCACAAGCATATTGGGCAAGTCCTCTCCCATCAGACCATCTGGTTGCCATTGTCCACGAATGGCCCCAGGCGCAGAGCCAACAGTATGAATATTCCAATACAAAGGAATATCCTCACTAGCGGCTGTGCCCCGGATTGTATTCACAAAATCACTCAATGGAATCAGGGATGGATCAGAGGTTTCCCACATGCCTTGTAAGGTCACTGAACCATCTTCATTACGGGAAATCCTTAGATCGTCACTATCTTGATCGTTAACCGTTAAATCTTCTAAATCAATGAGAGCAAAGGCAAGAGGACCATTTTCACCCCTAATCGCATTATGGATATGGACTTTGGTGACATCGTCACTCGTATCAGCCGTAAAGGCAGTACCATCGCCAATAAACTGTCCAAAATCTAAACCAAAGACAGTGAGCGTATAGCTCAAGGCATCGCCCGCACGATTCAATTCCAGAACTGACTGCCCAGACGCTTCAGGATTATTGCTGGGAGTTACTTCTTGACCAGCCGTTAACTCTGATGAAAGACGCACTGGAGGCTGGAATCCACGTTCTAGAAGTTGGCCTCGAATGGCACCCGATGGAGAGCCTTCAGTATGGACATTCCAGTATAAGGGGATGTTGCCCCCCCTTTCTACATTGCGAAAGTCATCAACAAACTCGCTCAGGGAAATTAAGGCTGGATCCGTTAACTCCCATCGTCCGGTCAAAGTAACAGATCCATCTACATTCCGCTGGAACTGCAAATCATCGGCATCCTGATCATCAATGGCTGGATCACTTAAATCGATGGGCGCAAAGGCTAAGGGGCCATTCTCACCCCTAATCGCATTATGGATATGAACCTTGGTCACATCATCACTAATATCTGCAGTAAAGGGGGTTCCATCCCCAATAAACCTGCCGAAATCTAAACCAAAGACCGTTAATTGATAACTTAAGGCATCTCCACCTGCATTTAATTGGAGAATAGAGGTTCCCCTGGCATCAGGGTTATTGCTAGGTGTAACTTCTTGGTTTGCAGTGAGTACAGAAGCCACTCGAACTGGAAAACCAGCACTATCCATCTGCTCTAGAGAAAGTGCAGGCACAACAGGGCTGCTAGCTAATAATATCCCCGGAGGGACATTTCGAATCTCTTCTGTGGGGTTGATTTGCCTTTCTGCTCTACCTTCAGGCCAGTCTTCCGCTGTCAGCTCAATATTATCGAGGGGAAAATCAAATGTGCCCCCTATTTTCGAGGAATTAGATATCCCATCACCATTGCCCCCAAATATAACTAAATCGACATCAGACTCCTCGGTTGCAACCGGATATTTTCTTGTGGAGATAAGCATAAAATAACCTTCAAAAAAATATTAGCGATGAAAATAATGTGAGTTCAAACTGCCAATGGGGAAAATTTGAAATAGTTAGCTATAGGTATAAAAGCAAATAGATGCTATTAAGATCAAGCCAAACTGGCAGATACTTTACAAGATATAGATAGGTTATAAGACATAAAGAAGAAAACTAATTCTACAGATTTAGTACTCCAATTCTTTGTCATAAGCCAAAAGATATCTAGTCTCTTAAGACTTGCCTTCTATTATTTTTAAAAATTAAAACTTAGCCCTTTACATCCAATCTATCAGGCAGGATTTTGGGGCAATGTAAAGTACACATTTGTGCCTTTACCCATTTCAGACTCCACCCAGATTCTGCCATTATGACGTTCTAGAATTTTCTTGCAGGTTGCCAATCCCATGCCTGTCCCTGAATAGTCATCTGAGTTAAGTCTTTGGAAGACCTCAAAAATCAACTCAACTTGGTCACTATCTAAACCAATACCGTTGTCATGAATACTAAACAGGTAACTTTGAGCTTTATGGTTATCCTGCTGATCATAATTCCCAAAAGACAGATACCCAGTACTGCCTGTTTTCTCAGCCACATCTTGTGGCAACAAACTCACTGAAATTTTAATGTCCGGTTTGTTATTAGGGGGCTGAAATTTCAAGGCATTAGTGATGAGGTGATAGAAGAGCTGCATTATTTGGTTCCTATCTGCCATGATGGTCGGCAAAGAGTCATGGTGAATAACAGCAGATTTCTCAGTAATTTCTACCTGAAGGTTATCGAGCACCATGGCCAAAATAGATTCACAGGCAATTTCCTCAACAGCCAGCTCTTCATTGCCGACTCGAGCATAATCCAGCAAAGCATCAATGAGCTTCTGCATCGTCCCGCTGGTATCTCGCAAGCGTTTTAAATATTCAAACACCTTGGGGTTAGTATTCGATTGGCAGCATTGTTCAACGAGTCCGATGGCGAAGAGAAAACTTTGTAAAGGTTGCTTCAAATCATGAGACATCACATGGGCAAACTGCTCTAATTCTCGGTTTGACCGCATTAATTCTTGATTCTGTCTGAGCAGTTTTCGCTGTTGGTTTTGCAGCTGTGTTCTTAAGCGACTAATGGTAATTTGATTTTCAATCCGTGCCAGTACTTCAGGCAATTCAAAAGGCTTAGTAATGTAGTCAACACCACCCAATTGAAACGCTCTAACTTTATCCATCGCTTCATCTAGAGCGCTGATAAAAATTACTGGGATTTCACGGGTAACGGGATCCGCCTTTAGATGTTCACATACCTCATAACCTGACATTTGAGGCATTTTAATATCTAGCAATATTAAATCGGCACGAGTATTTTGTAACGTTGTCAAAGCCATAAGACCACTGCGAGCACAGCGAACTGCGAATCCTTCTTCCGTCAGCATGCTGGAGAGGATACGCAGATTTTCTGCCGAATCATCAACGACCAAAATATTGGACTTTAGGGTTTTATTCGGCAAAGTTGTCATTCTTTCATTCGCAAAGTCGGGCTGAATTCAACAGAAATTTAACCAAATGGCAAAAGATTCTCAATTTTATTCCTAATAGTACAGGGTTTACACCTTAATCAAGTACTATTTCCGCAAAATTTCAGATCCCTCTTTATCACTCAAGGATATATTAATGATCAGTTCTCCCATAGCCTATAGGATCCCTCTAACTATTGATTCCGATAGAAATAGCTAACCCTTCTAAGGTTGTAAAATACTTTCCTCGTAGACATTAACTATTTTAATCACTGGTTCTGGATCCATCTCTTTCAAGGGTTGGATAGGTAGGGATATCCGAATCCCATACCATCGGTGATCTCACCTGCTCTTACCGTATCTAAATGGCTATTGAAAATGCGATATTTTAAGGGAAATGATGGAATTACTATTGATCGCCTGAACGGATACCAATGACTATGCTGGAACAAGGCACAATTTCGATACATACCGAGAATATCTTCCCGATTATCAAAAAATGGCTCTATTCAGACCATGAGATTTTCTTGCGGGAACTGATTTCCAATGCAGTAGACGCCATGCAGAAGATGAAGATGGTGTCGATGGCCGGGGAATATTCCGGTGAAGTGGGGGAACCTGAGGTTGTTATCACCATTGATCAAGACAACAAGCAGCTCACCATTACTGACAATGGCATCGGCATGACGGCCGATGAGGTCAAGCAATATATTACTCAGGTTGCCTTCTCCAGCGCTGAAGAATTTGTCGAGAAATATAAGGATAGTGGCGATCAGGCCATTATTGGACATTTCGGCTTGGGCTTTTATTCTTCTTTTATGGTGGCGCAAAAAGTTGAAATTGATACCCTGTCCTACAAAGAAGGGGCTGAAGCGGTTCATTGGTCCTGTGACGGCAATACCGACTATCAGCTAGAGGCCTCTGAATGGAATCAGCGAGGTACCAAAATTACCCTCACGTTGATGGAAGAGGAGGGTGAATATGCCGAAGAAGCTCGAATCAAGTCTTTGGTCAAGACCTACTGTGATTTCCTGCCTGTCCCCATCAAATTAGGGGATGAGCAAATCAATAAGCAGAAGGCTCCTTGGAAAGAGTCTCCTAGCAGTCTCACTGACGAAGATTATCTGGAGTTTTATCGGTATCTATATCCCTTCCAGGAAGACCCTTTACTGTGGGTGCATCTCAATACAGACTATCCTTTTATCGTTAATGGCATTCTCTATTTCCCAAAGCTGAAGCCTGACATTGATGTTACCAAGGGGCAAATTAAGCTGTTCTGCAATCAGGTGTTTGTCAGCGATAACTGTGAAGAGGTGATTCCTCAGTTCTTGATGCCACTACAGGGCGTAATTGACAGTAGCGACATTCCCCTCAATGTCTCCCGCAGCTTTTTGCAAAACGATCGCACGGTAAAACGAATTGCTGATTACATTGCTAAGAAAGTTGGTGATCGCCTGAAAGCTCTGTATCGCGACGATCGAGATGCCTATATTCGCTGTTGGCAAGATGTGGGAACTTTCGTCAAGTTTGGTGCTATCAACAACGATAAGTTTAAGACACAGATCGAAGATATTCTGATTTATCGGACGACGGCTGAACTGGCCGCAGCAACCGTCGAGACTCCTGCTGAACCAGCCGCTGAAAAGGCTGAGGATACAACAGATGATGCTTGGGCAGATTCTCCAGCAGATGCCCCAGATGCCCCTACGACTTCAGCAGAACCACCCCATACCACCTTGAAGGAGTATCTGGAGCGCAATAAGGAGCGTCATGAGAACCAGGTATACTACAGCACTGATGAGGTCAACCAGGCCACTTATGTCTCCTTGCTGAACAATCAAGGTTTGGAAGTTCTGTTCCTGGATACTTTTATCGATACCCATTTTGTTCCGTTTTTGGAACGGGAATATACAGACGTTAAGTTTGCTCGGGTGGATGCAGATTTAGACGAAACCCTCATTGATAAAGACCAAGCAGCGGAAATTGTCGATCCCACCACGAACCAAACGCGCAGTGAAATCATTAAGGTGTTGTTTGAGCAGTCTCTGGGCCAACCCAATTTGACGATTCGTACGGAAGCACTGAAGTCGGATACTCCCCAAGGGGCTCCTCCAGCCATGGTGCTGTTACCAGAATCTGCTCGCCGGATGCAGGAGATGATGGCGATGATGCAACAACAGACAATGCAGTTTCCCACTGAATATACGTTGCTGGTGAACACGTCTCATCCACTCATTCAAAACCTGTTAACCCTGAGCCAAGGAGGGGTGGTCCAAGCGGATGGCCAATCCCCATCAGGAGAATTGGCAAATCAGATTTGTCACCATGTTTATGATTTGGCCCTGATGGCTCAGAAAGGGTTTGATGCGGAGGGAATGCAGGCGTTCACTGAGCGCTCCAACCAGGTGTTAACTCGGTTGACTGAGTTAGCTGCCAAGTAGGTTCACTGAACATTGGGGAAGGACTATACTGTTTTTTTCCAATGTTCAACCTTTCGAGAATGAGAATACGTCAATGTCTAGGGCCGAGAGACCTGTTTATAGTCCCCTCAGTATCGATGCTGAGGGGACTATGTGCTTGCAGATCAAGGTAAATGGTATGAGAGACGCTTTACTCAGCTAGACACTCAACAATCGTCCCAGCCAGGTATCGACTTTTTTTTGAAACTGATGCTTGCGTTCCCAGCGCCGAAAAGCCTGTTCGTAGGCTTCATCTCCGGTGTGATATACATTCCAGGTATTCAGTCCTAAGCGCAATCCCCAGATCAAGGCAATATACAAGGACCATGGGGAGGAAAATCCCATCAGGGTATTGATCAGGATAAGACTTGCATTTGCGATCGCATATCGTCCTGCTTTTTTTCGTAAGTTGGCGCGACGATACTGATTAAAGCTTTGGCGCTTCACTAATTCCCCTTCTTGGGTTTTGATACTTTGGGCTGCTTGTTCCAAGGTGATTTGGGGAATCGCCAGCTCTTCGGCGATTTCCAAAAGCTGCGCATGGGAAAATTCACCCTCATAGTCTTGCTGTGCGATCGCAAGGTTGAGGATTTGCTGAATTTGCTCTTGGCTATAGGTCAATGTTGCTTTTGACGGTTCCGTTGCCATGCCAAACTATCCAGTATCTCAATTCTATTATGACAAACTTGCCGACCGTCACAGTTCGAATAGGGTAGGGCTAGCCCTAATCTTTTTTTAAAACAATCTGTTGTCGGTCCACGTCAGTACATGTTGAGAAGGCCTCTAATGACCGTATTGTCGGCTGTTTGGCCCTAATCTCAGTGCTTTCAGAAAGGGTTCGGAAATTTCTACGTCTTTCCCCTAGCTTTGCTAAACAGGTATCACTTCTGTTACCCAGAGATTAACGCCAGGAAACCTGATGGAATTCGTCTATCTAACCCGAGTCGTTTTCCTATCCATCGCCATCCAATTTCTATCTGGCAACGCTTCAAGACAGAAACGGGATTAACCGGAACTTCACTAATACATGAGAAGTTGAGCCCATAGGAGCCTCCTTCCCCATGCAATTCATTCCCAGATAGGGAAAATTGAGGGCGACTCTCCTTTAGACGAATAACATCTTTATAAATTTTTATGGCTAGATATACTTGCTCAACAACCGTTTCACAGCCTTTAGATAACGTTTACTCTAGATTACAAACATTTTTAGATGGGAACGGCTTAGAAGTCTTATTTTTCCAAAAGGACTGTCTGATTGCCCGAGAACATCCTGGACAAGTTGCCCAGGCCAAACTCGTCACCATTGAAGTTGCGGTGGAAAATGCCCTAGGCTCCGCTAATGCTAAGCAAATGGATGTCGTTGTTACGAATGAAGAATTGCCCTTTCACCAACAGAATCATTGCTTACAGATTTTCAATCAACTCAGTGAATTACTGAATATCGGTTGAGGGTTGATGGTGCTGCCAAACATTTTGAACCTTATCCCAGGTGAGACGTTCTCAGCAGGATGGAGATAATACCCTCTCAAACTGGCCATCTTCGCATCGCTCATTCCCTCAGCAACTTGCCCAGTAGATCAATCCTCAAGGTTCATCTACTGGGCAAGTTACATTTGGATCTTTACTCAGATCCCATCCAGAAGATTGGGGCTACCACAATCCACGAACGGGTTGTGGCGCAACTTCATCTGCTGGGGCTGTTGGGGTAGCCGGGGCTGGCTCGCTAATCCCGGCAGGACTAGCTGGGGCAACATCACCTGTAGGAGCTGCAGGAGCTGGGCTGTCAGCACCACCGATAGAATCAGAACTCTCTTCTACCGTCGTGGGTGAAATAGTCTGGCCACTATTGGGAGTTGTGGGATCAGGAGTGGGAAGGGCTTCAGGGGTTCCAGGAGTAGGGGCCGCTTCAGGGGTCGGTGTGATTTCATCGGTCGCTGCCGGGGATTGGTCTGGTTGAGGAACGTCCTGGGACCTAGCCATCTGGGGGGACAGAATAGAGAAGCTCACTAAGCAACCTAAGGCGGCTGTGGATAAGACGCGTCGTTGAATGCTGGGTACTAATTTAGTCATTAAAATGACCTCAAAGGTTAGGGAACAGTTGCCTAAAAGGACGAAATTTCGAGCACCAAAGTTTCAAATATTTTGGCAAAAAAATACGCCCTTTTACCAAAACCTCACCCTTTTCTAGTAATATCTATATTTGGGACGTTATGGCAATTTTTCTATACTCTCAATAATATTCTGGTAGTCTTTTGTTTTCTCTTGAGATTGGTAAATATCTGCAGCTTTTTGTAAGTCTTGAATAGCCTCTTGTTTTTTGCCGAGCTGGCTTTTTACGGTACCGCGATTCTCATAAGCTTTAGCATACTTAGGATCTATGCGAATCCCTTGGGTGTAGTCGGCAATTGCGGCTTGTGTATTCCCCAAGGCTAATTGAGCTGTTCCCCGGTTGGTATAGGCTCTGGCATATTTGGCATCAACCCGAATCGCTTCAGTATAATCAGTAATTGCTTGCTTCAAATTGCCAAGGGCAAAATAAGCAATTCCCCGATTATTGTAAGCCTGAGCATAGTTGACATTCAGGCGAAGAACTTGGGAATAATCTGCGATCGCAGCTTTGGTATTGCCCAGATCTGACTGCACAATGCCGCGATTAAAGTACGCCTCATAATACTGAGCATCGATCTGTATCGCTTGGGAATAATCTGCGATGGCAGCCTGTTTTTTTCCAACCTCAGAATAGATAGTTCCTCGATTGTTATAGGCTTGAACATGCTGGGGATTGAGACGAATCGCTTCCGTAAAATCAGCGATGGCAGCGAGTTTATCTCCTAACTGACTGCGTACCAGGCCTCGATTATTATAGGCATCGACAGAGGTAGGTTTGAGACGAATAGCGGTGGTGTAATGGGCAATAGCCCCCGGTAGATCATTGAGCCGACGTTTCGTAATGCCACTATTAAAGTAGGCTTTCGCATTTTCAGGGTCTTTCTGAATCGCAGCTGCATATTCACGTAGTGCCTGTTGATAGTCCCCTGCGGCAAACTGTTGATCCCCTTGTTGGAGATGGCCTTGAACTTGTCGATTGACTTCTGCAACCGTGATCGCTTTGGGTGAAACGGTAAGTAACCCTTGGACGACGATATATCCGATGCCGCCGAGGAGAGCCAAAGTGAGTAGGGCACTCCCAACCACCTTGCGAGGAATGCGGAGAGATGTGTCTTTTTGGAGAGGGGTAGCATTAGATTGGGGCGCGAGATAAAAAATAAAAGGCTTGGATCGACGGTCTACAGAAGATTCAACCACCTTCGTAGGCGGTAAAGACGCTTCTAGGGAATTCTGGACCTGCACTGGCAATGGTAACGTCGAAGCTTTGGGTAGAGCTGTTATGGTACTGGCATCTGGGGTCAGCACCCTCCGAGTTAACTCCTTGAGGGCTGCTTCTGCGGATTGATAGCGGTTTGAGGCTTCTTTTTGCAAAAGCTGACTCAAAACTTGCCTTAGTAAAGGGCTAAGGGGTTGGGAAACATAGGAATGCCACGACTCTAGCCAACTGTAGCCATGTTCCGTTGCCAGAGTGGACGGAGACGTTTGGCTTAAGAGATAAAAACAGCTCGCCCCCAAGCCAAATAAATCACCACTAGGCGTCGCAATGCCTAAACGCATTTGCTCATAAGGAGCAAAGCCAGGAGACCCCAAAACAGTTCCAGATAGCTCCTTCGACGGATCAGGGATGGGTTTAGCAACGCCAAAATCGATCAGCACATATTTCCCGGTTCCAGGAATATGCATAATATTGTCTGGCTTAATGTCTCGATGAATAACACCGCGTTCATGGATGTATTGGAGAACCGGAAGCAGATGAAGCAATATCTGCTCAATCTGTTCCCCAGAAAAAGCACCTTGATGCTCTAAAAGCTGCTTTAAATTTTTCCCTTCTATGTACTGCTGGATCAGGTAAAGACAGCCTTCGTCTTCAAAATAGCCCAGTAGAGCAGGGATCTGAGGGTGGGTCCCCAATTGCTGAAGCTGTTGGGCTTCCCCTTCAAATAGCTGGATAGCCTTCTGTGCCATCCAGGCATTGGTGGATTGGAAGGTGAGCTGCTTAACGACACAGCGTTCATTGAGGTTATCCGTATCATGGGCCAGGAATGTACGACCAAACCCTCCTTTCCCCAAAAGTTTGACGACTTTATAGCGGTTTCTGAGTAACGCCGATAGGGGCACACCACATCGTTGGCAATAGTGAACTCCATCGTGGTTTTGGGGATGATCGCAGGTAGGACTGAGGCAACAGATCATGTTGCAGTATCGAAAATATGAGGAACCATACTCAATTCTAACTTTCTAGCCACCGTGATCCTTGTAGCATCGGTGCTGAATCCATATCTTCACTTCCCCCAATGGGAACAGGCCCCCTGCAGATTTACACCTTTGCCTCAAGACTATGAGTTTTAGCTTTGCGATACTGCTTCGATAAGGTTCGGTAGGAGTGCGATCGCATTGCCAATACGGTCAATATCAATCCCACCAGTCCCGTCACCGTAAACACCAGGGCGATTCCTCGATCTCGACCAGTCCCAAACCAAGGACCCAGGAGTTCGACCCCAGCCCCCGTGGTCATAAACGGAATAAAAACAAACTGAGCAATGGGGCCAATCATAAAGGCAGTCAGGGGTGAAGCAGATTGTTCAATACTTTGAGCAAAGCCAAAGACACGGCCCTGACGTTCATAAGGAATCACCGTTTGTAAGATGGTGTGTTCTGCCGCCTCAACCACTGGGTCTAAGCAGAGAAAAATAAATGCGCCAATCGTCAACAACACAATTGATGCCTGGATTGTGAAAAACATGGCAACCAGCCACATTCCTGCATTGGCAAGAAAAAGGGTTCGCAGGGGATTTTTGCCTAGCCCTCTCCGAGCTACTATGATGCCGCCCAAAATAAATCCTAAGCTCAATCCTCCCCATAAAACACCCCAGGTTTGGACTGAAACCAGTGACAAGCCATAGGCATCCATCAGAGACATAAAGACTCCCCCCAATAAGTTATTGAAGGTATTGAAGAAAATGAGAGCAAACAGTCCAGGAACCAGACGAATGGCCCGAATGGTGCCACGAATATCAATCTGATTCGTTTCAGATTCTGTAGGGATGATTTCGCCCTCAGGAATGGAGAGGGTTACCAGAGGAATCATAGCTATAGATCTACAGATAAAGATCCGTGATTAGCTAGGCAGCTTGTGTACCCAAGGTTTTGCAATATTTGCCCATTAAGACAGTAATTTCATTGGGAGTCTGACTAAAGTACAGTAGCCCCTCATCGACCTGCTGAACTAAGTCATCAAATTGCTTGAAGAACCGTAGGTGTGTGCTGCGTTTTTTGAGTTTCTTCCACAAGAATTCAATTGGGTTGAAGTCAGGAGAATATGTGGGTAATTGGAAAGGAGTAAGGCGAGCGGATTGCTGGTCAAAGAACTGCTTAGTTGCTTTACTGGTGTGATATCTAGCCCCGTCCTGAATGAGAATAATATGCTTGTGAGTCTGCTGGAGTACTTGAGTTAGAAAAGCAGTATACCCTTCAGAATTGAAGCGTCCCGTCTGACCTTGATAGAAGAACTGACCAGAATGATAATCAATTAATCCAAACACCTTGTAAGCCTTCCGTTTACCACTGGTGGGCAATGTTGGCTGGTCTCCACGAAGACTCCAGGTGTAGCTTAACGACCCCCACTGCGCAAAACTGGCCTCATCCCCAAATAAAATTAGGGCATCTTTGGCTGCTGATAAACGCAAAATCTCAGGCCATTTGTGTGTCATCCATTCTTGTCGCTTGGCTTCATTGAGATGAGCTGCAACAAACCGTGCTCTTTGAAATGAAAAGCCTAAGTTCCTCAGTAGAGTACTCACATAATGGGGATGATAGGAAACATTGAAGCGTTTCGCAATCAGGTCTTGAACCATTAATGCACTCCAACAACCACACTCGTATCCAGCTTTGAGCGGACCTGCTTTAATCCATGACTTGAGCTGTTGTCGTTGCCGTGGAGTGAGTTTGCTGCGACGTCCTTGAGACGCTTTGTATCTAAAGCTAGCGATACCTCGTTTTAGAAATGCATGCAGATAATCCCTGATCGTTTGTTCGCCTAGTGCCAATGTTTCAGCTACCTGTGCCACTGAACCACCTTGACCAAGCTGCAATAAAGCACTAATACGTTTGACCAGACGTAAATTCTGACTCCCGTATGCCTGGCGCAGTTTAGCTTCAATCTTTTTGCGTGTTGATTGGGTAAAGCGCAGTTTGAATTGTGCGAGCATACTGGATGACCTCTGATAATCTTGAAATCCTTGCCAGAGCTAAGAGTATCAGGAGCTAGTTACTATATTTAATGAAGATGTAGTGTCGCTAAAACCACGGATGCTTTTCTGAAGATCTATAGCAAGGTAAATGCGATCGCAATTCCCAGCATCCATTGCACACCTAAAAATCCAATCACCAATCCACTCAAGGTAGACGCAACTAGAAACGAGATGCCATCACTTGTCCCCACCAAGCCATTGGCCTGATCTCGTTTGTCTTCAGGGATTAACAGCGTTACCAGGGTAGATAAGGCAATAGATCGTAAATTACCTGCGATCGCACCGGTCAATACCAAGAGAATGAAACCCCAAAGCCTGGGGCTACCAGGATCTGTAAAGACCGCAGGATCAGATAAAGCGAGGATGCCATAGGCAAGGGTGTATAAAATAAGGGAGCAAAGGCTAGAAAGCATCATCACCGTTTTCTTGCGATAGCGATCCACCAACGCCCCCAAGAAGAATCCAGAAATAGAAACGGTGATCAGATAGATTCCCGCCATCACCGACATTGCCAATACAGACTCAGTTTGCAAATAGACCCAAAATGTTGCCGCAAACCAAACAAAAGTATTCGTCAAAAGAGCAGTCAAAGAGTTGGCCAAAATGGCGTAGAAAACGTTAGTCATTTTTTCCCACTTGCGATCATTTAAATCTTGGCCAGAATTATCTGAGTGCTTTAGCAGTAAATGGTTGTAGCACAGTTTATATATGTCAGAAATGGCAAGTCAGCTCTGTTTAGGAAAGAATAAGTGCTTCCCTAATCCCTACTAACCACCTTCAAAGTGAGTTTTGCCACACAATCAAAGTCAGAGGAGAGTATTTACTGGCATAAGATTAGCCCCAATCCCCTGGCCAAAGCAGGATTGGAGCCTCATCTAAACAAGCTTGTAAGAATAAAGCTAGAAAAACTACATGATTAAAAAAATCTAAGTGATAGCCGAAGAAACATTTTAGTATAAATGTACTATCTAAAGCTGAGTTAACAGGAAAACAAGCCTCGTAAGGTTCCGTGCAATGTATTTATTCCCAGTTCACTCCCTATTCAAACTTGCAATAGGAAAGTTTAGAGCTTAAAGCAAAGAAGCTATAGCGTATTACTGTATGAACCTCTCTTGATAGAACTAACTTTTCGTTAGACTGGAAATAACAGTCTAGCCTTTTTCAATTTCTTAATACTGGTGGATATCCTGATGAAATGGCGTTCAAAATCAGCAGTTCTATTGCTAGGATCTTGCTTATATTTTTCACCTTCTTTATCTCAGGCTCAGGAGAAAAATAGTCCATCTCCAAAAGCTTCTGATATACAAGACACTTCTCCCGCTTCTCTATCAGAGCAGAAATCAGAGAACACCTACTCTAACCAAGATCTTTGTCAAATCAGCAAGAAATTATCAAATACTGCGCAGTCAAGTCCGCAACGCAATTCAGGCTCAAGTTCAGTGCTCTTAGATTCACCCGATAATGGAAGATTCCGTAAAGGGTTCCCACTGACTAAAGTGTTAGGTTCTCTTTCAGAGAATGATAATCAGGACAATTCTAAGCCCTTAAAACCTAAGCCAAAATCTAATCGCTGCAATTAGAGTTCTGGATGATTCTCAACTCATAAATACAATCGTATTTTACTATTGACCCTGCTATATTCTATGCATCCTAAATCCCTTAGAAATCAGGAATAATTTAGTCATTAAATCTGTAAGTTAATTCAAGCTCGGGTTGCTCGATTCGCAGTATTTCGCTCCATATCTCGCAGCTTCTTCCCTCGCCAAAGTAGGCGGATAGGGGTGCCCGTAAAGTTTAAATTTTCACGGAACTGTCGTTCGATATAACGACGATAATTGTCTTTGAAGTGGACAGGATTATTCACAAACAGAGCAATCGTAGGCGGCTGGCTACTCACCTGGGTGCCGTAGTAAATTTTGCCTTGCCGTCCTTGGCGAGTGGTGGGAGGCGTATGCCAGCTCACAGCTTCTTCCAAGACCTCATTAATCACCGAAGTCGTCACCCGCTGTTCAAATTGTTGAGCAGCAGTATCCACCAAGTTCAGAATTTTTTCTACCCGTTGTCCGGTTTGGGCACTAACAAAAATCATTTCTGCCCAGTCCATAAAATTGAGACGGGCTCGAATTTGCTTACCAAACTCGTTAATAGTGTAGGTGTCCTTTGTAACGGCATCCCATTTGTTGACCACCAGAACACAGGCCCGGCCATCATCAATAATGCGGCCAGCTAGCTTCTGGTCCTGTTCTGTGACACCATCCAAGGCATCAATCACAAACAATACGACTTGCGATCGCCGTATCGCTTTAAACGCCCGATTAATGCCAAAGAACTCCGGCCCATAGGAGACATTCTTTTTACGACGAATTCCTGCCGTATCAATAAAGCGATAGGTTTGGTCACCTCGACGGACCACCATATCAATCGTGTCGCGGGTTGTCCCCGAAATGGGGCTAACAATCGAGCGATTCTCGCCAACAAAAGCATTCAGCAAGCTGGATTTACCGACATTCGGCCGTCCCACTATCGCCACCTTGATCTCCGGTTCTTCAGCCGCTTCAGGTGTTTCTGAGAAATGTTCGACCACTTGATCTAAGAGATCCCCGGTGCCATTACCATGGATTCCCGAAACGGGTAGGGGTTCGTCTAAAGACAATTCCCAAAATTGTGCCGCCTGGGTGATGCCTTGATCCGGTGATTCGCATTTATTGACTGCCAGTAAGACGGGAGTATTTTGTAACCTCAACCAACGAGCAATTTCATGGTCTGCAGGGGTAGGGCCTGCCTGCCCATCCACCACCATCACCACTACGGTGGCCTCTGCTAAGGCAATCATGACTTGTTGACGGATAAAGGGGAGGAATTCCGTCTGATCATCAAACACGAGTCCGCCGGTATCCACTAGGGAAAAGTCTCGACCATTCCAGAGGCCAGGACGATAGGTGCGATCGCGAGTGACGCCAGGCGAATCATGGACAATCGCGTCCATCATTCCCGTGAGTCGATTGACTAGGGTTGACTTACCCACATTTGGGCGACCAACAATGGCAACAATGGGTAACCCCATACTGATATCCCTATTTCTAAATAATTTGAATGATTACTTCTGCAAGCCGTTTACTTCGTCGAGGCGGCATGGGGCAGTTCTTCTGGCGCAGGTTCGGGCAAAACCCCCATCCGCACTTCAGAATACCAAGTCGCTTGATATAGTTGATTCGCCTGTTTTAAAAGACTGATGCGCAAGCGCAAATTAGGGCTGGCGAACCATACCCGTTCCTCCAAATGCAATTGATCTTGGGTTCCCGTTAGGATCAGTCTTTGATCTTCGTCAATATGAAAATTAAGTCGCATAAAAGGGGCTGAACCCACCTGTTGTAGTATTTCCCCTTGGTTAGATACGTTCGATAGGGCCACCATCAGTAGCTCCCCCGCTTCTTGAGGTTGGGCCTGAAACCCTTGTCCCTTCCAGGAAATTTTAGCGGCGCACTGAGCCAAGGTCGGATCAGTCTCGGCCGCTTTGCACAATTCCAAAACAGCCACATCCTCTAAGCTTAGCTTCTCCACACAAAGCTGCGCTGATTGGGCATCAGAAGATAAATTTCCAATCTGATGACAGGTGCGCTGCGTAAACCATCGGCCACAACTTTGTTGAATAAATGCCTGGATGTCCATGGAACTGAGAGGGTGGGCAATCCCCTAATTTTAGGACATTGTTTCCCCTGGTACCGAATTTCAGTTGAGGAAACCCTTACAAACCCAAATACTCGGCATGAAATTTGATGTGATCACCGATAAAACTAGCGATGAAATAGTAGCTATGGTCATAGCCTGGCTGCATTCTTAGGGTTAAGGGACGCTGGGCCTGGTCACAAGCGTCCTGTAGCAAGTGAGGCCGCAATTGTTCTTCGAGAAAAGAGTCCGCCGTGCCTTGGTCCACCAGCAGAGGGCGATCATCTTGGTATTGATGCACTAATTCACAAGCATCATATTGCTTCCAAGTCTCCATATCCACGCCTAAATATCTGGAAAAGACTTTATGTCCCCAAGGGCAGCGCGTAGGAGCCACGATCGGGGCAAAAGCTGAAATGGACCGATAGCGTTCGCGATTCCGCAAACCACAGACCAACGCCCCATGTCCCCCCATGGAATGACCACAAATACTTTGTCGCTCAGGATTGGCAGGGAAGAACTGGGCAATTAGTGCCGGTAGCTCTTCCACGACATAGTCATACATATGATAGTGCTTGGCCCAAGGGTCAGCCGTTGCATTCACATAAAACCCTGCACCAGTTCCTAAATCCCAATCGTCCTCGGCACCTGGGGTTTCGCCATCCCGAGGACTGGTATCGGGTGCCACGAGCATGACGCCATATTCGGCCGCATATCGCTGAGCCCCCGCCTTGGTTACAAAATTCTCTTCTGTGCAGGTGAGTCCCGATAAAAAGTAGAGGACGGGAACCGGACCTGTCTCGGCCTGGGGAGGCTGATACACAGCAAAATTCATGGGGGTGCGGCAGGTTTGGGAGTCATGACTATAGAATCCCATGGTGCCACCAAAGCAGACAGTCTCCTGGCGACAGGTGAATGATACGGACATAGATGCAATCTAGAGCAACTTCGCCATTATGGGGGATTGGTGATGCGATCGCACCCCCAATCCACAGATTGTTTAACCTCAATTTACGGATCACGACCAGGCGTAAAATCGCATTTGCTAGCCGCTAACCCAATGCACTGATTACCCCTCGCACGACTTTCCATTTGGGCATAAATCCAAAAAACACAGGGTACAAATAATACCGTTGCGATTAAACCTGTATCCTTCCCATGACGATGCAAGATTAAGCACATCTGGCCTACTCAATCATCATTATTGCTCAATCAATAGATCGATATTTCCCCAAGACAAAGCCCCGTCAATGGCTAGCAAATCTGGGCATGTCCCTAATATTGAGGGATTAAATTCCATTCCTTTAGCTGGTTAAACTTCGTATTTCCTGAAATTAAGGTTAGTTTATGGTCCGCCGCCGTGCTGGTCCCTAACCGACTAATTTTCTTCCTGGTCACACTCTCTCAAAACACCTTAGAGCAATGCTTAGCCATCAAATTTTCTCTAAAAATAGGTTGCAGAATCAGCATCCAAGTCACAATCTCGAAAAGATAAGCTTGCGGGCGTCCGTCACCATCTTCAGGTAGTGTGATAGCAACCCTTTCCGCTAAGGGAGCCACACCCAGAATGCAAATAGATTTCCATAACGGCGTCACCTATATCGTGGCCCGTTTGGCTGGGTTCGATCACCCAGAAGCCAATGTCATTGCCCACTGCGCTCAATATGTTGATGACGCCACCAATTCTGGCTTAATTCGCTTTAACAATGGCACTGTATTCAATCACATTAGTTCTGCCCATAAACTGCTGGATTATCGGAATTTTCGCCAACTAGCAAACTATCAAGTTTGGATTCCGTTTCATTTTTTGCCGGGGAATGAGGGGCTGTCCGCCCACCAGAACCCTAATGGCACCTTTATTAATAAATTAATCTGCCGTCCCAATAGCCATGTAGCCCAGGATATGTTGCGAGAATGTATCCAGCTGCGCCAAACCGATCATGGTCTGTATCGGCTGGGCATTGCGATGCATGTCTATGCTGACACCTGGGCTCATCAGGGATTTGCGGGAGTGAACCACCAAGTGAATGAAGCCAGAAAACTCATCGACTCCCGGGGCAATCTCGACCTTAAATTCACTAAAAAGGTCAAAGCCTACTTCAAAAAAAAAGTCGTCGACAATTTTACCGGCCATCTTCTGAGTGAAGTCTTTCCCCTTGGCCATGGAGCCGTCTTAGGACATCCTGATAAACCCTTTTTGAAATGGGGCTATACCAATGGTCTCAACGAGAAAATCATCAGAAACAACCCCCAAGACTATTTAGAAGCGGCAGATCACATGTGCCAGTGGTTACAGCGCTATCGGTTGGGGGATCCAGATGCCCGAGTTACTGGGCTACCGCCAAAGGACAAGGTTGTCATTGCTGAGCACTTACCATCCATCACCCATAAAAATAATGAGATTCGGTATCGGCAGTGGCTAGACTTAATTGGCCAGGGGCGATTTAGTTTTGGCATTGCCCATCTTTCCTATGTCCATAAAGGCATCGGCTCTTGGAAATATGATGCGATTGGGACTGAAGCCTTGCTTGATACAGGGGAAGAAGTCTTTCAGTATGACTCTAATTTCCTAGAAAGCCATTGGAAACAGTTCCATGAAGCCTTGATCGCCCATCGCTCTTATATTGTCGGGACGTTGCTCCCCCAGTACGACATTCATATCAAGGTGAATCAACCCATTAAACTAACTCGCTGAAATCAGTAAGTGTTGAGCGACAGCCTGCATCAGATCTTGGTGAACCGTCGCTGAAGTTGCCACTATTAAGCCGGGTCGTTGGTAGTTTTGACTGGTCTGTAAGGGCGGCAGAGGATCTCCCGTAAATGTGGTGACGATACAGCCTGCTTCCTGGGCTAAGAAAGCAATGGCAGCTCCATCGATAAACTTACCCGATTCCAAGATGGCACCAGCAAATTCTCCTTTGAGAATGGCATTGATATTGGGTGCAAAGGTATCTGCGGTATAGGCCGTTTTCAGATCATTGATTTGATAAGCAGGACCAACATCAGGAAGGCGATCCGAGAGTCCCCAACCCAAATAAATAAGAGGTTTTGGATTCTCAAGTTGGAGTTTCTGGCACTGGTCTAAGGAGGATTCTAGAGAACCCAAAAAGGTCCCTACGCCCCGCAGGGCATAGTAATAGCAATCCTGGGCCGGTGAAATGGCGAGGACTGCCTCATATTCGTCTTGATTCAGAACACCCACAATAATTTGATAATTATCATGACCATCTAGGTAGAAGCGGGTGCCGTCAATAGGATCGAGGGTGACTAAATAATCTCCATCTGGCCCTAAATCAATGGCTCGGAAATATTTAGTATTCGCCGTTTTTTCATACTCCTCCCCGTAGAACCGGATTTGAGGATAAGCCCCTAAAAGGGCCACTTCCACCAAAGTTTGAATCGACAAATCGGCATCTGATAAAGCAGCGCCAAAGTGATTTTGCTGATCGGTTTTTTCGGGACAAGCTGCAATCACGGGCTGAATATTTTTGGAATAGGCAGCGGCTAGTCTTAAAGGCGGTAATAACGTTTCTAGAATCTGCCGAGGCGTAGGTGAATTAGACATAGGTTCCATCGTTAACGGGCAAACAACCCCTTCTTACCTTAACTAGGTTAACGTCAGGTATGGGACGGGTTATCGATAAGGTCTAATGGAACGATTTAATTTGCAAGTCTTAGGGCGATTTTGGAAAATTGCCATTAGCTATTGGAATAGCGAAGAAAAATGGAAAGCGCGGGGATTGCTCCTGCTCGTCATGGTGCTTTCTCTGGGCTATACCGGCTTAAGCGTGCTTCTCAACAATCGTCGAGGGGTGATGATTTCAGCCCTTTCAGCCCAGGATGAAGCCCGGTTCTGGCAAACCATCATGATCTTCCTGGGAGTCCTGGTGGCTTATGCACCTATTTTTGCCGGTTATACCTATTTGCGGGATCGATTAGGACTGCAGTGGCGACGCTGGCTAACCAATCGCTATGTGGATAACTATTTCAGCAATCGAGCCTACTATAACCTCAACAATCTGCATACAGACATCGATAACCCCGACCAGCGAATTGCTGAAGATGTCAAAAGTTTTACCCAGGGATCACTCACTTTCCTGCTGATTATTGTCGATTCCCTGTTAGGGATAATCGCCTTTAGCAGCGTATTGTGGAAGATTTCTTCTTCATTAGTATTGTTCTTAGTGCTTTATGCCGTCCTGGGCACCGTCGTCACGGTGGGAGTATTTGGGAAAGGGCTGGTCAGGCTAAATTTTGCCCAGCTCAAGAAAGAAGCTGATTTCCGTTTTAGTCTGGTACGCATTCGCGAGAATGCGGAATCAATTGCCTTCTATCGGGGAGAGCAACAGGAAGCCGATCAGGTCAAAGATCGGTTTATGGAAGCCTTTGAGAACTTCAAGAACCTGATTATTTGGCAGTTGAATTTGAATGTGTTTTCCAATGCCTATGAGTTTTTGCCCTTTATCCTGCCTGCCATTGTCGTGGCTCCTGGCATCTTTGCAGGTGAACTTGAGGTGGGTAAGGTCTCTGAAGCCCAAGGCGCATTTATTCGGATCTTCTTTTCCTTGAACTTGATTGTGGCCCGTTTCCAAGAGTTAACCTCTTTTGGGGCAGGCATTGATCGTCTCTATACCTTTGCTGAAAACATAGAGCAGCCTAGCCAAATAGAAACAGAGGAATCAACAGAGTCTGACGCCGAAGAGCAAGAGCCTATTCAGACCACCTTTACTGTCGAGGAAGGGGAAGGCTTATCCCTGGCTGATCTAACCCTGATGACTCCTAACTATCAGAGGACCTTAATTACTGATCTCTCTATATCTTTGTTGGAGGGAGAAGGACTCTTGGTCAAAGGGCCAAGTGGATGTGGTAAGAGTTCATTACTGCGGGCGATGGCTGGTCTATGGAATTCGGGCCAAGGCACCATCCACCGTCCTCAGCCAAAGGATATTCTCTTCCTACCTCAGCGTCCTTATATGATTGTGGGCAGTCTCCGGGATCAGATGATTTATCCCAATATGGAAATTGAGGCCAGTGACGAAGAGCTTAAGGCCATTTTGCAGCAAATTAATCTACCGGATTTAGATGAACGGTTTGACGGCTTTGACTCGGTGGAAGATTGGTCTTCAGTTCTATCTTTGGGAGAACAGCAGCGACTCACTTTTGCCCGCCTCTTACTCAATAAACCCCAATATGCCATTCTCGATGAGGCTACGAGTGCTTTGGATTTAAGCAATGAAGCTTCGCTATATGAGCAGTTACAGCATCTGGAAACAACCTTTTTGAGCGTGGGCCACCGATCAACCCTAACGAATTATCACGAGCGCACCCTGAAGTTGGCAGCAGATACGACTTGGGAATTATCTGAGTCTGAGAGGGTGTTAGAAGGGAATGCGATCGCGTAACAAGAAAACTGATTTAAATCCTGGATTTCATGAAGAATTTAGATAAAATTTCTAGAATGTCATTAATTCTCAAAACTGATGCTGCTCATTCGCCAAGCAAAATTACATGATTTAGAAGCAGTCAAAACGTTTTATAGTCAGTGCCGCTATGGTGGTGGATGTCAAAAAGAAGATTTAATCTTGATGGCGTATTTAGAAACGCAACTTGCGGGCGTAGTACGGCTTTGTCCAGAGAATAAAGTGACTGTCCTCCGTGGCATGCAAGTGATGAAGCCTTCTCAAGGGCAGGGGATTGGTCGCCAACTCCTTCAAGCCTGTGTCAAGCAACTTAGCGATCAGATTTGTTACTGCATCCCTTGGACACATCTAGTGGAATTTTATCGACTGGGTGGATTTGACACAGCCCTATTAAAGGAGATACCAGACTTTCTCCAAAAAAGATTTGAGGGATATCGAAAGCGGAAGGTGGAAGTCAGCATCATGCGACGATTACCCATCCCCTAACAACCTAAGTTAAAAAATAAATGCTCAAGGTAAATGTCAACAAAATTAAGGTCAAAAATGATCACCCCTACAAGTGAAGTAAACAAATGCTTCCCAAGAGGCAAAAAGGTAAGGGTTAATGTTCGCAGCCATGTCCATTTTGGCTATTTTATAGATATACCGGGAATTGAAATTCGTGGACTTATTGAAACTGTATTACTTGAGCCTTCAGAAAAGCCAAATCTAGAAATTGGCTCCACCATTGAGGCGGTCATACTACAATTCAGAGACTCTAAAGAGCCTTTAAAGAGGCAATTTCGCCTAACAGTCCATCCTGCAGTTCTTGCAAATCCTGCTTTAGTCAAGCCGATATAGGATTAAGGTGCTTTTCTCGCTGCTGCGAACGTAAAACCACCTCGCTTTTTATGTAGTTATCTTTGCTCACTATGCTGGAAATACAGTAGTATTGCTTGGCAATAGTAACGCCTCGCAGTACTATTATGATAGTAGGCTTTAGCTCCAAAGAAACTAAGCTTATCTTCGATGGCTCCACATCTCGTGTATACCCACCCGATATCCAAAAGATTGCACTACGCAAACTCCTCATACTTGATGCCGCGACATCAGTGAATGATTTGCGTATTCCTCCAGGAAATCGATTAGAGAAGCTAGTGAGAGATCGCCAGGGACAATACAGTATCCGTATCAATAGCCAATGGCGGATCTGCTTTACCTGGACAGCGGAAAATGATGCTGATCAAGTTGAAATCGTTGATTACCATTGAGAAGAACATGGAAAACGGTCGTCTGCCAATTATTCATCCCGGTGAAATCTTGAAACTAGAGTTTCTTGAGCCACTAGATCTCACACCTTATCGTTTGAGTAAGGATATCGGTGTTGCTCAAACAAGAATTAGCGAAATACTGTCTGGAAAGCGTAGCATTACCGCTGATACAGCCCTTCGTCTATCACAGTATTTTGGCAACAGCGCTCAGTTCTGGTTGAATTTACAGACACAATATGATTTGCGCCAAGCCCAGGAAACCAATAGAGATGTATACAGTCACATTCCAACCGTACAACTTACTCACCTGCCATCCTAAACGACGTAAAGACAGTCGGTTGAATGGTTAGAAGCCAATCAGTACTATCGAACGCTGCTGACCCTTTAATAAATACTGGTAGCACTCCCTAAATAGGGACTTAGCATGTTTTCAACCTTCTCTTCAGACCGATGTCCAAAACAGCTGGATAAGACATTGCAATCTTGATCGAAGAGAATCCAGATTGGGGTTCCTGGTAGAGAATTGAGATGAAAGGTTTCACGATCAAATGAGATCGCAAACTTTAACGGTATCGCGTATCGCTCAATCTGCTTTTCCTGGAAATACTGCTGGGTGACCCCTACCATCTCGCCAGACTGCAATAGCTTCTGAGTATTCGCCGCAGTATACAGTTCAAAGTCTTCAAAAGCAGTCGACAATCCCAATACGTTGATGCGATCGCAACACTTCTCATCCCCTAATCTGGAAAGAAGTTTATTGAAATCATCCAACAGATTCACTTCCTTAACTCAGAACTTGAGTCAAAAACTAGCAATGATGGTTAGTGCTGAAGATTGTTGTTGAGTGAAGATACTGGACATGTGGAATCAACGCTACGCTGACAACAGCTATATATATGGAACTGAACCGAATTCATTCCTAGCCGAACATACAGATATTCTCCTCAACCCAGTCCTATCTCTGGCGGAAGGGGAAGGACGAAATGCTGTATTTCTCGCTTCATTAGGATTTTTGGTACACGGCGTGGATGGCTCCGAAGTAGGCCTTACCAAAGCCCAAGGACTGGCACATTCAAAAGGCGTAGAAATCCAAACAGAAGTGGCTGATCTTGGCCTGTTTGAGCCACTAGCAAATCATTACGGATCGGTTATTTCAATCTCAGCCCATCTTCCCAGCGTGATTCGGAACAGACTTTACCCGTTAGTCGAGCAATGTCTAAAACCCAATGGCATTATCCTGCTTGAAGCCTATTCCGAAAACCAAATCACTCGGGATACGGGCGGCCCCAAAGATCTCGATATGCTCATGACCTGTGCCAAAGTTGAACAGGAATTTCCGAACTGTGAGCCGATTCTTATGAGGGAACTTGAGCGGGAAGTCTGTGAAGGGAAATACCATACTGGCATGGCCTCAGTCATACAATTCATCGCCAAAAAGAAAGAAAGCCTAAATTGCCAAGACTAACCTCAAGCCTCATCACTGGGTAAGCTTTCTGAGACTTTTTGTAGAACAATCCGAGTCCAAGTCACATTTTTCTTGCCTTTGACCAAGCTGGGCTGATTTTCCAATACGAGTAGCGGTTTCAAATTCACCCTTTCTGCCTCTTGCACTGTTTCCTGGCCATCCGTAGGAAATATATGCGTGCCCACTCCTGCAGGACCATGACGCAGAGAGAGGGCAAAAATCCCTGTGGGTCGTAGTAAATCGGCGATGCACGTTAGGGCAATTCTTCGTTCATCCTGATCGATATGATGCCAAACCGCTGATGCCAGGACAAAATCAAACCCTTCCTTGCGGTCCTCAAGACTTTGTAATAGCGGTAGAGAGTCATCGATCCACTCAATGCTGGTGCCATAAAGACTTTGTGCAACCGAGAGAAATTCCCTAGTGGGTTCTACGGCAACTACGGTATGTCCTATTTCAGCAAGGGCAGCGGCATCTCGGCCAATCCCCGAGCCAACATCCAATACATGGGATGGATCGGTGGGGATAAACTGAAGGATCGATTGATGCAGATCCTGAAATGCGATCCCATGAGTCGCTACAACAAATCGTTCGGTAGCTGCCGCATATCCTTCAGTTCCTTTGACCCATAGCATATTTATCTCAACCCATTTACATCAGCGAATTAAACTCATAGGTAGCCGTTCAGAAACAAGATTGGGCGCGAAGAAGGACTGATTCAGATCTCGACAATACCCCCATCAAAAAAATTCACACTGGAGCCATACATTATTTAGAGACGTACTCCAGGGAATCTTCTACACTATGCTCACAGAACTGTAGGAAATGAGCTGTTTGTGGCCACCGTTCACTGTCTGGATCATACCTTTACCAATATTGAAGCCATCGTTTTTGATAAAGATGGCACATTAGCAGACGTAGAGTCTTTTCTTAAGAGCTTAGGGCAGAAATGCTCAAGCGTTCTAGAAGCAAAAGTTCCAGGTGTTCAAGACCCCCTATTACGAGCTTTTGGTATAGAAGAGACCTATATCAACCCAGCCGGGTTACTAGCTGTGGGGAGTCGTTACGAGAACAAAATTGCTGCTGCCGCCTATGTTGCCGCAACTGGACGCAACTGGTTAGAGGCACTAGAGATGGTTGAATCCACTTTTAATGAAGCCGATACCTATTTAATACCGAAAGCAGAGCATACTCCCCTACTTGCCAACTCCTTAGAAACCTTAAATACATTGTCAAAGGCAGGGCTGAAGTTAGGAATATTATCTGCAGATAGTAGTGACAATGTCCAAGAATTCTTAGCTACCTATCATCTGCAAGCACTATTCCAAGCTGCCCAAGGTGTTGACGGTACGATTTCGAAACCCGATCCCTCCTTATTCATTGATATTTGCGCTCAGATGGAGACACCCCCCAACCGAACTCTGATGATTGGGGATGCTCCTGTAGATATGAAAATGGCAAAATCTGCAGATGCAGCAGGTTGCATATTCGTCACTTGGGGATGGCATGCTCCAATCCCCACCCACCTCGCCGATATTTCCTTAGACAGCTGGCAGCAGCTCACCATCAGTCCATAGAATCTTATTCTTATCGTAATTGCAGGGTTCTACATCATTCTCTCCAAGTCCTTTCTGAAGAGAATGCTATAATTCTCTGGACTTACAGGAATTTTTGCTCATTATTGTTCTCTCGCTTTGCTCCTCAGGAGGATCAAGATCTTGCCTAAGCGTTATCTTTTCACTTCAGAATCTGTGACTGAAGGCCATCCCGATAAGGTTTGTGATCAAATTTCTGACACGATTCTTGATGCTCTACTCACTCAAGACCCCGCTAGTCGGGTCGCTGCTGAAGTAGTAGTTAACACTGGCCTCGTTCTCTTAACTGGAGAAATTACCACTAAAGCCCAAGTTAACTTTGTAGATTTAGTCCGTCAAAAAATCACTGAGATTGGTTATACCGACTCCGATAATGGCTTTGCAGCTAATAGCTGCTCTGTCCTAGTGGCATTGGATGAGCAATCTCCAGATATTGCCCAAGGGGTTGATTCAGCTCAGGAAACTCGCGAAGAAAAAAGCGATCAAGAGCTGGATGCCATTGGTGCTGGCGACCAAGGTTTAATGTTCGGGTTTGCCTGCAATGAAACACCCGAACTGATGCCCTTGCCCATCAGCCTTGCTCACCGAGTCACTCGACGATTGGCAGCCGTGCGCAAAACCCAATTGGGTTATTTACGACCGGATGGTAAATCTCAGGTTACCGTCACCTACGAAGATGGTCGTCCTGTAGGGATTGATACGGTTCTGGTTTCGACCCAGCATGACGCCACCATTGGCGATATTACCGCTCCTGCTGCAGTACAGGCCAAAATTAAGGAAGATCTGTGGAATGCAGTTGTACTGCCTATCTTTGCCGATATCGACATCAAACCCGATGAAAATACTCGGTTCCTCGTTAATCCCACGGGCCAATTTGTCGTGGGAGGCCCTCAAGGTGATGCCGGACTCACGGGACGGAAAATTATTGTAGATACCTACGGGGGTTATTCCCGTCATGGCGGTGGCGCTTTCTCCGGTAAGGATCCCACAAAAGTAGACCGTAGTGCAGCCTATGCCTGCCGATATGTGGCCAAGAATATTGTGGCCGCTGGATTGGCAGAGAAATGTGAAGTACAGCTCAGTTACGCCATTGGCGTTGCCCGACCTGTCAGCATTTTGATTGAGACCTTTGGTACTGGCAAGGTTGACGAAGATCGCCTCCTGCAAGTGGTTCAAGAAAATTTTGAACTTCGTCCAGCTGGATTGATCCAAACCTTTGGCTTAACCAAACTCCCCGGTGAGCGTGGCGGTCGGTTCTACCAAGAAGTGGCGGCTTATGGTCATTTCGGTCGGACTGATATAGACCTGCCCTGGGAAGCCACCGATAAAGCTGATCTGCTCAAGCAAGCCCTTAGCCCTGCAATGTCTGGCAACGCTTAACGAATTTCTTCGTAAAAGCGTTTGAGAAATTCGGCTGGTAAACCCATAAGCCACAGCCAACCTATCGAGTGATAGATAAATGTGGCTTTCCAAGCCCCCCATTGCTGCAATCTGCGGTCGGAGGTTTGGACAATGCGGTTGACCAGCCGAATTTTGCCTTGTTGAACAATTCTGATACAGAAGTCTGCATCTTCCATAATGGGTAGGTCCGGATCAAAGCCGTCACAGTTCCAAAATGCTTGTTGGTCACAGAACATCACTTGATCACCAAACAAGACCCTAAATCCCTTACATAAGAAGAGATGGGGACGAGCAATCAGGGCGGCAATATAGGTTTTTAGGTAGTTTTGCAACGTGATGCCCCAGCGGGTACTTTGATCGCCACACATCAAAGCAATAAACCCCCCGCAGACGGTATTAGGATCGGCTAGGGTCTGAGTCATTAGGTCGACTAGATCATCGGGGACTAGGGTATCGGCATGGAGAAAACAAAGAATGTCTCCAGTTGCGATCGCAGCCCCGTAATTCATCTGCGATGCCCGGCCCCGCTCCGGTGCTGTCACCACAGAAAAGCTCGTCCCTTCCCAGGACTCAACATGGTGCTGAGCAATGGAAACCGTCGTATCAGTACTGCCCCCATCCACCAAGATAATCTCATGGGCGGGAGGCTCCAAGGCCATCAGATGCTTAAGGGTTCGGCTGAGAACCGTTGCTTCATTGAGCAGGGGCATAATGATAGACACTTGAGGCATGAAAACTCAGTTCAGCAACAGAATATGAACAAGGCCCCATTGATGATACGCGATGGTAAACCCCGCAGGAACTGAGATCATTGTGTGCCAGAATCAGGAGTGTTGCACAGGGGGCCTTGATGCTGGGTACTTTACTTGATCAGCGCTATAAGGTTACGGCAGTCTTAGGGGCCGGTGGATTTGGCCAAACCTATATTGCTGAAGATACTCGCCGACCGGGCAATCCCCAATGTGTGGTTAAGCATCTGAAGCCAGCCAGCTCTGATACCCAATTTATTGATGTGGCCCGGCGGCTATTTCGGACCGAAGCCGAGATGCTGGAGAAGCTGGGACGCCATGATCAAATTCCTCAGCTCCTCGCCTACTTTGAAGATCAAAAAGAATTTTATCTCGTTCAGGAATTCATTCAAGGTCAGACCCTGAGTGATGAGATGCCCCTGGGCCAACCCTTACCCGAAGCTCAGGTGCTAGGCATTGTGCAAGAAATCCTCAACGTCTTGCATTTCGTTCACTACCACCAAGTCATTCACCGGGATATCAAGCCCGATAACCTGATCCGTCGGCAAGCCGATGGTCATTTAGTCTTAATTGATTTCGGTGCCGTCAAAGAAATCCGCACTCAAATTGCTCCAGCGGATCAATCCGTTGGCTACACCGTGGGCATCGGCACCCAGGGCTATATGCCCGGTGAGCAATTATCAGGCCGTCCCCGCCTCAACAGCGACATTTATGCTGTTGGCATGATTGGTATCAAGGCCCTAACGGGGGTAGAGCCGATGCAACTTCCCTTTGATGAACAAACGGCGGAGCTTCAGTGGCGTTCCTTGGCCCCCCAAGCGTCCCCCAGGTTTGCCGAGATCTTGGAACGGATGGTGCGATCGCAATTCAATACCCGCTACCCATCTGTGGCAGACGTCCTCCAAGACTTACAACTCCTTTCGCAACCTTCATCTCCCCCCATTCCTCCCACCGAGCCCGTCATCTACAGTGCTCCCATTCCCAACAATGCTCCCATTCCTAACGCCAACCCCACCGACTTGCCTGCCACCAATGTTGTCAGTCCAAAACCCGTGCCTCCCCAACCCTCTCGTGGTTCTTGGTGGATTGCTGCAGTCATCGTCGGTTTATCGGGTCTAGGGGGTGCTTACGCCCTCGGTCTGATGCCCAACTTTTCGGGGCTCAATGGCCGATCTACAGATCCGGCTGTGAGTCCCTCTGCCTCTGTTGAACCCTCTGTTGAGCCCTCCCCCTCCTTGACTCCTTCCCCCATCAGAAACGTCAACCCTCTTCCCTCTAACTGCAGGGTCACCGTCAACGATCCGAATCCTCCCTTGAACATTCGTTCCAGTCCAGAAGTCACCCCCGACAATATCGTCGCCACCGTTGATAATGGCACCCCTCTGTCCGTGCTCGGTTCACAAGGGAAGTGGCTACAAGTTCAATCTCCTGACGGTTGGGTTTCTAAAAACCTCACCCAGCAAGTGTGCCGATTAGCACCAAATCGGGTTCGATTCGCCCCAGGGGCAACAGGCACTTTACTGGCACAAACCTTGAATCAGCATGAGCGGCAACCCTTCCTACTCAATGCTCAAGCCCAACAATCTATGACCGTGCGCTTATCCAGCGGCGATGTAGAGGTCCAAATCCTCGATCCTCAAGGTCGTATGATTGCTGAGGCAAATCGTCAAACGCCTAGCGATACCACAGCATTACCCTCGAATGGGAACTACACCATCGCCGTAGAAAATCAGCAACCTGGGGCTGAACGCTTTTCCCTAGATGTTGAAGTCGTTACGCCCAGGCAAATCCCCCCTAAAGACACCACCTCAAGGGTGAAGTTCGCCCCTGGTGCAACGGGGACTCAGCTCAACAGCACCATTCAAGCAGGCCAACGACAGCGGTATTTACTCAATGCTGGGGCACAGCAATTGATGCGGGTCAATATCGCCCAAGGAGATATTCAGGTGACACTCTTCAGTCCCGGTGGTCAACCTTTAAGCCAACTCAGCCCCCAAGCAGCCAATTGGCAAGGACAACTCCCTCAATCTGGAGAGTACCGTTTAGACGTGACGGCAACTCAAACCAGCCCTTACAGCATCGATATTGATATTGAATAAAAACTGGGAAATTTAGGTGATCCTTGTCATTCGAAAAGGACCTAGACTGAGCTAGGTTATGATGTGAACGCAGGAAGTCTTAGACATCCTATCAATTACTCATACAGTAATAATCAATGGCTACACGCCAGTATGGGAAAGGGATAAATCACTTCTGCTTTTCACTTGGCTTGGACCTTGCTGCATTGATTGAAATGCTAACTTTATGACTCAGATTACGTGTAGTTCCTGTGGGCGAGAAAATTCTTCAGACTCCCGATTCTGCCAATATTGTGGGATTTCAATGTTGAAACCTCCTGTGACAGGTTCAGGCAGCCCTGCAGTCGTACCCCAAACCAGTAATCAATCTTCAATTCCACCCACCCAAGGAACTGCAGACTTAGACGCCACTGAAAATACCCAGACCTCATTGCCCCCTGGTACACGACTCCGCGATCGCTACATAATCCAACACCAGCTAGGACAAGGGGGATTTGGCAGAACCTACCGAGCTGAGGATACTGGGCGCTTTAACGAAATTATCGTGCTCAAGGAATTGACCCCATCGGTTCAAGGCACCTACGCCCTTAAGAAAGCCGAAGAACTCTTTCAAAGAGAAGCAGCCACCCTTCATCGCCTTGAACATCCCCAAATCCCCAGATTCTGGGAGATATTCACTGCCCAGAAGCGACTATTCCTAGTCCAAGATTTTGCTGAAGGCTCCACCTATCAACAACTGCTAGAAGGACGCCAACAGCAAGGGCAAACCTTTAGCGAAACAGAAGTCACACAACTATTCAGGGATCTGCTGCCTGTCTTAAGTTATCTCCATGGCCAGGGAGTCATCCACCGAGATATTTCCCCCGATAACATTATCCGGCGGAACAAAGATGGTTTACCCATCCTGATTGATATGGGTGGGGTGAAGCAAGTTGCCATAGACGTTGCGACAGAAGTTGCCACTGAACGGAGTTCCCCTGGAGCGTCCACGGGAGGGACTCGCTTGGGGAAAATTGGGTATGCTCCTGATGAGCAGATGCGATTAGGTTTAGTTGCTCCCCATAGTGATTTATATGCCTTAGCAGTAACGGCTTTAGTGCTGATGACCGGACATCCTCCCCAACAGCTCCAAGATCCCCAATCTCTAGAGTGGCTATGGCAGAAAGAACTCAGCTTAAGCTCTAATTTTTCTGACACCCTCAACAAAATGTTATCGCCCCGGCCGGTGGATCGGTATCAGTCCGCAGCGGAAATCATCCAAGCGCTCAATACTCAGATAGAGCCGCCCCCCACCAAAATCATGCAGCCACCCCCCGTCACTGGAGTGCCTCCGACCATGCCGCCAACGATGCCCGCGGCACCTCCTCCGACTCAACCGTCTCCCCAAACCACCCAGTCAGCGAACCCTTTTTCTGCCAACTATTCTGCCCCTGTGCAACAAGTTGCTGCGGTGGAAGCAGATCAAAGCAAGAGTAACGTTAAGTTGTGGACCATCGCCGGTGGATTGACCTTCATTATCCTGGGCGGTCTTGCTTACGCTGGATTTAATGGCAGTAATAACAGTGTCGATCCAGTCGTATCAACCGAAGAATCTAGTTCGCCGACTGCCTCTAGCTCTCCTTCCCCTCGGGTTAGCCCCTCACCCAGCCCATCCCCTTCCAGTAGGCGGCGGTTTAAGTCCGTTGATATTGATAAGTTATCCACCTATACCCATAAAACCAAAGCCTTTTCCTTACTGGCTCCCGATGGATGGAAAAGCAAAGACAATAGCAAGCCGGGTGAAGTGATTGTGTTATGGACCGATCCAACCCGTAACGGTGGACTCGTCGCCGACATTTTCGATGTTGACTACGATCCCACCCAGGATGATTTAACCAAGTTACTCCAAGATTTTCTCAAGAACTCTTTTGAGAAGGAGCCAGGTTTCTTTCTCCGAGATGCTAAACCCCAAAAAGATGGCAGTGTTTTGCTCATTTGGGGTTATACAGCCAAAGCAACAGGCAACATTAAAGTTAAACTGCTGGGCAATAGCTTTATTGAACGTAAAGGGAAGCGAGTGGCCATTCTGAGCTTCATCGTTCCAAACGATCAATTCAAGGAACTGGAAAAACCCCTCAATCGAATTATCAATAACTACAAAATCAATACAGAAGCCAAAATCCCTTAAATAAGGGATGGGAATGTGGAACTTTTCTGGGATGGTAAGGCTCAAGATAGCGAAACAGTCTCACATCATTATGAAGCGCTTAATCACTTCTCAGTCCATTGCGCACAAGGATGACCTTATCCACCCGGCCCCCATGAAACCTTCTCGAAGCCACCTCCTTTGGGTTACTAGTATTCTTGCTGGTGGGGTCGTTTTGTCTGTGGGGATTTATCGGTGGGTCTCTTCCCAAGACGTTCAAGCATCTTCGACCTCTTCAACCCCAGCTTCTGCACCCTCGTCTCCGGGTCCTGCTCCAGATTTATCCAAGACGGCTCTTGCGCCCCCAGGACTATTTGCCCCACTAAGGGGAGATGTGCGATTAGTGGTGATGAGTGATCTCAACAGCCAGTATGGGTCAACTCGCTACGCTCCAGAAGTCACTAAAGCAATCTCACTGATTCCTGGCTGGCAACCTGATTTAGTTTTGAGTGGGGGAGATATGGTGGCGGGCCAATCGCGTTCTCTCAACCGGGCTCAAATTCAAGCCATGTGGGCTGCATTTGATCGCAACATAGCAGCCCCCCTCCGCCAAGCTCAACTCCCTTTGGGATTCACCATCGGCAATCACGATGGTTCAGGAGCTTTATCACCTGCGGGCAGCCCTATTTTTACGGTCGATCGGCAAGTTGCGTCCTCCTATTGGAATCAGCAACGCCCAGATTTACCTTTTGTCGATCGAGCAAACTTCCCGTTCAATTACACCTTTGCTCAGGATGATATCTTCTATCTAGTTTGGGATGCTTCCACCGCTAAGATCACCCAAGAGCAAATAGCCTGGGTGGTGAGAAGCCTTGAGAGTCCAGCAGCCAAAAAGGCTAAACTTCGAATCATGATTGGTCATCTCCCCCTCTATGGCATTGCGGTGGGACGCAACAAACCCGGTGAATATTTGCACAATGCTGAACAGTTACGGGTGATCATGGAGCGCTATGGCGTTCATACCTATATCAGTGGTCATCAACATGCCTACTATCCCGGTCGCCGGGGACAGCTCCAACTGCTCCATACGGGGGCGTTAGGCGGCGGTCCCCGTCAATTAGTGGGGAGCGATCGCACCCCTCAGAAAACTTTAACGGTGGTGGATATTGATCATGACACTGCATCAACGACCTATACAACCTACGATATGAAGACCCTACAGGTGATCAGTCACCAACAACTGCCCCGCCAAATCGCTGGGCAGAATGGTACCGTCTATCGCCGGGATATAGGCATAGCCCCATAGGGCTAACTCCAGGACTGAGGATATATTTTAGCTCCGGGCAATCGTTTCAAACGGTCCCAATGGACTAGCTCGTCGTGGAAATATAAGGCATAGTCTGACGAGAATGCGATCGCAACATTGATCACGCCTTTCAGTTTATGATTGCTAAAGTACTCATGCTCCTTTCGATTAAATGGACGTCGAGTCATCCCAAAAATATAGTAGGGACATTCAGGAAAGCGTTCGAGCACTCTTTGAACCAAGTAGACCGTTTTTATCTCTGGATAACTGGAGAAGTGCTCCGTTAGCTGTCGAATTTCTGCCTCTGGTAATCCATGAGGTTTGAACTGTGTATTCTGGGCAAACTGCGAACGTTCAGTCAACGCCATCTTCCAGGCTTTCTGATGCTGCTGCCATCGTCGTTTATAAGGTTCAGCCAGATCCGGCTGTTGTCGTTGGTGATAGTAGCCATAGAGCTGACGACAGGCTGAAGTCACGAGGGAAGGATCATGATCCATCGCATATTCAAGGTGTGTCACTCCGTCGGCTTGCCCTTCCTCTGTCAATAAATATCCAACCCAATAGCGAGCATTAGCCTGGTGAGGGTTCTCCACAATAATCGATTGGAACATGGATAGGGCTTGCTGTCGATCCTGAAGTTGCCAGGTGGTTGAAGCCCGTTTCATTTGCTCTTCTAGGGTCAGCAGATGTTCAGGCCTTTGATTCAAGCGGTGTAACCCAGCCAACTGATGTTGACTATAGTCATGATCATCAACCCACTCCTCAGTTTCTTCTTGTTTTTGAAATTGATTCAATTGGGCGGTTAAGTCAGGAAATGTATCCCCCAATAAAACTGTAGCGTTCAATTTAGGAGGCAATAATTCTACTGGGGAATAGGCCAACCTCTCCAGACGTTCTGACAAACATGGATGAGTCGAGGCATTGGTGGTTTGCTGAGCAAGACACAGGGCCAACCATCTACGATATTGATCTAGAGACATTCCTGATCGAAGAACCTGGAGGATCTGGGAAATAGAATCATCGTCCGGTTCTGACTGGTGGAGTGTTCGGCGGTAATGGGTAGACCAATACTCTTTCAAGAGCAGATGATCATACACATAGAGCCAAATAAGTGCCTCTGCTTGATGGTGAGCCCCTACTATTCCTGCTGCCCGCCGATCGGCCTCATACTCTTGAGCACGAGCATGGACAAAAGAAAAAGCTCTAAAGAATGGTCCATACCACCTAAAAAAACGGTCAAACAGAAATCCTCCACTACTATGCTCAAAACGTTCTGCTAGGTCATACCACATCCGACGAATTCGATAAATCCATGCTGACGCTCGACCATCATCTCCACAGAGATGGGCAAGCTCATGGGCGAGTACGGCTTTGCACTGCTGGGGAGACAGCGCTTGCAAAAGGGGCAGGCCAATTAACAAATAGTTGCTTTGCCAACCGATCAATCCAAATCGAGGACGCTGAACAATAGCAGCATTGAGCTTCCCATTCAGGATGACATTATTCAACTTGGGCGCTTTCATCGCCAATGCTAATTCATCAAGCATGGCAAACAACTCGGGGACTTGTTTCCGAGTCATGGGAATCCCCTTAGGCCGATCAAAGCGAACGAAAAACAAGCGCAGCAGACTAAACCCAACCAAGATAGTCACATAATTGAGAGATTCAATCATGTCCTGGTCTTGAATGGCGGTTAAATACAGTCGAATTCCCCATAGCCCCGCAAATAACAGGACAAATACAGCCAGGATATAGATATAGCCTAAACAAGCTAACAGCCTTAAGCGACTCCGGTAGAAACTTGGATTTCGTTGAGCCATTGTCTCAACCCGGTAGACTAAAGCATCAAATTCCTCAGGTGTGGAGATTTTTCTGAACGAGATCCACTGAAACCACCGTTGCATAGCTACAAAAAATTGACCTTCTTTCTACCTAAAGTATGCCCAGCAGAAGAACTTGGAGATTTGGGCTCAATGTTTCAAGTGGTCATTCAATGGTCAGGTGAACTCAATCCATGCCCACACTTCAATTTCCTCGGCAGTCCTGACAAGAATTTGTATGATAGGGAACTGTTGCCAAGACAGAAGATAAGGCTCATGGAGTCAACCCTCATTTACCCCCATCAGTTGTATGAAAATCATCCTGCTGCCTCACCAGAACGCATCCCCTTCTTAATCGAAGAGCCGCTCTTTTTTCGCCAATACCCCTTTCACAAAAAGAAGATTATTCTGCATCGAGCTTCAATGCAGAGCTATGCGGATCAATTGCGAGAGCAAGGCCATACAGTCCAGTATTTAGAAAGTAGTAAACTCGACTCTTCCTCCACCGTTTTTTCTATTCTCCATAGCCAAGGCATTGGCTGTGCCCATATCTGCGAAGTCACCGATGACTGGTTAACGCAACGAATTACTAAAGCAGCGCAGACATTCGACATCCAACTGGTTTGGCATCCAACCCCCAACTTCTTAACCCAAACCTCAGAATTAGAATCCCTATTGCCTGCCAATAAGTCCTTACGGATGAATTCCTTCTATATCAAACAACGTCAACGATTAGGGATTCTACTGGATGGCGAGGGTCCAGTGGGGGGCAAATGGAGCTTCGATGCGGACAATCGTAAGCGCCTGCCTAAAAAAATTGAGCTTCCTTCTATTCAGTGGCCTGCTGCCAATACCTATGTCAAAGAAGCGGTTGCCTACACCCAGCAACACTTTGCCCAGAATCCAGGCAGTAGTCATGGTTTTGCCTATCCGATTGACCACGCCAGTGCTCTTCATTTCCTCAACCAATTTTTAGAAACCCGTATTGACCAGTATGGTGCTTACCAAGATGCTATCGATGCCGACCAATCCTACTTATTTCACTCGGTTTTGACCCCTGCCCTGAATATTGGTTTATTACATCCACAAGAAATCGTTCAAGCCACATTAGATAGGCATGCAGATCGCCCCATTCCTCTCAACTCGCTGGAAGGGTTTATTCGGCAAGTGATTGGCTGGCGGGAATATGTCCGCGGCGTCTACCTTCTGAAAGGACGAATCCAAAGAACCACTAATTTTTTCCAACACCATCGACCTATCCCTAAACTATTTTGGGACGCCAACACGGGCATCCTCCCCTTTGATACGGCAATGCAGCGGGTATTAGACAGTAGCTATGCCAACCACATTGAACGATTGATGGTGTTTAGTAACCTATTCTTGCTCTGCGAATTCGCCCCAGATCAGGTTTATCGCTGGTTTTCATCGCTGTTTATCGATGCCTTTGATTGGGTGATGGTTCCTAATGTGTATGGCATGGGCCAGTATGCCGACGGGGGCCTAATGATTACGAAACCCTATGTCAGCTCTTCCAACTACCTGCGCAAAATGAGTTATTTCAAGCAGGGAGACTGGAGTGTCCTCTGGGACGGCTTATATTGGCGCTTTATGAACCAACATCGATCGTTATTTGGGCGCAATCCTCGCACGCGGATGACGGTCAGCCACCTGGATCGCATGGGTGACAAGCTAGATCAGCATTTGCAGGTATCCGCAGCCTTTCTTGACAGTTTTTAGATCAACGAACCAATGATCAACAAACTGGTATTAACAGTGGGCTGCAATTTGGCTAGCCTCGCGAGGGGGATAGGTCAAGGCAGCAATTAGCAGCACTGTCAGATCAAATGCCAATTTCAAGCTATGGATCACTACGTTTTTCACCACAACTAAACAGCCCATCAGTAAAAGTTTCAACAGAGTTCGGCCAGACTGAGCCACTGCAGGGGTTGTCGAGGTGACTAATCTACCGGGCAAATACAAAAAGAGGGACAAAGCCAACAAGTTTACGATCAGAATTCCGATGAGCAGATAGCTACCCAGACCTGCCAAAAAAGATCCTTTTTGCATTGAAGGCAGCAGCTTATCTAAGGTGGACAACACCCCAACCATACTTAGGGGTGCTAACCATCGCGGTAAGCTCATGCCTTCGGTAAATTGCTTCAGTAGGTGAAATCCATTATTGACGACAACCGATAACCATTCACCACTCTGATCAGCCATGAACTAGCCCTACCCATAGACGTTGAAGACATCTTACACATAATTCAGGGATTGTCAATGCTTTCCCTTTGAATAGAGGGATTTAGCAAAATCTTTTGCTCATATTTACAGAAATGCGGCGAAAAACTTTTTTCAGAGTTATTTTAGTGGAGATGTTAGGGGATTTTGGAGTCGAGCATGGCGAGTCGTGAGCATCTAAACATACTGAACCAAGGCGTTAAAGCCTGGAATCAGTGGAGAGATGCCAACCCTAATATTCGTCCTGATCTGCAGTTGGCCAACCTGAATGGGAAAAACCTCAGCAAGATCAATTTCAGTCGAGCGGATCTCAGCGGTGCGGATCTCAGTGGTACAGAACTCAGACATGCTCACCTGATTGGCGCTAATCTCAGCCGAGCCTTTATGCGTTGGTCGGATTTGAGTCGAGCTACCTTAAGGGGTGCCTATTTATGGGGTGCCGATTTGAGTGGCACGACCCTGGAACAGGTGGACCTGAGCTATGCCAAACTGCGAGGGGCAACTATGCGCTGGGCCGATCTCAGCTTTGCCAGACTGACCCAAGCCAACCTTCGGGGAGCGACCCTGAGTGGGGCGACCCTCTGCCGTTCGATTCTGAGAAAGGCAGATTGCAGTTGGACAGAACTCCGCTGGGCCGATATGCGGGGAGCTAACCTGTATGAAACAGATTTGCGGTGGACGGATCTGCGCGGGGCCGATTTGCGATACTCGTCGTTAGATTATGCGATCGCACTTTCGTCTGACTTCACCGGAGCCACCTTTACCGGGGCCAGTATTGAAAACTGGAAGATCAGTAATGAAACCAAATTTGATGAAGTTGACTGTGCCTATATTTACCTCAAGTCTTCCCAACGGGATCGTCATCCCCTAGCCGGCGATTTTATCTCAGGTGAGTTTATCAACCTGATTCAAAAGCCCTTAGGGACGATTGACTTACTCTTTTTACACGGTATCGATTGGCTAGCCTTTGTCGCTGCTTATCAAACTCTTACCAGTGAATTTGAACAGTGTGACATCAATATTCAGGCCATTGAGAAGAAAAGCGGAGGCGCTTTTACGGTTCGATTGGAAGTCCCTGTTGATGCGAATCATGAGGCGATAGAAGCTCAAGCAAAACAACATTATGCTGCTCAGCTCAAAGCCATTGAGAGACGATATAAATCTCAGCTCAACGCCACGGATGTGGAATTAAAAATCTACCGCCAGAAAAATGCTGATATCAAGGAGATTACAAAACTGCTAGCGGTTAGGCCCTTAAAAGCCAGGAATAAAGCGGCCCTTCAACATCGGTCTAACTTACGGGTCCCCTCCTAAAGTCTGGCTGGATTTGTTCTATCTCAGACTGGATTTCACACAGAACTTGAAATAACTCCGTTCATGGAGGGTCACAGTTCTGCTAGTGTCCCTACTGACGAGTCCAAATCCGGCGATTAAGGTTGAGATCTTGGATAATTCCTAACATGAGCTGGAAGTTATCAAAGTAATCTTGCATCGGTCTGAAACTCAGCATCGTTTTGAATAGCTGAGCCTCAAACAAATCTCGGTCATGATGGATGGCAATAAAGATCTGATTCTCTGAGAAGGATATAGAGACGGGACGCTGGGCTTTTTTTCTAAACTTCACGAGGCGTTCCATTAGGCTCGTCGATAGAATATATCGGGCCTCAACTTGATCGTCACTGTATACGGTATACAGCTGGTCAAATTCTGGGTCTTCTAGCTTAACGAGTTGTCCAGATCGATTCAATTGCTTGAGTTTCGAGGCTAATGAGCCTGTGAAAACAACGGTCTCACCCTGAAAACTCTTATTAAACTCAGATCGAAAAAACAGTCCTTTAAACACCTGCCGTCGAGTCACCTGATTCCCCACTTGGTCTTTGAAGCTGTCGTAATCAAAGCGTTGGCCTTTGAACATCCTGATCACGATAAAAGGCGAGGCTTTCAAAAAGCTAAACATCAAAACCAGCACTAAAATAGGTAATTTAATAAACGTGAGAAACCCTCTTGAACGTCTCAGTAAAAAAGGCATCATCTTAGGGATGAATGCGTGATAGATTTCATGCTCAGCCACGACCTCTGAGAAGTAAACATTAGCCGGACCGATATTGCCATACACACAATCATCTTGTTGAAGGTGAAATGTGGAGTTCAGAGCAGGAAATAGTCGACTTCTCAGGATCGCCATCCTAGTGAGGGAATTATCTCCATAGGCAGCATAGCTTAGGCCTTGATCGTTGTTGATGTAACGAATCACTTTCTCAATGATTTTGGTTTTAAACCCACGTTCATACATCTCCGTTTGAACGCTATAGAAAATAGCCCAACTCCATAAACAGCCAATTATGCCAAATAGAAAAAATGTAGCGACCAATAATAGCGACCGAAAATTTGGGAAGGAGAATCTAGGTTCTTGGCACTTTAAGATGAAGTCAAAAAACAGCTGTTCTGCAGTGCCATCGTCAGCATTGCTCAACTTTTGACCCAGACCAGAAGTGATCATGTCTCGGATACACTCACCCTCTGTAGGGATAGGAAAAAGTGGAAGAGACTGAAACACTTGCGGAACCTGAGTCAGAATCAAAATCAAGATAATTAGAAGGATGGCACCAACAATAGCTAAAGCTTTCAGGGCCGACTGCCGCTTGGTCTCATACTCCTTCAGATCTTCCACTAAGTTTTGTCGACAATAATCTTTGAACTCTGCTAAGGTGCGATGCTTAAAGAAAGGTTTTTCTGGCGACCCTTGAGATGATGCAGCAGAGACACTATCGGCTTTGGCGGCAGCTTGCATTCCTGTAACCACTTCAGTCGCAACCAAGAGGCTAAGGCTTTGGATAAATTTTTCTGCCCAGGCTTGAGTGGCTGGATTATTGGCCAGTATTGTTCCTAGGGATTTTGCCTGTTCGAGTTGACCCGCTTTTTGATAAGCGGTAGCCAACCACATTTGGGCTTGGTAAAAATCCGGATGGGAAGCATCTCCACCCTGGCGAAACTGCTCTAGGGCATGAATCGCCTGGCTAAACTGTTGGCTTCGGAGGGCTTCACGGCCTTCGGAGAGGAGCTGATTTGCATCAGTTAGAGACAAGGGAGCTGCACTAGGTTCAGGTATGGGTCCATCTGCTGGTGCAGTATTGACTTCTTCTTCAGTACTGGCTGCTAAAGCTTCTTCGGCAATGGCTGCGGCTTTATTCGATAGTTTGTCTTGCCAACGTTTTGCCCAAGAGCGAATATTGGGCTTTTCGCATTCCGTCAATTCCTGACAAATGGCCAGGGCTTTATCAAGCTCATTCACCTGGTCATAGGCTTTGACTAGGGCTTTACAGGCTTGATAATGTTCTAAAGATCCCGGTTTAGGGTTGGCTTGATAATAGTTTTCTAAACGCTGAACAGCTTCAGGATAATCCTGTTTTTCTAGGGCGAGTAACCCTGAACGATATTCTTTGAAAGGAGTCATGATTTAATTTTGAAGGAGGTTGCGGACATCAATAGCCCGTCGATCTTGAGCGGTTGCTTCAAACAAGGATTTAGCTTCATCCCGACGCCATGTGGCGATTAAGTTGCTCGGGAACATTTCGATACTGTTGTTGTAGTCCGTTACAGCTCTGTTATAGAAGCGACGAGCAGCAGACAGCTGTTCCTCGACCTCATTCAGGGACCCTTGAAGTTGAACAAACTGTCCATCTGTTTTCAGATCAGGATAGTTCTCGGTTAAGGCCAGGACATTAGCTAAAGCACCTGAGAGTTGGTTCTCGAGCTGGACCCGGTCTTCCGTAGACCCCTGGCCTTTCATCACTTGCGATCGCAGTTGCGTTACTTTCACCAGAGTTCGTTCTTCAAACTCCATATAGGTTTTGGCAATTGACACCAAATTGGGAATAACGTCACAGCGTTTTTTCAGCAATACATCAACACTGGAAAACGCCTGATCGACTTGATTTTTCTTAGCGACTAGATTATTAAAGAAAAACCATACGACTCCTCCCAAAACCAACGGAAGCAGCAAAATCAGGGCTAAAAGAATCTGCACAATTAGCATAATGAAGCTAACTCAAAATAACGCCAATAATCCAAGTTTTATGATTACTTGACTATTGTTCCCGATATTTTTGTGAGAATAGCAATTTAATCTAAGCTCAAGCACTAGGCGTTAAAGCATCACCTAAAACTACTATTAGATCGGTAAATCTGCTCGTGGCTTATAGGTTTCAATTTGGCGAATTTGTTCGTAGAGTTCTCGCTCTCGAGAGCTAATATTTTTAGGAGATTCGATGCGAATCTCAACTAATTGATCGCCTCTTTTTCCATTCGAAGCAGGGTACCCTTTTCCACCTAACCGAAGTCGCTGGCCGGAGCGCACTCCACTCGGTATCGATACCTTAACCCATCCATCTAGGGTTGGGGCTTCGATTTGCCCTCCCAAGATGGCTTCTGCACAGGTAATCGGTAATTCGCAAACAATATCGTTCCCTTCTAAGCGGTAGAAGGCATGGGGGGAAACATCAATTTTGAGATAAAGATCACCCCCTGAGGTTCCCTGACCTTTCAGACGAATGCGCTGGCCCGAGACCATCCCCATGGGCATCGACACTTCTAGGGAGCGTCCATCTTCCAAACGAATGCGCTCTCTGCCCCCCGCATAGGCCTTTTCCAGGGGCAAAGTCAGCCGTGCTTCGGCATCTCGCTGGCCAACCGCAGAAGCTTTAGGCTTATTTCTCGTTTGCTTGCGAGCATTGCTTTTCTTGCCATAGGGTCGTTCTAAAAGCTGATCCAAAAACTCTTGGAAATCTGCAAACTCACTGAAATCAACCTTATCAGAGGCAAAGGGATTGGTTTGCCCTCCCCATTTCTTAGCCGATTGGGGACTACTCGACTTCTGAAATCCCTGCTGTTGCCAATATTGACCGAACTGATCATACTTGGATCGCTTCTCGGCATCCGACAACACATCGTAGGCTTCACTGATGGTTTTAAACTGCTCTTCCGCCGCTTTATCGCCCGGATTCAAATCTGGATGATATTGTCGGGCTAATTTTCGATAGGAACGCTTAATCTCTTCCGTGGGTGCCTCTTTAGACACCTTAAGAATGTCGTAGTAATTGCGGAAGTTCTGCATCTACCTCTTGTTAGCCTAGTTCGCCAAAATTGCAACGATACCGTTGAGTTTACCAATCATCATCATCCCAGTCTTCCCAGAAGTCCCCATCCATTCGACTCGAAGACCGACGCGGGGGTGGATCATCGGACGACGGTCGCCCTGTCACCAATTCCACGCCTTTATTCACCCCTTTGGATACAGCATCACTGATCGAAGACATAGAAGGCAAGGGGAATAGCTCCTCTTCGTCATCGTAGTACTCTTGATTGACGCGAGTCACCTCTTGATTGAGTTCATATAGCGCATCTTGGAGATTGGCATAGTCCAGATCGATCTGGCGATCCTGATCTTGGTTAATGCTGTCTTGTAAGTCTCGGGACAGGGTCTCGACCCGCCTTCTCAGGTTGTTGGCGAACTGAGGACCAAAATCTAAGGTGATTTCTCGCAGCTTGCGATCGCATTGGCTAATCAGATCTTGCCCCCGATTCCGCTTATCAATTCGCTCACGACGGAGCCGATCCTTATCGGCAAACTGCTCCGCTTCCTGGAGCATCCGGTTGACTTCAGAATCTGACAGATTGGCCGCCCCTTGGACCGTAATCGTTTGTTCACGGCCCGTGTATTTATCCATCGCCGTCACTTGCAAAATGCCGTTGGCGTCGATATCAAAGGATACCTGCACTTGAGGCACCCCTCGGGGCGCTGGCGGAATCCCCCGCAGCTGAAACCGTCCCAAGGATTTATTGCTATTCGCGAGCTGTCGTTCCCCTTGAAGCACATGGACTTCGACCTGGTTCTGATTGTCTTGGGCCGTAGAGAAGACATCAGAACGCCGTACCGGAATCGTCGTATTACGAGGAATCAGGGTCTTCATCACCCCGCCAATCGTTTCTAGGCCAAAGGACAAGGGTGTCACATCCAGCAGAAAAATATCCTGCAAATCGCCTGCCGTAATCCCCGCCTGAATCGCAGCGCCCACAGCCACCACTTCATCTGGATTAACATTCTGATTCGGACGTTTGTTGATCATCTGACCAATCAGATTCTGGACCATGGGGATGCGGGTAGAGCCACCCACTAGCACCACTTCATCGATATCGATGGAGCGCAGATTACTATCCCGCAACGCTCGCTCCACCGGGGCCTGTAGGCGCTCCGCCACATCGGCGCATAAATTTTCAAACTGGCCCCGGCTCAACACCACGTCCATATGTTTGGGGCCTTCTTCCGTCGCCGTGATAAAGGGCAGGCTCACATTCGTCTCGGGCAAACCAGATAGTTCGATTTTGGCCTTTTCTGCAGCTTCTGTCAGGCGCTGCAGGGATTGGGGCTCCCGGCGCAGATCAATATTTTCTTGCTCTAGGAACTGCTCAGCCAGCCAATCTACAATAATCCGGTCAAAATCCGTGCCCCCCAATTGGGTATCCCCACTCGTTGCCCGCACTTCAAAGACCGAATCTCCCACGTCCAGAATCGAGACATCAAAGGTGCCACCGCCCAGATCAACCACCATCACCGTTTGGTTATATTGATTGTCCAATCCATAGGCTAGAGCCGCAGCGGTCGGCTCATTAATAATCCGCTTTACCTCTAAACCCGCAATTCGCCCCGCATCCCGCGTGGCCTGTCGCTGAGCATCATTAAAGTAGGCGGGCACTGTAATCACTGCCCCAGTAATCGGTTCTCCAAGAAAACGGCTCGCCTCATCTGCAAGTTTCCGCAGAATCATGGCTGACACCTCTTCCGGGGCAAATTCTCGTTCCAAGGCCGGGCATTTTATTTTGATATTGTCAGCCTGGTCGCGCCGAATCGTATAGGGAACCCGTTTGGAAAAAGCAGATAATTCGCTATACCGACGCCCAACATATCGTTTAAAGGCATAGAAGGTATTTTGGGGATTGAGGACAGTTTGTCTGCGGGCTAATTGACCAACAAGACGTTCTCCTTCTTTGCCAAAAGCCACCACAGAAGGGGTTGTACGGCTGCCTTCGGTGTTGGCAATCACAACTGGCTTGCCTCCCTCCATCACTGCCACCACTGAATTAGTAGTACCTAGGTCAATGCCGACAATTCTGCCCATGAACTCTATTTCTCCTATCGCCAGCCTAGTGCGATCTGTATCGTGAACCGTTGAATTTAATATTTTATCCTGCGGAACGGATTCTGTTCTGTGCGTGAGAATGGCCTCTGGAGAAGAATGAATTCTTCAGCTGAGGAGAAACATCTTGGAATTGCCCCTACAAGGGAGAAAGTCTCCTGACATTAACCACCTCTTGGTTCATGTGCACCATCATCCTTATTTCTACAGAATACCTTAGCCGTCTTATTCCTGGGGCATCCATCAGCTCTCCTGGGTCACCTGAGAAATTTCCTGGCATTGGCAAAGAACCAGCCCAAACCATTGGTTTGCATCCGTCCAAGTTCGCAAGGGGGTTAATTCCTTTTGTATTGAAGTCTCCCCTCCATCCGAAGACTCCGCCAATTCCTGAGAGACGGAGCGCAATTGTTGCTTTAAGGTCTCTAAATCAAATTTACGAGAGATTTCAGTCCGGATGGTTTCTTCCTGGTCAAACTCAACCGCCAGATCCAGGGCCGCTAGGTTGACCTGCTGAGTCTTTAGGCTAACGAGATGCATTTCGATCTGATGCTCATCCAGATTGTAAAACGCTTGGTGTTGGAAATTATCCACCTGGAAATCACCTTGAAATCGCTGATTGAGATGCTGCAGCATATTCAAGTTAAACGCGGCCGTCACCCCTTGGCTATCGTTATAGGCAGCTTCTAATTGCTGAACCGATTTTTGTAAATCTACCCCTAACAGTAAATACTCACCGGGTTGCAACGCTTGGGTTAACTCAGCAAAGAAGTGTTCACATTCCTGAGGGTTAAGATTCCCCAGAGTACTGCCCAGAAAGCAAATCATCCGGGTTGGCAATTGAGAGGGCGGCAAGGCAGCTAGAGCGGCCTCATAGGTGCCGACATAGCCATGAATATTGAGGGTGGGATAGTCCTTGAGTAGGTTGATGGCGCTCTGTTTGAGGATACCGCCGCTCACGTCAATGGGGCAGTACCAAGAGGCAAGACCAATATCAACATAGGCATCTAAGAGCAACCGTGTCTTTGTAGAACTGCCACTCCCCAATTCTACTAACTCACTAGGGCCAGTGATGGTGGCGATTTCGGATGCATAGGCCTGGAGAATAGCAGTCTCAGTCCGGGTGGGGTAATATTCCGGCAACTCACAGATTTTTTCAAAAAGTTGAGAGCCTGGATCATCGTAAAAATATTTAGCCGGGAGGGTTTTGGGCGTTTTCGACAACCCTTGAATCACATCTAGTCCTGGCTGGGTAGCGGTCGGAGACGGGTCCGAAGCAAATTGGGTAATCTGTAAACGAGATGGAAGGTCCGTAGGGGATAGTGCCGACAGGGATTGAGTTGCTGTATGCACAGACTCAAGCATGGGTGAGAGGTCTCCAACAGGGAGGCAACACAACGGTCACCTAAGGTTCCCAACCACTGTAAACCATCCCAAACAAACCCGCACAACTAGCCATAGGCACAGCGAAACCCGGCAAAATGAATTCGAATCCGAGGCTCATACCAGTTCCGGAAAGCCCCCCGGAGGACTGGAGCCTGGGTGGCCCAACTGCCTCCTTTTAAGATGCGATGCTGGTGATCAAAATAGACCATGGAATACCCTTTGTAAGGATAGGGCTCGAAATCAGGAAAGGGATGGAACCAAGTATTCGTCCATTCCCAAACATTTCCCAGTAAATCGAAACAACCATAGGCACTTTGCCCTTTTGCATACTGATGGACGGGGGTTGTCCCCCACTGCAAGCCCCCATGATTACAGTGATGCTTTTCTAGGGCCTGGTTGCCCCAAGGGTAGTCTCGCTTGGTGGGAGGATCCTGGGGTGCAGGGTGCCAGCAGGCCGCTTTTTCCCATTCCGCCTCGGTAGGCAGGCGTTTACCCACAAACCGGGCATAGGCATCGGCTTCATACCAGCTCACCCCACAGACTGGATGATCAGCTCCCCCCTCTGCCATCCAGTGGGTGGGATGATTGACGGGGTTAGATTGCAACCATTGCCATCCCGCTGCTGACCAATAGTGAGACTGGCCATATCCTCCAGCCTCAATGAACTGTTGATATTGACCTTGAGTCACCGGAAATCGATCCATCCAAAACGAATCTACCTGAACCCAATGAGATTTTTTTTCGTTATCCAGGGCTTCTAACTGGTCATTGCCTAATAAGAATCGCCCCCCTTCAATCGGAAGCATGCCTGGATCTGGCAGGGATGTCTTTGCAGTTTTAGAGACATTGACAACGGCAACGGGCCATTTCTTTTCCTTTGGCACAAAAGCAACGGGTTGTGATTTTCGGCGATGCAGTTGAAGAACCCAGGTGATCGTCTCGCAATGCTGACTTTCATGCTGGACTAGCCAATGCCATAGCCAAGCCCGAGAGTCTAAGGGGGCTTCCAGCAAATAGTCCCAAACTTGATTCCGGATTTGATCTAGATAGGCACAAATCTCTGTAAAAGAGGGTAGATTTTGCCGCTCAGCCTTCGGTAACCCATCCGCCGCAAATAACTGCCGATACTCAGGAAATAGTGGAGCGAATCCAGCTTCATGCTCTAAAAGCCAAAGTCCTTCGGTAAAGCCAATATGTCCTAAATGCCATCCCACAGGACTAAAGTCAGAATTGGCTTGCAGTCGAAACGTATCTTCACTGACGTCTTCAAATAACTGGAGGGTGCGAGCGCGGGACTGAGTCAGGGTTTCCCTAATAGCTAATTGTAGGTGTTCTGTTTCAGTAAACATCTCCTTAGAGGGCATGAGTGGTGACTTCTCCCTTGGGATTGATGGTTAATAAACTGTTTGCCGGAATGGATTGCCAGCAGTCTCCAAACTGCGATCGCATCTGCTCATCTGCATCCAAAGGCTCCGAAGCTACCACCACCCCTTTCACCGGATGGGTGACATTCAGCCAATACAAAGATGGGGGCGGATCTGGATAGGCAAAGCGAGACACCGTCATGGATTGACCATCACTGAGAACGATATTCAAGCTAACGCGCACCTCATAGGACTTAGCCCAAGTCTTAATCTGGTTCAAGGTTTGGGTTAACGCACCCACCAGGGTTTGCTCAGGATTTTGAGCCAGAGTTTCATAGATTAAAGCCAGAATATGTTCTGAGTCTGTTGTTCCTTCGATACTTTGATAGCGTTCGTCACCGAGACATTCCCGCATCGGTCGATATAGGGTTTGGCGGAACCGTTCAATAAAACCATTGTGAATCCCCAGTAACTGCCCATCGCCAAACGGCTGGCAATTACTAAGCTGCAGACTTTGCCCCAAGGTGGCGCTGCGAATATAAGCCAAAAAACTTCCAGAAGAAATATAGCGACAGAGTTCCTCAAAATTCGGATCGTTCCAAATGGGCAAACTATTGCGATACCGATAGGGCAGTTGATCTGTAGCGGGCTTGTACCAACCCATGCCAAAACCATCGGCATTAATTAAACCCGCCGTCATTTCTTTGGGCTGGTAACTCTGGGCCACGAGGGAATGGCGGGGAGTAATAAGAAAGGTATCTAACGAAACCGGTTCGCCTAAATAGCCCAACAAACGGCACATAGAGAGGAAAGTCCTTATCCATCAGTGAATACTGTAGCAAGCTCCATGCAGGTCTTTGAATGAGCATGCCATAATTACGTCAGCCGACTTTCTATTTAGACCTGTTGAGGGGATCAACGATTATCCCAATGCCACAACAGCCTGCGGATCCATTCAACATCGCTTCTTCTCTTTCATTGGCCAATCCCTTCGCGGCCTTTATTGACCAAACGGTTGATATCTTCGTGGCCTATGACCGAAATTTGCGAATTATCACTATCAATAAAATCGGTGCCCAGCGGCTGCAGTTGGCCTATGAACAAATCCTGGGTCAAACGAACCAGAAACTCTTGGGGCCACAAGCAGAACTAATCGATCCATTTATCACATCGGCCTTGGAAACGGGGGAAAGAATTTTTGCTGAACAGGAACTCGTATTTAATCATCAACGCTACTACTACGACACGATTTATACCCCGACCACAGATGCGAGGACGGGAGATCGGCAGGTTTGGGGGATTTGCCGAGATATCACCATCAAAAAGGATCTACAAAAGAAACGGGAAGCCCTGCTCAAGCAACAAACCATCCAGATCGAAGAGCGGTTTCGGACATCCTTTAATAATGCCGCCATCGCCAAAGCATTACTCGCTTTAGATGGATCTTGGCTCCAAGTCAACCTAGCCTTAAGCCAACTCTTAGGCTATGGGCCATCTGAACTCCTAAAATTGCGCATTGAAGATCTGACTCACCCAGAGGATCAAGACATTGATCGGCATCAAATTCGACAGCTCTTAATCGGTCAAACGCCCAGTTATCAGACTGAAAAACGGTTTCTTCATCGGTTGGGGCATACCCTTTCCGTCCTCTTAAATGTTGCCTTAATCCACAATTCCCAGGGGAAACCCTCCTATTTCATTGCAGAAATGCAGGATATTAGCCAACGCAAACAAGCCGAGGCCGCCCTGTATCTCCAGCTCCAAAAAACATTACAACTACAAACTGCCCTCCAAACCAAAAATCAGGCTCTGCTAGAAAGTAGCCAAGCCGCCCAAGCAGCAAACCTCGCCAAAAGCGAGTTCCTGGCCATGATTAGCCACGAAATTCGCACGCCGATGAATGCCGTGATCGGCATGACGGATTTACTGAAAGATACTCACCTCGATCCCCATCAGCAGGATTTTGTGGAAACGATTCGAACCAGCGGTGAATCACTCCTCAATATCATTAATGACATTCTTGATTTTTCGAAAATTGAGTCAGGGAAATTAGAACTAGAGCTACATCCCTTCCCCATCTCCACCTGTGTGGAAGAAGCCTTAGATATTGTCAACTCCAAAGCGACAGCCAAAGGGCTGGAACTGGCTTATTGTATTGAACCCGGAACCCCCATCCATATCCAGGGAGATGCCAATCGCCTCCGGCAAATCCTTGTCAACCTGCTGGGAAATGCGGTGAAGTTCACGGCCTCTGGCGAAGTCATTGTAACCATCTCTGCCCGAGATGTCGCCACTGCGGAGATGACCCCAGAAGTCCCTTTATCCCTCCATGAACTCCTCTTTGCCGTCAAAGATACCGGCATTGGCATTGCCCCGGATCATCAGCAAAAACTGTTTCAGTCTTTTTGCCAACTAGACTCCTCCATTACCCGGGAATATGGTGGAACGGGATTAGGATTGGCCATTAGCAAACAACTCTGCGAGCTGATGGGCGGGACGATTTGGGTGGAGAGTCAGGTGGGGATTGGTTCAACCTTTTTCTTCACCATTGCGGCTTCTGCTTTACCAGGCCCTGAGGATCACCGAGAAACAGAACCCCAATTCCAAAATAAACGGGTTTTGATTGTAGAAGACAATGCCAGCACGGGCCAGATTCTTTGCCAACAAGTCCAGACTTGGGGATTAGTTCCCACCTTGGCTTCATCTGGCTGGGAGGCCATGGAATGGGTTAGGAACATGAGATTTGATGTTGCGATCGCAGATCTGCAGCTCCCCGATATGGCCTGGCCCAGACTCCTGTCGGAGCTGACTCAAAATCATGTTCAAGCCCCACTCCCCATTATTGGCTTATGTGCCATCGGCGAAAGTGCAGCCATTTGGCAATATCAGCCTCTTCTATCGGCCTCTCTCAGTAAACCCGTTAAGCAATTTAGGCTCTACCAGGCCCTAATCAAATCTCTCTCCACTCATCTGTCCGATATTGTCCAGCCCTCAACATCCAAGCCACTCCAACCACCGACCACTTCTCCGGTCAGAATTTTGGTGGCGGAAGATAACGTTGTCAATCAAAAAGTCATTCTTAAGTTACTCGATCGCTTGGGCTATCAAGCAGATCTGGTCACCAATGGATTGGAGGTGCTAGCAGCATTGCGTAAACAAACCTATGATGTGGTGCTGATGGATGTCCAAATGCCGGAGATGGACGGCATCACCACAGCCCAGAGTATTTGTGAAGAGTGGGATAACACAACTCGGCCACGCATTGTTGCTATGACAGCCAATACGATGCAGGGCGATCGCGAGTCGTATTTAGCCTCAGGCATGGACGACTACATTGCAAAACCCGTTCGACTCAAAGGACTTGAACGGATATTGTCAGAATTCACATAGAAATATTACACCTAAAATAAACCAGACTTAACACCTAAAAATACAATTAATAGGTGTGAATACAAACCAAGGTTTTAGAATGGAACGATGAACCTGTGGACACTGATTGTTCAACCCCACCGCTTTTTTCGGCAACTATTTGATCAACCGCTTCAACATTGGGTGCCCTTAGGCATTGTCTTAAGTGCAGGCTGGCTCCGGTACATCGCCTATGGGCTCTGGACCCGGAACTTATCCCCCATTATTTCTACCGAGTTAATACAGTCTTTCAGGGCCGAAACTGGAAGCCCCCCGTTTTGGGTAATCCTCCTACTCATTGGCTTAATGGGTTGGCCCTTATTGAGCTGGGGAGTGTACGGATGGATGATTCAATGGCTCACCGGCCAAAGGCGGGCTTGGCAGCTTGCAGGGTGGACCCAATGGCCCCTGGCAATTGTGGGATTGATCATGGTGGGCGCTGCCGGGCTATGGCCAGCGACCGGACGCGTGATTCCCTTTACCCAATTTGTAGCATTTAGACCGGAAGAACCCCTATTCAACCAATACCTAACTTGGCTCCACCTATACAGCCAAATCTTGAACGGACACGTGTTCCTCCAACTGCTATTTTGGTGCGTCTTGGTAGGTAGCCTCTGGTCATTATGGTTACTGTACTGGGGCGTCAAGTGCCTTGCCCCCCAAAAAGCGATGTTGACCACCAGTATTTTGACCCTTTGGCTATTGATTTGGCGAGTGCTATAACGGTCAATTTTTCAGGTCTGCAGGTTCACCCCCGAGGTAAGGCTCGATACCTTAGCATTTTGTAACATTGTCCTGATCACAGTACAGTGATTAGAGAATAAATACCTATTGCAGACCGTTTTTTAATTTGGGTGAATGACATGAAACAGTTGAATAAAGGCAGTCTCGCTATAGGAACAGTCACCACTTTTATCGCGTTATTTCCTCTGGGGGCTGCCAGCAATACCCCTCAGACTCCCAACCCCGAGCATCTTCAGCAGCTAAAGGCCACGAACAGTTGTGAGGGTTGCGACCTCAGGGGAGCTAATTTTCAAGATCAAAATTTAAAAGGCGCTAGCTTGCAGGGAGCAAACCTGCAAGGGGCCAATTTACAGGGCGTTAATTTGGACGATGCCAATCTAGAGAGCGCTAATCTGCAATCTGCCAATCTCAGCAAAGCCACCCTACGACGGGCCAGCTTAACCACAACCCTCAAGCAAGCCACCAATTTGCAAGACGCCAATTTAACCCAGGCAACCTTAGTCAAAGCCAAGCTCAAAGGCGCCGATTTGCGCCGGGCCAACTTGTTTGAAGCCGCTTTAGAAGATGCTGACTTTAGCGTTGCTGTGGTAGAAACAGCCCAAGGCAATCGTCGCGTCTACTTCAGCGACCTAAGAGAGGCTAATTTCAATAAAAGCAACCTCAAGAGTGCGAATCTCAACCAAGTCTATTTGGCCAACGCTAATCTCAGCGAAGCCAACTTAAAAGGGGCAAAACTAAAGCAGGCCCAACTGAAGTACACCAACCTCAATGGGGCCAAGTTAAACCATGCAGATCTGAGAAAAGCCACTTTAGAAAGCGTCAATCTCAGCGGGGCCGACTTAAGTAGTGCCCATCTCGGCAAAATCGCCATGACAGATGTCAACTTACGAGATGCCAACCTAAGCAATGCTGATTTAAGCGGGGCTAAATTCTGTCAAATGGATATCCCCGCCTCAATTCAAGCCTTGGCAACCTGCAAGTAAGACCTACTGGGAAATGCCATCCGGGAGGGTGGCCCCTGTTAGGTCTGCATCCGTGAGCTTAATTCCCTTCACATTAGCGCCACTCAAATCAGCTTCCTTAAGATTTGCACCTGTGAGATCAGCATTTTGGAGATTAGCGCCCCTTAAATCAGCTGAGAACAAATTAGCTCCATTCAGCTTTGCCCCTTTCAGATTAGCTGAACCTAAGTTCACCCCTTGGAGTTTGGCTTGTTGCAGTTTTGCCCCTTTCAGATTGGCAGACGTCATGCGGCTGCTACGCAAATCCGCGCCCGCCAAATTAGCGCCTCGCAAATCAGCTTTACTCAAATCCGTAACGCTGAGGTTGGTGGTTTGCAGATTCGCATCTGACATTCGGGCCTGAATGAGCTTGGCACCCGTCAGGTTAGAGGCGTTGAGGTTAGCATTCTCCAAGTTGGAGAAAATCAGGTTCGCCCCTTGCAAGTTAGTAACGCTCAGATCCATGCCGCCAAAATTAGCACGGGATAAATCACAGCGAATACAGCGACGAGTATTGAGCAATTGTTGAATATGTTCGGGTAATTCTGCCTGGGCGGGAAATGCGATCGCAACCAAGCCCAACGCCAGGATGAAAGATTTATAGTTCATAATTCTAATGATTAATTCCCTAGCTTTTCAGGTTTGTCTTCAACAAAGCCTCTGCCAGGCCCCAAGTCCCAACGCTTCCGGCTCTTAGCCACAGTGACCCAATAATTGAAGCGATCGCGGACCGTACCAAAGGAATAGACCAAGCAGGTTTTGGTTGGACAGTAAAAAGAAAAGACCCCTTTCTTTTGGGTAGTCGTGGTTTTATACCCCTTCTTATCGGTAATCTGAGGCAAAAACTGCTGATCGAGTTGGGTGAATAGCGTCCAAGCTTCGATGGGCTTTTCTAGAGTCAATCGTGCCCGAGTCAGGTTTACCTGGGCTTGACGAAGTTCTGCGGTTAGCTTGGTGGCTAACTCGTTGCAATCATTTTGGGGATAGCAAGGAATGTAGTGAATGACGTTGTCTTCGAGAGGGGCTTCACTATCTTGAAACACAGCATATTGATAGCCAGCCACCCGACCAGCTGCTTGAGCGGGGGCAACAAACGCTAAAGCACCTAACAAGACACTTGACACCACATATTGTTGTTTCATCGTCATAAAATGAATCTTTTGTTAATGATATGTTTACTTTCTGTAATCTTTATCTTTTCAGCTTTTGGAGTTCCTGTCACGATTCTTGCTGTAGATTCGGCTAGAACCTAGGCTGAAAGACAGGATTCATCCCTCCTCAATCCATTGTTTTATATGGCTAACTTTCGCTTCTTTATCCGATACCGACTCCAAATCGCAGGGCTGGCCATTGGAACACTCATCGCAGCATTGCTAGTACTCTGGATGCAGCCCCGGTGGGCAATTGATCGCCTAGCCCCCTTAATTTGTCCAGGTGCGATTTTCTATCTCCCCACCGAGCAACCGATTGTCGCCCTCACGATTGATGATGGCCCCGATGATCAACGAGCAGGGGATACCAATACCACCGGAAAAATATTGCAGGTTTTGGCACAGCACGATGCCAAAGCAACCTTTTTTATGATCAGCAGTAGATTATCGGCTCAGAACCAAGCCTTTATCACCCAAATGGTCAGGCAAGGCCACGAGTTAGGTAATCACCTCACCATTGATGTCCCCAGCATCAGCCTTCCCTTACCTGAATTCCAAACTGCTTTGCAAACCGCAGAACAGGATATCCTAGCTGCCGCCAACCATAAAACATCCCTGGAGTGGATGCGTCCAGGGAGTGGCCGCTGCACTCCAGAGATGGCTGAGATTGCTCAACAGCAAGGATACAAAATTGCCCTGGGGGCACCATGGCCCTATGACACAAATCTGCCGTCTTCAGATTTCGCCGCTCAACAGATTTTGGCGAATGTCCAACCCGGCAGTATTATCGTTCTCCATGACTATGGACCTGAGGGGGCCTGGGGGCTGCGAACCGTCCAGACGCTGAATCAGATTTTGCCCCAACTCAAACAAAAAGGATATCGAGTCGTTACCCTGACTGAGCTATACCGGGAAGCCTCCAAATCCAATTCCTTATAATTTACCCCATCAAACCGAGGTCTATTTCCTCCGAATGACTTCTAAATCGGGGGCACTGGCCATTCCTCATGCCATGGGTGATGGCAATCACTCCCACCCCAGAAATCGATCACTGCTTTCTATTAGCTGGCCCAGCATACTAAACCGTATCAACCCAGCAGAGGACAATGTAATGGTTCTTCTCGACACCCTCAGAATTTTTGGCCATGCATCAGCCATCACCCTAATAATGTTTGGCTTAATGTGGCTATCCGGTGCATTTGCTGGCACCAATCACTTTCAGAAGCAAAGCTAATTTCATCGCAATCAAGCCAAAAATCTTTTGTTTTTTCGCAATTTTCCCTTTTCAAAGTTGCTCAGTTTTCTCAGAAACTATTCAGGATGATCTCAAGAAGATCGCCTACATTAAAGACATCGCAGATGGGGCTACATCAGAAAAAAGATTCCCTATTTCAATTATTTTCTGATGACTCACTTGAGAATTGTGTGGCCTCCAATCTACGACACTGCCCGAGTAGAATTTAGGTAAAAACAATGACTCAAATCAAACAACAAACAACCCCCAACACAACCACTGAATTACTCCCCAAGCCAAACCAAGCAGACGTTGTACCAAGCACTTGGGATCAATACTGTGCCATCAATGACTGGTCCGATGCCTGTCGGGTCTATGATGTGTAATCCGATTCATCCACAATCTGTTTGTTTTCTGCATTATTGTGGTTAAGGGCTATCAAAAAGGCTAGATCTTAACCCAAAAAGAATGGGTTTGCCTCTCTCTTATAGGGGCAAACCCATTCTTTAGTTTCCATCAGCAAACAGATCTGAATAGAGACTGATTTAAAAGTTTTAGTACTCTTCCAGCACCCATTACATTCCCACAATCACAGACCACAAACAGACGCCTAATCCTAGGCTCGTCATATGCTGAGGCAGAAGGACAGAGATAGGTTGTCGAGCAATTTTTTGAGTGAGAATCCACGTCAGAAAAATTGCAGCCAATATTGTGGAACCTTGCAGGAAACTAACCACCGCTGGGTGGGCTACCCAGACCGGTAGTCCTCCTCCAGCCAAGCCAAACGTGGCCCAGGTGACGGGTAGAATTTGACCTGCTTCGGTCAGTCCTAATCGTAAATAATGGGCTAAGGTACCACCGAGGACTAGAGGTAAATAGCCATAAACCAATTCTATAAAGGGCCTTGGTTTCAAGTTAGGACTGATACGGCATAAGACGGCATGGGAAAGTAAGGGAATCAAAGCAGCTATCCCCAACACCAAACAAGACACCAGAGCATGGACTGAAAATTGCTGCAGATGCAAATCTAGCCCAATCCAGGTTTGCAATTCAGGAAGTCGATGCAGGAAAATCCCCCCTAACAACAGCAGGAGCAATGCGGCCTCATAGATTCGAGGGGTGTGGGTTGTCCACAATTCGATACCGGGGGGACGCAAATTGAACTCTACAGAACGGTGGGGGCAGGCCTGCAAACAAGTCATACAGAGCACGCAGTCCCTATTATCTTCCAATTGAGCGGGATGAGAGTAAAGGGGGCAGCCTGTTGTTTCTTGTCCTTCTCCTTTTTCAGGTCCGCCTTTGTAGCATTGATAGGTACTGCACTCAGCAGAGCAGGTGCCTTGTTGAGCCCTTAGCTCAGTCATAGAAAGTTTGGCAAATAAGCCATTCATTCCTCCGATAGGACAAAGATATCGACACCAAAATCGGCGCTCAAAAATCTGTGAGCAAATGATGGCACCTGCCGTAATCAGCAGCAGCAGACAGCTAGACAGATAGGCCGTATCTTCTAAATTCCAGAGTTCTTCCCAGAGAAAGATCAGGGTAAATAGACCAAATAAGAACCAACCTCCCCACTGTTCAGCCTGCTGCCGGGGCCATTGCCGCAGTTGTCTCGGCACCAGCCAGAGAGACAGCTTTTGCAGCAATTCACCACAAATCATAAAGGGACAGACGGAGCACCATAGACGCCCCACAAAGGGGAAACCGATTAATATCAACGGCCACCACCAGGCCCAAAATAAGTTCAAGGCAAAGTTCTGGCTCCGTTGCTGGGGACCCACAAATAGAATGATCACCACAAAAATAAATAGGGGTAAGACGATGCCGTAGTTAATGCGGGTGGGCCACCAGGGACTGCGGAGAAATCGCCGCAACCACGGGTTGGCATTGAGTAGGTTAAGCCGGAACCGCTGTTGGCGATCTTGGGCCGCCCAAAAGATTTCGGCAGTGAGATCTTCGTTGGGAGACGATTGTGCGATCGCACGCTCCACCAAACTATGCAGCTCGACAATATTGCCCGGGTAATTGTAGCTTTGTAGACGTCGCAAGGCTTCAGGGGTCAGCTGGCGCTTAGCAAAGCCCTGTTCTTTAGAAAGTAGACTGATATAGTACTCAACTTGGGCACCCACATCCGCCTTACTCACCCGCAACGGCGGCATCTTAACCCGATGGGAAATCACCCCATCCAGTTCCGGCTGAACCTTCTCAGCCGTCAAGATTAAGCGAGCATTGCTGGTACGAGGCTTCACTGCATTCCCGTCTCTTTGAACCGGTACGTAAGTCTGGGTTTCTAAGAGCCGTCGTATTTGTGGGCATAATGCTGGCGGCAGTTCTTGAATATTATTTAAAAGAACCGTGCCCTCACCCACAGCTTCTAGAAGCCCAGGCTTACCCCCCACTCGACCAAACAAACTGGCCCCGCTGATTTGTAGAGTATTGCAGTTAATTTTCACCATCGGCTCCCGTCTTTGGTTCGATCCAAAGTGAACGAGAGCGGCTGCATTATCTTTTTCTAGACCGGGTTCGCCAAAGATAATCACTGAATCGCGAGTACGTGCTGCCTCCTTGAGTTGCTCTCGCAATCGCTTAGCATAGCGGCTAGAGCCGACTATTCCTCTATTTGCCTTAGGGACCAAATAGGGTCTGAGGATAGCTTGTCGTTCCTGTTCAGCCACTAACTCTTGGGAAACATTCGCCAAGTCTTTAGACAGCTTTTGCGACACAATTCGCGTCACATCTTGATATTCACCCGCGATCTTGAGTAGGTCTTTTTTGGAAATCACCCACAACTGGCAATCCGTTAAAGTATTGATGGTTTGAAGGGTCGGCTGATCGAGCAAGATGTCGAAGAGATGCAGTACAGCCCCTGGCAACAAGCTACAGACCTGTGCCGTATCCACCAAACTGGTGTGATAGCTTTCAAGGCGGCCTTGACGCAAAATATATACCGCATCCGGCAAAGTATCTTCTAAAATCAGTCGCCGATTGGCTTCTAGCGTCTGTACTTCTACTGTTCTAGCCAGCCGATCCAGAATCTTTTCAGGAAAGATATCTAGATCCGTATGCTCCTGTAACCAAGCCTTAATATCCTCTGAGGATGTCATGGAAATTTTTCTCCTCAATATAGGTGTGAAAGGTTTAATATCATGCCCTTCAAACCAGTGGTTCTGAACCAAGGTTCTAATCTCAGACCAAGACTAGAGATTAGGAATAGAACCATCCTACTGCCCGATTCACTTGGATAGATGAGGCTCCACCACTTTGGGAAAATTGTCGAAATTCCGTCGAACCCAATCCATACCCACTTCGTTATTGAGTTTGATATTTTGGGGTGCATCACCATAGAGCTTGGCTAAGATATCGACATCTTGTTCTACTGCCACTTGGCCGAATTTGAGAAAAGAATTACCAAAAACCTTGAATAGTGAATGCTGGAGCTGAGCAAACAGCAAAATATAAGTACGAGTCCGCTGTTCTGACTCAGGCACAAAGAAATGGCATTGAGCAATTTTTCCTAAGGGTGTTTCAGTATGTAAAATGACCAGCCCCGGAAAATAGTTCTCCAAATGTGCCTGAATGGTTTTGGGTAGCAACATCAGATCTGGCTTTCTCAACTTTTCCGTCCAGTGATAGGTTTCTGTGGGCATGTCGTAAAACGCATGGGATTGATGCCCATGGTCTACAAATTGATGGAATTGAACGTCGGTGATCTGAAACAAATCACGGTGAGTGCCGTTTTGATGGTTGTAGTCATGCATCACCAGCAGCATACTCAGTAAATCCGTTTCTACGCTGTAGTCAGCAGTAGGTCCGATAAAATCATAGGCTTGGGCAATTTCATTCATAATGCTGGGAATCGGTATTTGGGGCTCATGGCCGCCATAGGACCAGATAAAATCGCCTTGAATCATTAGCTCTGGAGGCTGTAATTGGGGCAATGTTTTGCGTTGAGTACCCGGCAGAACGGTGCAACCTGCGCCATCAAACTGCAGCGCATGAAAAGGACAGACAATCCCTGATTGCCCATCATCTCCATCTGGCAAGAGTTCACACCAACCTTCCGACAGCATCGCCCCCATGTGGGGACAGCGATTGGGCAAGGCTTGTACTGAACCCGTGCCATCCTGCCAAAGCACATAGTCCTGTCCGTCCAGAGTCACCTTGAGGGGCTGATTGACAAGCAGCATAGACTTGTGCGCCAATAGCCAAGGCGCACCGGGAAGCATCGATCGCATCATCTTCTTCGCTCGCTATAAAATTGTGAAAGATTCGTCGTGTTTTAAAAATATGACAGATAATTCATATTCGTCAAGTCATTTCCGTCGACAGCCTAAACAGCAAAGAGGCAAAGAAAGGGTCGATAAAATCCTCAATGCGGCAGCAGATATCTTTGATCAGGTGGGCTACGATGCCGCTACCACCCACCAAATTGCCGCCCAAGCAGGGACTGCCGTCGGCTCCCTCTATCAGTTTTTCCCCAACAAAGCCGCTATATTCAATGCCATGGAGTTGCGCCACATCGAGCGCGTCAAACTATTTTGGAATGAATTGAATACCCCAGAAGTGGTGCAGTTACCCCTGCGCCAAATGATCCACAAGCTGATCACAGCAGTGGTAGAACTCTTTGCCCATCCCGTATCGCGGGTCATCTTTATTCAGTTTTATACTTCCCAGGATATGTTCCAGTCTATTGACGAAAGCATGACCCAAGAAGCCATCAATTTTCTAGCGGATATTCTCCAGCAACGGAATCCTAACCTACCTGAAGGCCAGCTTAACCTGCTGGCAGAAGTCTGTGTCCATAGCAGTAATGCCGTCACCTTGTCCGCTTTACGGACCAGTGATTTGGAGCATCGCCAACGACTGACTGAACAAATAGAAAATCTGCTGATGTCATATTTAGAGCCTTATGTAGGGGATAGCTCAAATGTAATGAAAGTAATGACATGCCCCCATTGTCAATCCCACAGACTCTCGAAAAATGGGCAACGCAGACAGCAACAATGCTATCTCTGTAAGAATTGTGGGAAGCAGTTTGTAGAGTCAGTGATGCTAAAGAAGGGGTATGAGTCCCCATAGCAAAACGCCTATAGATGAACAATCTATAGGGCATCGCTGGGTTATGAAATTGAACGTGAGTCCTGAATTAGGCTTAACCGGGCATTTCCCCAGGCTCAACAATGCGCTGAAACAGATATCCTGTCCCTCTAGCGGTCAGAATCAGCTCAGGGTTACTGGGATCCTCTTCTAGCTTGGCTCTCAGTCGAGAAATATGGACATCGACCACCCGAGTATCTACATGGCGCTCAGGAGTATAGCCCCAAACTTCTTGCAAAATATCGGACCGGGAGAAAGCCTCACCGGAACGGCTGACCAATAGTTCCAGCAGGCTAAATTCCATCCCTGTCAACCGGATGCGCTCATCTCCTTTGTAGACTTGGCGCTTGTTAGTATCGATCCGTAAGGTATGAACACTGATCACGCCAGAGCTGGGAATGCCAGAGTTGCCGTTTTTACTAACGCGCCGTAGAACAGAGCGGATACGAGCTTCTAATTCTTTCGGTGAAAACGGTTTAACCACATAATCGTCGGCACCGAGTTCCAAGCCGGTAATCCGATCGGCGACATCACCCAGAGCCGTCAGCATAATAATGGGCACGTCAGATTCTTTGCGGAGTTCTTGGCAGACACCATAGCCATCCAGTTTTGGCATCATTACATCAAGGACAACTAAGTCAGGAATGGCATGATGGAATGTATCGATGGCTTCTTCCCCATCTGCAGCGGTGACCACATCGTAGCCAATCATGGAGAGGCGTGTTTCTAGGATGCGACGAATACTCGCTTCATCGTCGACCACCAGAATTTTCTCTTTATGATTTTCCAATTTCCTTAATGCTCCTTAATTGCGAGTCATTGCTAAAAGTTAAATTTTTGTCCTCTGTTATTAAGTTAGCATGAAGTTAGTAACAGGAAAAAACGCTGAAATGCTTTCAGACTAAAGACTTTAAGAATATTTACAGTTCAATTTTATTTAAGAATTATATGGCAAAAACACGAACTCATTACATTTGCCAAGAATGTGGTGCAGCTTCTCCCCAGTTTTTTGGTAAATGTCCCTCCTGTCACACTTGGAATTCTTTAGTCGAACAAGTGGTGCCCAATGCACCTGCAGCAACAGACGGAACCCGCTTGGCGCAACGACATCGCCAGAAACGTAATGCTGCCCCCCAAGCGCTTTCTTCCCTGACATTAACCCAGATTTCTGAGCAGCCAATACAGCGATTTAGTTCGGGTTACGTTGAACTCGATCGGGTGTTAGGGGGAGGCATTGTCCCAGGTTCTTTAGTATTGGTAGGGGGTGATCCGGGAATCGGAAAATCAACCCTTTTGTTGCAAATTGTCAATTTTTTAAGCTCGCGGCAAACCGTTCTCTATGTTTGCGCGGAAGAATCTGGCCAACAGGTTAAATTACGCGCCCAGAGATTGGGAATTGGAGATTTAATTTTAAAAAAAGAGATTTCAGAGACCGCCACTGAGCAAAAAGATAATTTAGAGAATGACAATTTATACCTGTTACCCGAAACTGACCTGGAATTGGTGCTGCAAGAGTTAGATTCTCTGCAACCTCAGGTCGCCATTATTGATAGTATTCAAGCCCTATTTTTCTCTACTTTAACCTCGGCCCCCGGTTCCGTCGCCCAAGTTAGGGAATGTACGTCAGCCCTGATGCGACTGGCAAAACGAAACCACATTACGTTATTTATCGTCGGTCACGTCACAAAGGAAGGGGCAATTGCAGGTCCCAAGGTTTTAGAACATTTAGTCGATACCGTGCTCTATTTTGAAGGGGATCGGTTTGCGAATCACCGATTACTCCGGTCAGTGAAAAATCGGTTTGGTGCGACTCACGAAGTTGGTGTTTTTGAAATGATTGATCGGGGCTTGCGCGAAGTCTTGAATCCATCGGAATTATTTTTGGGGGACCGCGAAGAGGTATCGCCAGGGACCGCCACTATCGTCGCTTGCGAAGGCACCCGTCCAATTGTGGTGGAACTGCAGGCCTTGGTCAGTCCCACCAGCTATAGTTCACCACGCCGTTCGACGACAGGCATTGAATATAATCGGTTGCTGCAAATTCTGGCTGTGTTAGAGAAACGGCTGGGGATTCCCCTCTCTAAGCTAGATGCCTATGTGGCTTCTTCCGGTGGATTGAGTGTGGCCGAACCCGCTGCAGATTTGGGAGTTGCGATCGCACTCGCAGCCAGCTTCCGAGATCGCCTGGTAGACCCAACCACCGTCGTTATTGGCGAGGTGGGATTGGGCGGCCAAGTCCGCTCCGTATCGCAAACCGAATTACGTCTGAAAGAGGCCCTCAAGTTGGGATTTAAACGGGCCATCATTCCTAAAGGCCAGTCTTTTCCCAGTTTGGATATCGAAATCATTCCCGTTGCTCGGGTTGCCGATGCTATTGTGGCAGCTCTCCCCGGCGGCCAATCTACACAGTAGATTGCAGAGCATTAAACTTAATGCTTTTTTCCTTAAGCAAGAAGATTTCCTCCGTTTCCAGTCCATCTGGTCCTAGAACCAGTCTCTTCATACCACGCACCCCAGTAGGGTCGCTTTCCTCTGGGTATATAGAATTTTCTTGACAGCGCCATTCAGCTCCAGCATGGGAATATGGGTGGCTAAATAACCCATCCAATCCTAGAGATTCCAGTCTATTGACCTGCTTTCTCTCAAAAAGTTGGATACAAATTGATTATCTATCATCATTTTTAAGATAGCTGACGTTACCATTTCCATGGAGGACATTGTATCAACTGATCATCCATGACCATTCGGCAAAAACGGTTGAACAGCCTTGGGAAGCTACTAGCCAAAGTAACCCAAACCTCTGTATGCCCAATTTGGATGCCCATTAGTTTGCTAATTGCAGGGATCAGTACCCCTGCATTCGCCACAAAGAATGTCCTCGTCATCCATTCCTATCATGCAGAACTATCCTGGACCCAACAAGAAAAAGAGGGGATTGATCAAGGGTTTCAAAGAAGCGATCGCAACCTCCGTATCTTTCACGAGTATTTGGACCTCAAGCGATATCCACAAGCGCCCCACAAACAAGAATATCTGAACTATTTACAGCAAAAATATCAAGATACTTCCATTGATGTATTGATGGTCGGCGACGATCCAGGCTTGAATCTGGTACTGGAGTATCGCCGTATTTTTCTGTCCAAAGTTCCACTGGTATATTTCGGCATTAACCACGTTCGTCATTCTTTACTCAGAAGCCCTGGAATGACGGGAGTATATGAAACCCACAGTAATCAGGAAACGATACTAGAAGCCGCGCGCCAAACCCAAAGCAACGGTGTCATTCTTGTGAGTGACACGTCTGCATCAGGAAAAGCGAACCAAAAGCAGATCGAAAAATTGCGGACTCACCCCCAGGCTCCCAAACAACTCGTCACGATTGTCGATCTAGTCCCCCAACAGATTGCCGCAGAAATTGGTCAATATCCTGACCATTGGCCCATTTTCATGTTGGGACAGCTTCGACAAGAATCTGCTACAGGGCCTTTAATGGACTTTAAGAAAGCCTCCAACCTTCTCGCCCAGACCATCCCCAACCCCATTTATGTTGATACTTCTCTCATGATGGGGGCAGGAGTTGTCGGTGGAAAAATATTAGATGGCAATTTCCATGCCCAACAAGCGGTTGCCTTAGCACTACAAATTCTTAAAGGAACATCAGTGGATCAAATTCCACCGATCCTCAAATCAAAAAACCTGTGGGTCTTTGATGCCAAAATGCTTAAACGAGCAGGCCTATCCCTTGATAATCTTCCGCCAGATAGTCAGGTCATCAATCAAGACCTGTCCTGGTTTGAAGAAAATCAAAGTTTAATCATTGTCATTTCAGTCATCTTTGCCTCTGGCTCAATCACCATCCTGTTGTTAAGCCATTACATTCGGCTGCAAAAACAAATCGCCCAGGAGCTGCATACCAATCAAACCAAACTCAAACTGGCGCAACAAACCCTGGAAAAGCGCGTGGCGCAAAGAACAACAGAATTAGCAACCGCCAAAGAAAAAGCTGAAATCGCCAACTATGCCAAAACAGAGTTCCTCGCCAATATGAGCCATGAACTCCGCACCCCCCTCAATGCCATTTTGGGATTTAGTCAGTTACTGCAAAGTGAAGGGAATCTGGCAGAGGTCCACCAAAACCATGTGGGTATCATCAACCGCAGTGGCGAACATTTGCTCACCTTGATCAACGATGTCTTAGAGCTTTCTAAAATCGAAGCGGGCCAAATTGTTGTCCATCCATCCTCCCTCGATCTCATCGAGCTGCTGGACACACTGCAAACGATGATGCAATTAAAAGCCAATGCCAAAGGGATTGAACTGTCCACAACTTACGATCCTGACATCCCCCCTTTTATTGAAACTGACCCGATCAAAGTACGGCAAATTCTGATTAATCTGCTGGGAAATGCCATTAAGTTTACGCAAACAGGTCAAGTCAACTTGAATGTCCGTCCCCTTGAGAATCCAAAAGCAGAGAGCTCTATGAGTTTGGAGTTCACCGTTCAGGACACGGGTCGTGGCATCAATCCCGAAGCTTTAGAAGATATTTTTACGCCTTTTGTGCAAACCCGCACAGGCCAAAAAAGCCAAGAAGGCACCGGACTCGGCCTGGCCATTAGTCGCAAATTTGCCAGACTGCTGGGGGGGGACATTACCGTCACCAGTACCTTAAACGAAGGCAGTACTTTTTATTGCACCATTCAAACGAACCAGACAACCACTTTCCCAACGAGCAGGTGCCAATATAACAACATTGTTCACCTGGCCTCAAATGAAGCACCTTGGCGAATTTTAGTCGTCGATGATCAACTCGAAAACCGCCAATTAATGGTGAATCTACTCTCTTCCGTGGGCTTTGACACCCAAGAAGCTATCCATGGTCAAGAGGCCATCGAGAAGAATCAGCAATGGCAACCCCATCTGATTTGGATGGATTTACAGATGCCTATTATGGATGGTAAGACGGCTCTAAAGCAGATTAAAGCCACGGCTAACCCGCCTATTGTCATTGCCCTCACGGCGAATATATTTGATTGCGATCGCACCCAAGCATTGCAAGACGGGTTCGATGGATTCGTTTGCAAACCCTTTCGTACCTCAGAAATATGGGAACAAATGGCCCAACATCTGCAGGTAGAGTTTATCCAGGCAGCCCACCCCTCAGCCCTCACCTCTGCTGACAATATTGTGATTTTGCAAGATCTCCAACATCTGCCCCCAGAATGGCAGCTTCAGCTCATCAAAGCATCACAATCTCTAGACAACCCTAAAATTGAGCAACTTCTCACCCACATCCCCGATCAATATGCTCCCCTCATACAGACCCTGACTGAGTTAGTCAGGGCTTATCGATTCGACCTGATCTTAGATGCCTTAGAAAGTCTCAATTTACTCTCCCAATCCTAGGATTCAGGCTTCCTTGTGCCCTATCACCTGTCGATCATTCACTGATACAATCCCTAAGTGAAGTGAGCAGGCTCTTCGACACCCAGCAACTCGATTGGGATTGGGTCAGTCATGGCTCAAACCAGAGTGGGTAGACATATCCTCAATCTGCAATGACCGTGCCAAATAGAAGCTTCAACACAGTTGAAACAGGCATCCGATCATTCATGTTGCCCAGAATGTTGAGCCATTCACCTGGGTGATTAACGACGAGAGGTAACTTGCAGCCCTAACACCAACTGACTGATGTCTGCCCCCGAGCTGTCATGTTTTTGAAAATGCGATGACGAGAAATCCAACAGTTATGACACATGGCGATCTTCGTCACATCCACAACAGAAATGCCGGTGCAGGAACCAAAGTAGCTGTGCAGATATACACTCAACGGAATCAATGTTGACGAAATCTAATATTTCATTCGAACTAAGTGTTGAAGGAAAACCAGACAGTCAGGTCAGTGCAGCATATATCGATATCGGCAATGGCCCAGCCATTTTATTCATTCACGGTTTTTTCTCAGATGCATCAGTTTGGGAAGGCATCACCAATAACCTTAAAGACAAATATCGCTGTATAAGTCTAGACCTATTAGGTTTTGGTGATTCTTCTAAATTAGAGATTGAATATAAAGTTGATTCACAAGTCGCTTTTTCCAAAAAATTCATGGAAACACTTGGAATTGAAAATTTCTTTGTTGTTGGCCATTCTTTAGGGGGTTGGACAGCAGCACGTCTAGAACTTTCTGCCTCCCCATCAATATTAGGACTAGTTCTGCTAGCCCCCGCCGGTGTTGGAGAATATCTTGAACCGTATCGTATACTCATCCCTTTTTCGTGGAAAACGCCAGTCATCGATTGGCTCATCAACCTAGTTTCTCCTTTGATAAAATTTCTTGGATATGAAAATTTCATGCAGGAGATCAGGTTTATTCGAGAGAGGTTTTTACATGATCCTGTCTTTCAAGCATGGATACAAAGAGCATTTCGCCTAGAAATAAGTGATGAACTTATCCATGAAGATGCAAAAAACATCCATTCTCCAACGGTTATTATTTGCGGAGAGTCAGACGAAACCATTCCCGTTGAATTTGGGGAGCATCTTGAAGCAAACATCTCTAAAGGAAAATTACATGTTATTCCAGGCGCAGACCATCAACTTCCCACGAAATATTGCCAGACATTATCTGACTTAACTTTGGATTTTTTGACCAGTGTTGAAGTATAAATTGACTGAATAAAGATGAGCTAAATCTAATCCTTTGGCCATCCCTCCATTTTCTTACTTTTTTGGGGATGACTCAAGAATGGCCTCACCTGTCACCTTAATTGGACCTACATCATAGATACCTTCCTGATCGCCAGGAATTGTAAACTGCACAACTTGGGGCTTTTCTGTAAACAGCCGAATTCGATATTTTCCAGGTTTAAACCCTTCGGCCGCGAATTTACCCGCCTTATTTGTAAATAGGGTTATCGGTTTCCACTGCGGATCGGACAAAGATTGTACTTCACCCGCTTGCAACGCAATCACCTCGCCTTGCGAATTCAGCAACTTCCCCTTCAAGAAAATAGAAGCATCAGAGCCCATGCGAATCAGCGTACCGCTTTTATAGGTAGGAGAAACATAATGTACCCGAGGACCAATCTCATAACCAATGGGCAAATCAGGTGCGCTCACCCGCAATGTGGACAGTTGATAGGACTGTAAATTGGACATCACGGCTGGCCCAAAGGGATCAACTTTGGCTTGATAGTTCTCACCGCCATTAGGATTCACACCAATTTTTAATCCCTTCAAATTAGGATGAGGTACTAACAAGGCAAAACTATCTGTTACAGGGCGTGAAATGCCCCAATGACCATCGACAAACACAATTGCTGTACCAAACGTTAACTGAGTACTACTTTGGGTCAGTCTTTGACTCTCCCTCTCTAGCTCAAAAGATTGGTCCAGTTGCCAGGTTCCTCGATACCCTTTGTATTTAAGGTTGCCAGAGAGACGATTACGATCGGCCTTCGTATTTAACCCCACCGATGCATCCAATCCCTGATTAGGATTTAGAGCACTATAATTCCAGGCCAAACGGTTTTCAGGATCGTCTACACTGCTCACTTCTGTCGTGAGCTGCACGGTCTGTCGTTTTTCAGGTTTCAGCCACAGGAAATTAAGGGAGGCTTGCTGCTCATGATTTCCCTCTTGGTTGAGAATTTGGCTTAATCTGAGATTGACACCAACCCCCTTAAAGGATCGAGTCAGTCCCCAAACCAACTTGTACTGGTCTGAGGTATTCCGTCCCAGTTGATAGCGAAAATTTAAAGTACTAGTTATATCCCAAAACAACTTTTGGCTATAGTAGGCCGTGAAATCTAAGGCTGTCTCTTGTTCTCTATTGACAGCTCCAAAGTTTGCAAAAACGTTACCCCGGTACTCCACCGCGACCCCAAAGTTCCGTTGGGTGGGGTTTCGTTTGCCGGACTGTAAAAAGTCATACCCGAGTCTGAATGCATAGTCTTGCCCCCATTCCTGTTTATTGCTAAAGGCCACATCCACATCTACATTCCCAATGGGGGCCGCCCAGAGGCCTTTAAGTCCGACCAATTGTTCCTGGAATCCCGCTTGCAGATATCCCCCCACCGTAAAATTCGGAGATATCCCAGCACGATGACTCAGGCTCACGATCGGTTGGGAGGTATCATAACGCCACAAACCCGTTTCATCAGTCCGTGGAAAGCCGACCCCATAGGCGAATTGATGCCGCCCTGGTGCGAGTAAATCACCGGCCACCGTTGCCGAAAAATCTAAACGCTGGACCCGACCCACATTGTCTGTAATCACGAGCTGCACATCATTGAGACCTGCCGTGAGGGGCAAATCACGAATATCTTGGGGACCTGCAGACAACCTTAAAGTTTGAACAAGCTGACCATTATTAAAAACTTCAACCTGAGCATCATCCTCTAGAAAAAATTCGAATCGATTGATCGGACGGGTTACTCGGTTAGGTTGAAGCTTGAAATTACGGACGACACTCATGCCAAAGATAGACTGGTTATTTTGATACCCAATCGTCGGTAGTGCCAAATCCCCTAATACATATCGCACAGATCGTTTTGGGTCATCTCGGATCAGACGGATATCTTCCCGTTGAACCGTTGTCATATCGTCTTCATCCCAACGTGCCGCGCCTTCAAAGACCCAACCTTTGTAATTTAAAGCCCCATCAAGATCCAACTGGACAGGCTGCCGTTCCCATTCCCCTTCAGACCAATCCACCGTTTCTCCCCCTCTGACATTGAGATATCCTGAGAACGAATTCGGGGTCAGGGGGGCTTCTGCGCCTGGAACTTGGGATTGCGAGCCTAGTGAGGATACCTTCACTTTTCGGTGAACCGAAGGAATGGTGATCTTCATCTCCAGCCGTTGTTCATCAAATTGGGCCTGCAGACCCTGTTGGCTTAGATTTTGCAGGGACAGTTGACCGCTTTCACTCACATCGGATGTTAGCAAAGCCACCTTCTCTGCATCCAATACCTTGGACAAGGGTTCCAACAATTGCGCAGCAGGCAGGCGAATCAACTTGCTATTCCCATTTGGAATCGTCACTAATATTTCACCGATGACACTTCCATCAATCAGTAATGGCGCCATCAGCTGATGGGGTCTCTCCTGCAATTGGGGTTGCCCAAACACTTTTTCAAACACCTCCTCTTCAGTTAAGTCAGCGGAGGATGATTCTGGCTCTACTGATGGTGGAACAGTCGGTGGATCAGATGGTGGTGGTTCAAATGCGGTGTTAGAAAACAGTCGTGATTCTGGGGTACTGGCAGTGGTAATTTCTTCAACTGGAAGAACCAATTGAGGAGGAGGTGGGATGTGTCCTAGCGTCATAATTCATCTCCCTCTCACCGATTGAGAGGATTCAATGCCCTATTTCCTCCTTAGTCCGGCTGTTGAAAGGTAAAGGTGGCCTTTACAGGCTTAAAGTTCAAATTGGCGGGATAGGGAATTCGGAATTGACGTTGCTTACCTGCCAGAATGGTGGCATTCTTCATTTCACCCATTTGCTCCGGGGTCAGCTCCAAAACCTCACCCTGCGCAGCAATCAATCTGAGCTGCAGTTTCCGTAGAGATGCGTGAGCGGTTCCCTGATTATGAAAGGTCAAGGCCAACTGTGCATCGCCTTTTGGGGATTGCATGTTTTCTAACCCCGCAAGAACAACATCAGGTTTGACCTTTTCTGGCTTAATGTAGACCGAGCCGACATAGCGCATCAGCACTTTTATCTTGCCGGTGGAGGATGTTCCCTTGGGAGCTGAAGGTGGATCGAGGTTGATGGGTAATTGTTCGGCAATCAGTCGATAAGCGAGTTCTTGAGTGGGTTCAGACTCTCCAACCCAGGTCACTCTTACCGTCTGCATGGCATTTGGCTCAAGTAATATTTGCGGAGGATAGACCAGAAAATCATCATCTGCAGGTGCATGACTTTCCTGACCGGTTTTATTCACCAACCGATGAACCATTGAAATATTAATAGCGACCCGTTCATTGCTCGGATTAAAAATTTCGTAAGACTGAGTGGAACCAGAACCGACTGGCTTAAACGTTCGTGAAATTGGCTCTAACTTAAAAGCATTGCTGGGCTGAAAACTAAAGAGACTGATGGTGGCTGCCAACAGAATGGCTTGAAATACTGATTTCATAAATCATCCTTGCCTTTCAACAACTCAATTAAGCCAAGATCACTCTCAAGCTCGGTTGTCGATTTATTATTTTATGGTATTAATAAAGCTGATTATTTTAGATCAAAGGGTTATCTGAAATATTGACAAGAATAGAGCCGCTATAACTACCAGGGTCCTGCAAAATTCCAGGCGTATAATAAATATAAATATCCCGATTTTCTGTGCCAGCTAAACTTGTCGTATATTCATAATTATTCCCAGATGGAACTGTAAATTCTGCTGCAGTAGGGGGTGGATCTCCACTATTTACAGTGACAACTTGAAAGCCAATTGGAGTACCACCTGATTTTCCGATGGAGCTAGAGCTAATTGTTAAGGTGAATCCCGTAAGATTTATCGTTGAAGCGGTTAATGTTGCTACTTTGACAATACGACTACTCGTACTGCCTTCGCCATCTAACGTCAGGTTGCTGGCATTACTTGAAGGGGTAGTCGTTAAAGTCGGCAAGGCAAAAGCTGGTTGAAGCCCCATCATGAGCCCCCCTATCAGACAACCTAATAGGGGGAAAGCTCGGTCACTTAAGGTAGGGTATTTCACACTTTCGAACTAGTTCTAATAACAGTGCATTTGGGAATAATTCATTGATCAATTGTGCTCAGCAAAATCTCTGACTGATAGGTTTGGGCAGTCTCAAGGTCTACGGTTTCAAGTTGGAGATAGACACTCAGCCGGAGCGCTTGACCTTGACTAGGGACTCTGACCTGAGGCTGCTGCTGGGTACTGAAAGTCGCCCTCTGATTTTCCGGTGTAGAGATACCTAATTGGAACGGAACCCTCTCTCCTGTTGGACTTTCTAGATAGTTCTTAACCGGTTCGAATACAACGTCAAAGGGATACTCCCCATTCATTTGAATCGTCAGATCCATCACCTTGACCGTAATCCGACTCTGGTTTCCTTGAGAAATGGATGGGTCAGCAGCTTGAATTGACTGAGGTTGCAATTCCACTTTGATCGAGCTGGAATTTGAAGACGAGTCTATGGTGAGTCGGGGAGAAATAATCCCCACTAAATCAACGCTACTATTTGCACTGGCCAGATTATGGGGAGTCAGTATCCCCCATAGCCCTAGACATATCCCTGACATCCAGAAGATTGAATGAGTCCCTCGAGTATTGACTGCAGACTTCTGCTGATGCAACAAAGATTTTAAATCTAGGGCCATCGGTGAAATATGCCTTTTCAATGGCTCAGCTATAGGCCGATAATCCATAAGATTTTGCTTAATTATCAGCCACTGTCACTGTAATAGCCCCTGTATAAGACCCGGGGTCTTGCAGAGAGGCTGGAGTATATTGAATCCAAAGATCGCGATCTCCCGATCCGGAGGCATTCGCTGCAGAAGTTGCGAACGTATGATCAGTACCTGAAGCAACCGCAAAGTCCCCTGTCACTGCAGAAATACCAGTAGCTGTTGTGGTTGTCTGATAAGAGATGGCTGTTCCCCCGGACTTTGTCAGGTCTCCTGAGGTTACGGTTAAGGTATATCCTTGCTCGTTGTTTGTATTAATACCTAGATCAGCGACTTGGACAATTTGCTGATTACCAGCAGCACCACCATCTAAAGGCAAAGCACCAGCAGTGCCCGTAGCTGTTGTCGAAAGCGTTAGTGTTGAAGAGACAGTACCAGACAAATTTACGGTATCTGCAAATGCTTCGGATGGCATCACGACTGCCATACCAAAAGAAACACCTAACACTGCCAAAGTGCGGAGGATAGAATTGCCTAGAGCGGATTCAGACTTAACACAAACTTTCATAATCTAAGATAATAACTTTTCCTTCACTTTCTAATTTAATAACTGACTGTATTCAAACCCGTATATATAGAAGTTTGAGTTGTAGATTTACACTATTATTTAACTACAATCAAAAAATACTTAAGAGATATCACTATAATTCTAATCAATTATTTTAATTTTCAGCTAATAGAAAAGACCAGATGAGAATCACCTCTTATCCTAAATATGGGTGAGCAACATCCCAATCACTGGTAGGATCCGAACGTGAACTGAGCAACCCCCTATTAATATGGCAAACCCTAGCAATACAACCGGCGCAGAGGCAGTTGATACTGCGATCTCAAAAGGTCTCGATCTCGATGGCTCCCAAATTCCCGCTCCCAAACTCAATCTCTACAATCAGATCATGGGATTAGAGGGAAATCGGCAACGAAGTGGCGTATCCAATACCATGCGATCTCGGATTGTCCGCATTGGAGCCAAGCATCTTGCCCAAGCTGAACTCAATCAAATGCTGTTGGATGCAGATTTCGCTCCCTTGAAGGATAAGGAAGTCGCTTTTTATTACGGTGGCAAATAACCTTACCGCTGGTGCCGTCCATCAACAACTCGTCTCCCTCGCCAATCCAGAGATTGCCGAGCATTCCCAACGCTTTTTCAAAACTGGGGCAGGTGACTATGGTGAAGGTGATCAATTCTTAGGGATTCGAGTCCCTGTACTCAGACAGCAGGTTACTCACTACCAATACCTCCCCAACAAAGAGGTCATTGCTCTTCTCAAATCACCATTTCATGAAGAACGTCTGTTTGCCCTGCTCGTTTGGGTCAAGCAATTTCAGAAAGCCCCTGAAGAAAACCAAGCCCATCTTTACGGTCTCTATCTCCGCCATACCCAGTACATCAACAACTGGGATTTGGTAGACAGTTCTGCCTATCAAATCGTGGGAGTCTTTCTTGAAGGGAAAGATCGTCAACCGATATATCCATTGGCCCAGTCTCAAAGTCTATGGGAACGGCGAATCGCCATGATCGCAACCTTTCAGTGGATTCGCAATCATGATTTTGAGGACGCTCTAGCGATTGCCAAGTTACTGTTGCACGATCAGGAAGATCTAATCCACAAAGCCGTCGGCTGGATGCTTCGGGAAATTGGCAAACGGGATTTAGAAATAGAGAAAGGCTTTCTCAAAGTGCATTACCAAGAGATGCCCCGCACGATGTTGCGGTATGCCATTGAGAAATTTCCCAATCCTGAACGACAAAGATATTTGAAAGGGTTAATTTAGTCCTTTGCCGAACCCCCAATTCCTGTGATCGTTGCTCGTGCAAGGCATTGCTCTCATTTTGAACAGAAATTTCCCTTGAGCTGGGTTTGCCAGGACACAATTGCCTGATGCGGAGTTTGTAGATAGAGGCTAAAGGAGAAGTTGCGATCGCATCTCGGTATTGCACTTGCGATCGCACATCCAAAAACTCCCCCGCATTGCTACAGGCAGGGGAGTTAAAAGACAAATGAAAAGCGTCCAGGAACTTTACCCTTATGCAACGCAGGGCAAAACGTCAGCGACGTCTTGAGAGTTCTTTTCCTGAGAGAGTTCCATAGAGACCAACAAACTCTCACTTTCCTTTTGATAAGCCTCTACCAGTTGTTGTTCTTCTTGGCTCAAGTCAGGATCACTGTTGAGCGCTATCTCTTGCAGTGTTTCTTCAACCAGTTCCATTTGCTGTTCGGCCTCTGCCAAAATAGCTTGAGGTTCAGACTCTAGCAGTGATTCAAAATCGGCTACAGCATCGAACTTAGTCTGAAATTCCTTTAAGTTAGCTTGTAAATCAGTATTCTCCTTCGTCAGAGTATTGACGGTCATCGACAGTTCAACCTCTTTCGCTTGTAAGGTTAGCTGATTTTCCTCCAAACGCTGCTGTCGCTCAGTAAGGGTCTGAATAGTACGTTCAAGTTCGGATTTATCCTGCTGAAGCTGATTGACTAAAGACCGATAACTCTTGATGGCTTTGACGGCGGGTAACAGCTTTTCCTTCAGGTTCATATGAGCCACGTCAAGTTGATGAAATTTATCAGAGAGTTTGACATAAGCCCCAGCGAGGCCGTTATAGCGTTCAGCAATAGATTTCATGGGAGTTTATAAAGGGGGTGATTCATCCCCACTATTATCGGTAATCCTGTCAAATTTGGCTGTACCTGCATATACGCTTGACCGGGATAAAAATTCGGTTAGACGTATACACACCACTCTATTGAATGGATGCCAAAGGTTTATTTACTTCCATTCAGATGGCGTAACTCACGCGAACTCTCCAGCTAAATCGTTCGGTGGGGGAGAGGCATAGAAATACCTGCTCGATCAAAGGCATTCTTGAGGCAACGACGATATTCTCGACCAACGTTCCACTGCTGCAGCGGCTTAGTTTTAATTCACAAACGAATCGTTAGATGATTTTCACTAAATTCATCTACTTCCAAAATGGTAGGGGGCTCAAAGATGAGTTCCTGCCAGGGTTGCACTCGATTCATCTCTTGAGCAACATCATCAATAATTGAAATTTTCTGATCAAGATTCATTTGATACCCAACTGCGATCGCTCAGTTCACCCGAGACCATTTATTCATCTAGTTTCTGACTGACCTTTACTCAAAGGACTTAGAGCCTTCATTATGCGTGCAAAAAAGAGAGGAGGTTTCCCCCCTCTCACTTAGCTTGACTAATCAGTGACTCGTTCTAGACAGCCCAGGCTTGCTTCAGGGTTGAATCTAACTGAGTCTTAGCAGCCAGAGTAGAACCAGCTGTCTCATAAGCATCCCAAGCTTGTACCATGTCACTCACTTGAGAACTCTGTAGAGAAGCCCCATTGCTAACTTGGATGGTATCAACCTGCTGGCTGAGGGGAGTTGCATACCAATCCTGGAGAATCACCATCTCATTCGTGTCTAGGACATTCAGCTGAACGTCATTACCACTGCGAGAGAAGTCAATGTTGCGGTAATCAACCTTGGCCCCTAACAGCAGCTTATCGGTGGTGTTAGCGTCACCCTGGTTATCGATTGTGGTGGTGCGGATGCCACCAGGATTTGCCCCTAGAGAAGCGCCAAAGTCATCTTTACCCCCAATTTGGTAAGTGTCGTTGCCAGCGCCACCGGTCAAGGTGATGTTGTTACCGATGGAAATCAGGGTGTCATCGCCTGCACCAGCATCGTAAGTGTTGGACTCACCGCCGGCATGGATGGTGTCCTTATCTTGTCCACCCTGGATAGCGTTGTTCTTACCGGCACCGTAGATGCGGTTCAAACCACCTAGACTCATGAAGCTGTTCTTGGCACCCTTGACCAGGACAATGTCGTTACCAGAACCGGACTTGATTGTGTTTTCCTGACCGAGGCCGAGAATAATATCATCGCCTTTGCCGCCGTCAAAGGTATTCTTTTGACCAATGGCCAGGATAAAGTCGTTGCCTTTGCCGCCGATAAGCTTGTTTTCCTTACCACCACCGATGAGGATATCGTCGCCATCATCTCCTTTTAGGGTGTTCTTCTTACCGCCGCCAATCAGGATGTCGTTACCTTTGCCACCCCTGAAGCTATTGGTCTGACCGCCGCCAAGGATAATGTCATCTCCAGCTCCTCCCTTGAGGACGTTCTTCTTACCTGCACCGAGGATGATATCGTCTCCCTTGCCGCCTTTGAAGATGTTGGTCTTACCAGCGCCGAGGATAAGGTCGTTGCCTTCGCCACCAAAGAGACGATTCATTTTGCCGCCACCGATAATGATGTCAGCACCTGCCCCCCCTTTCATGGTGTTGGTCTTACCACCGCCGAGAAGGATGTCGTTGCCTTCGCCACCGAGCATGGTGTTGAATTTACCGCCGCCAACCATGATGTCGTTGCCTTTACCACCGGACAAGGAGTTAATCTTGCCGCCGCCAACCACCAGGTCATCCCCCGTTCCGGCCATCATGTTATTGAACTTGCCGCCGCCGGCCATGATGTCATTACCAGCTCCGCCCATCATGGTGTTGAGCTTACCGCCGCCAATCATGATATCGTTACCATCTTGGCCCATCATCTTGTTGAAGGAACCACCCGCCAGCATCAGGTCGTTACCGAGGCCACCTTTTAAGAGGTTGAATTTACCGATGGAGGCTTGGATATCGTTGCCCCGACCACCATCTACGATGTTGACTTTACCGCCAGCCACTTGAATATCGTCGCCTTCGCCACCGGACAGTAGGTTCACTGCACCTAGTGCCACTTGAACATCAGCACCGTTGCCACCCCATAAAGCGTTGGCTTTACCCAGAGAAACTTGAACGTCGCTGCCTTGACCACCTAGAAGGAAGTTTGCTTTACCTGCTGCAACCATAATGTCGCTGTTGGCACCGTGGCTAAAGAGGTCGAAGCTAGGAAGGGTCAGGTTGGGAAGCTTAATAGATTGAGCGACGCTATTGGCTTTGTCTTTGAGCAGTTGTAAGGGCTCTGGAAGGTTAACCGAAGGCAGAGAAGGAAGGTCCGGTAAGGAAGGTAAGCCCAAAGCTGGAATGTCCAGGGTGGGTAGAGTGACCTGGGGGACTGGAATCGAAGGCAGGTTAATTTTAGGAATGTCAAGCTTGGGAAGATTCAAGCTTGGGATGGTCAGCGGAGGCAAACCAATGCTGGAGGTAGGCAGTCTCAGGCTAGGAATTAAAGACCCAGGTAGGTTGATGGAAGGCATCTGAATCGAAGGCAGTTGCACATTCTTGAAGCCGGTGACCTTAAAGTCAATTCCGGGGAAGTTCAAACCGAGGTCAGGGGTATCGATAGACAAGTCTCGAACATCTGGTAGTTCGGGTAATTTTATTTCAGGTCCGTTTAAGCTGAATTTTAAGCTGCCGGGATTAGGAAGTTGATCCAGGAGGAAGCTAGGCCCTTTGAAGGCGGGGATAACGTCACCCAGTTCACTAAAGTCCACCTCAAATTCTTTGAAGTTTGGAAGACTAAAACCGGAGAAGTCTAATTTCGGTAGGCTGGCATCGGAGAGCTTCAGAGACCCTAGGTCTAAGTCTTTAGCCATGTTCTTGAGGGTGTCTTTGCCGATGGTGTCGCCTGCCATGGCATTCGCTGCGCCTAAGGCAACCATCACATCTTGGCCTTCGCCACCGACTTGAACGTTAGCAACTGCTGCACTAACGAGGATGTCATTGCCAGCTCCGCCGTTTAAGTAGTTGGCTGCACCCAGACCAATAATGACGTCGTTGCCGCCTGCGGAAGTCAGCCAGTTACCGGCCGCAACCCCGACCATGATGTCGTTACCGTTACCAGTCTTAAGCTTGTTGAGTGCGCCGAATCCCACGACGACGTTGTTGCCATCGCCTGCATCGACAACGTTGGCCCCACCGACGCCGATGATAGTATCGTTGCCGGAACCAGAGTTGATAACGTTGGCTCCGCCTAAACCGATGACCGTGTTGCGACCGTTGCCTGCATTGATTTTGTTAGCACCACCAAATCCAAACATGAAGTCGTTGCCATGGCCTGCGTTCATGGTGTTGAATCCACCGACGCCCACTGAGGTGTTATTGCCGTGACCTGCATTCATATTGTTGTAACCACCGACGGCAATCAAGGTGTCGTTACCCCAACCGGCAGTCAGACGATTGTAGCCACCGGCTGCGATTAAAGTGTTGTGGCCTTCGTTGCCATGAACGGTGTTCTGACCACCAACTGCAACGACTTTGTCATTACCAGAGCCTGCATGAATGGTGTTGGAGGCTGCAGCTGTAGTGATGTGGTCATCTCCAGATCCACCGTAAACGGTGTTGCCCAAACCAAAGACTTCAATGTGGTCATTCCCAGAACCACCCTCTACATAGTTGGAGCCACCGTAGGCTTTGATGTGGTCATTGCCCCATTCTCCGTAGATTCGGTTTCCAGCTGCAACAGCCTCAATATAGTCATTGTGGCCACCACCATATACAGTATTGTGAGCCCCCCAGACCTTAATGGTGTCGTGGCCATCGCCACCATGGACCCAGTTGGAGCCACCTCCTGCTCGGATATTGTCATTGCCCCATTCGCCCCGGATAGTGTTGCGACCACCCCAAGCGTCGATACGGTCATTGTAGCCACCACCGTACACAGTATTACTAATGCCCCCAACCACAATGCTGTCGTGGCCGTCGCCACCATGGACCCAGTTAGAACCACCCCAAGCCCGAATCGTGTCATCGCCCCATTCACCTCGGATGGTGTTGCGACCACCCCAAGACTCGATATAGTCATTGTGGCCACCACCATATACGGTATTGTGGGCACCCCAAACTTTGATGTTGTCGTGGCCGTCGCCACCATGGACCCAGTTGGAGCCACCATAGGCCCTTACGGTGTCGTTGCCCCACTCAGCCCGAATGGTGTTTGAGGCTGCAGCAGCATGAATGTAGTCATTGCCCCAACCGCCGTAGATAGTGTTCCCCCAAGCCGCAGAGTGAATATGGTCATCACCGGAACCTCCATGGAGCCAGTTTTTAGCACCTGCGCCATAGATATAGTCATTTCCTGAATCACCATAGACTGTATTGCTCCAGCCATAAACGCGAATTTGATCATTACCGCTTCCACCGCGAGCATAGTTTGAACCACCGTAGCCATAAATACGGTCATGGCCGGAACCGCCTCGGAGTGTGTTCTTCCCCCCCCATGCTTCGACATGGTCATTGCCACTGCCACCATCAACGGTGTTCTTCCAGCCATAGGCTTTTAATGTGTCGTTGCCACCATGACCATAGAGATAGTTGACGGGCATATATCCAATGAGGGTGTCATTGCCCCAACCACCATGCTTGGTGGGGGAAGGAGCAATCTTCTTAACTTCTTTTACTACTGCTTTTACAACGCGTCCCATGGGTTTTCTCCTTGTGTTTTTTTCTAACCGATTGACTATCTGCACTATCGCCAAATCGCCAGGTAGAAAAAATCCCGTTTTATTCAGCTAAATTCAGGTAAAAGTTCAGGACCTAGATTCAAAGGATGGAGAAGGTAGAATTGCAGTAAAAAAGACGGCGCTCAATGTCAGGACAACCATGAACTTCGAGATCAGCGAAAAGCGTTGGTATCCATTCATTTCAGGCAATCGAAAAATATAATTCATCCCAACCTTGAGCAACGCCATAAAGAAAGGCCTCTGCAATGCAAAGGCCCCTGACTGAGAGACATACTTTGAATAATGTGAGCCTCATAAACTCAGAGGGTGTATTTAGCAATGGAGCGCAGATTGCCCTCAGCATCTACCCGAAGAGCTTTAGCGGGGGTGCCCTTGGTGAAGATATTTTTGCGGATATCTTTGACGATATGGCGGGCATGACCAAAGGGAGCAATAAATTCGGGGTACCAAAGCCGGTCACCACCTTTCCACTCCGGAAATAGCAGCTGATACTCTCCCGTTTGGTACTGAGCTTCAATATCTGCAGACAGCCAAGCCCAATTGAGAAATCCTACGGGTTGGCCATCCATTTGGTAATAGCGAAATTGATCATGCATCAAGCTGGGTAAAATGCGGGATTCTAGTTCTCTAAGGGTGTAGGACTTATGAAGGGGAGATTGCATCATCAGCCAGGTGATAGATCCCAGCAGTTGCAGTCGTTGTTGTACTGCCTCTGGGGTAGCTTGGGGTAGATCAGCTGCACTGGTTATCAGTGATTGGGGTGTTTCAGGAACATCATTCGGATCTGAAGTGGTATCTACTGTTGTGGACATATCTTGAGTCATCATGATTATTACCTCTAGTGGTGGAAGAGAAAGACTAAACGGGAGACTGGACTGGCGGAGTTGTCTATGGGTCAATACATTTACTATCGCCAAATCGCTAGGTAGATAAAATCCCGATTTATTCAGGTAAGTTCAGGGGTTTTTCCATCCCTCAAACAGCAGAAAGTCCTGCGAATGGATTTTGAGTGCAAGTCAAACCATTCCGCAGGAGTGAGACAATCTTTGTTTTCAAAAGGGAGAAGTTGGAGAGATTTTGGTGGAACCCGTTGCTGCCATTAGGATTTAGTCTTAATGGTTAAGGATCAATCTTCTGCTCCTACCTGGTATTCAACAATTGAGCGAGCACCGTCTTCTTGGGTACGTATCATTTTGGCGGTTGTGCCCTGAGGGAAAATACTTTGTCGCAAATCCTCGAACATACTTTGGTTTTGGTCAAAGGGCGAAATAAAATCGGTACACCAAAGCTGTTCACCGCTCCGCCACTCTTGCGGTAGCAGTTTGTATTCTCCTGTTTGATATTTCTCTTCGGCTTCTGAGGACAAGTAGGCCCAACTGACAAATCCGATGGGTTGACCGCCTGATTCGTAATAGCGAAATTGGTTGAGGGTGAGGCTGGGTAAAATTCTCGCTTCTAATTCCTCGATCGTGCAGTGCCAGTGTTGGGGAGATTGCAACATTAGCCAGGTAATCCCCCCTAAGAGTTGCAGTCTCTGTCGCATCACCTCTGGTGAGGTTTGAGCTTGAGCATCTTCCCTTTGTTCAAGGGTAGGATCTTGATTCTCTGTTGGTTCTGGAGTGAGAACAGCTTTTTCTGAGGGTTCAGGTGTCGCTTCAGTGGGGTCAGGGATAGCTGCGTTCTCAACAGGAATCACAAGTTCAGTTTCAGGCGCTTCTTGAATGTGTTCTAGAGCGAATTCGGTGGTTGCGGAGGTAGTCATAGTCATGATTTATTACCTGTACTAATTGGGTAGAAGGGGTTCGTTCTTTGAAGCTGTGCTTATGGGTCATCGCTTCGTTGATGTCCCTACTATCGCCAAATCAATCGGCAGGTAAAATCCCGATTTATTCAGGTAAGTTCAGGTGTTTAGTTGCTCTTTGAACAAATTTCGTGGCTGATTTACATAAGGAGTAGCTCAAGCTAACGTCAAAATCCTATGATTGATAGATGCAAAAAATCACCCTCACCCGGCCCGACGACTGGCATCTCCATTTACGGGATGGAGATGCCCTAAAAGCAGTTCTCCCCCATTCGGCACGGCAGTTCGCTCGTGCCATTGTCATGCCGAACCTAAAGCCCCCTATCCGCACGGTGGCTGATGCTGCAGCTTATCGAGACCGAATTTTAGCGGCAATACCGGCGGGTCAAGCATTCGAGCCTCTGATGACCCTATATCTAACCGATAATACGAGTCCAGAAGAAATCATTGCGGCAAAAGCATCGAAGTTTGTCAAAGCGGTGAAGTATTATCCTGCAGGGGCAACCACCAATTCTGACTTTGGTGTGACTGATATACGGAAGTGCGATCGCATCTTCGCAACCATGGAGCAGGAAAATATTCCTCTATTACTGCACGGGGAAGTGACCAATACTGAAGTGGATGTTTTTGATCGCGAAAAAGTGTTTATCGAAACCCACCTGATTCCCCTCGTCTCACGATTTCCCAAACTGCGAGTAGTGCTTGAGCATATCACCACCTCCGAAGCTGTAGAGTTTGTCCTCAGTGCCGACCGCAACATTGCTGCAACCATCACGCCCCAACATCTTCTATTCAGTCGCAATGCTTTATTTAAAGGTGGTATTCGTCCCCACTACTATTGCTTACCCATTTTGAAACGAGAGAAGCATCGCTTAGCTCTTTTAAAAGCAGCAACCTCTGGCAATCCCAAGTTTTTCCTGGGCACCGACAGCGCTCCCCATGCACAACATACTAAAGAAAGGTCTTGTGGCTGTGCAGGTTGCTACTCGGCTCTCCATGCAATGGAACTATACGCAGAAGCATTTGAGAGTGTTGATGTCCTCGACAAACTGGAGGCTTTTGCCAGCTTCTATGGTCCAGATTTCTACCAACTCCCACGCAATATCGAGAAAATCACCTTAGAAAAAAAGACTTGGCGTATTCCCGATACAGTACCATTTCCTGAAGCTGGACTAGTTCCCCTCAGAGCAGGGGAGGAGATTTCATGGCAGATGATGGCCCCCTAGGCATAGCGGACAAAATCCAGTGCAATGCTTTTTCCTAAAAAGGTCAATTGTTTGAATTAAAGGTTCTGTAATTGAAGAGGTAGACAAAATAACCGCAGCATTCATCTTACCGCTGCTTTAACATACACCAGCCTTCTATTCACCGTACACTTGTCCAATATAGACATTCTAAACATCAGCATTCAAGGATCATAACCAGTTGCCAACCAACACAAACGGACTCCAAAAATAGGGCGCTCTAAATTGTGGGTCTTTCATCAAAGCCAACTGCGCCTGCCGGAACGCTGCTGCCTTCGTCATATTAGGTTGAGCCAAGGCTTTATAAAAATGGCCCATAAAGGCTGCTGCCGCCTGATCATCCAACGACCATAATCCGGCCAATGTACTGCGCACGCCGGACCGAATCGCCATCCCCGCAATTCCCAGAACAGCGCGACTATTCCCCACAGCCGTTTCACAAGCGCTCAACACCAGTAAATCAATGGGAACCTCAGAAGTTCGAATACGAGTTCGGAGTAAAGATGCCATCGCCTGGATCGAGAGCCGACCTTCCCAGGTGAGAATAAATGTATCTTCTGGGCTAGCGCCAAACTCAGCATGAGTCGCCAAATGCACCACTTCAGAAGACACTTCTGTTAAATAGTCATTCAAATTTTGTTGGGTCAAATCTTGGTTAAACAGAACAGCATGATCTTGAATCTGCGAGGTAATCTGCTCCACTTCTTTGGCCACATAGGGTAAGGCTGGGAACCCAGATCGGGCCTCACTCACCCCACCCACTAATACTTTCACCTTCTCCCTATCTTGGGGAAGCGGTGCTAGTAAATCTAAGCCTGGGGAAAGGGCGACATTATATTTTTCAATTAAGTATTGCTCGCCATCATAAAGCGTAGTCAAGGGTAAGGTACGCAAAGCTCCATCAGCGACAAAAACCAACGTTTCTACATCCTGCTGGGCTAAATCGGCAGCAACTGGACCCACCACCCAGTCGTAAATTTGTTGAAGTTTAGTCAGGTTGCTCTTTTGGGCAGACCCCAAGGGAGTCGTTAGGGATCGCAATAGCTGTTTCACGGTATCTTCCACCTGCCCAGGCTCAATCGGTGTGCTGTAGTGGCGCAAGGGTTGCTTACCAATGCTGACAATTATATCCACCCGATCCTTTAAGACAATGGGATAAATCACCGCTGCCCTTGGATCCACTTGATCCACTGCTTTCGGTTGGGCTTGCACACAAGCATCCTGAAAGTAGTCTTGAATTTCATTGAGCTGCAAATCTTCGATGAGGTTTCGGGCACGATTTAGGTTGCTCGAAGCATCTGCCTGAGTCATATCTCCTTCTAACAACAGTCCTACCAACTCTCGATAAATGGGTTCTACCCCATCCCTGAACGTAAAGCGAACATCGTCACTGGCTGTTCTGAGATCTCCTCGTAAAGAGTCTAGGGCTGCAACAGCATCGAGATAGGCCGAAATTGCCCCTTGGCGATTGCCGAGTTGACGACGATAACGGCCCAATTGCCAAGCTAGCTGATAGAGAACTTCTGGAGATTGCTGCCTTTGTACTTGCTGCAATGCCTTCTCAGTCAGCGACACAGCTTGGGACCATTGTTTAGCCTCACCATAAATTCGCCCCTGATACCCCAAGATATAGGATTGAGCATTTGGATCATCCAGCTCTTGAGCTTGCCCTTCCACTTGATTTAATAGGTGCAATACAGTCGAAGATTCTTCCCTCTGTCCCCATGTCAAAACCGTTTCGATCAGGTGGAGTTGTGTATAAATCCCCTCTCTGCTGCTGGGAAGCGATCGCATTTGATCTTGCAGTGCTTGAAAAAGCTGCAATGCTGCAGAATCTTTTTGAGCAACTAACAGATCAAATCGACTCACTTGCACCTGAAATTGAATCAGGGATGTCGGTGCAATCGCATGGGCCTGCTGATAGTAATCCAACGCCTTTTGGGTATTTCCCTGGCCTCGAAAGGTATGACCTAAATTCAGAAGAATCGTACTGGTCAGCGCTGGCTGGTTAAGAGATTGAGCTGTATTGAGAGCGGCTTCGATTTGGCGTTGCGATCGCAACATATTTCCTTCAGCCCGCGATACCTTCCCCAGATTCAACTGAGTCATCGCCTTAACAGGTGACGGCGGCTGTTGCTCTAGAATCTGCATCAATGGCACAAGCTGTTGTTGAGCTTGTCGTAGATACCCCAAATCTTGGAGAACCTGAATTTGATTCAACTGCACCTGCAGGTTTCCCGCATCATCCCCCGCCCGTTGATAGGCCTTCGCCACTGTCTGCCAATCCTCCAGAGCGCTACGAGTATCCCCTCGAGCCAGGAATAAACTCGCCCTCGCACTAAGCACCTGGGCATGGAGGGCGGGTTGTTCAGCAATCATGTCCGGGGTCAGAGCTTTTTGGCTCGCAGCCATTGCCTCCCTCGCTTTGTCCCAATCGCCCAGATGATGGTAAGCCAAGGCTAAATGGCTCTGAACTGCAGCATAAATACCAGGATGCTTGGAGAACTGGTTAGCAGCTTGAGTCCAATGGACAACCGCGTCGGCATAGTTTGCTTCCAGATAAGCCTGGCGAGCCTCTTCTAGTAGCTTGGGGAGTGACGACTCTCCCTGCAGATAATAGTCTCCCCTAACCGTAACCACTAACCGCTTCGCTTCTTGCAAAACAGTCGTACCATCTGCAGGCACTTGAGTACCTAAATCCGTTAACAAATAACTCCCAGCAGGGCGACTCGATGGCATCAGAGGTAAACCGCCCCGGCCCGTCACCACAAATTGCGATTGCCCCGTGCTCGGAACAGCACAAGCATCGGCAATTTGCGTACTTTTATCCAACACATTCTCGGGGAGCTGGGTGAGGGCAGTCGTCGGATCCGTGGCAATAGTTTCGATATTAATCTCGCCATTAAAACCTAATTGCGATGATGCTGAGATATTGAGAAACTGTGGCCCAAAAATCGCATTTGTAAAGATATCAATATCGCCCCCGTCCCCCTCAAACGCATTGGCAATTATTTGATTGAGTTCACTGGGAAAAGCAATAATAAATTGAGCCGCGATATCAACACTACCGCCGTTACCAAATCCACCAGAATTCTCTGCAGAAATAATTGAACCCCCTTGCAGGGTCAAAAATCGCAGTAACTGGGTATCAGTCCCACCAATAAAGATATTGCCCCCATTAGCCTCATCCCGCGCAACGGTTGAGATCCGACTTCTATTCAGAAGCTGCAATGAATCTCGAACCGACAGCTCGATATTGGCAAGATTCCCTTCCACTGCCTCAGCCAAGAATCCAGCATTATCCAAAACAACAGTATTGGCCTCAATAAATAAACGTCCCGCAGCCCCCATCGCACTGCTCACAGAAACTTGAGCACCATTACTGACCCTTAAAGAGGGGGTAACAATCTCCACATCACCCGCATCTCCTTCCCCCAAAGAGCTAGCAAAAATCCCACTGGGAGATGGCGTAGAGCCAGTGATAGAAATACCTTGATTGGCATTAACCCGTACAATCCCTCCATTTCCTACTGAATCAGCAGTAGTCGATGCCAAAATCTGGCTCCCATCTCTTATCGTCAGCTGCCCCGTCACTAATTCAATATTGCCGCCATCAGCATTCCCCCCAGCCACCGTTGAAATCCGACTCCCGTTGAGCAGTTGCAATGAGTCCTGAACGGATAGCTGTATATCAGCCAGATTTCCATCAACCGCCTCAGCCAGGAGTGCAGAATTATCCAAGACAACCTTGTTAGCGTCAATGGATAAAAATCCCGCAGCGCCCGCCGAACTACTCACAGAAACTTGAGCACCATTACTCATCTCTAAAGTGGGGGTAACAATCTCCACATCACCCGCATCCCCTTCCCCCAAAGAGCTAGTAAAAATCCCACTGGGAGATGGCGTGGAGCCAATGATAGAAATACCTTGATTGGCATTAACCCGTACAATCCCTCCATTTCCCACTGAATCAGCAGTAGTTGAGGCCGAGATCTGTCCTCCATCTCGTATCGTCAGCTGCCCTGTCATCACTTCAATATTGCCGCCATCAGCATTCCCCCCAGCCACCGTTGAGATTCGACTCCCATTCAGGAGCCGCAATGAATCCCTGACGATCAACCCAATATCCGCTTGATTCCCTTCCACAGCCTCGGCTAACAGGGCTGCATCATCCAAGACAAACGTGTTGGATCGAACAAATAAACTCCCTGCAGAGCCATCATTCGTACTGCTCACAGACAATTGAGCACCATTCCTCAATGTAATATTGGGAGAAAAAACGTCTATCCCACCGGCATTGCCATCACCGGTTGCAGTGGCAAAGATCCCGCTCGGGAATAGCGTCTTCGTCGAATCCAGAACAAAAGGAGAATCTGCATCTGCAGCAGGCAATGTCACCCGAGGTGATGATCCTGTGATCAAAATGCCCTGGTTAGCAACAACTGAGATATCCCCACCATTCCCAATCGAATTAATCGTAGTCGAGGTCGAGATCTGTCCACCATCTTGTATGGTTAGCCGTCCAGTCACCAGATCGATATTGCCACCTTCAAACATGCCAGGGTTCTGCAATTGGGTCAGAATTCGGCTGGGCTGTCCATTCAAAGTACCTTGTAGCGTCACGGACTCCGTCGTATTGATAAAAATATCGCCACTATTCCCTAATCCCTCAGCCCCAGCATCAATAATGGAGCCATCTCTCAGAATCAAGTGGCGAGCATTGATGCGAATATCGCCACTAAACCCCTCCGTTGTCGAATCCCGAATGGCAGTAGACAACTCGGCTACCCCAGCAAAGTTCCTTCGAGCTGCAGCTGGATCGCCTATTAACTGGACGGTATCTCCCGCTCGAATTGTCAGATTTCCCCCCTGAGCATTCCCAAAGACAGCGGGAGCAATCAGTCCACCAATTAGGGTGAGATTCTGAGTATCAATTTCAATGTTTCCTCCTGTCCCACCTAGGGTTTCAGGTGGTAGCCCTAAATCTTCAGGGAAGAATGTCACACTGGTCGTAATGCCAATAGGGGGGCGATCTTGAGTAGGTCCTCCTCGATCATCCACCAAAATAGTGTTGGCCTGAATCCGAATATCTCCCTCCGAGGTATTCGGTCCAAATTTTCTCGTGCGAATATCACTTTCCTCGCGAACCAAGAGAGAATTTGTTGTGATGCTAATGTCTCCTCCAGATCCAGCACTCTCAGAACTAATGCCAGAGCTAAAACTGAGGCTAATATCAGGTGCATTAATAAAGGTGGATCCAGCATCACTCATAAATCCATCCGCAGAGGATCGACTTAAGATTTCAGACCCTCTTTCTAGGCGGAGACGATTGGTTAGATCAATGCGAATATCGCCACTAGAGCTATCTCCCAACGTACTCGTAAAAATCTGAGAATTGTCCTGCAGAGTCAGATTCTGAGCGCTAATTCGGATGGTTTCACCTTGTCCCAGATCCTCTACCAAACTCCGAACAGTACTTTCAGTCAGTTGAATATCTCCAGTTCCATTGAGAAGAACGGCTCCGCCTTGGGCATCAACGTCGTCAACATCCTCATTCAGCCCCACGAATAAATTCGTTTGATTGAGGAAGATATTCTCAGCCTGAAAGATAATATCTCCTCCCTCCTCTTCCACCGTATCGATGGTTGAATTATTAAGCGTCACACTAGACCGTCCCCCAACCGGAACGGTCAGAAAAGTATCAGGGGTTGCAGCCTCTAGATTAAACAGAAGGGTACCGGGTTGGGAAAGACCACTTAGACCCACCCGTCCTCCGGGAGCCAAAATTTCAGTACCATCGAGATTTACGGCTCCCCCCAACAAGGCCAAGGGTTCTCCTACAGCCGTTTCTAGAGTGGCACCATTGACCGAAATAGGTTGAGGGGGAGCACCAAACTGAACCCCCAAGGGCACCGAAACCGTCAGCAACGGAGGAGCGTTCGGATTGACGGCACTAAAGGAATTGCCATTCGGGAGCAAAAATCGATCTGCTGTGGTGGCTACAAAGGCTCCTGCCACATCCAACTGGGCATTGGGTCCAAACAGAATCCCACTAGGATTCACGAAAAACAGATTGGCGGGACCATCCACCCCCAACAAACCATTAATATTGGAAGCCGTCCCTCCAGTCACCCGCGCAAAGATATTCTCGATGGCAGCTGGGTTGCTAAAAAAAACAGTTTGATTGGGATTAATCCCAAATCGTTCAAAGCTATGAAAGAGGGCCATATTTCGCTGAGCCCCACCTTCAATAAAAAGTTCATCAGCCGTTGCCCCAGGTGAAACCACGGACTGTTCCGGCCCCAAGGTATTGTCGGGAACAATCAGTTGAGCTAGCACCATTTTTGAGAACATCAGTGGACTCAAAACCACACCCATCAGGGGAGCAACGGCTGGCCTCAACCAATGTTGTATCAGGATCTGACTTTTCCTGCTAAGTCTCCTGGGTAGCTAACAGCCAGCCTTCAATCAGGTCATTGAGCTTCGCCCACCCTTTCCACAGGACTTGAATTCCAATCGGTGTGTTTCGACGATGCTCCAGATATCCCCCGAGTCGTGCAACTGCTTGAACAGCCCATGCCACCGTTAATGTTTTAGGTACCTTCGGGGTCTTGGCAATGAGAACTTTGATCTGTAAAGGCGTGAGGACATCTTGTGCAGGTAATTGAGGTTGTGTTCGTTCTAAATAAGTCACACGCAACAGCTCTACAGCAGTGACACACAGGAATCCCAATAAGGTTTTCATTCCCTCAGATGCCAACCGATATCGCTCCACCTGAGTGCCCGATTTTAGAACTTTGTGATACTCCTCAACTCGCCAACGGTAGGTGTACCAACGCAAAATGGTTTGGGCCATTTCTACTGTTGTCACGACTTCACTAGTGAGCAACATCCATGACACTGGTTCTTCCCCTTCAGGTGGGGCTACTTCTGTTGCATAGACAGCGTAAACCTGAAGGGGTTGACTGGCAGCTAGTCGGGCTGGTCTTTGAAGTTCAACAAGACAACATCTCACAGCTAACTTAGCCGTGCGCGCACTCCGGCCTTTCGTTTTAGGTAAGTCAATCTCATACTCGAACTGAACACTCTGGGCTTCCAGCTTTTCCCACAGGCGATTAGGATCGTGTTCTAGACAACGATTATGAGAGGCTCTAACCACGAGTCCCGTATTGTCTAGGGTATTGAGTCGTTCAAAGACTTCAGCAATGTCTCCTTCTCGGTCAAAGACATGAATGATACGAGTTGAAGGACCCACAGCTTTCTCCACTGCGTGCAGTGCTTCCACCCAACGATAGGATTCTTTTTCCTCAAATAGACGCTCCCGAGCAGTTTTACGCGCTTTGGTCTGACGTTTCTTCTTTTGTCGGGACGTTTCATTCTTCGGGGGCTTGGGACGATGCTGACGATTCCACACTTTTTGCCATAACAAACCCAAGGGTTGGCCCTGCTCAGGGTCAACGGCTAAGGCACTATGGAGTAATAATCCATTCCCCCCTCTGCCTTGGGGACCATAGCCTTGGCGCTTCTGCTTGATACCTTCATAGTCGAGGAAGGTGGTGTCGCCAACACTCAAGGTCATCTCTTGCGACGATACGCTACAAGCGGTCATAGAACAATGAGGAGAAATAATCTTAGCGAAGCTGGTTTTCACATTTGCGAAAACTCGTAAGACCGTTTGAGGGCTTTCCCAGTCTCAAATACGGTCGATAGGGCTTGACCAAATTTCTCGCTCAGAGAACGACCGATACTGAATGCACGGTGATTCAATCGTTGATCACCCAACTCACAGGTTCCAAAATTTTGCTCATAACGCTCTGGACTCATTAGATGCTCTCTGGGTATCACTGCACTTACTTTAACCAAGGCTGAGACTAAGGGCTACAAATACCACCCACTAAGCACTGGAAGACTTAGCAGGAAAAGTCAGGTATCAGGATGCGATCGCACCCAATCCTATTCATAATTTTTTGGCTTATGAAAGTGTACTAAAGACGGGAAAACACAACTTTCAACTCAAGGGGTAGAGGGTGATTGGTTCATATCCAAAGGCCGAGCAAGGGTCTTTAAATTCGCATCATCTAGCCGTTCGGCAATATTGACTAATGCCTGACCGTGCTTATCCTCCTCATCTAACTGGGCTTGTTCCTTTAGAAAGGCCCGAAGCTTTTGGTATGACTGGGACTCATCTGCTTCCAACAGCAGCTCTCTCACCGTATCAAACCAATAGCCAGCCGTTGCAAACAACTCTGCCTTCTGGCCGAGTGTATCAGCTTGAGATAAGGCTTTTTGCAGGGCCGCAGAAGGTAAGGCAACATCAACTTCCGCCACAAAGGGTGGACTAAATCGATCATCCTCGGGTTTACAGGCAACACTCAATTCCACAAAAAACCGTTGGCCATCCTGTAGGGTGGTCTGCTCCATTGGCACTGTATATTGAACCAATCCAGAAGAGGTTTCAATATATTCCAACTCATGGATGAGTTCAGAACTTTGATCTGAATCCAGAATAAATAAGGAAATTCTGACGCGATAGGGATCTGTGGCCGTTACAAACCAAGCCAAAGTAGGTGCCGCCGCACTAGTTCTCCCCACATGAGTGCTTGGAGCTAACAAAGTAACGGGGATGCTTGGTTGCGGAAGGGATATTGTCTGAGCATTAGACTGCTCTGTCACCATTTGACGATTCAAATCAGAAGATTGAGCTTGGTCAAAGCTACAACCTCGAGAGCCATTGGATCCAAACTTACCTTTCGGCGGATCACCCTTGGGGGGTTGGTATCGTCTCGCCCAGGCTGGGGAAGGCAAGATCGATAGAGACAATAGAAGCAGACCTAAACCCAAACGATAGCTACCTTTCAGCCCTCTTCCCTTGAACGGGAGTATTTTCATATGCCTATTTGGCTTGAGATGAGCCATAACCATTGGTGCATACCTCACTTAGCATTGACGGTACAAAACGCGATCGCAATCTGCTGCGTTAGCCACTGAGCAGGACGATCGTCTCGATCAGCAATGATCTTTAAGTCCTGATCGGTCCATTCCAAAGCGACTTCCTGCCAGGGTTCTAATGACACTCGTGATAGTTGTGCCAGGGTAGAGGAACGGATGTAGTAGCGGGTTTTCTCTAAAAACATAGTAATACCTCCCTTATTTATCAGGTCTCAATTCATCTGGAAAATCGATTAATTTCCCTTCATCGTCATAGGGGTCAAAATCAATAATTTCTCGACGGACCCATTCCTTAAATCGCTCCTTTATAGCTACCACCATTGTCGTGAATGATGGCAATGTAGAGTATGTCGGCTCTGCATATCTATAGTCAGACGGCATATCAGATCTCCCCCGTATTTAGGTTATTGAAATTACCTTAATTGAGCTTGCTGGTAGAAAAAATCCCGTTATCATCAGGAAACTTCAGCAAAAGTTCAGGCATTGATGACCCAAAAATTCAGGTTGCTCTTCAGAACAAAATTGAGACAAGAATTTTAGGATTGCAGGGGGAATGGGTTCACATCACACTACTCACTGGTTAAGGGGATAGGGATTGAAGTCTCAGACTTGGCATAAACTTCGCCAACAATTAGCACCACTTAAACTTGTGGCACTCCCCAGCTTACTCATACTGGGCCTAATTCTGGGCGGACGATGGGCAGGCGCTTTTCAGTCCTGGGAACTGCAAGTCTTAGATTTATTTCTGAAATATCAACCACCAGAACCCCAAGACAAGCGCATTCTGCTAGTCAATATTGATGAGGACAGTATTCGCTCGATTGGCCGCTATCCCATTCCCGATCAGTATCTCGCCCAATCTCTCAGCATCCTCCAGAAGCATCAACCCAGAGCTATTGGACTTGACTTGTTCCGAGATATCCCCGTAGAACCGGGTTCGGCTAAGTTGGCAAGTGCCTTTCGGAATATGGATAACCTATTCGGAATAGATAAAGTCCTTGATAAAAACAAATCAGAAAGGGTAAATCCACCACCCAGCTTACCCATAGAACGGATTGGATTTGCTGATGCCCCCATCGATCTAGACGGTAGTCAGCGTCGGGGATTTTTGGGAACTCAAACACAAGAAAAAGGCTTCCGATTTTCCCTAGCCTTACTACTGGCTGAAAAATATTTAATTGCTCAAGATATCCATTTAGATAATGGCATCCAAGATCCCATAGCCATGAGATTTAGGTCTGTAGAAATTCCCCGAATCCGTCCTAATTTTGGAGGCTATATTCGCACCAATACGGGAAATGCAGATGCCCAAATGCTGTTAAATTTCCGCAACAACCCCAAGGCATTTGAGACAATTTCATTTAAAAAAATACTATCAGAAAAATTTTCACCTAATTTAGTCAAAAACCGTATTGTCATTATTGGTATCACCACTTCTAGTCATCAAGACTATTTCCCGGCTGCCGTTCCCTCTATAATCGCCCCTGAGGCAAACTGGGTCTATGGCATCGAGCTACATGCCCATGCTATCAGCCAAATTCTGAGCGCAACCTTAGATCAACGACCGCTAATCAATACTTGGCCGGATTGGGTCGAATACCTCTGCATTATTTGTGGGGGATGGGTGGGCATCATCGTCGCCGCTTACATTCGTTCACCTCGGTATACGATACTTGCGATCGCACTCTGCGCATTACTGGTCTCTGGCATCAGCCACCTTGCTTTACTGGGGGGATGGTGGCTCCCCCTAGTCCCCATCCTAGCCAGCTTTCTGGTCATCAGCCTCGGCCTAGATGCCTTCTACCAATACGATCGCTTTATCCAAACCAAAGTCAAAGCCCAGCAACAAACCCTCCGTATCCTAGAACAAGCCAAAACCGATCTAGAAATCCAGGTCGCCCAACGGACCTCCGAACTTCAACAATCTAATGTAGAGCTAAGCCAAGCCAAAGAAGCAGCCGAAATGGCCAGTCGTGCCAAAGGAAAATTTCTCGCCAAAATGAGCCATGAATTACGCACTCCCCTCAATGCCATTCTGGGGTTTAGCCAAATGATGGCCCAGGACAGCAGTCTCTCTACAACCAACCACAAGCGAAATCGCTTAATCAACCAATCTGGCGAGCATTTATTAGGTCTAATCAACGATATTTTATCTCTCGCCAAACTGGAGTCGGGCAAACAAGAACTACGAGAAGGCCCCTTCCAGCTCAGCACCTTAATTGAGACGGTTGAGGGTGTCTTTCGGCTCCGAGCCGAACAAAAAGGGTTAGCGTTTCAGGTCGAAACCGACCCTGATCTATTTCTCCATCTAGTCGGGGATGCCCAGAAGCTTCGACAGGTCCTAATCAACTTGCTCAGCAATGCTCTCAAATTCACCCATGCTGGACATATTTCCCTACGCATTGGCAGCATCCCGAAAGCAAAAGGCATCACTTTAAGGTTTGAAATCGAAGATACAGGTGAAGGAATTGCCCCCTCAGAACTGCACAAATTATTTATTCCCTTTGAACAGACCGAAAGCGGTGAGAAATCAAAAGCCGGAACAGGACTCGGTTTACCCATCAGTCAGCAGTTCGTCCAACTGATGGGTGGAGAGATTAAAGTCTCTAGTCAAGTGGGGCAAGGGACCATCTTCACCTTCACAGCCCAAGTCACCATTGCTAATACTGCCAGTGCCCCTCATTCACAAAATATTGCAGACGATGCACTTCCCTTATCCCAACAGCTGAATGATAGGGTTGAACGAGAAGAACTCCCCACAGCAGCCATCAGCCCAGAGATCATTGATCAAGCCTTAAGATCCATGTCTTTCAACTGGTTAGATGAACTCCACCATGCTGCTCTCAGGCTAAAAGGGAAACAGGTGATTCAACTATTATCCGAACTTCCCTCAGAATATGAAGCCGTTTCTCAATATTTAATTGAGCTAGCAGAGAACTATGAATATGCTCACATCACTAAAGTCACCACACAATTGATGCAGGAATAACACCAAAGGTAGTTTTCATGAGCGACATCGATCCTTCCAGTGAACCCATCTTAGAATTCGCAGAGAACTTAATCCTGCAAAAAACCGACACCTATTGCAGTGAGCTCCAACGGCGCATCCTCAGTACTGCCCTGCAGGGAGAGCGCAAAACCTACGATCAGCTTGCAGATGAATGTGGCTATTCCCCCAAATATGTCAAACAAGATGTTGCCCCTAAACTCTGGCATTTACTGTCCCAAGCCCTCGACAAAAAAGTTTCAAAATCTAATGTGCGGATCATCCTAACTCATGAAATGCGCAATACAACTCAAGCTAGCAATACTTCTGCCACTACTCCAACACCCCCATCCCTTCCCCTTGAGCCACAATCCACTAACCTAGCTGGAAAAGTCAAAATCTTACTCGTTGACGACCAACCCCAAAATTTACGGTTGCTCACGGATGTATTAGAAGAACAGGGCTATGACGTTCTCCAAGCCCTCAACGGCAATGTTGCGCTCCAGGCCGTGTCTCTCGATCAACCTCAGTTGATCCTCTTAGATATCCAAATGCCGGAAATGGATGGCTACACTGTCTGTCAAAAATTAAAAGCCGAGCCATCCACCCAAGAGATTCCTGTAATATTCGTCAGCGCCTTGGATGAATCGTGGGATAAGGTTAAAGCCTTTTCAGTGGGAGGTATAGATTACATCACCAAACCCTTCAAGGTCGTAGAGGTCTTAGCTCGGGTACAGAATCAACTTAAAATTCAACAACTACAGCAGGCACTCATAGCCCAAAATGCACAACTCCACCAAGCAAATTTAGAATTGCAGCGCTTAGCTGCCTTGGATGATTTAACCCAAGTAGCCAATCGCCGTCGCTTTGATGCCTATCTTCTTACATCCTGGCAAGCAGCAATTCAAGGCCAACGCCCTTTGACATTGATGCTCTGTCAACTCAACCATTTCAACTTTTATGGTTCTGGAGGCAATCCTCAACAAGGAGACCAGTGCTTATATGAAATAGCTCAAACTATCAAGCAAGCCATACAAGGCCCTCATGATCTAGTGTGCCGCTATGGCACTTTCATCTTTGCCATCGTTTTACCCCAACAGTCTTCCACTCAAGCGGAATCGATTGCCCAAAAGTTATCCAAGCAAGTAGATCAAAAGGAAGTGGGTTCTCCTCCCATCAACTTAAGTATTGGCCTCACCTCTATACAGCCTAAATCTGATATTGGCATTGAGGCATTCATAGAAGCGGGTGATCGCAACCTTCAACAAGCAAGGAATAATGGCGGCAATTGTGTATTCACTGATGACAACTGAGTCAAAATCAGCCCAGAGCAATTATAGAAACTCTCCCTCTTTTCGGTCATAGGCTAAACCTCTTATTCCTCAGTAGAGAATTTTTTACTCAAATTTTCATCGATTAACTGCTTAATCCTAGAATAAGAAAGAGCCCATCTACAGACCAAAAGCTAGCACTGGCAAGACTGATGAGTAGAGGATCTAGCTTCACTAATAAGTTTTGCTCGTCATATTAACCTCTAAAAAATTAATATCAACGGCGCTGTTGTTTTAAGATATCTATAATTAATTCTGGAACACGGACCTTAGAATCTGACTTGGATCTTCTCTGATATCTAGGTGGTAAGGTGGCCCCCGTTAGAATTGCATCATCTAAATTAACATCTCGCAAAATAGCTCCGGTCAAATCGGCATTTTTTAAGTTTGCTTTTTTGAGGTTAACCTTTCTAAGAACAGCAAATCGCAGGTCAGCCCCTTCAAGATTAGCCTCTTGCAGATTGGTCTCTCGTAGAAAAGCACCTTTCAATGAGATGTTAGCTAAGTTTGCTTTCTTGAGATTACATTTAAAGCAGTTACGAGTTTGTTTAATCCTTTGCAAATGCTCAGGTTTCTCAGCTCTTACTGATGGAGCTAGGAACGTAGCAAGACTCCCAATCAAAAAAGAGATCGCAACTTTACGACCCATTTTTCTCAGCCGACGGTTGCCCATGATCTATAACTCCAACAGTAGCGACAGCGGAGGAATCCCCCCTCATCAAAAGCGTATCAACCCTGAGTATGCCCTGAAGAGGGGACGGACTTGCATGTTCCTACCATCCCAACCTAGAAATTATGGTGATGCCGAATCAGATTGAGAAACTCTTCCCGAGTTTTATGATCGTCCTGAAAGACTCCAACCATGGAGCTAGTCACTGTCCAAGAGCCTGGTTTTTGCACCCCACGCATCACCATACACATATGGCTTGCTTCCATTACCACGGCCACACCCTTGGGTTCTAAAGCTGTTTGCACCGCTTCTGCAATCTGACGAGTTAGTCTTTCTTGCACCTGCAAGCGGCGAGAATACATTTCCACAATGCGAGCTAGCTTACTTAGACCAATCACCTTTTGATTAGGGATGTATGCCACATGGGCCTTGCCAATAAAAGGCAACATATGATGCTCACACAAGCTAAAGGCATCAATATCCCGGACCAAAACCATCTCATCATGGCCTTCATCAAAGATGGCATTGTTCACCAACTCTTCTAAGGACTGCTGATATCCACTGGTGAGAAACCGCATGGCCTCAGCCACTCGCTTCGGCGTTTTCAGTAAGCCTTCCCGCTCTGGATCTTCACCCACCCCTAACAGCATGGTTTCTACTGCTCCCATCATCTCTTCTTGGCTGGATTGACGATGGGTCTCTTTCTCCTTTGCCCGTTGAGATAAGCTGCGATCTGGACGAAGCTGAGAGTTATTAGAAGTTGTGTTCATAGAAGAGTTAGCTGAATCAGAAGGTTTAGAGGACAAAGTAGTCATTGTTTCAATTAATTGTATGAAATTTGGCAGAAAAGTTGGGGGTTATACGAGGGAGGATCAAAAGGTCCCTGCATTCGGCATCAAGACAAGTTCCTCTATCACTGCATTTTGAGGCATCTGCACAATATGCAAAATTGATTGAGCCACATTTTCTGGTTTGAGCATAGCGGTGCGGTCAAAATCAGCATCCACGGTGTCTGTATCCCATAAAGGGGTATTCACTGAACCCGGACAAACGGCCGTCACCCGAATTCCATGGGGTCGTTCTTCTTGGGCCAGAGATTTGGTTAAACCCATTAAGGCAAACTTACTGGCGCAATAAGCACCCCACTGAGGAAACGCCTGTTGCCCCGCAATGGAAACGACATTGATAATGGTGCCTTGCTGTTGCGATCGCATCCCTGGCAACACCGCCTGCACACATTCAAATACACTCGTCACATTCAGATCGAGCACCCTTTGCCAATCGGCCAAAGGCATATCAATCAGTTCGCCGGTATAACCCATCCCAGCATTATTAATCAAAATATCGATGGGGCCAACCTGATCCAAAAGCTGACTCATCTGAGACTTTACCTGGCCAACTTCAGACAAGTTAATAGCAAAAGCCTTGGCCTCAACCCCCTGTTTTTGGAGGGTCTGAGCTAATTCATCCAGTTGAGCTTGAGAACGGCTGACTAATACCAAATCAATATTGGACGCAGCAAATGCTTCGGCCGTTGCCCGACCAATACCCCTGCTCGCTCCGGTAATCAGAGCGCGCAGTTTCCGTTGAGCAGTCATGCAAAATACCTAAAATCAATACTCGGTAAAAACTTGCCCAACCACAAACACTTCTGCGAATTGAACAGGCAAGGGACTTTAAAAGACGGATGTAGACTCCTTGAAGCTATCAGCGCAAATGAGAGGCAGTCATTGCGCGTAAGCTTACGCTAATTGTAAACAAATGTTGCGACTTTGTAATCATACCACTGGTCCAAGATGGAGCGCATACTCAAGGAACCTGAGAGAAAATCCCCATATTCCGAAACTTATGATAACGCTGTTGGCGGCGTTCTTGGGGACTCAGACGCCATAACTCTTCTAAATTACTTAAAACTGCAGTTTTAATGATATCTGCAGCCTTAACGGGGTCAACATGGGCTCCTCCAGGAGGCTCAGTTAAAATTTGGTCAATTATCCCCAATTCTTGCAAGTCCGTTGCTGTGATTTTGAGGGCTTCAGCCGCTTGGGGGCCTTCCTGGGCATCGCGCCAAAGAATCGCCGCACAAGCTTCTGGTGGCGCCACACTATAGATCGAATGTTCAAACATCAGTAGCCGATCACCTACACCAATTCCCAAGGCGCCCCCAGAACCACCTTCCCCAATTACCGTACAGATAATGGGCACATCCAAACGGAACATTTCCCGGAGGTTGAGGGCAATCGCTTCACCTTGACCAAACTGTTCAGCTTCTAACCCCGCCCAAGCCGCAGGGGTATCAATAAAAGAAATGATAGGCAAGCCAAATCGATCGGCATGATCCATTAACCGCATGGCTTTCCGATACCCACTCGGAAAAGGCATCCCAAAATTGCGGGCCACATTATCCTTCGTGTCACGTCCCTTCTGATGGCCCAACATCAACACAGGCTGGCCACCAATCCGACCCACACCCCCCACAATCGCGGGATCGTCATACCCCCGGCGATCGCCGTGTAATTCCATCCATTCATCACTGATGGCATGGATATAGTCCAATGTACTAGGGCGCCGAGGATGCCGAGCCAGCTGCAGCTCTTGCATCGGGGTTAAGCTACTAAAAATTTCTTGGCGAAGCTGGTCAGCCCGACCTTCTAGCTGGGTAATTTGATCCGTGACATCCACCCCATTCTGCTCAGAGAGGCTACGGATCTGCTCAATTCGATCCTCTAACTCAGCTAAGGGTTTTTCAAAATCAAGCAGTTGGAGTTTGCGATCGGAAACAGCCATTCGCAGGTACCTAGTCAAACGTTAAACAATTTCAGTCTTGTTGTCTTAATTAATAGTTCAAAAAACTATTAAACGATCCTAACAAGCGTGCCCCAGGCAAAAAATACCCTCAAGCTGACTTGATAACAAGCCCAACTTCATTAAGAACACTTTAAAATACTACACAATAAAGGGGGATGTCACAGCTATCCTATCCCCACCCATAGGAAAATCGCCTAAGCCATCACCATTCCACCATCTACATTGAAGACCTGGCCCGTAATGTAGGCGCTAGCAGGGTCAGCTGCTAAGAACCGAATCATACCTGCTACTTCATCAGGCTGGCCATATCGACCTAGGGGAATAAATTTGAGAATTTCTTCGGACTCTAGCCCCTCAGTCATATCCGTTGCAATAAATCCAGGAGCTACCGCATTCACCGTTACCCCCCGGGAAGCCATTTCCTTGGCCACAGTCTTCGTAAAACCAATGACCCCCGCCTTGGCTGCGCTGTAATTGGCCTGACCGGGATTTCCCATTTGACCCGCCACAGAGGCAATATTAATAATTCGGCCGGACCGCTGTTTAAGCATCACCCGGCTCACCGCTCGGGTACAAAGATAGACCCCTGTAAGGTTGAGATTAATGACCGCCTGCCAATCTTCTGGCTTCATTCGCAGCAGCAAGGTGTCTCGGGTAATGCCTGCATTATTCACCAACACATCGGCACGCCCCCATTTGTCCAACACAGACTTAAACAGCGTGTCTACCTGATCCGCTTCCGCCACATTGGCCTGGAGGGCTAATGCTTCCCCTCCATTACCTGTAATTTCAGCCACCACAGCATCAGCCGCGCCACTGGAGTTGGCATAGTTAATGACAACCTTTGCCCCTTCACCCGCTAGGGCCAAAGCCGTAGCCCGTCCAATCCCTCGAGAGGCACCCGTAACGATTGCGACCTTATCTTGCAATGAATTCATGAAGGGTTCTGAGCCAAAAAAATCTGCTCAACTATCTTATGACATTGCGGGGGCGCGATTGATAGAGTAGTCCAGGCTCGAACAGCTAAGCCGCAGCAGCAAATTTAATTTTGAGGTAATCTTCTTCCATCTTGGCTCCAGCAGGCTGCATTGCAGCAAGAGCCTGGGGAAGAACAAGATTGCGGCGGTGATTACCAATTCTGATATTTAGCTCGTCAGCCGTTTTGCTCAATTCCACCTGATTTTTGGGAATTCCTGGGAGATACACCTCAAGACTATATTGCCCCTGCTCTTGAACCACCCTCAAGGTCGTTTCCTTGTAATAGACCTGAGTCGGATCTTCTTGGTCATACAGGGTTTCTTTCAGACGTTCTAGGGCTTCTAACCCACACATTTCCTCTTGAAAGAGCGGGACTTCTTTGACGGGTAAGGGCTGAAAGTTATCGTGAATTTCCTGGCGATACTGAGTTTGGTTCTGTTTCCAGTGCATGAAGAAGGGGTCGGAAACATGGTCAGGAATGATCCGATTGGCCACTACCATATCTGTCGAGACGTTGTACAGGCTCAAATAGGCATGGGCTCTTAAGGATTCTTTGATCACCATTTTTTCTGGGTTGGTGACCAGGCGAACTGACGTTTGGGTATTGTTCGTCAATACTTTCTCTAGGGCTTCAATTTGCTCATAGAACTCGTAGGGTGCATCCATCACTTCTTCATCTGGAAGCGAGAATCCCACAATAGGCTTGAAAAAAGGTTCTACCAAGGGCCTAAGGGTCACAGACATCCGCTGGAAGGGTTTGTAGAAGCGGCGCATATACCACCCTCCCACTTCAGGAAGGCTGAGGAGACGCAGGGCTGTTCCGGTCGGTGCAGAGTCAATCACCAAGACATCATAGGTGCCTTCATCATAGTGACGCTTCATCCGCACCAAACTAAAAATCTCATCCATGCCAGGAAGAATGGCCAGTTCTTCAGCCTGAACCCCGTCAAGACCTCTGGCCTGCAGCACCTGGGTAATGTAGCGTTTGACAGCCCCCCAATTCCCTTCTAATTCGAGCAAGGCATCTAGTTCAGCACCCCACAGGTTAGGTTTGACTTCCACGGCTTCATGGCCCAGTTCCATATCGAAGCTATCAGCCAAGGAATGGGCAGGGTCAGTACTAAGAACGAGGGTCTTGTAACCCAGCTCGGCACAGCGGAGTCCGGTAGCAGCAGCAACGGAGGTTTTGCCAACCCCACCTTTGCCAGTCATTAAGATTACGCGCATGGGTTACTTACAATCGCCTTAGGCATCAACACACTAGATTAAACTTAGGTCAAACAACTTAACCTCTCTTTACATTACTCTAATCTATTTAACTCATAGGTGGGGCCAATCTAAGAGAATTCCAGGCATCCAGTTGATGAGGCCAAGAATTCTGGATATGCCAACATCATCAGAGTTGGGTATCTTGGTTCGGTGAAATTAGAAGCCCCCCTATAACTACCTCCACTGACTGCTTTCTAAAGTTGATTTTCAGCAAATAGTGAAGGGATAGCTGGAATTTCGTACCATGGAAGATGTACTAAGTTCCCTAAAGTAACAATGTTTTTAACCTGGATGGATTCCAATAGTTGGCTGATCGAAATAGCCGGACAACGGATTCTATTAGATCCTTGGTTGGTTGGGCCTTTAGTTTTTGGGAATCAGCCTTGGTTCTTCAAAGGTGAACGCGCCACGACCCTCGATATTCCCGATTCGATTGATCTCATCTTGCTCTCCCAGGGGCTACCCGATCATGCCCATGTCCCTACTTTGCAGCAGTTAGACCACACCATTCCGGTCATTGCTTCTGAAAATGCCACCAAAGTAGTGGAAGAACTAGGCTATACCAAAGTCACTAGTATTGCCCATGGTGAGACCATCACTTGGGCAGACCGCCTCCAAATTCAGGCCTTACCCGGCTCACCCATTGGACCATTTCTAGTTGAGAATGCCTTAGTTCTCACTGACCAGGCATCCCAGAGCCGACTCTACTATGAACCCCACGGTTTCCATGCTGCAGCCATCGACCAGCTGGAAGCGGCGGATGTGATTATTGCTCCTATTCAGGATTTAGTACTACCGCTGCTGGGACCTTTTATCCAAGGAGGAGACTTTGCCCTAGAGGTGATCAAGAAGCTCCAACCCCAATTTATTCTGCCGACTGCCTCGGGGGGTGAGGTTGAATACAGCGGCATATTGGACAAATTGCTGACTATGGAAGGTACGATTGATGAATTTCGTGAGCGCCTGGAAGAGAATAGCTGTGAGACCCACGTGCTGAATCCTTCTCCTGGGGAACGCATCGAAGTTCTGCTCTCTTCTTCAGTGCCGAACTAACCATGGTGAAACAGCTTGACGGCAGTGACCTAGTGGTTGACAATCACCAGGAAGGTTGGCTCAGATTATTCTTCCCTCGCTGTAAGTGTTCCTCTGTACAGGAGAGTAGGCATGGATAAACCCAATTATTTTCATTGGTGGCAGAAGTTATCTGTACCCTCTCGCCTCCTAATGATCGGCTTAGCCGCACCGATTTTGGCCCTCAATTTTTGGACTTTAGCGTCTATCTCCAATTACTTTGGGGTGTTAATCGGGATTATTGTCGTGGCGTCGCTGCTGGCATTTCTCCTCAACTACCCGGTGAGCTGGTGCGTCCAGCGGGGACTGCGGCGAGAACCCGCATCGATTATTGTGGCGTTGTTGGCCATTTCCATTCTTTTTGGCATCGGCATTGTCCTGATTCCGATTGCCTTCAATCAGGCGCAACAACTAGCGAATCGTTTACCCGACTGGTTGGAATCAGGCCGCCAGCAGCTGATCTTGCTCAGCCAACAAGTGGAGGAACGAGGGGTCTCTCTAAATCTAGATGTGTTGGCCGTCCAAGCCTTTGATCGGCTCCAGGGCCAACTCCAAACCCTTACCAAAAGTCTGCTCAACATTGCCCTAGGAACGGTCAGCAGCCTTCTAGATATTCTAATCGATGTCCTCGTGACGATTATCCTGACCTTTTATCTACTTCAGCATGGTGATGCACTCTGGGACAGTTTGATTGATTGGCTTCCCGAAGAAAGTCAACAGCCTGTTTCCGAAACCCTCCGGTCTAGCTTCCAGAATTATTTTATTGGTCAGCTGCTGTTTGGCATCTGTATGACTTCAGTTCTAGTCCCCACGTTTTTAATTCTGAAAGTGCCCTTTGGCCTGCTGTTCGGTCTCACCATTGGCACAATGGCTCTTATCCCTTTTGGAGGAACCGTCGGCATTATCCTAGTGACGTGTTTGGTGACCCTGCAAAATATCTGGCTGGGCCTCAAACTTTTGGCTGCAGCAGTGGTGGTTCAGCAAATTTTAGATAACTTGGTAGCCCCCAAAATCTTGGGAACCATGACAGGGCTAAATCCAGCCTGGGTGTTCATTTCAATTTTGATTGGTGCAAAAGCTGGCGGGTTAATTGGGGTTGTCATTGCAGTGCCGACAGCTGTGGTGATTAAAACAGTGTTGATCAGTTTGCGATCGCGGATGGTATCACCCGATTCTGCATCTACCCCAGATATCCCAGTGGTCTCCGTAGAATCGGAAACCACAGCCCAGCCAGTGTCCCGCATCTCCTAAGCTTCAGTTCTGATTCTCAATCTAAATCTGCAGTCTCCCTACAAAAAAGGTATCCAGTCAAAGACCCATTGGAACGATTTCAGGAACGGCATCTTCTGGCTAATGAGCCGGTTACCCTGATTGCTCTGCGGCTTGAGTTCAGCGGGAACCGATTGACTAGGAACCACAGGAGTAGATGGCTGCTGCCAAAACACAATGCTGTCATTCAACGGTTGAACTGTTGTCCCAGGATAATAAAAATTGAGAATTTTAGTCGCTGACCAGCCTAAATTACTCAGGTGATAAGATCCCGTCTGACTCAGGCCCACACCATGTCCAAAGCCCCCACCAACAAAGACATATCCCTTGAGCATTTTCCGAGGTTTAGCCGCCGCCGTTGGACGGATCGGCTGCACCGATGAAATCGATTCTGGTTTGGATTGAGTCGCGTCTACTGGGGGAGAAGGTTGAGGTTTCACCGTTTGATACCTAGGCTCAACGTAAAAGAGCAAGCTATTGGGCGCTTCAAATCCCCGTAAAATATCATCCTTGGTTAAGGTCAGACTGCCTAAGTTCGTTGTGACCTGCAGCTTCTGGACCCTGCCACCGTGGGATCTCTCAATCACTTCCAGCTTTTGAATGGTTTTGAAATTAGCCAAGGGATGCTTAGACTGACGTAGAAATTTGCGCAAAAATCCATTGAGTTCGGTGATGGGCGTTTCTGTCTGCCAGCGAAAGGTCTTCCAAGACGCTTCATTAAAACCTTGCTTAAGGTTAATAAAAGCTTTCAAATTCGACTCTTCCGCCAAGCTGCGAGTGGTTAAATCCCATGTTCCTCGGGGTAGGGCATCAATTTTAGCCGTTAGGTAAGGTCGAGGTGTTCCCTCCCAAACCTCCTGAAAAGCAGCCGTCACTCCACCCGTAGTGGAAGAATAGAGGGCATCCACTAATTCATCCTTGTGGGTTAGCACCTGTCCTGTTGTTGCTTTAATAGCACGATCCACGATGGGATCGGTTTTAGCGATTCCTTTATAAACTTGGCATTGGGTATCCGCACATAACTCATACCCATCGATCTGAAAGCGCCTAAGGTTACGTAATGCATAGGTACGGGCAATAATCGTTTGCGCCTCAATGGCGGTTGTGGGTGCATTAAAACCAATTTCATAGGGAACAACCCCCCGAAGATAGGTTTCCGTTGGCACCTTATTCACCAGGGTATAGGTCCCATAGGTATTGGGCTGAAACCTCAAACTGCCGTAGTGCAACGCTTCACCCACTTGAAACTGCTGTTTCTTGCTGGTGATACTGACAATACTGCGTTTGTACTGAGTCCCATTGGTGACAAAACTAAGCTGAGGCTTGTCACGTAATCGACGCCGATGCAGAAATACATTGTCATAGCCTTGCTGCTTAAGGGTATCGATTAATAAAATCCGATCGGCTGAGGTGGGATATTGATCGCGCTTGGCCCATACCTGCCACTGCTTGGGCTGGGCAATTTCCACCGGAATCCCCAAAGCCTTCAATTCATTCGCTTTAGTTTCGGCTGTCTCAAAACTACGATGAACACTCAAGACCACCCGTTCTTCCCATCGAGGCTGCTTTAAAGGAATGGGCGTAATGGCAAACTCTACTTTATCCGTAGTCAAGGTCTGTAGCTGTTTACCCGTCGTAAATTGAAGCGTCAGTTTGTCCCCCGGAAGGGCTTGAACCGTCAGTTTATCCGTAGGTTTGCGACCAAAACGCTGCTGAATACTGACTTTGATGCGGGGATTAAGGGGTTGTGTATTAAGAGCTTGAGCCCATACCCGACCAGAGCTATTCCCATCAGAAGATGTTGTAAATGGCTCCAGTACGACTCCATCGAAGATCAGACACACACTGGCACTTGCCAAAATGGGCACCCACCAACGACGTTTGAATAGTCCTAATGGAGAGGGGAACGGCTGAGCCAAATTTCGAGTCATATTTACGATAGTTCGCGTCATAGGGTTCACAAGGGATTTGCCAGGGTCTATCCAGTCAGTACTGAATTCTGAGTTTGACCGCACTTACGCCTAACAACATTAATTTCAATATCGATTGAGCCTAGGCCACACGTTCAGCAGTCCACCCAAAACTTTTGTTTTTTGAGCAAAATTATTAAGTCAAATAAAGTTTGTTGTAGTTGAGACAAGATAAGAGACAGAATATAAACGTAAAAAACAATCTATCAAGCACAGTTATTGCCTCCAAAAATGAGTGTCATGCTTCTACAACTCATATAAGTTTTTCACTAAATATCATTAAAATTGAAACACCACTATTATCCCTTCACTCCAAGACGCAAACAGACCGCAGTGGGTTTCACGCTAACTGAAACTATTGTCCTAGTCGTCATTATTGGTATCTTTGCGACCTTATCCGCTCCCAGTTTTTTGGGTTGGCTCAATCAGAAAAAAGTGGATGATGCTCTCGCCAAAATTGAAGGGGCCATTAAGCAAACCCAAAGGGAAGCCATCAAACGAAGTCAGGATTGTACTGTCACGATTCCAAAAGGGATTGATCAAAGTATTTCTGGAAACTGCCTAGTTACAGGGAGTCGCCAAATTGAAGATGTAACTATCTACTATAACCATTCCGCTCCTCACGATATATCCTTCAACTTCAAGGGATTATATACCCCTCCAGGGACTACACTATGGGTTTCTATCCCTAATAGTTCTGTTAGGCCCAAATGTCTCTCAATCTCTACAGGAATTGGCCTTATGCGTACCGGCAACTATGATTTGGGAGTGGACAAATGCAGAAGACCTTAACTCCGCCAGTCAGGCTTGTCTTGCTTTTACCAAGAACTACTTTCCCTGATCGAGGCCGTTCTAATGGCTTTACACTGCCAGAATTATTAGTTGCATCCCTAATTCTGAGCTTGGTGATTACCCTAGCGGGTCTTGGTTTGATTCAGCTCTTGAGAGCCAACGAACGCAATACAGTTGAAGCAGAACGACAGTCGGAACTGAATAGAGCTTTAGACTTTATCGTCAATGATATTAAAACTGCTACGTCGGTATCAGTCAGTGATATTCCTTCGAGACCTAATTATCTAGGAGTGTTTAAGCTAACAAAAGTCGAAGGTGAAGGAGCCACGAGGCAAGAATTTGAATTTGCTTATTATACGGCTCCGAAAAGTGCGAGTGCCATATGGAGAGGACCAAGAACTGTTTATCGCCAGCAAATTGCACCAGCACTGGCTGGACCGTCCACATATGCGTTGGTGGATGCGATCGCAAGCGTAGATCCTACCTGTACAGGCAGCGGGAACAGCCCTTCAACCAGCAAAGGCCTCAAAGTCTTTGTCCAAGATAATTCCTACGTCAAGCTCTGCTTAGTCGGTCAGCTCAACGATTCAAGAACATTACTCCTGGAAACTCAGGCTTTCACCAGAGGATCTTAGGAAAACACTAAACACAGGATTTTCTATGTAGAGTACGAGAGAGCCTAAGCTCTCCCACTAACGAAATGGAGGAGAGTATAACAATCCCCCTTTAGTCCACAGTTGATTCTCGCCTCTCGGCACATTCAGTTTAGTATTAGGACCCAAGTTGCGATCGTAAATTTCACCGTAGTTACCCACATGCTTGACCACTCGGGCAGCAAAATCTGGGGTCAAACCTAAGCTGGCTCCTAGGTCTTCCTCAATGCCCAAGAAGCGCTTAACAACGGGATCATCACTTTCGGCAAAAGACGCCAAATTATCTTGTTGAATGCCCAACTCTTCTGCTTCAATTGTGGCATTGACCACCCAGCGGACCACATCAGCCCACTCCACATCCCCATCTGCAACAGCAGGTGCGAGGGGTTCTTTAGATAAGACCTCATCCAGAATGGTATGACTATTAGGCTTTGGCAGTGAGGTTCGGCGGGAGATGAGCTGGGACCGATCAGAGGTCACACCATCGCAACGACCTTCTGCATAGGCGGCATAGGCAGAATTAATATCTTCGTAAACCACAAGCTTATAGTCCACCTTGCGCTTCCGCATTTGATCCTTTAAATTCTTTTCGTTGGTGGTGCCGGTCTGAGTGCAAACCGTCCGATTTTTGAAATCTTTGAGAGTCTTGATACCGCTATCCGCTTTGACCATTATGCGCTGGCCGTCATAAAACACCACAGATGCAAATGCCATCCGCACTGAACTATCTCGATCAAGGGTCCAGGTCGTATTCCGGCTGAGAACATCCACCTCCCCAGTTTGAACTGCGGCAAATCGTTCTTTGGCATTTAGAGGACGATACTCCACCGCATCAGGATCATCAAATAACGCAGCTGCGATCGCACGACAGATATCCACATCTAGTCCTGAATAATTGCCTTTTTCATCCACAAAGCTAAAGCCCGGCAACTCGCCGCTGATACCGCAGCGCACCTTTTTCTGGGCTAAAACTTGCTGCAATCGGCCTCCGGCGGATTCAGAACTACTACAGCTTCCCAGGGCCAATGCCACCAGAAGACCTGCACAGAGAAAAGAAATTTTTCTGATCATAAAAGATGTCGTGCGTATGTTCTACAGACTTTCCGTTAAGGGCAACCATCAGCATGGGTCCCACACTTAGCCTACAACCTTAAATCCCAGAAGATCATAGAAATCAGGATCTGTGCTCGGTGAAAAAAACGAGTCACAAAAAAAGTCTGAACAATACTCCCAGCCCTAGAGAGTTCAGCGAGTCACTGACACTACATCGAGTAAAGGCTTGGCACGATCATAGTAGTGCCCTTGAGCATAATCAATGCCCACACTTGAGATCGCATCCAGAACGACATCAGACTCCACATGTTCCGCAATCGTCTGCATCCCCATCACCTTAGCCACATTATGAATCGACTCGACAATGCCCCGAGAAATCTGATCTTGGGCAATATCTCGGACCAGCAACCCATCGATTTTCACAAAATCGACGGGTAGATGTTTCAAATTCATAAAAGCAGACATATCACTGCCAAAATTATCTAGAGCGATCTGACATCCCATTGATTTGAGAAAACGGCTCAATTCCACCGCCGATGTCAAATGACTCAGGGCTACGTTTTCAGTCACCTCAAAACAGAATCGCTGCACATGACGATTGGAATGAGAGAACTGTTTATCCAAAAACTCAAACAGCTCTCCATTTCGGCAGGTTGCACTCGACAGGTGAATAAAGAACCGAGCATCCAGCTCATCCAAAGAGGGCATCGTTTCCAGATTAGCCAGCAAGTTTTTGATCACCCATCGATCAATCCGAGTCATAAAGTCATACTGTTCCACCATGGGTAAAAACAAACTGGGGGAACAAACAATACCAGGCTGATCCTGTAACCGCAATAGAATCTCATAACTGCAAGCCTTTTGCCCCCGACTCAGGGGGTAAATGGGCTGAGCATAGAGCTGGAATTGGTCCTTGTCTAAGGCCTTTAATAATCGGCTCACCCAATGCAAGGTCTGGTTGGAGTGCAAGTCTGGATCTGCACAACCCGTATGATGAATCTGGACTCGATCTTTCCCTTGTTCGCGAGCAAAATGGAGGGCTTGATGCACTGCTTCAATCAGCAATGAAGGCGCAACCTTTGCCCGAGGAATTTGACAAGCCACCCCTAAACTCAGGGTGATCGGAGAATTCGTTACACCGAGCCCTTCAGGGGGGAACGGCACTGACCGTACCCCCGTGCGGATCGCTTCTGCGAGATAGGTTGCGCCGGCTAAATCTGTATTGGGCAGCAGAATCATAAAGGTTTGCCCACTATAGCGAGCCACACAATCAGCAGGGCGTCTAGCGACTTTGGCAATTTCCTCAGCAACTCGCTGCAAGCAGTAATCGCAAGCTTCAGCCCCATGTTGCTCTTGATAGGCCGGCAGATTATCAATTTCACACAGGACCAACGATAAATGAGAACCTTCTCGCGTCAAGCGGTTCCATTCCGACAGGTAAACTTCATCAAACCGGCAGCGGTTAAATACTCGGGTGACCTTGTCCACTTCCGCTAGTCGTTCTAGCTCCTGTTGAGCGATTTTTAGCTGTCGTGTTAGAGCATCAAGGGTGAGATCTCGATACCCAATCTCAACAGATTGATGCGGTTGTTTCAGGGCATATTGAACCGAACGGCAAAGAGATGTGCTATCGAACTGCCCTTTTACTAGAAAATCTAATGCTCCTTTTTGTAGAGCCTCCTCCACCACGGATTGATCTGTATTGCCGCTTAAAATAATGAGCGGCTTGGCTGGAAAAGCTTGATGTACCTGATAAAACGTCTCTAATCCTTGAGCATCAGATAAACACAAATCCAACAGGATTAAGTCAATGCCCTCCCTATGATTGAGAAGATTAATGCCATCAGACAAGGTCTTGCTGCGCTCAATCTGGACAGGGAAAGCCTGCTTGACTGCCAAGTATCTGCGCACAAGCTCCGCATCTTGATCATCATCCTCAATCATCAAGATCTGCGTACTAGCCTGCATACCAACCCCCCCGATGTTGCCATCACGTTTCACAACTGAATATCAATCGATAAACCAACCTAAACAAGATAAATGTGTGGTCGATCTAAATTTTTCAAATAAACCTTAGCTAAAATTTTGTCTTTTTGCCTCAGTATCTCTAGATTCTTCCCAATAACCAGCTCATACTCTATTTCATTAAGAGATTGTTACGCTTGGCTGCTAATCGTCATGCAGGAACTTGAAGTAAGTTTAGAGTCATACCTCCTGGATGGAGTGAAACCTTAACTTAGCCCAGTTTTTTCGTCACAGGAGGCTAAATCCTAGGTGCATTTGAATCCACCCAATCATATTGCCCCGTTTGCGGCACTAAACTAAAACGCCCCAATTTATTCATGATAAATAGGGCATTTTATGGAGCCATTCATTGCTGAAGACAAGCGCGAATAACATCCTCGGCACCCCCTTGAATGAGCCCGATCGGAACGTCCAATTCATCAGACAACTCCGCTACAGTCATATCATCCAGGAATTGAGTGGTCCCATACTTCAGCATTAAGGTCGGTAAGAGCAATCCATCCCCCAAGGGTTGATGGCGCAAACCCGACAAAATATCTTGCCCGGTCAAAAGTCCCGTCACGGTCATCGTTTGCCCCCAATAATCACTACGGAGGGGAGCCAGAGTCACCGTTAGGCCTTGGACTTGATTCAACCGCTGCACGATGGGCCGAAAAGCCTTTTCTACCGTATTACCCACAACCCAGGTCAAGTCCTTCCCAGCGGGGATATGGGAAGGCAAGGATGTAGCCGCCTGATCAAACTGGGACAGAAATTGCCGAATTGAACCCACACCATTATCAATTTGCGGATATTCTTCATAATGGCTCTCAGACGGCAGATCTTGTCCCGCAATTAAAAACCACTCATCCGCTAGCCAAGCAAAGGTTGTCCCAAACTGATTTTGAAACTGGGCCTGTAGCTGCTGAACTAGATGAATCACTGCTGTAGCATCTGTTGGTTCAACCGGCTTCAACTCATCTTCTGGCGGGCGAAATCGGGTGAGGCCCACAGGAACAACAGCGATTGAAGCAACTGCAGGCACCTCAGACTGATGGAATTGAGCCAAATCCAGGATGGTTTGCTGCAAGATTTCACCATCATTGATGCCAGGGCAAACCACAACTTGAGCATGAATTTGGAGTCGTCGCTGCTGGAACCACTGCAGTTGGTCCAGAATTTGGCCTGCCCGGAGATTTTTCAGCAGCCGTATGCGCACATCTGGATGAGTCGCATGCACAGACACGTAGAGGGGAGACAAGCGCATCGCCTCAATGCGGTCCCATTCATGGGGGGGGATATTGGTCAGGGTTAAATAACTGCCGTACAGAAAGCTGAGGCGATAATCGTCATCCTTGAGATAAAGACTGGATCGCAAACCAGGAGGCTTTTGATCGATAAAGCAAAAGGGACAGTGATTATTACACTGAATCAGCCCATCAAAAAGGGCCGTCTCAAACTCCAGTCCCAGTTCAGAATCAAAATCTTTTTCAATTTCGACCTGATGGGGGCGACCTGCCGCATCCAAGACCTCAAGGGTCAGGTATTCATCCGCGCAGAGAAAGCGATAGTCAATGAGATCCCGGGGCACGTCGCCATTAATGGACACCAGGCGATCGCCCGGTTCAAATCCCACTTCTGCTGCGATCGAATCGGGGACCACCGCTGAAATTAAAGCTGGCTGAACTGATGACTTACTCATTCACGGATTAATGGGGCTGAACCGCCAAACGCTCAGTCGATCTTAGCGCCTAATATGCTAGCTAGCAGGGCTTGCTGAGTATGCAGACGATTCTCTGCCTGATCCCACACTCGGGACTGTGCCCCTTCGATTACGTCTGCTGTAATCTCTTCTCCTCGATGGGCAGGAAGGCAGTGGAGCACAATGGCCTTGGTATCCGCCTTAGCCAAGAGGGACTCGTTCACTTGATAGGGCTGAAAGATGGGAATCCGGTTGCTGGCCAAATCTTCTTGGCCCATACTGGCCCAGACATCGGTATAGAGGGCATGAGCCCCATCGACGGCTTCTTGGGGGTCGGTGGTGATCAGTACGGAACTGCGATCGCCCGCCAGTATCTTAGCTTTCTCAACAAAATCAGGGAGGGGCTGATAGTCCGGAGGGGTGGCTACTCGAATATTTACCCCGACTAGGGCACATCCCAACAGCAGGGAATGGGCGACATTGTTGCCATCCCCCAAATAGGTGAGAGTCAATCCTTCTAGCTGCCCAAACGCCTCTTGTAGAGTGAGTAAATCCGCAAAGATCTGACAAGGATGTTCTAAATCTGTCAGGGCATTAATCACAGGAATCGAAGCATAGTTCGCAAAGGTACTCAAATCCTGCTGCTCATAGGTGCGAATCGCCAGTACGTCTAAGTAGCGATCTAAGACTCTAGCCGTATCTTCTAACGGCTCACCCCGCCCCACCTGGGTGGCATCCGGTCTCAGATCAATCACCTGACCCCCTAGACGGTACATGCCGACAGAAAAGCTGACCCGGGTGCGAGTAGAAGCCTTAGTAAACAGCAAACCCAATACCTTGGGACAATGGGGTTTGACCTGCCCCGCCTTGATTTGAGCCGCCAGCTCCAACAAACCATACATTTCTGGGCTCGTTAAGTCTGCTAAACCTAGCAGATCTCTCCCTTTAAGACTTGCAGTATCGGTAGACATAGACTCTATATCAGGCTTGGGGGACTACAACAGCTAAGGCACCAAAATAGCGGAAACATCCAGAATACCTTATTCAAGCGAGCCCTGTCTTTCCAGTTATTCCCCTGGAGCCTCTTCTGGCGGAACAGGTGCAAGCTCAGGTGGTAGTGAAGATTCAGGCTGTACAGTTTGCTCAGGGACTGGTGCAGGTTTAGGGGCCACTGGAGGAGGCACAGGTGAAGAGAGCTGAGCCCCTGAGGGCTTGGCTTTTGGAGGCACAACCTTTGGAGAAGGCTGGACCGGTGGCTTTACCTTGAGAACATCAGGTTGTGGCTTGGGCTTAGCGGGGGCTTCTTTCGGGGTATAGCGGGGTTGATCCAGACGTTTCACCAGTTTCTTGATGGTCTCAAGGGCAGCCTTGTTTTTCCCCGTCCGCTGCTGGGCCCAGACTAGGGCTGTCTTCGGATCGTCCTGTACATGTCGCATAAGGGTACCCCATGCGATCGCATCTTGATTCTTGGGATTCACCTTTAAAAAGGCTTCCACTCGTGCAAATAAGCGCCCCGGATCGGCAGCCAATAAAGCCCTAACTTCTACCGGATCCGTCTGGGGAGATTGAAAGAACTTCAGGGCCGCACTCCATTCTCCATTCACCAGCCGTGCCACAATCGTTTGCACTCGACTCGCCGAAATTTGTTGAGCTTGAGACTTGGCTATAGCCGCATGGAGATTGATATAGTCCAGTTGGGCTTGGGCCTTGGGAGACCATCGACGCGACTGCTGTTTTTTGACAGTCAACAACCGCTTTTGGGCTGGAGACCATAAGCCACTCCGGGCCAACAATAAACTTTGGGTATAGCCCGGATCAGCAAAGGCAGGCTTGGCTAAGGAGATATGTTCGACCTGCAAGTCCCCTGTTGGGGCAGGATGAAGCCAATACACTGCATATTGTGGTTCTAGACCCACCGTTTGTTTGACAACTAATTCTGGCCGCTGATCACCCGTCACCTGACGCCATTGAGGAGACTCGCCCGATGGACTCGCCCAATTCAACATCAAAACAAGCTGGGCCTCATCCGGATGGAAATACAACACTTGGCCATAGGTAGCCGTTGCACTTCCTTCACTCCTCAGCCCCGTCAATCGTAACCAAGCTCCTGGCTTGGGGGCAGGATTATAAACTTCGACTCGAGATAAATTGAGAGGCCGGGTTGACCCTGTCACTAAGCGCGGGTTACGGGCTAAGCGAACCAGTTGTTCTTCCGTGGGGCCATGCACCGTCATCCGATCCAGCAAACGGTAATAGCGTTTGCCTTGGAACAGTCGCAGGAGAGATGGCAGCTTTAAAGAACGATATACCTGCAAAGACTGGAGTTGCTGGCAGGGACGTTGAGCACAGCTCTTGTTATAAGTTGGGATCAAAATATCTTTGGTCGCCGTCAGCGGACTGTTGGCATTGCTATCAGCCGCTAGCACAATGGGCTTTCCTGGCGACTGTTTCTGATCCTGGAGACGCTTTAAAATTTGCTGCAGGGTGCGGGGTTGATGAGCAGCCGTTTGCTTCCCTTTTGTCGTTGGCAAATACTGATTCAACCAAAAAGCCACGTCTGGATCCGTAATCACTTGGTAACTCAACCAAGCTAATCCCACTACAGTGGTAGTGATACCAGCCAACAGCAACAAATTCAGGCTAGACCGGAGTTTCGCCAGCAGTCGAGGGGACTGAGCACGAGCAGATTGGGAAGGAGTATGCGGGGCTGTAGGCACGTAAACGACTTTGCCGTTTCGCACCTGGCGAGAAAATTTTTGATTAGTGCTCACTTCAGACGCTAAAAACTATATCCAGACTCTTCGAGGCGATGACGGAAGTCAGTCAGAATATCCATGAGATCTTGTTGGCCTGCGACAGGCATGAGATCAATCAATGGCAGTTTGCATTTACCACCCCCCAGTGGCACAGAAACATCTGACAACACTTGCAGGATCTGGGGTTCCTCCAACAATCCGTTTTCCAAAAGGTTACAAAATTGCTCTGCTAATGACTGATGCAGATGGGCATCACTCAGAAAGAGATGCCATTTGGCCACATCAATATAGATTTTTTCACCAATATCTGCGGCGAGGGCTTCTACGTCTACAGTTGCAATTTGGTCTGCCATAGCTTAGGGTACCCCTATTTTTCAGGGCCATTAAGGTGAATTCGAAGTTTCACCAGATTGTCTTTTCTAGAATAACCCCTGATTATTAATTCGCCATGCTAGGGCTTCTGTCCCAAGCTCGATAGTGGCTAATCCTTCGGAAATATATCGAACTAATTTCGTAGCCAACACAACCCATCATTACCGAAGTTCAAAAGGCTTCAGCTTTTGATCGAGCAGTTGTTGAATGCGATCGGCTTTATTTTGAAGTGATTCGACTTGGCCACCTAAGAGTTGCTTTGATTTCAGATGATCCTGCTGGGCTTGAGCATCATTTCCATCAAGCTTATGAGCGAGTCCTCGATTGAAATAGGCTTCGGCATAGTCAGGATTCAAGGCAATAGCTTGGTCATACTGAGTGATCGCATCTTTGTATTGCTGTAATTCATAAAAAGCATTGCCACGACTGTTGAAGGCAAAAGCATTTTGGGGATTGAGGTCGATGGATTGATTTAGATCTGCGATCGCACCTTGGTAATTCCCCCCTTGAAACTTATTCGTGCCCTGCAAATACAAGTCATCCGAGGTTAATTCAACTCCCCCAGTTGCCACATTTCCTGAAAATCCTAAATCAGGATTAATCGTGCCCACGGAACTTAAAAAGGTATTGATGGGAATCCCTAGATTAAATCCTGTCTTCACGTACACCGTTTCCGTCCGTTTAACCTGCCGTTCTCCATCCGCTCGCCCATGAATGCCAATCAGTTGGCCTTGGCTGTCTAAAACAGACCCACCACTCATCCCCGGTAAGGTGTTGTTGCTATAAACCAATCCATAGCCATCTGCCAAAGGGCGTTTAGCGTTTGCCGTTACCTTCCCTTCAGAAAAGTTCCAAATGGGAGCGGTGATAGCAGCAGTAGACATGGGAAATCCAGAGACATAAATAGATTCTCCTGCCCTCACGTTAGACGAGTCTCCCAACTTTGCGACTTGATAAGGCTTGGAACTAGTAAATTCAACCAGTGCTAAATCAATTCCAGGAAATTTTTTAACGGTACTGTAGGCCAAGGGATACCGTGAATCATCATCAGTCACTACATCATATTCATCCGCTGTGGCCACCACATGGGCCGCTGTCAATACGGTGTAAACATCATCTTGACGTTTGATAATCACCCCTGAACCTGAGTTTTGACCATCGATACGGACGGTAACGGCTTCTGCGATCGCACTCACTTCCGCTGAATTCAATGCCTGGGCACTATAAAAAGGAGCGGCAACAATTGCAGTAATTACTACAGGGACGAGTGGATGGATAAATTTCATTGATGACAATTCTGGAAAAAATCAAAAAACTTATCCTATTCCCTAGCACATCTGTATTAAAGATCACACCTTTTTGTTAAGGTTCCGTACTTTTTATTGGGCCACGTCATACTACTTGCTCCTTCGGCAAGGATATTTTGAGAAGTTAGACAGCAGTGTCTGTGGTGTGAGCATTGTTGACTATCACTAACTTGTCACTTTGAATAAAGAGCAGCTAATGTCTATTGATACGAACAACCTCCACCCAAATTACCCTATTGTGTCTGGGCAGTATCAACTCACTTCAACATGGTCAGTTTCACTCCCCTTCAAATTCAATCGTCGGATCGAAGAAGGTTCTCTCATCCTATGGCGTCCCAGCTTGACCCTCTATTTCAATGTATGGAATAACAATCATAACGAGTCCATCGACACTCGCTTAGCTCAACGAAAACAGGACATTTCAACAGAAGCGTTCGAATTGCATGAACAGTCAAACATCAGTAATCATCGACTCTCCTATCAATTAATCGAAGATGGAACCCATGCCCTCTATGGTTTTGTCTTTGCTAAAGAAAGCTACATCCAGGTTGCGACCTACTTCGATAATGCATCAGATATCAACCTAGCCCGATCAATTTTCGCCAGTATCGATGAGTAGAGAAGGGAATTTTTACGCAGAGACTTGGAGAGAAGGACATTGGGAACCCATTCCAACTCCTAAGAGGTCAAAGGACAAACAGATACCTGTTGCCTGTGTCTATCCTGGCACGGCCTATTCCCTATACACGGCCCTTGTAGGGTATGAGCGCCGATATACCTATCCGTTTTGGCATACTGAACCGATTGTTCCAATTGCCGAGCCTCGCGGGTTCCCCGACGACATGAATCTTCTCTATAAGGAAGCGTTTTTTACCGGATTAACTGATAGCTTCTTGATAAAAAGGTTGTACTTAACATGGTTTTTAGTTCAAGAAGTCATTGATTACAATTGGGACAAAAAGTTTCCACCTTGGACGGGCTATGTAAAACGTCAGTATGCTTCTTTATTTAAAGATTTAGGGTCTTTCCCTGAAGACTTCCCCGACGACGAAGGCGTTTATCCTAACCCAGGAAAGAATAGAGGAGAAGTTTCCTGGATAGAGAGCTATCGCGAATTTGTTGGTTACGGGGACTGGTTCATCGAAGAACTTTTAAAACTTGGCAACCCTCAAGAAGTAAGAATCATTTTTTGGCTGGATTGGTAGCAACAATCCACTCTCAATGTCCATAACAAAACGGACTTCATGCCAAAAGCACCAGAATCATACTTACCCCTCAGAGGACTCACTAGATTCTTCAGCAAGCATATCCTTATCTTTTTTAAAAATAGGTTTGGTATCGTCTGCATCACTATAGTCAGCGATGGCTATTACATATATGGCTTGCAGAACAATAAACCCCAACCAGCCTAGGGTTAAGCCCTTCAGCCAAGGCCAATCCTGATACATTAGCAACTTAAAAAACCACAAAGACGAAGCGGCCGTCGCATAAATGGCAATATTAAACGCCAAATTGACGCGATCGCCAAAGCGACGATAAGCGGTATCATTCTTGCGATCTGGTTCTCGGGGCCAAAATGGCGGCATAGGAGTGCTCTACTCTAGTTGCATCAATCCTGGGGTTGTCTTCAGATTCTATTACAGGGGCATCCACTGTCAACATCAATCTTCACTGTTGACGCTGCCACCAAGCCCTGACTAACCGAATTTCCTCATAGGAATAGTTGTTTCCCAGCTTCTCTCGGATTTTTGTGAGGGAAATGGGGCCGATACGCTCAATGATTTCGGCGATGGTCTGTTTGCGATCGCAATCCACTACTCCGTCAATCTCTCCCACCTGCCCTGCCTCAATCAAATCTTCCAAATGCGTAGCAATGGTCGTAACCTTCAGGTCTCGTCCAGCTGCAATTTCTTCTAGCGTCTTTCCTTGTTGATAGAGCTGGAGCGTCGCCAATACAGTATTCGATAACTTAAGCGTAGTTGGCCCCGAAGGCTCCTCCAGCTCAGCTGCATCTGCTTCGCTCACCACAGGCAAGCCCTGCTCCTGCCGATGAGACCGAATAAAAGCCGTAAATTGCTGGCCATATTGGTCTAGCTTGCGCTTACCGACCCCCGAAATCTTGGCAAACTCCACCATGGTCTGGGGCTGCTGCTGGGCCATCAGCTTCAAACTAGAATCCGCAAAGATCACGTACGGGGGAACAGACTGCTGATCCGCCAGCTCCTTTCGCAACTCTCGTAACCGTTGAAACAAGGCTTCAGCCTCTTCCCGGCGAGCATTGTTGGGCCTGTCCTGAGTCGGGGCAACGGGCACAGGAACAAATACGGACCGTTGATGCCGCAACACTTCCCAGCTCAGTTCATTTAGCTTAAGTACCGGATAACCATCGGTAGTTTCTGCAACCAAACCTTGATGCAGCAACGTCCGTCCTAACAATCGCCATTGATCCACTGTTTTGTCTTTGCCAATCCCATAGGTAGAAAGCTGGTCATGGCGTCGCTGCAGAACCTTTTGATTGCGTGAGCCTCGCAACACATCAATGACATAGCTCATCCCATATCGTTCCTGGCAACGAGCCACACAGGACAACAGCTTTTGAGCCGGGATGGTCCAATCTTCGACGGGTTTAGGATGGCAGCAGTTATCACAGCCCCCACAGTCTCCCCCAAAGGTTTCGCCAAAATACCCCAACTGTACCGTTCGCCGACAAACCGTGCTTTCGGCATAGTCAATCACCTGGCGTAACTGTTGGCGGGCAATCCGCTGTTCATTATCTAAGGGGTTGCCTGTCTCTGGATCGACTTTCTGTTCAATCAGCCATTCAAGGGTGTGAATATCCTTCGTACTAAAGAACAGCAGGCACTTAGACGATTCACCATCCCGACCCGCCCGGCCCGCCTCCTGGTAATACCCCTCGATATTGCGAGGCAAATTATAGTGAATGACAAACCGCACATCCGGCTTATCAATCCCCATGCCAAAGGCAACCGTAGCCACCATCACCTGGACATCATCCCGAATAAACCGCTCTTGATTAAGGGTACGAGCCTTATCGCTCATGCCCGCATGGTACGGCAAAGCACTAATGCCATCCGCCTGCAATCGAGCTGAGACTTCATTCACTTCCCGTCGACTCAAACAATAGACAATGCCCGAGTCTTGGCCATGCTGGCGAATCTCCCGATAGAGATCGGCATAAGCTTGCCGTGATTTGGGGCGCACCTCGTAGTAAAGGTTAGGACGGTTAAAACTAGCCACATGGACAAAAGGCTGTCGCAACTGCAGTTGCTGGATAATGTCTTGTCGCACCCGCTCCGTCGCCGTGGCCGTTAAGGCATATACAGGGACCTGGGCATATCGTTGCCGCACCTCGGCCAAACGACGATACTCAGGCCGAAAATCATGTCCCCACTCAGAAACACAATGGGCCTCATCCACCGCAAATGCAGCTAAACCTGTCTGGGCCTGCACCTGATCCAATAAATTAAGGAAAGATTCATGGAGTAATCGTTCTGGTGCAACATACAGCAGCTTGATCTTCCCAGAAAAAACTTCTGCAATCCGTTGCCGAGCTGTAGCCGCATCAATACTGCTATTCAAAAATGTTGCTGGAATATCATTGACCTGCAGGGTCGTCACCTGGTCCTGCATCAGGGCAATCAAAGGAGAAATCACCACCGTCAACCCAGGCAACAATAAACCTGGTAGCTGGAAACAGAGGGATTTGCCACCTCCCGTCGGCATCACGACCATCAGATCTTGCTGCTGTAGTGCTGCCTCAATAACTTGCTGCTGACCAGCCCTAAACTGGTCATACCCAAAATAGTGTTTTAGAGCCGCTTCCAAGGATGCAAAGTCAGGAGCAGATGCAAAAGAACTCAAGGTCATGGGCAGTATAGGGATGAAATGTGATCGAAATATTCCTCTTCGCCCCAGCAATGGGTCACAATGGGGAGGGGTCCATCATCATCACTCTTAAGTGGGGGATATGGTTAATGCTAAGCCAAGACACCCTGATTTGAGCTAGCTTTAATCTTCACCTAAGTTGTCATCTCTTTTTCGTCCTGGATAAAACGATCTTCCATGCCCAAACGATTCTCCTGGATCATACCGAATCAACTCGCCGTGGGTTCCTTTCCCCACCAAACCACCTCAGCATCTCAGCTACGACGCGAGGGGATTACTGCGGTTCTGTGCCTCAATGAAGAAGGTGAGCAGCCGGTTCCTGATGACATTCAACATGGGTTTCTCTGGCAGCGAGTCCCCATTCCCGACGGGTTTACGGGAGGCGTTCCCTCAGAAGAGCAATTTGACCAAGCCCTCAAGATCCTCAATCGCTGGCAGCGCAAAGGCCACGTCGTCTATGTCCATTGCTTAGCAGGTGTAGGAAGGTCTGCATCCATATGTTGTTTACACGTCGCCCAAAAACAAGGGCTATCCCTGGAAGATGCGATCGCATTTGTGAAAGAACAGCATCACTATGCATCCCCCGACAAAAATCAAGTCCAGGTCATGCAGTCTTATCTTGCTTCCACAGACGATTAATGGCTTCTTTCGCTCCAGCATTAACCTAGCTTGCCAGATTGGACTGAAGTAAAGGGCACCTCCATGTCTATCCCCAAAGCTGATTCCCATCGGCAGCGCCTTTTAGCGGAAGCTTTACAACTAGCGCGCCAAGAAGACACAAGCACCGCTTCCCAACGATTGGCTGCCATTCAGGCAGACTTGCAAAGTTTCGCTCATAGCATCCATCGGCAACCCATCCCCGCCCATGAAATTCCAGTAGCCGTCCGAGAAGCGTTTGTAGAAGCCACCGTCAGGCTCGTTCCCTACCAGGAAGTTGGCGGCAGTAATTGGCAAGGGACTCTAAACTCACCCACCCTAGAGCATTACCGCCCAGATCCACTCCCCAAGATCTTGCAAGAACCCGCAATGGGTTCCCAACTGTGCGAGCTCTTTCAACTATCTGATGACTTTGCTTCCCAGCTCCAAGCCAGTCAGGAACAGGTTACCGAACGACTGACTCAACAAAAACGGATCATGGCAGCAGCAATGACCTTTTTTCAGGGTTCCTGCCAAGGGAGATTGCTGCTATTCCAGGCTCTGTTTGGCCCCCTAGCAATCCCTGCAGCAATCATCGACTGTATCCACACTCCCCTCCAACTCTATTTCTGCCTTCCCTATAAGGACGGCAAATTTTATAGTTCAAATCCTGACATTGCGCTGCCAGATCAGCTTTCTGAGTCTTTACAATCTTTCTTACAGCAATTGGATGAATTCCATTACCAGAAGTTTGATCGATTCCCCACTTTTGGTCCCTGTCATCCTGCCCATATCGATCCCGATTGGTGCAAAGCCCTCGCTCAAGCAACCGGCGATTCCCCTACCGATATCGCCCGCGTCCTCAGTCGAGCCATTGGCATCATCCCCACTCATAAAATGGAAGCCTTCTTAATTCATGATGTGTGGGGCCATCACTGGCAATACCTCTGCACCCAATTCTCCAGTGACTACGCTATTCTCAAAGATTGTGGTCAACCCTTCCATGCCGGCGAAACAGCCTATACCCCTGACGGCCCCATCAATTGCCGCATGCTTTTTCAGGTCCAGGGGGAGCAAGTTGAACTCGATCACCCCAAAGCCCATCTATTTTTTCATGGAGAAGTCCAGCAGCGATTAGGGCTCCTTTTCACCCATCTCATCGCCGAAATGATTGCGGATGCAGCTGAGTTTAAGTTCGTTTGGGACAATCCTCACCATGCCGATCAACTTCTCAGCAGCTCTGTCTTTAAGGACCTCCCAACCAAGCTAGATCTCACCCTCGCGGATATTGATTTTCTATTTTTGCAAGTGCTTCGTCCCCTGGTAGAAATTCATCTGTCTGCCCTTGAAGAAACCCCTTTAGAAACGGATCTCCTTCGAGAATGGGGACAAGCAGGCCATCCGGTACATGCCCTAGGCTTAAAAACGAGTTTAAAGACTGCGATCGCAGCCCTCTACCAAATCTTCTTTCAGGAATACAACACCACCTACCTGCCCACGTTGACCGGAGAAGCCAGTCTATTCACCGATATCGTCAGCAATCTGCTCTATTTACAGAACGTCCTCAACGAGCTCTACACCGAGCCCATCAATAAAAACGCCGTTCCGTTTCAAGACTTGTTATTGCTGTTTGTGGGCTGCTATTGTTCCAGCGACAGCTATGCTGAATTTTGGAGTTTAGACGATGCCCTTGCTGCTTACTACTGGCCCTGCTGGCACCTGCTCAACACCCTCCTGAATATTCAGTGCTAACTCAGCCTGAATTTTTAGGTATGAAGTGAATTATTAGGTATGAAATAAGGCATGAGCTTCACAACCTTTTGGCTCAGCATCAGTTTGCTTTCAGGTCTCATTTGGGTCGGTCTCCTCCTCTTCCGAGGCCAGTTCTGGCGGGCCAATCAAGTCCTAGACCCCACGCCACCTCCTCTAGACCTACAAGAATGGCCAAGCGTCTGTGCCATTGTCCCAGCTCGCAATGAAGCTGAAGTATTGCCAGACAGTTTGCGATCGCTTCTCCAACAGACCTATCCTGGCCCCTTCAAAATCCTGCTCATAGACGATCAAAGCACCGACAGAACTGGAGAAATCGCCCAGGAAATCGCCACTGACTTAGGTAAAAACCACCAGTTACAAGTCATCCAAACCTCCCCACTCCCTCCAGGCTGGTCTGGCAAACTGTGGGCCATGCACCAAGGGATAGAAACGGTTCTAGCAGAGTCCGTTCACCCAACTTACTTCTTACTTACAGATGCTGATATTCAGCATGAGGTTAATTCTCTCCAAAGCTTAGTCACCAAAGCTGAGCAAGAAAACCGAGACATGGTCTCCTTGATGGTCCGACTCCGGTGCCAAAGTATTTGGGAACAGCTACTGATTCCAGCTTTTGTCTTCTTCTTTCAAAAACTATATCCTTTCCTTTGGGTCAATCAGCCCCAGAAGCAAATGGCTGCAGCAGCAGGCGGTTGTATTTTAGTCCGTCGTCAAACTCTCATGACCATAGGGGGAATCGAAGTTATTCGAGACGCTTTGATTGATGATTGCGCCCTTGCTACTGCCATCAAACTAACACCCAAATCTCAACCCAACCGCAACATCTGGATCGGGCTAACCTCCGCCACCCAAAGCTTACGGCCTTACGACACCCTTGATAGTATCTGGTCAATGGTCGCCCGCACAGCCTTCACACAACTCAATTACTCTACATTGCTCCTCATAGGGACTGTACTAGGGATGTTCCTGATCTATATGGTTCCCCCCATGAGTATTGTGCTTGGCCTCTATCTTGGCAATATCAGTATTAGTCTTATAGGAACAGTGACTTGGGTCTTAATGACCCTGGCCTATCTACCCACTATTCGACTCTATCAACTTTCCCCCACCTGGGCCATTTCACTCCCATTAATTGCAATACTCTATAACCTAATAACCCTTGATTCTGCTCGTCAACATTGGCAAGGAGAAGGCGGTGCTTGGAAAGGGCGTGTATATCCCGTACGCTAGCTTTATTTCGCTAAAAAATAGTTTTTAAGACTAGTGATTAGCAAAAAACCTATGAGTCAGTTGTCCTATTCTTTCACCCATAATCCTCTTTAACTCAATCTCAAATTCACCATAGCCAAATATTCACAAAAACAAGAAATCCCAAGATTAAATGAAAGGGTTTAATAATCGCTATCCGCAACACATATTCCTTGACACTTAATTCCATTCGTTGCCGTGCGTAGACAATGTGGACAGAGGACTTTTTCTATTTCTGGTGGGTGACAGTTCTTCAGGTTATCTTCTTGTTTACTTTCATCAGGCTTAGAACTTGAAGTCATCAAAATACAAACTTTTGAAAACTGATCATCTCTCACATTGTACAAACTCTAGAAAAACTACTAGCGCTATTCAGCCGTAAAGATTCTATAGGCATAACGTTTAGGCTCCTAGAATTCGGCGTTGCTCAATGACGGGATGAATTTGATTGCGTCAGGATAAACTCATGACTATTTCGAACATCATGAGGTGTCTGTATGAAGTGTCCAGAATGTGGTGGTCAACATATCCATAAGAATGGGCATCGTCGAGGCAAGCAAAACCATATCTGTGTGACCTGTGGACGACAGTTTCTTTCAACTTACTCAAAGCGTGGATACAGTGATTGGACGAAACGCCTGTGCTTGAGAATGTATGTCAATGGGATGGGCTTTCAGGGCATTGAACGAGTCATCGGAGTTGCTCATACTACTGTGATTCAATGGGTTCAACAAGTTGGTGCTCTATTACCTGATGCTTATAACCCCGACGATATCCCACAGGTAGGAGAGTTAGACGAACTCGAAACCTTTGTGGGCCAAAAACGCAACAAGGTCTGGATTTGGACTGCGGTGGATCATTTTCACCCCGGCATTCTAGGCTGGGTTGTGGGTGACCATAGTGCTGAGACCTTTCGACCGTTATGGCAAGCAATCGTCTGTTGGCAATGTTTTTTCTGGGTCAGTGATGGCAATCCCGTCTATCCAGGCTTTATCCCAGAGGGTGACCAGATTGTTAGCAAGACCTACATGACACGAGTAGAGGGAGAAAACACACGTTTACGACATTACTTGGCACGGCTCCATCGCAAGACTTTATGTTATTCAAAATCGGTGGACATGCTCAAGCATTCAATTCGACTATTGATCCACTATCTCAAGTTTGGGGAAGTACCTATTCCTCCGTGAGTCATCCCGTCATTGAGCAACGCCTAGAATTCTGCTATATGCTCTCTTTATCAATATTCAGAAAACGCGTCATGTAATGAAACGCATACATTTAATTCATCACAAACGTGCATAAACACGTTATTTGTAAGAAAGTAGGAGTATAACTTGATACAAGAAATAGCTTATGTCAGCTTTTCAGCCTACAAATCCAAGTTCTCCAACCTCCCAGGATTCTTTATTTGTTGAATGTGTTGAAAAACTTATACCTCTCGCTGGAGAGAGGATGCAGGCTATTGACCTACATTGGTGGGATGTCGATCGATTCCTAGGCTTAGCCTTTCATATCCTTCTCACAGAAGAAGATCTCATCTCTCGTCAACAGGTCGCCCAATTACTACCCAAATTTGGTGCAAAAGCGGTACCTACTCTATTCGTCATTTTCCAACATCAGAATAGTGATTCGACCCTAAAGCACTTATCAAGTCAAGCACTAGCCAAACTCGAACGCACGATTCTAGTGGCTGGCCTAATCGATACGCTAAAAGCTTCAGAAGACGATCGGTTTGATCATCAAATCAGTCAAATGTTAGCCACCGTTGCTCCTGAAGCCATTGCAGGCCTCACAGAACTAATGGAAACGCGGGAATGGCACAACCTTGCGCTTCGAACACTCCATATGATGCAGTTACCCCAGACCCAAATCTTATTAGATCAACTCATCTGTCATCCCAATCCAGATATCCGCCATTCAACCATCAACGTCCTTAGCGAATTAAAAGACTACCAGCTCCTATGCCGTCTCGAGAATGCATTCAGAGCAAGCTCTGCTCATAACACTCACAACCTCCCCCAGAAAGAACTATCATCTCCTAACTCTCAAAGTTCGAAACAGCAAGACGGCCCAAATTTCGAGCTTTTGATGAAGCTAGCTGCCGCTCAAACTGAAGAACAAAACTATTGGGGGGCTATCCATTCCTATTCCCAAGTGATTTCTCTCAACCCTGAGAATGCCAATGCTTATGGCAATCGAGGTCTACTCAGACTTAACTTGGGAGATCAACAAGGTGCTATCACTGACTTTCAACATGCTGCTCAGATTTTCTGGCATACCGGTAAAAATGCTAATTTTGAGATAACACTCAGCTATCTTCGTAAACTTACTCCAAATGCACAGTTTACTTTTCCTTCCACATAATCAATTAGCGAACTTCTTTCTTAGTCCCATCTAAGTACTAGGATTCAGTAGGATGATATTTTCAGCCCATGACAAAAATGCTGAGAATTATCGATAACCAATGCCGTAAGTTTGAACTACATCATAAGAAGCCATACATTTCTACAATTTCAAAAGAACATTGAGTAGCTCCAAGCATATACTCCAAACAGGTATCCACTAACCTATTCAAAAGCACACGCTTCCCCAAACACCAATACAGGTATATATCACCATCCGCTCTAATTCTTTTGGGGATTTCATTCCAATCATCTAGATAATCTTATTTTGCTTGTTACGCTTATTCAGCCAAGCTGCAAAAACAAATAGAGCTGCCAACATTAGGTAACTAATAGCCCAATCACTTCCCGTTCCCCAACCCAAATCCACCACTGTATCGGTCGGGGTCCAAGCAAAACTATGAATCAATCCAAACCAAGCTAGAATAGCAGCCCCAAAGGCCCAAAGAGCCGCTAGTCCGAATTGTTGCTCAATGATATATACCGTAATGGCAGCTAAAATCATTGCCAACAAGATGACCCCTTGTTCCAGCGCAAATGCACCTTCAATGAAGGTATCACTCATTTTAAAATTTGCGACTAAGACTTCTGGTTGAAAGGGCTGTTCAGGCGTACCGACTCCTGCAGCACGCATACTATTTTTAGCAATTAATGCCCCCCATGCAGCAATTCCTGGCATTAATCCAACCACTACGGCCGGTGCATGAGCTTTAGGCGTTGCCGTAAAACTCTGTGCCACAATCACAATTCCAATCCAAAGCACTATTGCCATACCCGCATCAATAGGCACCAAATATGTGATCACTCCCAGAGTGCCGCTTAAACATAAAATCCCCATGACCAAACCATTAAGCCATGAATACCCAATTCGGGCTCCCATATCTTTCCAGCCCGGGTGGCCAATATAAATCGTTGTCGGGAAACAAGAGCCACAGACCGCAGCCACTAACGTTCCGATGCCATTAGCAGCTAAGCAAGGAGCCGTTGGATACCGATCTCCCGCAGCCTCCGCACTCTCAAGATTTTGTAAGCTC